>DBWM01000014.1 GCA_002309015.1 Myxococcales bacterium UBA1238 | reverse complement strand
AAGATCGATGAAAAACTGATGATGCCGCGAGAGAAAATCAATCTCACTGAAACTTTAACCCGAGAGCCCACGAGAGAAAGATAAGCTTCTCCAAATATTTACTTATAGTCTCGCGAGAGAAACCCAATCTCCCTCAAGCTTCACCCCGAGAGCCCCCACAAGAAACCCAATCTCCCTCAAGCTTCACCCCGAGAGCCCCCACAAGAAACCCCAGCTTCCCCCAACCTCACTCCATCTTCCCGCGAGAGCCACCCCAATACCCCGCATAAAAAAAGAGGCTCCCGAAGGAGCCCCCCATGCCCGACAGGGCATCCTCTATTCGGCGCAGAGCGCGGTCACATCCATCAGCTCGAGGACGCTGTCGCAGCGGGCGTCGTAGAGTTTATCGTAGAGATCGTAGACGTTGTCGTCGTCGCAGCGATCGAGGCAGACTTGCTTGAAATCATGGCTTGCGCAGGCGTTCTGGCAGTTGGCGGCGAGATCGCAGGCGATTTCGCAGTCGGGTTCACCATAGCAGTAATCGTCGAGACCAACGGTCACCAGCTGCCTACCGCACGAAGATTCCATGAGTTCCTTGGCGTACTGCGGGATGCAGGCTCGCATGCAGATTCCGACCACGTCGGCGCCGGGGCAGTCTTTGCCGCAGCTGGTCGCCATGTTGTTGCAGGCGTCCGCGCAGGTGATGGGCTTGTCGCAACGATCGGCAATGGCAAAGTAATCGATCATGTCGTCGCAGGCGCCGAAGTAAATCTCGTCGGCTTGCTCGCTGGTGCTGCATGCGGCGAGGCAGACTTCCTGCAGATCGAGGTTGGGGCAGCTGGAACTGCAATCGTCGACGTAGGATTCGCAGGCTTCTTCGCAGGTGCGGACCCAGGGCGTGCAGATGAGCTTGAGGTAGCTGGCGCTGAGGTCCTTGAAGGGCTCGGTGGCGAGATTGGTGCAAAGGGTGACGAGCTCTTCGCCTTCGGCGAGTTCAGCGACGCCCTTCATGTTGGGGTTATATTTGCGAATCGCCTTGTTCAGCTTGGTCTTGGTGGTTTTGTGCATGCCGCAGAGCCCGGCCACATTGCAGCCATCCATCACATCGGCGCAGCCTTCGAGGGTCTGGCAGTAGCGCGCCTGCAGGCTTTCGAGGGTCTCATTGGTCTTGGTGCTGTCGGCTTTGGAGTCTGTGGTGTTTTCGTTTTGAGGGTTCTGATCCTGGGGGGCTTTGCTGCCCGATTTGGAATCGCTGCTACAGGCCAGAAAACCGCAGGCGAGGGCGGCGAGGGCAACATGCTGGAAGAGAAACTTCATGGTACTTCTCCCGTTTTTGAGGTTTAAAAAGAATAACGGGCATTTGCGGTGGCTGTCAAATCAAAAAATATGGAAGGAATCGCTTTTTAGGGCTCACGAAAAAATTTTTTTGAAGGCGCATTTAAGAGCGCATTTCGGCCTTGACCGTTTCCCTGTAGGCGTGCTTTATTACGATTAACATTTCGGTTAAATGTTAAATGAAAGGAGGTCGTGGTTGGGGCTCCAGCAAACCTTAAAGGCGCTCTCCGATCCGATTCGCCGCGAGATCTTAAATTTGTTAAAGCAGGGAAGCCTCTCTGCGGGCGAGATTTCGAGCCATTTTGAGGTCACCGACGCCTCGGTTTCGCGACATCTCGCGGTGCTGAAGGAAGCCGATCTCATCCGCGATCGCCGCGAAGGGAAGTTTATTTATTACGAACTCAACGCTTCCGTGCTCGAAGAAATCCTGCTTTGGGTGCGCAACTTACAGGGAGAAAAAGGATGAAAGATCACAAATGGGCGTTTGTGCTGTCGACGCTGGCGATTTTGTTGCCGGCGGTTGTGGGGCTTTGCATTTGGGATCGCCTGCCGGAGCGGGTGCCCACGCATTTTGGGTTTGACGGTGAACCGAACGCCTGGAGTTCGCCTGCGGTTCTGGTGCTCGGGATGCCGGTGGTTTTGCTCGCACTCCATTGGTTTTGCCTCTGGATTACGCTGCGCGAGCCTCAGAATCGCGATCAGTCGCCGCGGGTGATGACGCTTTTGTTTGCCACGACGCCCGCGATCACCTGGGCGGTTTACGTCGTGCTTTACGGTCGTTGCCTGGGATACATCGAGGATCCCGTGCTTTTGCCCATGCTGCTTGTGTCCGGGATGATCGCGGTGTTCGGGAATTTTATGCCCAAGTTCAAGCAGAACCGCAGCATGGGATTTCGCGTCTCCTGGACCTTAAACGACGAAGGCTGCTGGCTTGCGACCCACCGTTTTGGCGGTCGTCTCTGGTTTTGGGGCGGGATCCTGCTGATGGCGATCTCCCTTTGGAGCCATCCCGTCGCCTGGGTCTTCTGGTTTGCGATCCTGCTGGCGCTGATCGTTCTGCCGCTCGTCTACGCCTGGCGCTACGCCCGCAAGCATCCCGCAGTCACTCAACCCCAGGCGTGAGTCGCCCGGAGGAGGGGCTTGGCGCCATGACGCGTCAACCTGACTCAGGATCTTGAGTCATGGGGTTTAGGCAAGCCTTGGGCAGAGTCAGGATCTTGAGTCATGGGGTTTAGGAATGGGCGATCAAGGGTCAGACTGGGGCGTCTTTACGCCAAGACGCTCTGTTTGGGGCAGCGGCGGGCAAAAAAAATCCCCGGTGAACTGAATCACCGGGGATTGTGCGAGGGGGGGGACTCGAACCCCCAAGGCCGAACGGCCACTAGCACCTCAAGCTAGCGTGTCTACCAAATTCCACCACCTTCGCGAACGCGGCGGTTTATATACCGTCAGGCGCCGGCCGTCAATCATTTTTTTATGGCGTGCAAATTTTTTTTGAAGCGGACGCCATCGGCAGCCCTGTAACGCGAGAGCGTCCCGCAAAAAAGGGCCATTTGAGGCGCTCTTCCGGGGATTTCGCTTTGAAAAATAGTCGAAACGCGAGAGATGCGGTATTCAAGAGGCGGGCGAGATGGGCATTTGTGAGCCGAACTGCGGTTTGAGGTTTCCTTTTTGATCTCAAAAGCGCAAATTTCCGTTCCCGCCCTGCTTGGAGGTTGGCCGAAACGATGAGATGCCCTCACTGCAACAATTTAAATCCAGATCAAAATGTGACCTGCGCGTTTTGTGGTGCTGCGCTTCAGGAGGACTACGGACAGGATCCCTTTGAAGGGCGCATTTTGGCGGGTCGCTTTAAGGTGGGCGAAAACGTCGGATCCGGCGAAATCGGCATGGTCTATCGCGGGGTCGATATGCAGACCCACATGCAGGTGGCCATCAAACTGATTCACGCCGATGTGGCCGAACTTTATGGCAACGCCATTCTCAAGGCTGCAAGCGAGGTGGCCACCCTGCGCCACGTGCGGCTGGCGGCGGTTCAGGCGGCGGCCATGGAACGCGACGGCACCGTGTTCGTGGTTTCGGAATGGATCGAGGGCGAAACGTTACAGTCCATTCTGGCCCACGAAGGCCCCATGCCTCCTCACCGCGCAGCCGACATTCTGTTTCAAATCTGCACAGCCCTCTCGCCGCTGCATAAAATCAGGCATCCCCACAGCAACCTGAAGCCCACAAACGTGTTCATCTGCCGCGATGCGCAGGGCACTGAGCTCGTCAAAATCTGCGACGCCGCTTCGCCTTTGCTCATCGGTGTGCGCAATACGAACATGGGCGCGGTTCTGGTGGGCAACGCCAAATATTTCAGCCCCGAGCAGGCCATGGGCCTAAACGCCGAGCTCAGCTCCGATCAATTCACGATGGGTATCATCGGCTATCAGCTGCTCAGCGGATCGCTCCCGTTTTTTGGCGCAACTCCCGAACAGCTCCTGACGGCGATCACCCGTGGCTCGCCCGCTCCGCTCTCAAAACGCGTGGAACGCCTGCGAACTCTGCCCAAGCTGGCCGAAGTGATCGATCGCTGCCTCGCAAAGGATCCTCAAAACCGCTATCCCGATCTGCGCGCGCTGGCCTCAGATTTGGCGGTGGTCATCAAGCAGGGATCCAATGAGCTGCTGCACGATCTTTTTTCGGATCAAAAATCCGGCATGTTCGATTTCTCGGGGAAGTCCGCCTCGACAGGGCTCGATTTTGACGATTTGGAGGATGATTCGACGGTTTCCGTGGCTCAAGGGGCGCCGCAACAGCTTTACGCGAGCCTGGCTGCGCAGCTGACAGGGGGTCGAAAGCCGATCCGGCAGGCCGAAACACCGCCACCGCCTTCCAATCTGCAGGGCATGATGGGTCAGGGGCCTGCGTCTTATGATCCGAACGCCTTTGGAACTCCGGGGCAGTCCTCCAACGCCTCTGGCAGCTTTGAACGACTGGATGCACCCGAAAAGTTTGATCCCTTCAGCGACGTGGTCTTTACCTCGCCCAATGTCAAAATGCCGCCTGCCCCTGTGATGGGGCATCCGGTTCAGGAAGAAGCTTCCGCAGCCGAGCCGCCACCGGCGGTTTATCGAAGCTCGCTCAATTTAAACCGCCTTGATGTCCGCGATCCCACGGTCGATGCTCAGCGCCCGATCATGATGATGACTTCGGCGGATTTGGCGGCCAAATATCCCGGCAAGCCTCAGACGACCCAAAAGTCTCCGAAATGGCTTCCCTTTGCGCTGGGGGGAGCGGTCGTTTTGCTGCTCGGCGGTTTGCTGGTCTGGTTGCTGACGCGCAAGGAACCGCCGCCGCCGTCGCCGCCCGTCGTTGTGGCGCTCGGAGACGTGGATGCAGCGTTGGCAAAGCCTGCGGATGTGCCTGCGGATGCGGATGCGGTGGATGCGGAAGCTGCGGATGCGGAAGCTGCGGCCGTGCTTCATTTTACGCTTACGAGCAAGCCAGAAGGCGCTAAGCTGTTCCTGGAAAACGAAGATACGGGCTTCGTGACCCCGAAGGCGCTCACCATCGATCCCAAAGCTTTGGTGCATTACACGCTCAAACTCGAAGGCCATCAGGATTTATCCATCGAGGTCAATGGTGCCGCTTTAACGGAAGGTCATCAGTTTGTGCTCGATTTGCAGCCCGTGTCTGTTGCAGATGGCGCCAATAAAGGCGATACAACCCAAACGGGGACTCAAACGCCAAAGCGACCCAAGCGGCCTCGCAAACCACCGAAGAAGCCGAAAGAGAGCGATCTTGAGAACCCCTATGATTGATTTGAACCCCTTGATGCTGCCTGCGGGCACTGGAGGATCGGATGTTGCGTAAGACCTTTTGGCTGTTCGTCTTCTGGGGTTTCTTCCTTGGAACTGCGTTTGCTGCGTCGCCGAAAGAACAGGCGGCAGCCGCCTTTCAGAATGGTCGCGCGCATTATTTGGCGGGCCGTTATACCGAGGCGCTGGATGCCTTTGAAAAAGCCAATCAGCTGGCGCCGCACCCCTCGATGCTCGCTAACATGGCGCAGGCTTACGAGGGCATGGGCGATTTGGCAAACGCGCTCGATCAAATGCGCCTGTTTGCGTCCACATCTTCCAAAGTGAGCGATGAGCAAAAGGCCAAGCTCGCGGAGCTCGAAGCCGAAGTAGCGCGCTGGGCTACGATTTCGGTGACCAGCGATCCTTCCGGCGCCGATGTCTTCGTCAAAGACGGCTGGCGGTCGCGCGGCAAGACGCCGGTTACCTTTAAGCTGCCCGAAGGCAAGCATACGGTGCGGGTTGTGCAGAAAGAGTTTCAACCTTATGAGCGCGCTGTTCGCCTTGATGGGAAATCCCGCATCGATTTGCGCGCCAAGCTGATGCCCATTTTGCCCACCGTCTCCATCATCACCACGCCTCCTGGCGCCACCATTTACGTGAGCGAACTGACCGCCGACGCGGCGCAGGTGCAACCGGAATCCGAACTCTCCCCGCTCTATGTGGCCAAGCCCGCCGGCCGGTACCGCGTGGAACTGGAGCTCAAAGGATACAAGCGATGGAGCGGAGAGATCGCTTTAAAACCCGAACATACGCCGCCTGGAGCGCCCCTGACCCTGAACGCGACCCTCGAAGAAGCGCCGCCCACCGGTTTTGCGCGCATCGAGGTCAACCACGTCGGCCTTGCGATCCAGATTGACGGCAAACAAGTGGGGATTTCGCCCCTCGCCAAACCCATCGAACTCGACGTCGGCGTGCACAGCATCGACATCGTGGGCCCCGACGGCCGCCCGTATCACGAGATGATCGCCATCGAGGCGGGCAAAGAACGCAAGACCGTGATCGATCTCGAAGTCAAGACCGAAAAGGGCATGTCTGGCGGCGAAAAATGGGGCATCGCGCTCATGAGCGTGGGCGGGGCAGCCCTGATCGGCGGCGGTATCACCGGATGGCTGGCGCTCAGTGCGGACAGCGATCTTTCGGATTGCCGCGATAAACCCACATGCAACCGCACTTCAAAAGAAAGCGATCTGGCGGACGACGTGCGCACGCGCGCTTTGGTGACCGATATTTTGCTGGGGACCGGCGTCGCTGCGGCCGTAACAGGCGTGCTGCTTTATTGCCTGAGCGGTGACGACGAGCCCTCCGGGCAGAATGTGGGCTTCTTCCCCATGAATGGCGGCTTTGGTGCCGTGACTTCCTTTACCTTTTAAGGAGCGCTGCCATGCAAAAACGATGGATCATTGCCATTTATGCTTGTGCTCTCTCGGGTTGCAGCATTCTCCTCGATCCTGAAGTCTGCGATTCCAACGACGACTGCAACGGCGGCGTTTGTAAAGACGGTATCTGCATCGGCGGCAATGAGAAGCCCAAGGAAGACGCTGCCGACAGCGGAAAACCGATGGATGCTGCGCCATTACAAGAAGATGCAACGGAGCTGGACGCGGAGTTTGACGCGGAGTTTGACGCAGAGGTTGCGATCGATTGCTCGCTTGAAGGCCAGAATCTTGTGGGCGAAGCGCAGGTGAAAGTCACGGCTGCGGCGACGGCGGATGAAGATGAGGATGTGGAGTTCACCGCGCTCTTAAACGACGATTCGGTCGGCTTGTCCGAAGGGCAGGCTTCAGTCGAGATCCCGCTTCAGGAGGGGACCAACTGGATTTCATTGGTCGTGACCTCGGATTTGGGCGGTCGCTGCGAAAAGAAGCTGCGCGTGGACTGCGATTTAACGGCTCCGGAACTCTCTCTCGATGCGCCTCCGATTGCGGTTCCGGGTGAAAAACACAAGTTGTCGGGTCGCTGCACCGATGCTTACGGGGTTGAGCATCTGGCGATCAACGGGAATGCCGTGAACGTTGCGTGGTCGGCCACTGGTGAATTTGAAGCGGAAGTTGATCTGAATGAAGGGCAAAACAGCTTTAAAGTTCAGTGCTTCGATGTTGTGGGCCATGCTTCAGAGATTCAGAATTGCTCCGTTTTGCGCGATTCTGTGCCACCCGTTGTGGAGTTGAGTTCACCCGCATCGGGTGCAGAACTCGATGTTGAAAAGACCGTTTTGCAAGGCCGCGTGACTTCCGGAACCTCACCTGAAGCCAATATGCCGGTCGTGCTGACTTCGACTTCTGACGGCCGTTTGGTGGCTCAGTCCCGCACGCGCAGCAATGCCTCGGGTGAGTTTTCGGGCGAGCTTGCGCTGGAAGTCGGCGTCAACGAGCTTGAGGCCTGCGCCATCGATGAAGCGGGCAACAAGGGCTGCAAGAGCGTTCAGGTGACCCGCCCATCAAAGAGCGCTTGCATTCAATCCGTCGAGTTCACCAATGCGACCCGTCTGGACGACGTTTGGATGTTCAGCGCAACACCAGCCGAGCTTTCAGGCAGACTTTGCGACAGCGTCACCGGGGTTCTCGCGGAGCTTGCGTACAAAGACGGCGGGTTTGCCCCGATTCGTGTAAGTATAAAAGCAGATCACAGCTTCGAAGCCAGCGTGCCTTTCGATCAGTCGGGGGCCTATACGCTCAGGATCACCGCTGAAAGTGAAGAGGGTCAGGTGACCGAAGGGCTGGCGTTGTTGTTCGACAATACGGCGCCCACGGTCTCGCTTTCACAGCCCACCACCCAGCGTTGCATTACTGACGAGAGCGTCCGCATTTGCGGGGAGGCGCACGATGCCGAAAGCGGGATCGCCTCTGTGACCGTAAACGGCTCAGCCGTTACCCTCGATGGAACAGAAAACTTCTGTATTTCCAGCCCGTTACTCGAAGGTGAGCAGACGATTACCCTTGAAGCCGTCAATGCGGTTGGGCTCTCCAGCAAGGTGGAGCGCGTCGTCGGTATCGATCGCACACCGCCTGAGATCGCGCTCAGATGCGTTTATCCAGACTGCTATTTGGATGAAAAAACGGATGAAGAAGGCAATGTGATCGAAAGCCATCGTTATTACAAACCCAATTGCGACGCTGGAGCCAATTGCCCGATTCACGTAGAAGGCACGGTCAATGCCGGGATTTGCAGTCTGACTCAGTTCAGCCTCAACGGAACTTCGATTCCATCGGCCCTGTCAACGGGGCAGTTCGCTTTGGATCTCGCCATGGAAGAGGGCAACCGGGAACTGAAGTTCAAAGCGACCGATAGTGCGAACCAGCTACGCGAGCTGACTGAACCGATTGTGGTTGATGGTACGCCTCCTGAGCTCAAATGTGAGCAGACCTCGCTTGAAGTTCCCGTAGGAACCACCGCTGTTACGCTGACCTGCCGGGTGGGCGATACCTCTGAGAATCAGATTCCTGCTGTCGTTTCCGGCCCAGAATTCGCCACTTGTGCCGAAGCTGCAGAGTATTCCGATTCTGATCATCTCTATTGGCGCGAATGCACGGTGATCGTGAATGTGGAACGTATTTTGGCCCCCACTGTGGGGGCGAGCGTGACTGCAGGCGTTTCTGCCAGAGATCTTGCGGGGAACACTAAGGATGTTGAGCTTCAGGTGACCCGCGTGGCGGCAGAAGAAAACGGTGGGGAAGGCAATCCGTGATCTTGAAAGGGCAATCAGTGATCTCGAAAGAGGTCACTGATTGTAAAGATGGCGGTTTGGGGGCGTTATTCGTCTACGAGATCGTCGCTTAAATCGGGCACATCATCGACAGGCGGCGGCGGCGGCAGGTTGGATTTGCGGGCTGCCAGCACTTTCACTTCGTAATGCACTTCGGTGTCGTGCAGAATGTGAAGGAGCTGTACCTGAACGGAATCTTCTTTGATTTCAAGCACTTCAAAGAGTACGGGCTGACCGTTCGGTCCCTGAGCCTTAAAGCGATCGCCCTTTTTCGGTTCAACGCCCTTCGGGAATTCAGTTTTGGGAATATCGCGGGTGCTGGTCATTTCCCGCGGAACGAGCTCACCCGGAGGGATGACCCCTGAGCGGGTTTCGCCCACTTCCATGCCCTCTAACGCTTTTGCCAAACCGGGCAACATGCGATCTGAACCGAGCTTGAACGTCACTGGACCTTGGGCCTGGGAACTCTCAACCACATTTCCCGCTTTGTCGCGCAGGGTATATTCAATCGTAACGATTTGACCTTCGGCGATTTGCATCCGATCACTCCTCAATCAGCAGGCGCATGCACCTTAAAATGTGGCATTCATATACGCAAACGCCCCCAAAAAAAAGGGGTGCGTTTGCGGAGTCTTCATCATTTACCTGATTCAGTCGTGGTACCGCATTCCGTAAAGGTGACGTTGCTATCGCGAGCGGTGTTGGTATCTAAGAATTCCTTATATTCCGCTTCAAACGTCAGCTCGAGCTTGTAGGCGTCCGGAATACCATTGTCATCGGTGTCGACGGTGAGAGGTGCTCCTTCAAGGAGATCCATTAAAGCCCAATCATTGCCCTGAAAAACAATCTTGACTTTTTGAGCGTCTTCTTGGCGTAAATAACCGATCGCATTGCCTTGCAAAATTGTCTGAGTTCCGCCTTCAACCACTCTTTGAGTAATAAAGAACTCCAAGTTGACATTGACTGTGAAATTAATGTGGCATTCGTTTGGCTTGCCAGAGTTCTGGGGAATGAGAATCTTCCAGGTCAATGTGCCATCCTGGAACCAATGGGGCTCAGAGGAATCATCGGGACTGCCATACCAATAACCATCAAAGTTCTGAATGGGCAGTTTATGGCTGAAGGAGTAGGTGCCCGCATTGTTTTTGCCGTTGCCGATGTTCCAGCGATAATGCCCGTCTTGTGTATAACCACCTGGTTCTACGACCAGGTGTATCCACTCTTGATCAATGGCCATACCGAGGACCATGTTCAACATCTCTGCAGCAGCCGCTGGTTCAGAGACTTGGGCGTAAGTGACAATGTAGGTTTTGTCTGGTTTGGCGAGATCAAACTGGCAGAAATCCTGTACGCAGCTGTAGTTGTCGGGACATTCGCTGGCGACGACTTCCTCGTTGCCATCTTTGGCGCCGCTTTCGCCGCCTTCGGTGTTCTCGTTGACGGTGCAGGCGTCGCCCTTCGCCAGGTAGGTGATGCAGGTTTTTTGATCCGGAGCCAGGATATAGTTCTCCTGATCGCAGCTGCAGACGGGAGCCCCGCTTTCGTTCAGGCTGCATTTTTGGGCACAGCCTGCTGTTTCACAGGGCTTATCACAGGATTTGCCATCTGGATTGAGGACCGTATTCTCTTCCGTGCAGCTGCAAACCGCGTGATTTTGCTGATCAAGCTCGCATTTATCGGCGCATTGCGCTTCCTTGCAGGGTGATCTGCAGATGGTGTTATTGTCATTATCTGCAGCTTCAATATAGCCGTTGGCTTCGTCGCATTCGCAGGATTTCTTGTCTTCGCTCAGGATGAAGCCTTCCTGATCGCAGCTGCAAACCGGTTGCCCCTCTTCGCTGAGCTCGCATTTTTGAGCGCAGCCGTGATCTTTGGGGCATTCGGTGAGGGCGGCATCTTCGTCGGTCGCGGAGTCGCTTTCTGCGTCGGTGGTGGAGCTGTCGCTCGCATCTGCAGAGGCGTCGGTGGTGGAGCTGTCGCTCGCATCTGCGGAGGCATCGGTGGTGGACGCGTCGGTGGTGGAAGCGTCGCCTGCGTCGGTCTTTACGGAAGTATCGACCAGATCCACGGTATCGTCGTCATCGCAGGCAGCAAACAAAGCCGCAGCGGTTAATCCTGCGGCAAGCCAAGAGAATGATGATTTAAACATGGTCAACTCCTGATTTTGGGACAAGATTTATAGCAGAGCTGAAAAGGTATGATGCAAGTGTTTCTGAAGGCACTACGCTCATTTGCAGTTTGGGGGCTTGGCGCCCAGCTGGTTATAAGGCTCGCCCAATAAACTGACTTCGTAAGCGGGGCCGGTAAACGAAAAACGCCAGGCGTCCGGCTGTCCGTCGCCCATGCTGTCGGCGTTCATCTTGATGCCGAGTTCGGTCATCACGGTGTAAAGGCTCACCAGGCCGCCCAAAGAGGCCCATTGCACCTCAAGTTTGCGCGCGTCTTTTTCGCGGATGACGCCCGTCAGTTCAAACTGAGCCGTCGCACCACCTGGAATGTTGCCAATTTTAATGTATGCCTGTAACGTCGCAACAACAGTCAGCTTTTGATACTGACACTGGTTTTCGGGAATGCGGGACGAGCGCGGGTAGGGCAAATACAGATCGAGTTTCGGTTGCCCGTCGTCCTGATCCATCGAAATAAACTGGTAGCAAACATCGAATCCCTGCGGGCAGCTGTTGTTCATGGGGTTTGCGGCATCTCTGAATGCGGGCATTTCACCGTGAGGGACGTAAGCCGACATACCACCAAAGTTTCCGGCGCGCTGAGCCTGCACGGTCCAGCCCCAGTAAGGCTGATCTTCGCCCACTTCGCCCGCGTGCGGTTCGCCCAGTTTGAGGACCAGATTATAGCGTTCATCCGAGATCTCGCGGTTAAAACGCTCGCTTAAAAACTGCTGCATTGCGGGAGGTTGCGTGATCTGAACGCTGTATAGCCTGAAGGCGTGGTTGCTCGGATCGATGACGCAGGTGTGATCGCTTTGCCGGCAGACGCGCCATAAGCCTTCGCAGTCCTCGTTGCGTTCGCATTCATGCTCTTCTCCGGCGTCGGGTTCCTCGGGATCTTCGGGATCCTCTTGTGGATCTTCCGGTGGCTCCTCGGGCGGCGGAGTTTCCTGAGGGGGCATTTCGGGCGGCTGCGGCTCTTCGTGCGGCGGATCGCTCGGCGGAGTTTCCTCCTGAGGCTTCTTGGGGTTGGCCTTCGATTTAGGTGTTGCAGGCGTACTCGGTTTTTCGGATGGGGTCTCGCCCTGCCCGATGGGGATGTTGCTGAGATCGAGGGTTCCGTCTCCGGAAAGCCCCATCGATTCGATGTCCCAAAGCAGCTTTTTGTTTTGCTGTGCGCCGTCTTTGGGCTTTGCCCGGCCCGGTTCCACCTTGACTTCGCCGCTGGGCCAGATCACCACGGAATAGACCGCTTTGTTGAGTTCCATCACGATCACGCCCCCGCGCGATCGGTTGCCTTCGAAGACCAGCCAAACTGTGCCCGATTTGGTTTCGGGGATGGCGACGGTGGCCACAAGGGTCATCTGCACCTTGTTTCTCGGCGTAAAAACTTCTGTCTTTTCAGCCTCTTTCCAGCTGAAGCTGCTGCCTTTGGTGTTCTTCATCGAGTCGAAGGAGGCGAGCTCGCGGGTCACCTTTTGCAAATCGAGATCGACGGCTGCGCGCACGGGCTGATCGCGCATTCCGGCTTCGGCCACCGTCGACTGCATCCAGGAGGCCAGGCGCTCCGCTTCATTCCGGCATTTGCGGTCGTCGTCCGGGCGCATAAACAGCAGCAGGGCCCCGGCCAAAAGTCCCAGAATGGCGAGCGTGATCAGGATTTCGATGAGGGTCATGCCCAAGGTTTTGAGCTTTTTCACCGAAAAACTCCTTTAAAATAAGGCGTTAAGGAACGGTTTCCTGGCCGGTCTGGCCGTCGTTGATGTTGAAGAGCCATTGGCAACGCGTCAAGTGTTCGGGATCGCTGCAATGCGAAACGCGGCAGATCTCGTTTTCCATGTCGCTTTGTTCAAACACTGTGATTTGGCAGCCTTGTAAGTTGCGGGCAAAGCTGGCGAGCAGTGAGCCACTGACGCCCAGCAATGCGGCGCATTCACTTGCAGTGTTGCAGGATTCGCTTTTGCTTCCGCATGATTTCGAGAAGTTGGTCTGGGTCACATTTTGGCCTGCATGCCCCACGATGGAGAGCGCGCTGCCTTTTTGACCGTCGGGGCAGCTGTACTCAATGGCATCGATGTCGCATCCAAACGTCGCCCCCATGCCGATGCCCTGGGTTGCGTCTTCAATCAAAATCCAGTCATGAGGTTCTAAGTCTGCGGAACCACAGAAGATTTCACCCTGCTCTTCGCTGGGGCCAGTGTCGGCGGATTGAGCGTCGGAGGCATCAGTGGCGACGTTGCTGTCGGATTTGGCTGCATCCTGCAATGTGCTCTGGCTGCCATCCAAACCACCATCAAGATCGTAATGGGCGCGCTCATCATCGTCATCGCAGGCCCAAAGGCACATACAAGCGGTGAGCGCTGTAACGGTTTTGAAAAAAGAGCGATTCATTTTGCTGCCGTGCATCCTTTGACAGCAACGCGAGGCTGGCTTAAAGCGATTGCAAAGAGAAGGAGTTTCCATGTCAAGTCCAGAAGAAGCGATCGTTTATGGCGTCAACGCTGCGTTGGCGGTGGGCCGTTATCGACCTCAAAGTATTTTGCGCGTTTTTCACGAACAAAGCCGCCGTTTAACGGTTGCACCTCTGCTCAAAATTGCGGCTGCGCATCATCGCCCTTACAGGGAGGTGAGCAGCGAAGAGCTCGAGCGCATCGCGAAAACCGTTCATCACGAAGGTATTGTCGTGATCACGGAACCTTTGCCTTTGTATTCTTTCGACATGCTTTTGAAAAGGCTCACGACGCGATCCTTCTTGGTTGCGCTGGATTCTGTAGGGAATCCCCATAATTTGGGAGCGATTTTGAGGAGTGCCGCCTGGTTTGGCGCCGATGCGGTGCTGATGCCCGAGGAGCCTGGGCAGGCGAGTTTGAGTGCAGCAGCGGTGCGCATCGCTCAAGGGGGGGCAGAGACCGTGCCCTGCGTGCCCGTACCCAATATGGCTGAAGCTTTAAATCGCTTGCGGGAACAGAAGATAGCAGTGATCGCGGCTGATCAGCATGCTGAACGATCGGTGATCGAGAAGCCGCTGCATCGTCCCTGCTGCGTGGTGCTCGGCAACGAGCAGACGGGCATTTCGCCCGAGACGCGCAAAGCCTGCCCCATTTCGGTCACCATTCCGGGCAACGGCCGCATCGAGTCGCTCAACGTCGCCGTTTCAGCGGGGATCATCATGGCGATGATCAAGTGATCACTCGTCGGAAAGCTGGCGGCGGCATTCGTTGACCATCTTCTTGAATGCCTTGGATTCAGGGGCTGCCTTGGCGAGCGCTTCGAGCATTTCGAGGGCGTGCGCGCAATCTTTGCTGTCGTAGCTGAGCTTGGCCATCGAGAGCTGGCTGCGCAGACGGTTTAAGTCGGAGCGCAAATCCTGGAAGCTCTTTAAATCGGCGCGGCTTAAGTCCGGCTTGCGCTTGAGCGCATCTTCAATGAGACCGGAAGCTTCTTCAAAATCGCCTGTTCTCAGCAACTTGCGCGCTTTTTTGAAGTCTGCGAGCGCCCGCTCCACTTCGCGTTTGGCTTCCTGGTTGCGTTCGTTTTCTTCCTGCAGGCGCTTTTGCTCGGCCTCTTTTTGCAGGCGCTGTTGTTCGGCCTCTTGCTGCTGGCGTTGCAGTTCGGCATCCCGCAGGCGTTTTTGCTCTTCTTCAGCGGCCCTTGCGCGCTCGTTTTCCTGGGTGATGCGCTCGTGTTCCTGCTCGAGATAGGGCGGAATCGATTGCAGCCAGGACCACGCGGTTTGCTGCGCAATCGACTGGGGGTCAACGGGCGACAGGGCTTTCGCGGGCGATACCGGCTTTTCCTGCGGCTGCGCCTGATCCGCTACAGGCTCAATTTTGACTTGATCCGTCTGGAGTTGCGCGACTACGGGCTTTGATGGATCGCCTGAATCTTCGTTTACGGGCTCAGCGTTTCGACTGGTAAAAATGGCCACCAGGGCGATCAGCACCACGAACACCGAAAGCCCGATCCCAAGCTGCAAAGGCGTCAGCCCATGGGGCGGATCGATCTGCGAAATCGGCCTTGAATCGAGGGTCTGAGAGATCGCCCGGGGCATTTTGAGCGAGATCGATGGGCTTAAATGATGCTCGTCGATGCTCGGTGCAGGCAGCATGGGCATCGTGGGATTTTTGGCGAGCGTCTGGCCTTCCTTGATGATGTTTTGCACGCGGGTGAGCGCGGTGATGAGATCGGAGGCCGTTTGAAAGCGGTGTTCGGGCAGCTTTTCGAGGCAGCGCAAAATGAGCGCTTCGAGTTCGGGCGGAATATCGGGCAAAAAGACGTGGGGCGGCGGCGGCAGAGTGCTCGTCTGATCGGTCATCACCGCTAATTTATTACCGTTTTGGGCAATAAAGGGGGGCCGGCCGCAGACGAGTTCGTAGAGCACGATGCCGAGCGCGTAAATATCGGTGCGCCCGTCGACGGCGTTTCCGCGCGCCTGCTCGGGGGCCATGTATTCGGGCGTGCCCACAGCGGTCTGAGCCGAAGTGAGCATGGGGGCACCTTTGTCCTGGGCGATGTTTTTGGCGATGCCGAAATCCAGCAGCTTCAGGTGATAGCTGTTGTGCGACATCGTCTCGACCATGATGTTGTCGGGCTTGAGATCGCGGTGGACGATATGGTGCGCGTGGGCTTCCACCAATCCGGCGGCGATTTGCAGGCAAAACTCGATGGCCATCAAAGGCGGCAGCTTTTGCCTTGTGCGCAGGATCTTGGAGAGCGTCTCGCCCGGGCAGTATTCGAGCACCATAAAGACGGTGCCTTCGGGGGTTTGCCCGTAATCGCGCAGCGAGACCAGATTATGGTGATTGAGCTGCGCGTAGGTATGCGCTTCGAGCTCGAATCGCTTGGCGGTTGCAAAGGAGTTTGCGGCCCTGGAATGCAGGATTTTGATGGCCACATTCTGCCCAAATAACAACCACTTACCCAAATAGACGGTGCCCATTCCGCCTGCGCCGATGCGCTTTTCAACCCGGTATTTACCCTTAATGACGGTACCAATTAAGGGATCTACACCTTCGGCGTTGGGAACCAAGCCACAGCGCTCGCAAACGGTCGCTTGATCTTCAAGATTGTTGTTGCATCGGGCACAGCGCATATCGCCCTTTATATCACCCTTGGGGCGCGATTCCAGATAAGAATCCAGTTTTTCGAGATTCTCGATATGAATGCAAAAAAAATTTGTCCCAAAATCAACCGATTTACGAAATCTACAAAGTGGAATGGCCGGATTTGGGCGCTTCACTGATTGACGATGCCTTTGGGGCTTGCTATCCATAACCCGCTTTGATGCATTTTGACACGAGGAGCCAAAATGGCGCGGATGGTATTGGGGTTGTCCATCTCTCAGGAAGCGCGGACAAGGGCGAATTTAGAGCGCATTGCAGCCTCTGCGGGCTCAACCTGCTACGGTGTTCGGGGGGATTTGCAAGCGCTGATTTGTACCGATAAGGCCCTTTCTGAGAAGTCTCGTCTGAGCTTTGAATCGCTCGATCACTGGCAAGGTGATGACGGAGATTCTGCTGCAAAAACATGGGCTTGGGTTGAATTCGATGCGGCTGCGCGCAGCGGTGTGATGGCGGCGGTTAAAAAAATACCGTTGCTTCAGGCTGAAGTCGGTGAATCGCAATGCGCGCTGCTTTCGGCCTCCGCTCATTTTGGGGCGGAATCCGAGGCCGTCTCGGCTTTGAAAGCCGTTTCGGGCGTGAAGCGCATTCTGCTGTTGCCGGTCTTTTGCGAAATGCCCAAAGAGGGCCTGAAAGAACCAGTCTCCGATGAAAATTTCGCTTATCGCCTCTGGAATTACGATGGGGCACCCGGCGCATTGATCCCGCTTCTGCAGTCGGCTCAGGCGCATTTTGGATATGTGCCCAAAAAAGCGATCCAGGCGATCGCGGCTGCAACGGGCGTGGGAGAAGCCGAAATCTACGGTGTCATCACGTTTTACAGCCAATTCCGCCTGCAACCGATGGGGCGCCACGTGATCCGCGCCTGCGCAGGAACCGCCTGTCACGTTTCGGGGGCCAAATCGATCGCCGATACCCTGCGCGACGAGCTCGGCATCGATGTGGGAGAAACCACTGAAGATGGGGCATTCAGCTTCTTTACTGTGGCTTGCATCGGCTGCTGTTCCCTTGCGCCCGTGCTGGTGCTCGACGGCGAAACCCACGGTCGGCTGACGCCCGCCAAAGTGCGCCAGCTGATCAAGACTGTGCGTCGTAAGGACGCTGAATTATTGAAGAAAAATGGAGAAGACCGATGAGCGCAGTCAAACAAGTGATCGTCGGCATGGGCACCTGCGGCATGTCTGCAGGCGCCTCTGATACTTACGCTGAATTGCAAAAGCTCTGCAGCGAAAAGGGCATCGAGCTCAAAATCACCGGCTGCATCGGCATGTGCTACCGCGAGCCGCTGGTCGAGGTGCGGACGGGAGCCAACCGCGCGATTTTTGGCGAGGTGAATCCCGCAAAAGCCCGCGAAATCTTTGAAAAATATGTGCTCAAAGATGAGCCTTTGCCCGAGGATCTGGTTTGGGGCACCGACGGTGAAAAGACCTTTGGTCAGGAAGCGCCCGTGCTCGATCGCCAGGTCCGCATCGTGCTGCGCAACTGCGGTCTGATCGATCCCGAGTCGCTCGACGAATATCGCGCCCGCGGCGGTTACGCAGCTTTAAAGCGCGTGCTGACCGAAATGAAACCCAGCGAAATTATTGATGAAGTGAAAGCTTCTGGGCTTCGTGGACGCGGCGGTGCAGGGTTTCCGACGGGGCTCAAATGGTCGTTTGCTGCCGCTCAGCCGGCAACGCCCAAGTACGTGATTTGCAACGCAGATGAGGGCGATCCGGGCGCATTCATGGATCGCTCGGTCCTCGAAGGCGATCCCCACGCTGTGCTCGAAGGGATGGCGATTTGCGGCCGCGCGATCGGCGCCAACGCCGGTTACATTTACTGCCGCGCCGAATATCCGCTCGCGATCGCCCGCCTTGAAATTGCGCTCAAAGCCGCCCGCGAAGCGCATTTGCTGGGCAAAAACATCATGGGCACCGGATTTGACTTCGACATCACGATCAAGCAGGGCGCCGGTGCCTTTGTATGTGGCGAAGAAACCGCGCTTTTTGCCTCCATCGAAGGTCAGCGCGGCATGCCCCGTATCCGCCCGCCATTCCCCGCCGAAAAGGGGCTCTGGCAGCATCCGAGCAACAACAACAACGTCGAAACCTTTGCCAACGTGGCCTGGATCATCCGCAACGGCGCGGCTCAATTCGCCGAATACGGCACCGAAAAATCCAAGGGCACCAAGGTATTTGCGCTCGCAGGCAAGGTGGCGCGCGGCGGTCTTTGCGAAGTCCCCATGGGCACCACCATCAAAGAGCTCGTCTTCGACATCGGCGGCGGCATCAAGAACGGCGGTACATTCAAAGCGGTGCAGATGGGCGGACCTTCGGGCGGCTGCATTCCCGCACCCTTAAAGGACACGCCCGTCGATTTTGAGAGCATCCCCAAGACCGGCGCGATCATGGGATCCGGTGGCATGGTGGTCCTGGACGATCACAGCTGCATGGTCGAAATGGCGCGGTTTTTCCTGGATTTCACCCAAAAGGAATCCTGCGGAAAATGCACCTTCTGCCGCATCGGCACCCTGCGCATGCTCGAGATTCTGCAGCGCATCGTGGACGGCAAAGGAACGCCCGAAGATATTGAAAAGCTTGAACAATTGGCGCGCCAGGTGGGCGATTCGAGCCTTTGCGGCCTGGGACAGACGGCACCCAATCCCGTGCTGACCACGCTGCGTTACTACCGCGACGAATATGAGGCGCATGTCAACGAACATCGCTGCCCCGCCCATGTTTGCCAGGCGCTGGTCCAGTTCTCCATTTTGCCCGACCGCTGCGTGGGTTGCGATTTATGCGCTAAATCCTGCCCCGTTCAGGCGATTTCGGGCGAGCGCAAGCAGCCGCACAGCATCGATTCCACAAAATGCATCAAATGCGGCAAATGCCAAACCCTCTGTAACTTCTCGGCCATCGAACGGATTTGAGCCATGGAGCAGCGCATCTCTCTCACCATCAACGATCAGACAGTCGAGGCGCGCCCCGAACAGACCGTCCTCGAAGTGGTTCGCGAGCAAAATCTCGACCAGATTCCCACACTTTGCCATTCGCCCGAGCTCAAGCCCTACGGCTCCTGCTTTGTGTGCGTGGTCGAAGTGGAGGGGCGCCGCACGCTGGTGCCTTCCTGCTCCACGCGCGTTGCGCCCGGCATGAAGGTTTACACCCACAGCGATCGCGTCAAAAACGCGCGCAAGACCGCCTTTGAGCTGCTGCTTTCAAACCATTACGCCGACTGCGTTTCGCCTTGCCACGAAGCCTGCCCGGCCCATGTCGACATTCAGGGCTACCTGGCATTGGCGGGCATGGGCCACGAGGTGGAAGCGGTCGAATTGATCCGTAAATCCAACCCCTTACCGGCCATCTGCAGCCGCATCTGTGTGCGCCGCTGCGAGACCGCCTGCCGTCGCGCGATCGTCGATCAGGCGGTCAACATCAACGCGGTCAAGCGCCATTTGTGCGATAACCCCGCGATTTATGACGTAAAAGTGGAACGCGCGGCATCGAGGGGCAAGAGCGTCGGCATTGTGGGCGCAGGCCCTGCGGGCTTAACCGCAGCGTGGTTTTTGGGGCTCGAAGGCTACGACGTGGTCATTTACGAAGCGATGCCCAAACCCGGCGGCATGCTCCGTTACGGGATCCCCGCCTACCGCCTGCCCGAAGCGGTCATCGATGCTGAAGTGGCCCATATCTGCAAGGCGGGCGCGCGCATCGAATACAACGTTTGCGTCGGAAAAGACGTGTCGTTAGCGGAGTTACGCAAGCGTCACGATGCCTTGTTTGTCAGCATCGGTGCCTGGGCGGCCAAGGGCATGCGCGTCGAAGGCGAGTTCACCACCAAAGGCGTCATGGCCGGCATCGACTATTTAAAGCAGAGCACCGACGGCAACGCGCCCAAAGCGCACACCGTGCTCGTGGTGGGCGGCGGCAATGTGGCGATGGACGTGGCCCGAAGCGCCTGGCGAAACGGTGCCGACAACGTGAAAATCCTTTATCGGCGCACAGTTGCAGAAATGCCTGCAGACAAGATCGAGATCGCGGAATGCCAGGAAGAGGGCATCGAGATCTGCGAGCTGGTCGCTCCGCTTTCGGTTGTGGCCGACGAAAACGGGCATTGCAAGGGCCTCAAATGCCAGCGCATGGCCCTCGGTGAACCCGATAAATCCGGACGCCGCCGTCCTGTGCCCGTCGAGGGATCGGAATTTGTCATCGAAGGCGATCTCGCGATTTCGGCCATCGGACAGGGCGTTGTGATGAAGGGGCTCGAGACCGAGCTCGGCGCCGTTGAAGACAGCGGTCGCGGCACGATCAAGATCGATCCCAACACGCTGGCCACCAACATCGCGGGCGTTTTTGCGGGCGGCGATGCGGCCGACGACGGGCCTACGGTGGTGATCGATGCGATCGGCGACGGTCAAAAGGCGGCGCGCGGGATTTCGGCTTATCTGCAGGGAAAGCCGTTGCCTCAGAAGCCGTTCGGGGTTTGCAAAGATTTCTGGCAGCCCCCCACCAAAGAGCAGCTGGGCGCGATTTTTGACGGCGAGCGCCGCGAATGGCCGGTGATTCCTGTATCGCAACGTCGCGATATTAAAGCGGAATTGGTGCCCGGATTTGCAACGGAGGAGATGCAGAACGAGACCTCGCGCTGCCTTTCCTGCGGCTGCGTTCGCTTTGACGACTGCGAGCTGAGGCTTCAGGCCGAGGCCTGCGGCATCGACATGAACCGGTTTAAGGGCCGCATTCGCAAGCATAAAATCGACGATCGCCATCCTTTCCTGGTTTACGATCCCAATAAATGCGTGCTTTGCGCCCGCTGCATCCGCACCTGCGCCGAAGTTTTGCCTGTGCCCGCGCTCGGTTTGGTGGGCCGCGGATTCTCGACGGAAGTCAGGCCTGCGATGGGCGAAGAACTGGCGATGACGAGCTGCGTGGCTTGCGGAAACTGTATCGAAGCCTGCCCCACGGGCGCCCTGACCGCAAAGCACGCGTTCCCCGGACGCGCTGCCCTCGCGCATCAGACCAAAGCCTCGCATTGCGGCCGCTGCTCGGTCGGATGCCCCATCGAGCTGGTCGATTTCGGAGGCGGTCACTTCCGCGTTAAAGCCGGCGGTGAGCCTGGTCAATATCTCTGTAAAAACGGGCGGTTCGGTCATTTTGAGGATCGAAAGCGCGATCGCGTTTCGGGCATCCTGGTGGCGGGTCAAAAGGCTTCTCCCGAGGCTGCGGCGGATGCGATCGTCAAGGGGCTCAGGCAGGCCAAACCTGAAGAGATCGCGGTGCTCGCTTCGCCTTCGCTGACCAACGAATCGCTGGAACTGATCCGGAAGATTGCGGTCGATGCGCTGAAGACGCCGAATTTTACAAGCCTTTCTCGTATGAAACTTGGGGCTTTGGACGTCTCTAAGCTGGGTGATCGCGCGGCGCTCAAAGATGCGGACGTGATCGTCTGCAATAATACGGCGCTCATCGAAGATCACCTGGTGCTGGCGCACGACGTGCTTGCGGCGGTTCACCGCGGAGCGAAGCTTTGCGTGGTCAATTCGACGCTGGGCGCGCGCGATGCGGTGGCGAGCCTTCAGTATGCGGTGCGTCGCGGGAAGGCGGGCGAGTTCTGGAAGGCCATTTTGGCGGGCGGCGATTTCGATTCTGCAGAGCAGAGTTGCGGCGTTTCGAATATGGCGGCGCTGCACGATCTGCTGGCTCAGGCGGCGCATCTTGTGGTGATCGATGATTTCGATCGCGATACGGATCGCGCGGAAGGCGATCTGCAGGCGATCGAGGCGCTGATCGAGGGCGTCAAGGCGAGCGGGCGCAAGGCGGATTTGCTTTTGGTCCGCCGCGCATCGAACGCTTACGGTCTCGAAATCTGCATGCAGAACAAGGGGTTAGCCCCCATCGATCCCTCAGGGCTGAAGGCGGTTTTGGTGGTGGGCGAGGATCCCCTGGCGCTCGAAGCCTGGGCTGCGCTGCCGAAGGATGCCTTTGTGGCTGTGCTGAGCGAAGTTCAGACGGCGACGGTCGCCCGGGCGCAGGTGGTGGCTCCCTTGAACGCCTTCCTCGAGGAGTCGGGGACGCGGTTTACGTTTGACGGCCATCGTCAGGCGTTTGAGGCTTTGTTGCCGCCTCCGGCAGGCGTCAGCAGCTTTGAGATTTTGCGCGCAATTGCGCAGGCTTACGGGCTGTAAGCGCCGGCCTTTTACCTCCTCCAGAATGCGGGCAGGCAGGTCTAAATGCCTGTCCGCCGCCATTTTTTGAAACTTTAAGCCATCTTTTCGAGACAATTCCTTGCCTTTCTGGCCAACTTGGGCAGAAATAGCGGCACTCTTTTTTGCGTAACCGGATACGGCCTCTATGTCTAACGTAGATCTCAAGTCCCTCATCGGGGTGTTGAACCCCTACTGCAAGCGCCATCTCGAAGCTTCCGCCGCCATTTGCGTGAATCGCGGCCATTACGAGGTGACGGTGGAGCATATGCTCCAGAGCCTTTTGGAAGAGCCGGAAGGCGATTTGCATTTCATCATTTTGCGCTTCGGTCGCGATCCTGCCCGCCTGAAGCGTGCGATTTTAGGCGCCCTCGAAGAATGCAAGACGGGTAATCACGGTCGCCCGGTCTTCTCGCCCTTCCTGATCCGCCTGATCGGTCGCGCCTGGATGATCGCTTCGGTCGATTTTAAGCAGTCAGAAGTGCGCTCGGGCATGCTGTTTTTGGCGCTGCTCGAGGATCCCGGCCGCTACTGCACCGGCGAATACACCGATTTGCTCGACGGCTTCTCGCAAGAGGAGCTCCGCAAGAACTTCTTCGAAATTTGCGCCAACTCCTGTGAGCGCAAAAAGAAGGCGGTCGTCGATGGCTGGGGCCGCACGGCTGCGGAAGCGCGCGCTGGAAAGCCGGCTTCAGGCAACGCTCCTGAAGGCGAGGTTGAGGAAGAAGAGGAAGGCGACGACAGCCCGCTCAAGCGCTTTGCCACCAACTTCACCGAGCGCGCCCGCCATGATTTGATCGACCCCGTGTTCGGCCGCGACCGCGAAATCCGCCAGATGATCGATATTTTGGCGCGCCGTCGTAAGAACAACCCGATCGTGGTCGGCGATGCCGGCGTCGGTAAGACGGCTTTGGCGGAAGGTCTCGCTGTGCGCATCGTGCAGGGCGACGTGCCCGATGTGCTGAAGGGCGTCGAGATCATCTGCCTCGATCTCGGTCTGTTGCAGGCCGGCGCGGGCGCCAAGGGTGAATTCGAGAACCGCCTGAAGGACGTGATCAATCAGGTCAAGTCGAGCCCCACGCCCATCATCCTCTTCATCGACGAAGCGCATACGATCATTGGTGCCGGCGGTCAGGAAGGTGGAAGCGACGCCGCCAACCTGTTGAAGCCCGCCCTCGCGCGTGGTGAACTGAGGACGATCGCTGCGACCACCTGGGCCGAATACAAGAAGTATTTCGAGCGCGACGCCGCATTGTCCCGCCGTTTCCAGCTCATCAAGGTCGACGAGCCCGACGTGGACGCCACCGCCACCATGTTGCGCGGTCTTCGCAGCCGCTTTGAAAAGGCGCACGGCCTCATCATCCGCGACGACGCCATTTACGCCGCCGCCGCCCTCGGGACCCGTTACATTTCGGGCCGTCAGCAACCCGACAAGGGCGTCGATCTCATCGATACCGCAGGTGCCCGCGTCAAGATCGGCCTCACCTCCAAGCCGAACGATCTCGAGGATCAGGAGCGCAAGATCGCGACCCTGCAGCGCGAGCTCGATGCCCTCGAAATGGACTCCCTGCAATGCGGCATCGATGCCCAGGTGCGCATCGAGGAACTCCACGCCGAAATCGCTGCCGCCGATGCCGAGCGCCAGCGCCTGGACGACATCTGGCAGAACGAGAAGGCCAAGGTCGACCGCGTTTTGAATCTGCGCAAGCAGGTGGTCGAGCTCAAGGAGAACCTCCCCAAGGGCGAGCCGATGACCGACGAGCTCAAGGCGCTCACCGAGGAGCTCAAAGTGGCTCTGGCTGAACTCCGCGAGCTTCAGGGCAAGAACCCGCTCATGAACGTCGAGGTCACGCCCGAGATCATCGCGCGCGTCATTTCCGACTGGACCGGCATTCCGCTGGGCAAGATGGTCCGCGATGAGGCCGAGGTGCTCCTTCACTTCAAAGAGCGCCTGGGCGAGCGCATCAAGGGTCAGGATCACGTGCTCGATGCCGTCGGTACCGGTATCCGCGCGGCCAAAGCGGGCCTCAAGAACCCCAAGACCCCCATGGGCGTCTTCCTCTTCGTCGGTCCTTCGGGCGTCGGTAAGACCGAAACCGGCCTTGGCGTGGCCGAGATGCTCTTTGGTGGTGAACGCTTCCTCACCACCATCAACATGTCGGAGTTCCAGGAAAAGCACACCGTCAGCCGCCTCATCGGTTCGCCCCCGGGCTACATCGGTTACGGCGAAGGCGGCGTTTTAACCGAGGCGGTCCGCCAGCGTCCTTACTCCGTCGTCCTCTTGGATGAGGCCGAGAAATGCCACCCCGAGGTTTTGAACCTCTTCTATCAGGTTTTTGATAAGGGCATGCTCGCCGACGGCCAGGGTCGTATCATCGACTTTAAGGACACCGTCATTTTCCTGACCGTCAACCTCGGCGCCGAGAAGATCACCGCCCTTTGCGAGGGTGGCCAGCGCCCGGATCCCGAAGTGCTCATCAGAGCCGTTCGACCGATCCTCTCCAAGCATTTCAAGCCGGCCCTTTTGGCCCGTATGACCATCGTGCCCTTCTACCCGATCCACGAAGACGTCATGCGCGACATCACGCGCCTTAAGCTGAAGCAGCTCGGCGACCGATTGATGGAGAGCCACAAGATGTACTTCGTCGTCGACGATAAGGTGATCGAGGCGATTGCCGCTCGTTGTACCGAAGTTGAGACCGGTGCCCGCAATATCGACCACATCATGACCGGAACGCTTCTGCCGCAAATCTCGACCGAGATCCTGAAGCAGATGAGCGAAGGTGATCTGCCCGCGCAGCTCAACCTGGGTCTCGATGAGAAGGGGAACTTCACCTTTAAGTTTGGTCCCCGCACCAACGAGGTTGCCCTTTCTACGGCGAGCGAGAAGGAAACCGATACGAGCGACGTCTCGAACATCGATTTTGACGACTACCTGAAGACCGACGGCGAGGCATAATCGCCGCCTGGTCTCCCGCCCTCCATCAACGTCCTTCCTTTTACCGCATTCCGCAAATCCCTTATCACCGCTGAACGATCATTCATCGCTGCTGGCGCATCGTTTGCCGCTGGTGGTGTGCTGTTTACAGATATTTGTAAAAATAGGGCCGTAAATGGCGAAGCTGTTGCGAAAAATGGCGGGTGATCGGCCGTCGATGGCCGATCGTTTACCGTAAATGATGAATGAATTGCGGCTGACGTTAAAAGAGGGGCGCTATTTGGTGGGCTTTTCGCTCTCGAGCATCTCTAAATACTCAGCGATGCGATCCTCGAGCTCCTCTTTGGAGAGATCGCTCAGGTAAAGGCGTTTGCCGTTAAAGAAAAGGGTGGGTGTGCGGTCGACGCCGAGGGTAGATCCAAGGCGTTTTTCGGATCGGATGCGGTCGATGGTGGCTTTGTCTTTGCGGTCGGCGTTGAAGGCGTCGAGATTGAGACCGAGGTCGCGGGCGTACTTGACCAGATCGTCGTCGCTTAAGGCATGCCGGTTCTTGTAGAGGATGTTGTGGTAATCGAAGAACTTCCCCTGGCGGGCAGCGGCGAGTGCAGCGCAGCCGGCGTCCAATGCCCGCTCGTGGCCCTTCAGGGGGAAGAAGTTGTAGTGGATCCGGACCTTGCCGTTGGAGGTCTCGACAAGGTTTTTGATGAAGGGGGAGACCTCAGCGCAGAAGGGACATTGAAAATCGGCGAACTCGACGATGGTGAGCGCGGCCTGATCGCTGCCGAGGGTGGTGTCTTTGGGCAAATCGAAGGGGGCCTCTTTGGCGAGGGTAAAGATCTTGCCGCGATCGGTGATCATGCTGCGGATTTTCTCGGGCTCGCGCTCTTTTTTGAGCTGCCTTAAGACCATGCCGGCAACGCGGGGGCTGTTTTTGTCGGAGGGATCGCCCAGGCAGGCGGCGATCGTATCGCTGCAGGTCTCGCTGTAGCTGTATTCGGTGGTCAGGATCTCGGCGGCCTTGGCTTTGAGCTCGTCGGTTACATCTTTGGGGCCACCGACGACGGCACCCCAGTTGATTTCTGCGGGCAACATGAGAAGAAGGGCGGTTAAGGTCATCATTTTTGCATCTCCTTTGCAGATTTTCGTGAAATGAGTCCGTCAATGCCCAAATGGCCGCTCGGGCACAGGACCAGGTAGACCGCAATCAGTAACCAGATCGCGTCCCGCCATAAGGTCATCGCCGACATCTCTTCTGCGGTCTCCGCCGATGCAAAGCAGCCGCACGAAAGCCGCAGATCGAAGTACAAAGCCGACGAGATGGCGATGATAAACGTGACGAGCATGCCCGCGCAGCATAAGGCACAGGCGCGCGCTTTAAAGCCCACCACCAGGCAGAGCCCCACCACCAACTCGATCCAGGGCAGCGTGACCGCCATCAGGTTCACCAGGCCGAGGGGCAGGATCTGGTAGGTCGCGACGCTTAAACCAAAGGCCGCAGGCATCTGAATCTTATACAGACAGGCGGCGAGGAAGACCCCTCCGAGGTAAATGCGGAGCGGAAGGGCGACGACGCTGTGCGCAAAATGGCGAAACGGTTGCAGATTCACTGGACCTCTCCTTTGCAGTCGGTGCCTTCGCAGCCAAAATCGGTGAGCGCTTTAAGGCCGTCTTTGACGTAATAGATGCGCGGCAGACCCTGGGCGGCCAAATCGGTGGCCTGCTGGCGGCCGACGTTGAAGTCCCCCTCGATGGGCCCGTAGACGACGACGGCGCTGGTCTTTAAGGCGCGGATCGAGGCGAGCTCAGCCTCGGTGGGGTCAGCCAGATCGTCGTAAGGCATCGGCAAGGCACCGGGAACGTGGCGCTGTTTAAAGATTTCGGGATCGCTTGCATCGATAAAGACGGCATCTTTAGGAATCTTGTCGGGAACGATCTCGTTTACGGCGACGCGATCCATGGGGCAGGGGACCAGGATCTCGTAAGGGATGGAGGCGACAAGGGGAATGCCGTCGCTTCGGCAAACGTTGGTGACGATGCCGAGCAGGGCGCCGACTGCAACAAGGCAGATGGCCTCAAGGATAAGCTTTTTCATGAAGAAATGGCCGTTTGGGGTGAATGGGTGACAAAAAAGGGTAAGCGATTAAAGGCCGTCGCTGCAGCATCTGAAACCGATGGCCGATGGACCCCAGTTTCCGATATGCTGACCGCTGCCACCCTCGGGTAAGGCGCCGCATTTGTGAAGGACTTCGCTGTCGCTGCAGTTGAAGGCGCCGCCTCTGGCGGTGGGGGTAGCCGTATCGGTGAACTCCCAGAGATTTCCGTTGATGTCATAGACGCCGTAGGCGTTTGTACAGCCGGAAAAGGTCCCCGTGGGGACGAGATGGAAGTTAGTGCTCCCGGAATTGGCGGCCCGGCAGTGGGGATAGGGGGTTCCAGGGCAAAAAGCGTCGATGCCGTTACAGGTTGCGGCCTCATATTCGTCGCCGTAGCTGTACTCATGGTCGTCAGGGCCCCTACAGGCGCGCGTCCACTCCGATGGGGTACAAAGACGCTTACCCGAGGCTACGCAGGCGGCCATTGCGATGCCGAGCGCCTCCGACAGGCTGTTGTTTGCGTAGACCCTCCAGGGCAAAACGCCCGCAGCTGAAACGGCGCGCGAGCCATCGGCACCCTGACTGGTCGCTGTGGCGTCGGGTTTGGAGGCCTCATAGCGATCGATGCAGAACTGCCGGCCGACGGCGACCATCCCTTCGGGGCAATCGAGGCTGCAACCCTCGTCGGTCTTGCCGTCACAGTCGTCGTCCTTGCCGTTGTCGCAGAGTTCGATGCCCTCACCCTCGATTCTGCAGGCATATTCGCAGCCGTTCGCCGCCTGGCCGTCGATGTCGTGGAAGCCTTCGCCGCAATCGCCCATGGCACAGCCGCCCGCGACGCATAAAGCCTCGGCGTGGTTAAACTGACAGCGCTCGCAGAGGGGCCCACAGCTCTCGGGGGTGGTCTTTTCAAAGCCCTCGTCGGTCTGACCGTCGCAATCGTTGTCCTTCATATCGCAAATCTCGTCGCCGGTGACGCTGCAGGCGTATTCGCAGCCGTTTTCGGCGATCTGATCGAGATCGACGAAGCCTTCATTGCAGCCTTCGATGAAGCATTCGCCCTCTTTGCAGCCCGCTTTACCGTTGGCGGGCACAGGGCATCGGGTGCAGAGGGGCCCGCAGCTCTCAGGGGTGGTCTTATCGATGCCTTCGTCGGTCTGCCCGTCGCAATCGTTGTCTTTAAGGTCGCAAATCTCGGTGCCCCCTTCGGTGACGGTGCAGACTTCGCTCTCGCAGCCGTCAGATTCGTCGTCGTTGGCGTCGTAATGGCCGCTTTGGCAAACCATCTTGCAGCTGCCCGCGATGCAGAGGCTGTCGGCGTTCGGGCGATCGACGCATTTGCGACCACATTCGCCGCAATTTGCGGTATCGGTCTGAAGATTGAAGCCCTCGTCGGTCTTTCCGTTGCAGTCGTCGTCCTTTTGGTTGCAGATCTCGACGCCGCTGGGCGTGCATTCATATTCGCAGCCGTTCTCTTCGCGCAAATCGAGATCGTAATGGCCGTCTTCGCAGGAAAGCATACGGCAACGCTTGGCTTCACAGCCGCCGGTGGCGAAGGGGAACTCGCATTTGTTGCCGCAAAGGCCGCAATGCTCGGCGCTGCTCTGCAAATCGAAGCCCTCGTCGATGATGCCGTTGCAGTCGTCGTCCTTCTGGTTGCAGGTTTCAACGCCGGTGGCGGTGCATTCATATTCGCAGCCGTCCCGATCGTCGCGGTTGAGATCGTAGAAGCCGTCTTTGCAGCCCACCATCTCGCATTGGGTGCCCCGGCATTCGCCTTTGGCGTTCGGGTAACGGTTTTTGCAGCCCTCACAGTCAGCGGGCGTGACGCAATGGTGATCTTTGCAGATGTGATCGCCGTCGCAGGGAGTACCTTCGCTGCATTCGTAGACGCATTCGCCGTCTTTGCAGATGCGATCGCCGTCGCAGTCGATGCTGCTCATGCAATGGCTCTCGGTGAAGCAACCGCTGGCGATCAGGGCAAGGGCGATGGCGGTGAAGGTACGCGCAAGGGTGAATGGGGGACGCGCAGGGGTGAACATGAGCTCTCTTCCTTCAAAGCGGGGACGATCCGGCAGAATGCACAAAAGCGAAAGGGCGTTGCAAGCGCTTCGTTCTGGCCAAACGGCCCCAAAATTAGGTAAAACATGGCCTTTCGTTTTGAGTGGGGGCTTGCCATGAAGCGATGGCTCTTGTTTGCTTGCGCCGCCTGGATTTGCGCTTGCGATTATACCGAGGATGCCGATTCCGCCTGCAATCCCGGCGAGGCTGTGGCTTGCGTTTGTCGCGCCGATGGCGGCGAGCGCGTCGAAGGTTTTCAAAGTTGCAATGCGGATGGCACCGGTTTTGGTCTCTGCCAATGCCGAAAGGATCCCAACTGCGAGATCACCGACGACTGCGTGACCAAAATTTGCAGGAACAATCACATCACCTGTGTCAACAACTGCGGCGACGAGACGCCCCTGGAAGATTGCGGAAAGAAACATACCTGCTTCGGAACCGTGCCCTCATGCAGACCGTGCGACGTGGGCGCTTTGTCGTCGATCAGCCCTTCCGGCGCGTCCAACTGCTGCCCCAGCAGTTCACCCGTCCTCTGCGATCCGCCTTACGAGGGCTACACCTACGTCTGCTGGACGTCAGGCGCGGACTGCACCACCTTCGCAAGCTGCGACGGCGGCAATGAGTACAATCTCTGCTCCGAGGGCAGCGTCTCTTATTGCGACGGCAGCGAGTTTAAATGCCGCGCTCGCCGGCCTGAAGACGGCGATGCCGGGCATATCGGCCCCGATGCGGGCGGTGACGCGACGGTAGACGGCGGAGGCGGCAGCGGCGGCGGTGGTG
>DBWM01000012.1:560-85196 GCA_002309015.1 Myxococcales bacterium UBA1238 | reverse complement strand
AGCCCCCTGGGGAATCCCTCAGGGGGCTTTTTTTATGCGCGGAATGAAGGCTCTATTTGCTCTTATATAAATCCTTCCTGTCGCAAAACGACGGGAGTTGCTGTGTAAAGATGCCTCGCAGATGTGAAAGAGACGAGCGCAGTGAGGCAGAGAATGGGATGAAGGCTGCGAGTTTGCGTTCATGCGGCCTGCTTTGATGTTACCAAAACAGGCAAAGCATTTTGGCTGCTTATAACAGAGGCATTAGACAGATTTGGAAAGACCCTTCTTGAGTCTGTGTCCTTTGTGGGCAAGGTAGATGCGGACTCCAATACCGAAACAGAATGGGAGCAACGTGCCGAATCCTACTAAAAACGGACAGATCTCGGTCGAAGAAGGATGACTGGCATTCAATTGAGTAAGAGACATCGGATTCTGCTCATTGGGGTCGACTTCTGTATAAGAATGGACCTCTTGCTCGTGCTGCTTAAACTTCTCTATGTTCGCTTTGGCCTCATTGTATATATTCTTAATCGCGGTGCCCATTGCCTCTCCAAATGAAGTTTCCTTGACAATTTCACGGACTTGTGTGCCGGGAACCGCTGAGTGTTTGGATGGCAAGGATGGATTATCATCCAGATCAATTTGATAAGCCGCAACGAGTTTAAGATCCTTTTGGAGCATCTGAATCTGTTTTGAGACGCAGGGATTGCTCTTGTATTGGTTGACCAGCTGGGTGCATTCAACCTGGAGGTTATGCAGTTCCGTTTTTAAGGCCTGGATCTTGGACCCCATCTCGGTCTGTAGGTTCAATACCTGAGTTTCCAAAGGCACGACGCCGATGTAATAAGTATTTTTATCGCTGACTACAGGGTAGGTCGGATCTTTGGCTTTTTGACAGATGGCATCCCATTTTTTCGCGTAATCCTGGAGCAGTGACATCCATTGATCGGCATGTTGCTGGACCCGATCCTTGAAACGCTGAAGCCGAATTTCGATCTGTGGCGCCTCCATTTGCTGCGATTTGGTGGCCATCCACGGAGCGTCCGCGCGCTTGACGTAACGATTGCCATAAGTGAACCGATCGTGCATGTACCCTAAAGTCGCCATAACTCAAAATCCTTGCGCTCGTTGCGCGAATTTGTGAACTCACCGCTCATCGCATGCCCATCCCCTGCATGCGACGCGTGCGAAATCGTACAAGATTTGCAGGCTTTGTTGAATCGCTTTTTTCAACCCCCGGTTTTTAAAGAGATTTTGTGAGCATTGAGGGCCGTTTCGATCAAATGCGTTTTGACCATCAATTTTGCGCGCAAAAAAGAGTATCCATTTCCTGCAGATAGGGTGATTTTTGAATGCAGATATGTGAATATCCGGCGCTTGACGGCGTTGTGGGCCGGTTGGCGGTCTTGAATGGCCGTCTGCTTGCGCGCATGTCGCGAATGGATGAGAGCATCTTTCAGGCATTCAGAATTCATTGCGGTCAAGAAAGAGAACGAGCGGTCAGCATGATGGAATCATTACCGAAAGGGCATCTCTTCTTTGAAGACGCAATCACATTTCTGCTTTCGGTGTTTATGAAAGATGTTGCGGTAGCTTCGTCTCATTTCGATGCCTGCGAGGCTTTAACGACGGGAGAGAAAGCATAGAGTGAGGAGCTGAAAGATATCTTTGAGTTCTATATTGTGTTTCTCTGCTCCTGAAGATTCGGTCATTCCCTTGGTGAACAGGATGATGCTGAGGAGCTGATCGAATGCTTGTGGATGAGAATTAAATGATAGTGGATCGAACATGGAATCCTTAAAAATGAGAATTGGATCATGGATCCGGCATAAAAAGAACGCATTCAGGAGAATATCCTATTAAGGATATGAAGAAAGCTCTTCTTCGACGTCAAGATAGGTTTCAGCTGATGTCTCAATCGGTTCTTCATCAAACAGAAACATCTCTTTCATGCAGCAGAAGGGATCGGTTCAAAAAGCCTGTTGCGATCCTGATCCGGCTGTGCCATCTTTTTTCTATGAAAAGAACGAATCGATTTCCGCTTTTTATGGGTTGTTTTCTGGCTTTCACGCTGGGTTGTGGGGCAGGAACGGTTTCTGCGCAGCCTAAAGCCATCGCAACCGAGATGAGCAATCAGTTGAGGCCCGCAGCCATTGCGGTCATGCAAAAGGTGAAAGCAGAGGCCATCGAAAAAGAAAAGCTTCGAAAGGAAGATGCGATCCCCTTAAGACCGATGGGTCATGAGGAAATCGCGCGCCACACGATCGAACAGCTGCCGCTCAATAAGGAAACGGTGGAGCTGTTTGACGGACTCGATTCCGATGGTCGATTCTTTTTTGAGTTGCCCCATTGGGGAGCCCTCGGGTTTGATTTGCGCATCATTGAGAACAATCATTTTAAAGCTCGTTACGCATTATATGATCATGATCGCCTGCTGGCCTCGGGCATGCTCGAAAAGGATCCGGTGATGATCGATCCGGTTTTGACTAAAGGTCCGATCTATCTGGCGATCATGCGCGAGCATGGCAGGGCGGCAGTGGTCATTTATCCCGCTTATGAGCGGTTAAAAAAGTAATGAGCTTGCGCCTATGTTCGATGCTTACCTGTTTGATTTGGATGGTACCCTCATCAACTCCATTCCCTCGATTGTGAACTCCCAACGCTTTGCGCTTCAGCATCTGCTTCATCAGACGCTACCAGATGATCAATTAAAATCAGGGATCGGAACGCCTTTAAAGCTTCAGTTGCGCAAGCATGCTGCATGTTTAAAACATTGCGCGGAATCACAGGTGGATGATGCGCTGGTGGATCAGCTCTGTCAGACGTATCTTCAGCACAACCTTCAGAGCCATCTCTCTGGTGAGATCAAACCTTATGAGGATGTTCCCGAGTTGTTTGCATGGTTGCAAAAGCAGGCTCAGATGGGTCTCACGAAGATTGGACTGGTCACCTCGAAAGCACGCAAAACTGTTGAGATCGATTTGGAAAAGACGGGCCTGAAGCCTGCATTCGAGCTTTTGATTTGCGGCGAAGATGTTTTAAGAGCCAAGCCTTTGCCCGATCCCGTGATCGAAGCCTTGCGCCGGCTTCATGTGGAGCCCTCGCGGGCTATTTATGTAGGTGACGCGCTCTGCGACATGCAATCCGGAAAGGCCGCCGGCGTCTATACCGGCGCTGCTTTGTGGGGTGCTTTTGCAAGCGAGCTCACATCCCAGGGCGAGGCCGATTACGAGCTTCGATCCCCTTTGGATCTTACAAAACTTTGAATGAAAACATCTTTTTTGTGACAGAAAACGATCTGTTTTTTGAACGCATTTGTGGGATATGTTGGCGCCTCTGCCTGCCAGGGACGATGACATGAAGGCGATGCATCAAAACGCTGTACAAAAAACATGCTTTCCAAACCGGGCGACCCATCCTGGGATTGTGGCGCTCCCCATCGATTTTCTGTTTCAACCTCCATTTGTTGCTGAGCCAGGGCGATGCGTATTTTTGGTTTAAGAATCCAATGGATCGCCTTGCTCCTTGCGATCGCCGCTTCCGCAGGACTGACTTTTGCCTGCAAAGAAGGCAGTCGTAAGCGCGCCTGCGAACCGGTGACCGGCGTGGGATGCAAAGGATCCCGCGTCTGCGCAGTGGCCTTCGACGGCACACCCACCTGTTATGCGAGCGCAGGATCCCTTTCTGAAGGCGAACTTTGCAATGCACCCGACGCCTGCGGAAAAGGCCTGGGCTGCGTGCGGTTATTCGGAGTTCCGCGCTGCGTGCGCTTTTGCGATCCCAATGCCACCAACGACGCATGCCGTCAATCGGGAATCGTCGAAAGCTCACTTTTACTCGAAAACGCGATGTCCGGGCATTGCGCGGCTTCTTTATATGAGCGCAGCGACATCGGTGTTTGCGTCGTTTCATGCAGCCAGGGCAGCTGCCCTGAAGGCTCTCATTGCGGCGAGGTGGTGGGCTGGCGCGAAAAAGTCTGCATCAGCGACTCTCAGCTCGATCAGTTCACCCGCGAAGTGGAAGACGGTCAGTCCTGCGGAGAACGCGTGGTCTGCAAAGAAGGCAGCGCCTGCGTCGTTTTGGGAGATGGCACCATTTGCCGCAGACTCGCGGAATCCGGCTGCAGCGAAGGTGAAGAATCGATCGAAGCTGTGCTCGCTGACTCAACGCGCGATGCGGGCCTCTCCGACGAGGATGCGGAAGCGGCGGCCGAAGAAACTACCGTGACGGTCTGTAAATCCTGTGATCCCATCGGGATTTCATCTTCTGAGGGCGAATTTTTGCTTTGTCCCGCAAAGCAGATGGCTTCAAAGGCCTGCACCGAAGGGGTTTTGGCGCGCCTGACTGCGGGGGGTGCGCAATATTTGCCCGATCAACTGGGCGAAGTGACCGAAGCCTGGACCGAAGCTTTCCTTCAGGATGGCGCCTTCTTCTGGAAAAATGGCGAGCAGGTTGACGACGAACTTTGGGCACCAGGCGAACCTGCGCCCGATTTAAACTGCGCATTCTGGTCGAGGGATGGTTTGGTGGCCGCCGACTGTGCGCAGGAAATGCCCGGACTTTGCATTTTAGCGCCCGTTCAAACGGAATGAGGATCAGCGATGTGGTTAGATTTATTGGCATTAATTGGCGGAATGGTGATCCTGGTGCTGGGGGCTGACTGGCTCGTCGATGGGGCCGTGGGCCTGGCGCGAAAGCTCGGCGTGCCGATGCTGGTGATCGGGCTGGTGGTGGTCGCTTACGGCACGAGTCTGCCCGAATTTGTGGTCTCGTTGCTCGCTTCGATTCGCGGCAATGCGGAGATCGGTGTCGGCAATGTTGTGGGCAGCAATGTCGCTAATGTGGGGCTCGTCCTCGGCCTCTCGGCGACCATCTGTCCCATCCTCGTGCGCGATCCCGCGCTGCTCAAACGCGAGCTGCCGCTTCTGACCCTGGTGACCGGTCTCGGCGTCTTCTTTTTGACCGACGGCGTGGTCGAGCGCTACGAGGGCGCGATTTTGCTCGCGGGCGCCATCTTTTTCACCGTGCGTTCCTTCCTGAATCCGCCCAAAAAAGAGGAAGAAGAGGCCGAGGAGGAGTCGGAGGCCGAGCTGCCTTTGTGGAAGATCCTGCTTTTGCTCGTGGTGGGCATTGCAGGCCTGGTGGGCGGCGCGCAGCTGATGGTCAACGGTGGCAGTAACGTTGCGAAAGCATTGGGGATTTCTGAACGCGTGATCGGGCTGACGATCGTTGCGGTGGGGACCTCTTTGCCCGAGCTTGCGACCAGCGCCGTGAGCGCCTTTAAGGGCCATTCCGCCCTCGCCATCGGCAATGTGGTGGGCAGCAACTATTTCAACCTGACTTGCGTGATGGGCGCCGCCTCGACGATCTCGCCCATGAAGGTCGATGCGACGGGGCAATGGATCGATTTGGCGGTGATGTGCGGGTTTACGGTGATCCTCTGGCCGATGATGCGCACCGGTCACAAAATCTCGCGCGTGGAAGGCGTGATCCTGCTCGCCGGATACGTGGGTTACATCACCTGGCTCGTGATCCAGTCGGTGCAGCAGGCCTCGGCTGTTGTTGCATAATTCGCTGTTTTTATAGGTATTTTTCGATCGTCTGGATCACATCCAGGCGATCCACCAAATCCTGAATGTAGTCGAGGCGATCCACTTGCAAGACGAGGGTGGGCGAGCGGTCGTAATGCGCGAACCATTCCTCGTAAAGCTCGTGCAGGCGGCGCACGTAAGCGAGCGGCATATCCTGCTCTTCGGGGCGACCCCGGTGGCGGATGCGGTTTCGGACCGTGCGCACCGATGCGCGCAGATAAATCATCAAATCCGGTGGCCGCAGGGTTTTGACGATGGCGTTGTAAAGCGCGTTGTAGAGCGCAAATTCGTCGTCGGTCATATAGCCGCAGCGGTGCAGGTTTTTGGCAAAGATTTCGGCATCTTCGTAGATGGTGCGGTCCTGAACGACGGCGTCCGGCGAGTCTGAAAGCTCCTGGTGCAGCCTGAATTTATGTGTCAAAAAAAACATCTGGCTGTGAAAAGACCAGCGCTTCATGTCGGCGTAAAATGCCTGAATAAAAGGATTTTCGTCGTTGGGCTCGTGAAAGGGCGTCAAGTCAAAACGATAACGCAAAAAATCGACCAAAGTCGACTTGCCGGCGCCAATGTTGCCCGCAACAGCGATATATTTTCGAGGTCCAGACATTCAGTCCCATCCCAAAAAAGAAGCTGCCGAATATACGCGCAAGCGATGCGGAGCGCCACAAGCAAGGTTTGCTGCGGATATAAAATCGTCTTTCCCCGCGAAATCTTACGGGAATCTTGCATCGAGGGGGGGTTCTCCTATATTAGGCCGCTTTGCTGAAGGAGTTGTTGGTGTTTGATTTGCGAACCGCGTTGGTGAGTTTTGCGGCGATCGTGATTTCGCTTACGGTGCACGAATTTGCGCATGCTTTTGTGGCCGATCGTTTGGGGGATCCTACGCCTGCATCTTACGGGCGCGTGACGCTGAATCCTCTCGTGATCATGCGCGCGCATCCTATGGGCGCTCTGGTGATGCCGATTCTGGGGGCGCTGACGGGCTTCTTGTTTGGCTGGGCTTCGACGCCGGTCAACCTGTCGCGGGTCGATCGCAAATGGAAGCTGCGCACGGCCAATCTGCTGATCACCGCTGCCGGTCCGCTCTCGAATCTGTTGCTGGCGTTTATCTCCTCGTTTTTATTCGTCTTTCTGATTCGCATCGGTTCATCTTCGCCGGTCTGGCAAGCTCTGGAAAGCCTGGCGGGCACTTTGGTGCTGGCCAATATTTTTCTCTGTTTTTTCAACCTGTTACCCGTTCCGCCCCTGGACGGTTTCAGCGTATTGCAGTCGATTCTGCCGAGCAGCTGCGACAAATATTTCGCCTTCGTCGCACAGCATCAGCTGATGATGATGCTGGTCATTTTTTATGCGGGCGGACGCCTGCTCTCGCCGCTGGTTTTCCTTGTCAAACGGGGGTTTGAAGCCCTCGCCGTTATGGTGATCATGTGAGCGAAGCGGAGCCTCAGTATGTGGATGACCGCTTTGGCATTCACCTGCCCGATTTTGAAGGCCCGCTCGATCTCCTGCTTCACCTGATTCAGCGCGACGAACTCGACATCTTCAATATCCCCATCGCCCATCTGACCGCCTCCTACCTCGAGATGCTCGAGCTGATGGAGCAGACGCTCGAGATCGAGCCTGCGAGCGAATTCCTGTTGATGCTGGCGACCTTAATTCACATTAAGAGCCGCATGCTGCTGCCCGAAGAACCTCAGGAAGCCGAAGGGGAGGCTGAGCCCGAAGAGGATCCGCGCGAGCGCCTGGTGCGCCAGCTGCTGGAATATCAACGCTTTAAAGAAGTGGCGCAGGAACTCGGATCCAAACTGCGCGAGAGCTGGGAATATTTTATGCGCCCGCCGGGGCTCGATCGGCCGCCCGACGAAGAGGAGAGCGGCGAACTCTGCAACCAGGATGTGTTTCGCCTGGGCGAGGCTTTCCGGAGCCTGGTCGCGAAGTCCAAATATTTAGCTCCTCACGATATTTACGTGGAACGCATCAGCATCGGTGAGCGCATCGCGCAGATCGCCGACGACTTGTCGGTTTGCCCGCAGACCACCTTTGGAGCGCTCTGCTCCACCCTGCGCTATCGCGAAGAGCATGTGACCAGCTTTTTGGCCGTGCTCGAAATGAGCCGCTTAAAACTGATTTTAACCAATCAAATCGAGCGGTTAGGGACCATTCATGTGGAAGCGCGTGTGGACGGGATCGCCGAAAAAGGCGAGCAGGCGGCGGGGATGCTGAGCGAGTGACTAGGATTCGGCCTGCGACGTTTCTTCTGCATTTTCGGTAGGTTGCGTTGTTTCTGCGGGCTCTTCTGGCGCTTCATTCAATGCGGGCTCTGCCGTCTCTTTGGGCGCTTCTTTAGGTGGTTCCTGCGGTGTTTCCCGCAAAATATGGAAGCCCTTTTCGCGCGCGTTTTCTTCATCGCGCAGGCTTTCCAGATCGCGCAGTCTGGGCAGGGCGGATAAATCGGGCAGCGAGAAGACTTCCAGGAATTCGGGCGTGGTCGCATAGAGCAGCGGGTGGCCCACATCCTCTTTTCGCCCCACCACCTTGATCATCTTGCGCTCGAGCAGGCTTCGAAGCACGCCGCCGCAATCCACACCGCGCACATCTTCCACGTCGGTGCGCGTGCAGGGCTGCCGGTAAGCGACCACCGAAAGGGCCTCCAATGCCGCACGGCTCAGGCGAATGGCGCGATCGGGCCACAGGCGCCTCACCATAAATCCGAGGCTGCCCGAAGTGCGAAACCGCCATCCGCCGCCCACCTGCACCACGTCGATGCCAAAGTCATCGCCAAGGGTCTGCTGGAGCTCCAAAAACGCCGCTTCCACGGTCGCTTCATCGGTGGGCGCGTCCCATTCCTCTTCATCTACGGCGCTTTGCACCAAATCGACCACCATCGCCGCCGTCAGCGGGTGATCCGCCGCAAGCAGCAGCGCGCGCAACAGGCGCAAAAGTTTGGGATCACTCACCGGGATCGCCATCCATAAACTGCATCAAAAGTTTGCGTAACTCCTTGCCCGCATTGGGATCTTTGAGCAGCAGGTTATCCTTTTCGTGGGGGTCTTTGTCCAGGTCGTAAAACTCGTCGATGTTATCGGTCACATGGCGCGCTGCCTTCTGATGCTTGAAGACGACGCCGAATACATCCTTTTCGTAGCCTGGATAGGAGAGCTGCTCCAAGTAAATGGGCCTTTCCTCGTAGCTGCCCTCACCCGTCAGCAAAGGCAAAAAGCTCTTGCCCTGAGCCTGCGCCGCCTTGAAGCCGAACAATTCGGCAAAAGTGGGCAAAAGATCAATTAATCCAACGGTTTCGGTCACATGCCTTGAGGCTTGTCCGGGGAAGCGGATCAGCAGCGGAACGCGCAGCTCTTCTTCGTAAACATTGCGGCCGTGGAACAAAAAGCCGTGTTCCTTAAAGGCTTCACCGTGATCGGCCATGAGCACGACGATGGTGTTTTCATAAAGGTTGAGCTCGCGGAGCTTGTCGAAGACCGGCTGCAGGTAATGGTCGACGTAGTAAATTTCGCTGTCGTATTTATCCATCAGTTTGTCGCCCCAAACCTTTACATTCTTGTGGTTCATGTATTTGCCGTGGGGCTCAAAATAATGGGCGAACAGGTAAAAAGGCTGTCCGTCGGGCAACTTGGCGAGTTCGTCGAGGCGCTTGGTGACGCGAGGGGTTAACTCGTGGGCCACGATTTGCGTGTTGCTCTCGCTGATGCTCAAGAAGCCGGTGTTGTCCCATAATTCGACGCCATCCTTAATGTTTTTGGCTTTTTCAAAATACCAGTGGGCGGTCTGGGCCTCGGTGCGCCAGCCGGCGTCGTGGAACAGTTCGAAGACGGTCTCGCTTTCGGGCTGAATGCCGCTGAAGCGCTCAAATCGCTTGATCCATTTGATGCGCGAGGGGTAGCGGCCCGTGAAGAACGAGGGGAAGGAGCGCGGCGTGTTGGGGGCCTGGGCGTAAACGCGGTCGAAGATGATCGCGTCCTTGGACCAGGCGTCGATGTTGGGTGTGGTCTTGCGCTCGTAGCCGAAGAGACTCATGTGATCGTAGCGCAGCGTGTCGACGACGATATGGACCACGTTGTAGCGCGGCTTGGGCTTTTCTTCGACGGGCGCTTCGACAACGGGGTCTGGCTTTTCTTCAACAACAGGGTCGGGTTCGGGCAAAGGCGCATCGCCGCCCTGGCAGTTTTCGTCGATGCCGTTTCCGGGAATGTCTTTGGCTCCGGGATGCACGTCGGCGTCTTCATCGTCGCAGTCGCCGCCCGCCAGGTAATAGGCGTATCCGTCGCCGTCGCGATCGAGCAGTTTACGGCCGAGTTGCAGGGCTTCGCGCGCAAGATGGGCGTCTTTGGGCAACACGCGCTGAGCCATCGTCGCCTGATCGAGCCTGAAGGTGGCCAGCAGAAAACCGGCAATCCCGATGACCGAAATCACCGCCGCAATGCCCTTCAGGCGCAGGAGAGGCAAAGCGTGGAACCACAGTAAAATCAATGCAAAACAGAGCCCCAGCACCAGCGCAATATAACCGCCGAGCTTCATCGAGCCGAGATCGAGCCGCGTCAAATAGAAGAGGATGGCCAGCACGACCAGGACGACTGCGAGCACGGGCCAGATGGGGGCAGGAAAGATCAATCGCCCACGGGGTGCGAGCTTACGCCAGACGAAGCGCGAAAACCGCTGAAGAGGGCAGAGCAAAAACAGCGCCGCAACGGATCCCGCAAGGGCAGCGAGCGCCACGAAGGGGCCCACCAGTCGCAGCTGGTTAAAGCCGTGCGCCAGATGACCGCCCGCGAACGCCGAAAGCGCGATGGGCAGCAACGCCAAAAGCCCCGCAGTCATCCAGGCCGCAGTGTCCTGCAACAAGGCTGCATCATTTGAAAAGATGTGAGATTTTAATGAGTTGCGCGGCTTGAGAATATCGGCAACCGAGGGCATGATCAGCGCCAGGCCGAGGCCCACAATGAGCCCCACCAGGCAGTCGAAAGCGATGATGTAAAAGAGGGTGAGCAGGCCTTCGCCCACGCCGGCTTCAAAAAGCGAACCGGAAAGCATGGTGAGCGCTTCGATGATGCCCACCACCAAAAAAGCGAGGAGCCCCGCCAGCAGGCATGGAGTTGGTGTTAGCTTCGGTGTGTTTTCGGTCATAAAGACTCCGTGAAAGCAAGCTTTGGAAACGCAGGCGGCTTATGCAGTCCCAATAAAAATGTCAATCCTGTCCTGCGATATGGGGAGTCATTGACCCGAAAGCCGTCCGCAGGCAGGATGCGCGGGCTTTGCACAGGAACAGGAATGGCATGAAGTTGCGCATTTGGGCGATCTTTTTGGGGATAATGGGTCTCCTTTGGGCCTGCCGGGAGGAGCCGGAGGAGCCTTTTCTGCCTTCGGTCGATGCCGGTTTGCCGCCCGCAAAGCGAGGGCCTCTGACGCAAATTTATCTCGATTTGGTGCAGGATTCCGATCAGGCGCATGTGGGCCGGTTAGGACCGATCCTCGATCCGGGGGCTCCGGGCTGGACGAAAGCGCAATCGGCGGGACGAAGTCCCTGGCGGGCGCCGAAAATGTTGAACGATCGCTCGGCTTCCTGGCTCGATTCCATCGGTGGCAGCTTGTTTTTTCCGGTGGGGCAGGAGGGGCCGAAGCTTCGCATTCTGGAGCTTTGGCTGAAGCCCATCGCCCAGGGGCAGCGTGTGAGTATCTTTTTGGATGAAACACCCTTAACTACTGTGGCGGTCCCGCAAAATGGACAGGTCTTCCGCATTCCCCTGCCCGAAGGAGGGCTGACGCCGGGAGAGCATAACATCCGATTCTGGTTCCGTTTTTCGCGATTGAAGGGCAATGTGCGCACCTCGGCGGCGCTCTCGGGATTGCGCCTTCTGCCCCATCTGCTGCCCGGCGATTTGCCCGATTTGCCGATGCAATGGGTGGGGACGTTTGATTGCGCAGGCGAAGCGAAACCGGCGCTCTTTGCGGGGCCGCCGACCAGCTGGTCTTATTATCTGGTGCCGCCTCCCGGAAGCGTGTTCCGCACAAAGCTGGCGCTGCATTCGGGGGATCCTGTGTTGTTTTTGGTAACCTTGGATGAGGATGGCGCATCGCAGCGCGAGATGGCTTCCAAAACTGTGTCGCTGGGCGATCTGGCTGAGATCGAGATCGATTTGGATGCTTACGCCGGACGTCCCGTGCGCCTGAATCTGGAAACCCGGGGAGCCAACGGAGCGGTGGGGCGGGCGGCCTGGATCGAGCCTCAGATTTGGATGCCGGGGGTGACCGCTTTTGAGATCCCTGTGGCCAAAAACGCGATCGTGTGGGCGGTGGACGGCTTGCGGAGCGATCGCGTGGGGCTTTGGCGTTCGGGCGAGCATGCGCTGACGCCCAATCTGGATTTGATTGCGGCGGAAGGCGCAGCGGCGGTCGATATGTGGTCTGGGGGCGTTTCGGCTGAGGAAGGGCATCGGCATCTTCTTGCGCCGGAACGGGACGGTCCCCATTTGGCTCACGTGATGCAGGATTCGGGGCGCATTACGGGGATCGTGAGCGCTTCAGACGATGTGCCGCAGGCGCTCATCGACGATTTTAAAACGCGGCTCGATTTGCGTCAGATGGGCGAACTGCCCGAAACCTCGATCCTTTTGAGTGAGCTCGATGATTGGCTCGATGTGCGCGGAAAACAACCGTTTTTTCTTTATCTGGCCACTGATGATCCGCTCGTACCTGTCACCGAAAACAACGGTTACTGGCCATTGTACGAGCAGGTTTACTGGCCTCAGCATCTGGGTGACAAATCGGTTTCGGACGAGAAAAAGCGCGCTCAGCTTGCGGCTTACGATGCGCAGGTTTCCGTTGCAGATTATTGGGTTGGACAACTCTTTGGGCTGCTCGAAACGCATCAGCTGCTCGACGATACTGTGGTGATCGTGGTGGGGTCGGTGGGGGCGGAGCTCGGTAAACATGGCGCTGCGGGCGATGGACATGCGCTGTTGCCCGAGTTGCTTCAGGTGCCCCTCGTTGTCTGGATTCCAAAATGGAAATCGCCTTCAAAATCGCATGTTTTGCGCGGCGGGGGGCTGGAGGATGTGCCCCGTCTGGTGTTGCAGCTATCGGGCGTTGAGGTTCCCGAGAGCTGGCCGGGCATCGATCTGGCGCACGCCCTGATGATGGGACAGCCGATTCCTGCACATCCACGAAGCGCCATGTCGGGCAATCAGGTGGCGGCGCGGTTTGGACAATGGGGCCTGCGCGGTCTGGGCAGCCGTCAGCTGCGCCTCTGGAATCAGGGCGAGGACGGCACGCAGTTTCACGAGGTGACCGAAGATTGTCCGATCACGTTGCGCACTTTGCGCAATTACATGCTGGATGATCGCTGAACGGCAGACTTTTTGCGGATAGGAGTTGACTTTTAAAGCATCTGCCACTAGTTTGCCCCAGTTTTTGGATCTGGCCACTCGCCAGATGATTTGTGTTTCTTTTTAAGGAGTGCGGTTTTATGGCCGTCAAAATTAGGATGCAGCGTTTCGGTGCTAAAAAGCGCCCCTTCTACCGGGTGGTCGCTGCCGATGAACGTGCCCCTCGCAACGGACGCTTTTTGGAGCAGGTCGGTCTGTACGATCCGATGACCAAGCCGTCCATGATCAAGTTTAACGATGAGCGCCTGAATTACTGGCTTTCCGTCGGTGCCAAGCCTTCCGATACGGTCGCCAGCTTAATTCGTCGCCAGAAGCGCGAAGCCGTCGTCGCAGGTTGATGCTGTGGAAGAGCTCCTCGCTTATATCGTGCGGGCGATCGTCTCGGAACCTGATGCGGTCGAGGTGACGCTTGGAGATCGCCGTGGGGAGCCTGTGTTGCGATTGTCCGTCGCTGAGGCCGATCGGGGTTGCGTGATTGGGCGGCAAGGTCGCACGATCCGCGCCATTGAGACGATTTTAGAAGCGGCTCCCGGGCCAAGGGTAGCGCTCGAAGTTGTCGATTGATATGGATGCCTCCGCAGCAATCCAGGATTTGGGGCAAGACGCAAAAACTTTGATCGCCATGGGGAAGATCGGTCGACCTCACGGCGTGCAGGGTGAATTGCGTTTTTGGCCTCACAATGGGGCTGGTCGTTTGCTGTGTGAAAATCGCGAAATCTGGGTGGGTTCCGAAAATGGCGAGGGCTCTGCTCAGGTTTCTGGATTGCGCGCTTATTGCGTACGGTCAGCGCGGCGCGACCCCAAAGGGTGGTTGATCAGCTTGGACGGGATTGATGATCGCGATCAAGCGGCTGCTCTTTGCGGATTGACGTGGTTTGAAAAGCGTGAAGCGTTCGAGCCTTTGCAAGAAGGCGAGCTTTACCTGGTGGATTTAATCGGATGCCAAGTGCGCACGCCTTCGCGCGAAAACATGGGTCGGCTGATCGATGTTTGCGAGGCGGCGGGCAATCAATATTTGGTCGTCCAGACGGGTAAAGAAGAGCGCTTGGTGCCTGCGCGTCGAGAATTTATCGTCGAATGCGATTTAAATGCGCGGGTTTTAACGCTGGTCGATCTTGAAGGTTTGCTTCAAGATTAGTTCTTTGAAATGTGCGCGGTTTCGTTCACTGTATTGACGCTCTTTCCAGAGATGATCTTGAGCTATGTTCGAGATGGAGTGATCGGACGCGCAATCCGAGCAGAGTTGGTGAATGTAAAAACCGTTGATATCCGGGATTTTACATTCGATCGACACCGAACCGTAGATGACGTGCCTTTTGGAGGCGGCGCGGGCATGGTGATGAAACCGGAGCCCATCGCGCTCGCTTTTGAATCGCTCGGACCGATGGATCGCAAAGTGCTTCTGGCGCCGCATGGCAGACCTTTTCGCCAGCGGGATGCGGAAGCGTTTTCAAAGATGTCGAATGTGGCGTTGCTTTGTGGCCGCTATGAAGGCATCGATGAGCGCGTGATTCAACGGTACGTGGACGACGTCATCTCCATAGGCGATTATGTCTTGTCGGGCGGTGAGTTAGCTGCCTTATGCGTTTTGGATGCGACGCTGCGGCTGGTTCCGGGTGTCCTGGGAAACGCAGAATCGCCTGTCAATGAATCCTTTGGTTCAGCGGGTCTGCTCGAATACCCCCAATACACTCGTCCGGCGGAGTGGCGAGGGGAAAGCATTCCTGAAGTTTTGTTAAGCGGGCATCACGCTCGCATTGAAGCGTGGCGACGCCGTGAGTCGTTGCGCCGTACGGCTGAGTTTCGGCCGGATCTTTTAGAGTCAGCAGAGTTGACTGCTGATGAGCAGCGGTACGTGCTCGAACTGAAGTCGGGCGAGACCGAGGAGAACGAAAAATGAACGCCCTCTGCGCTGTTGAGAAACCATTTTTGAAGGGCGATATGCCCAAGTTCCGCGCTGGCGATACGGTCCGGGTCCACGTCCGCATTCGCGAAGGTGAAAAGACCCGTATTCAGGCCTTTGAAGGTGTTTGCCTGCGCCGTCACAATGCGACTTTGCGCTCCACCTTTACCGTCCGCAAGATCAGCTACGGTATCGGCGTCGAGCGTATTTTCCCGCTTTACAGCCCCACCATCGAAAAGATCGAGGTTGTGCGCGAAGGTCGCGTGCGTCAGGGCCGCATCTACTTCCTGCGCGCCCGCGCCGGTAAGGCCGCTCGTATTCGCGATCGCGGACAGCGCCGCTAATTTTGGCGTCGCGTCATTTGGATTTTCGCTCAAAGCCTACTTCGCCTTGCGGAGTAGGCTTTTTTTATATGCGGGTTTTGTAAAAAGTTTGATTTTCAACAGGTTACCCCATGCAGCAGCTTTCCCTGAGCGCTTTGCTTCCAGATGCTGATCCGCCTTCTTCCGGGCCCATCGGCGCGGTGGATCGCTGGGCGCGCGAAAACGGCTATTCGACGGTGATCGGTGTGGACGAAGTGGGGCGGGGACCATTGGCGGGGCCTGTGGTTGCGGCGGCGGTGGTGCTCGGCGAAGGCTTGCCCGATGGGGTCGACGACAGCAAAAAGCTGACGGATTTCAAGCGCAGGCAGCTCGCCCATCAAATTGTGCGATCCGTAAAAGCCTTTGGCATTGCGAGAGTTGAAGCTTCCAGAATCGATGAAATCAACATTCTGGCGGCCACCTTTGAAGCGATGCGGGCGGCGATTCTGCAGGTGGAAAAGCGTCTGGGGCGCAAGGCGGATTTGCTTCTGGTCGACGGCAAGCTCAAGTTGCCTCACTATCTGGGCGAGCAGCGGGCGCTTGTGGGAGGCGATCACCGCAGTCTGGCGATCGCTTCAGCGAGCATTCTGGCCAAAGTTTCGCGGGACTGCCGCATGATCGCGCTCGATAAACGCTATCCGGGGTATGGATTCGCGCAACATAAAGGCTACGGCACGCTGCAGCATCGCATCGCTTTGGAAAAACTGGGGCCCTGCCCGGAACATAGAAAGAGTTTTGCCTTTAAATCCGCAGAGTTAAATAAAACATGACGAGTTCGAGGCTGGCGCTCGGCCGGGCGGGTGAAGATTTTGTGGCCCGCTACCTGGAGTCGCAGGGGTTTGTGATCGAGACGCGCAACTGGGTCTGCCAGGGCGGCGAGATCGATTTGGTGGCGCATCGGGGGACGCTTCGGATTTTTGTAGAGGTGCGCTCCGTTTCGACGCCGTTTTTGAAGTCCGCGCTCTGGACCATTACGGCCAGAAAACAGCGTTTGGTTGCCCGCGCAGCTATCAGGTATTTAGAGAAATTCCCGTGGGAAAACGGAGACTTACGGTTTGATGCGGCGGCGGTCAATTTTGCGTGCTCGCCGCCTGCTTTGGAATATGTCGAGAACGCGTTTGTGCCGGATGAGGCGTTTTAGGGCAGGTTATTGAAGCGCGCTCGCTTTGACGCAGTAGCATTCGGGCGTGAAGCCGGCGTCAGAAGGCTCGCAGGGGTTGATGCCGCTGTTGTCGTCTCCACCGATGATCGGCTTGCACAGGGCTTTTCCTGGGCAATCGTCGTCGTTGATGCAGGCGATGCTGCAAAAAGCGTCTGAGCCTTTATAGGTCAGGCAGATTTTTGTTTCGCAGCGTGCGTATTGGTTGATGGCGCATGAGGCACTCGTTTCGGTCATGACGCCTCCATCTTCAACATCGGTCTTGGTGCCTTCGCAAAGCGAAATATTTTCAGGAATATTGCAGGGTTGGCCAAAACCAGTGTCGCAACCGGCAACGCTTAAAACGAGCCCGAAAAATGCGGTGGCGAGGGTTGCGGGAGCGGTTGTGACAGCAAAAAAGAGACGCATGGTTGCCTCCAGCAGCGAGCGCAGTTCAAACAATCGATTTACCTTACGCGGTTGGCGCCATTTGAGCAAGAGATGCGTTCATCCGCTTTTGTGCCTGATTTGGTTTGCGTTCTGCGGATGGCAAAGGTATACGAAACTTCTCATTTTGGGGGTACCTTTTGAACGGCTCTCACAATTCGCCTTGGAGGGGAATATGCCCTTTCTTCGCCGTTTTCTTTTGTCGATTCTAACGTTAGCGCCTCTCTGTGCTTCTGCCCAAGATTTCGATTTTGCGCCGATCGATGTCGATGCAGAGAAAGCCACCAAGCAAGATCTCAACGAAGCGCAGCGCGCTTACAAGCGCAAAGACTTTTTGAGAGCGAGCTTGATCTTGCACAAGATTGTGACTCGTAACGAAATCGCGGTGTCGCCAGCGGAGCAGAAGTCCGAATATTCGTTGGGCAAAACCCTTTACCGTCTGGGGCTTTATCAGGCTTCAATGACGTATTTCGGGCGCGTGGTCGAGGCGGGGCCGGAGCATCGCTATTATCGCGCAACCTGTAAGTGGCTCTATTACCTGTCGCGAAAGATTTCGGGCGACTCGACGATGCTCGAAAAGATCGTGAAATATCGTCCCGACGATTGTCCGGCGGATTTCCGTTCTGAGCTCGCGTTCCTGATCGGGCAATATCACTACCAGCAAGGCGATTTGCCCCATTCGATCGAATTCCTGCGTCAGGTGGATGCGGGCAGCCGTTACTTCCCAAAGGCCAAATTCCTTGAAGGGATGACCCTGATGCGCCAGGGCTATCCTCAGCCGTCGATCGCGGTGTTCAAGCAGCTGATTGAAGCCGCCAAGGGAAGCTCGCAACTGACCGAAGATATGAAGTATTTCAGCCAGTTAGCCACTTTGTCGATCGCCCGTATTTACTACGGCATGAACGCATTCCCGCAGGCGGTGCAGTATTACGACTCGATTCCACTCGACAGCCCGCTCTGGCTCGACGCGCTCTTTGAGGCGAGCTGGACCTTCTTCCGCATGAACAACCACGAGAAGGCGCTCGGCAACCTGCTGACCCTCGGTTCGTCGTTCTTTACCGATGAATATGTGCCTGAAGCGGGCATTTTGAAGGCGGTGATTTTCTTCTCGAACTGCAATTACGAAAAAGCGCGCGATGCTTTGAACGAATTCCGTGCCACCTACGAGCCTCTGCGCGACGAAATTCAAGGCTACATCGCCAGTTACGAGGATCCCGTCGAGCTCTACAACTATCTCAACAAGATGCAGGATTCCGGTGAGGCGATTTCGCCGCGCGTGCAGCAGATCCTCAACGCCGCCTTCCAGGATAAATCCCTGAAGCGGCTGAACGCCTATATGCGCGAGCTCGATCGCGAAAAGGATCTGATCACGAGCTCCAAGTCTTCCTGGTCCAAGAGTCAGCTGGCAGAAGAGATTTTGTCGGATACCGAGTTCGTGCGCTCCTACGGTGTGGCCGAAGCGGGCCGTCTGACCCAGCAGCAGCTTCAGGGCGTCGTAAACGAACTGAACGATTTGCTCAGCCAGGCGCAAAAGATCGAGATCGAAATTCTGACGGCGGAAGCGGTCAATCTCGAAAATCCGATGCGCGCAGCTGGATTTATCAACCATTCCACTTCGTCCGGACCGGTCTATGCAACGGACGATGAGCATATTTATTGGCCCTTTACCGGCGAATTCTGGCGCGATGAACTGGGCTATTACCTTTACACGATCAAATCGGAGTGCGGTCGATGAGAAGGGGTGCATGGCGCGGCGTAATGCGCGCGGTTTTCGCATCTGCAGTTTTTTGTGGGGCGGCGAATGCTCAGCAGAGCGCTCAGCTTGAGCAGAAAAATGAGGAGGTCTTTAACGGCCTTCAACGCCTGATCCAGATGACGCCCGAAACGGATCCCAAGAAGCCTGAGCTCTATTTCCGTTTGTCGGAGCTTTATGCAAAGCGCGCTGAGAATGAAGAAATCAAGGCGAGCGATGAGCATACGGCCTGTCTTGAGCGCTCCATGGATGACGACGCTGCGCTGGCCAAATGCGAAGAGCGCTACAACGCGCGCCTGGAGCAGATCAAAAAGACGGATGGCGCAAAATCTCAGGAAATTTACCGCTATATTGCGCAGCAATATCCAAACTATGAAAATATAGACCGCGTTTTGTTCGCCCTCGGTTTCGATTACCAGCAAAAGGGCGAGACCGAAAATGCGCAGAAATTCTATGTTTTCCTGATTCAGAATCACCCGGATTCCCCGCATATCCCCGATGCGCTCTATAACCTGGGTGAGATTTATTTTGATGCGGGCGATATTCCCAACGCGACGGTGTTTTATCGCAAGGTGACCACCGACTACCGCGAGTCTGATCTTTATAACCTGGCTCTGCACAAGCTGGGCTGGTGTTATTATAACAAAGGTCAATATCAGGATGCGCTCGACACCTTCGTCGAGGTGATCAATCACGCCAACAAGCTGAATTCCCAGGGCGGCAAAGCGCGCCTGACCCGCAAGAAGGAAGCGACGCGCGATTTGGTGACCGTTTACGTCAACACCGACAACAACAATCCCGCAAAGACCATCGCGTTTTTTAAGTCGATTGCGCCCAACGATTATTTAGCGCTTTCTGAACAGCTGGCGATAAAATACATTGATACCGGCCAACTTGCGCAATCGAATGCGATGTACCGCGAGCTCATTAAGCTCTATCCCAACACCTATAAGGCGATGACCTTCCAGATTAAGATCGTGTCGAATTCCACCACGATCGGTCAGCAGTCTCTGGCGGTCAACGACGTGAAGGAGCTGGCCAAGCTTTGGCGAACCGCAAAGGAATTGCCCGACGCTACGCCTGCTCAGGTGTCGCAGGATCAAGAGGTGATCGAGTCGCTGGTGCGCAAGATGGCTGAAGAGCAGTACGCGCTGGCCGAGAAGAATAAGAGCAAAAAAGAGTACCAGAACGCGCTCGATCTTTACGTGGATTACCTCGACATCTTCCCCGACAGCCCCCATCTGGCGATCGCGCTGTATAACACTGCAAACCTGGCATTTCGCTTAGAGCGATGGGAACTTGCAGCTCAAACCTATGGCCGTGTTCTGAAATCGGATCCCGATGAGGAGACCAAGAAGGAAGCGGCTTACAACATGGTGACGTCGTATCAGAACATCCTGATCGATCAGCAAAATGCGGAGATCGCGGCGGCTCAAAAGGACAAGAAGAAGGGCGGCAAAAAGAAGGATGACAAGAAGGACGACGGCCTGCTTTCAGAAGGTGCGGAAGCGACGATTCCCGAGCCGAAGGAACTGTCTGAAGTTCAAAAGAGTTATATTGAGGCCACGGAAGTTTACTCGCAATATGTGCCGGACGGTGACGATCTGATCGAGATTAAGTACTCCGTTGCCAAGCTTTATTACGATAATAACCATTTTGATAAAGCGATCCCGATCTTCAAGGAAATCTCGGAAAAGCATCCCAATCACGCCCAGGCTGTGTTTGCCGCAAACCTGTTGCTCGATACGTATAACCTGACCAAGGATTACGACAGCTTCAACGCCCAGGTCGAGACGTTCCTGCCCATCTACACGCCGTCGCGCGATGCGCAATTCAATAAGGAATTGAACAGTTACAAGCGTCAGGCCAACTTCAAGCGCTGCGGTGCCTTTGAAGGGCGTCACGATTACCTGGAAGCTGCGCGTTGTTACTATCGATATGCGCATCATTTTAAGAACTCGGAATTCGTAGATAAAGCCTATTACAACTCGGCGGCCAACTACGAGCGCATGCGCAACATCGATCGCGCGATCGCCGTCCGCATGGAGATGATCCAGGAGGTATCGGGTTCGGAACTGGTGCCGAAGGCGTTGTTCCAGATTGCCGCAAATAAAGAGGATTTGGCGACTTACTCCGAGGCTTCCGAGGCCTATGAAGTGTATGCGGCCAACTTCCCCGATAAAGAGGAGGCGCAGAAGGCGCTGGAGCGCGCGGCCGGCTTCCGCAAGGGACTCGGTCAATACGCAAAAGCCATTGAAGATTCGCGGGCTTACATCTCTTTGGTAGGCTCCGATAAAGCCAAGGCGGCTGAAGCGCATTTCAACATCGGGCAGGTCATGGAGCTCCAGGAGAAATGGTACCAGGCCTGCGATCACTATGCGGAATTCCTGCGCAAATATAAGAAATATGCAACCCCCGATCTGGTGCTTGCCGTTTATGCGCATTACGGCAACGCCTTCCATCAGCGCGGCGGTCCAAAGAACGAAAAAGCGTCTCGTGAACAATACGATGCGGCTTATAACTATTATAAGAGCCTCAACAACGATGAGCGACAAAAGCTGGGTAAGCGCGGACGCGAGGCGATCTCGGAAGCCCGGTTTAAGCAAGCCGAAATCGCTTACGAGGCGTTTAGAAGAAATCCGCTTAAATTACCCAAGGTTAGAGGGCTTGAAAAATACATCAAGGACATGCAGGAAGGCATCGTGAACCGCAACAAGGCGGCCAACGCGGTGGACGTGATGTATCGCGAAGTGCTCGAAATCGGTGCCATCAACTGGTCGATGGCGGCTTCTGTGCGCATCGGTCAGATGCAGCAGCAAATCGCGCAGGATATTTATAACCTTGAGGCCCCCAGGGAATTCAGCCAGTTTGAAGAAGCGGCTGAGGCCTTTAAGAACGAGATGGTCAAGCTTGCGGAGCAGCCTACGACTTTGGCCATTAACGGCTATGAGAACTGCCTTGATATTGCGCGCCAGCAAAAATGGGCCAACAAATGGTCCGAAATTGCCGGCAAAGAGTTGGCGCAGTTAAAGCCCGAAGTTTACCGATACAGCCCCGATATCCTTACCAAACCGGTTCACTTTAGCCCCGATCGGGTCACGCGTCCGTATATCGCGGCGCTGCCCATCGATGAAGCGGCTGTGACTCAGGAAGCAGCGGAGTGATCGCGATGCATTTTCACCAGAATCGATGGCTACAGAGCGTGAAATTTGCAGCTGGCCGCGTTTCTTTGGGGACGCTTGCAGCCCTTAGCCTGAACGCCTGCGGTGGTGCTCAAACGACCGTGACACCGCCTGAGGACGGCACCGAAAACCCAGCTGTTTCGGTGGGTTCCACCGCGCCTTCCACGGATTCCGCCCTCAACGCGATGTCGAAGGAAGAAGCGGGCCTGCATACGCAATTCAGAGCGGCGATGACGGCCCATAAGGAAGGTCGCGATGAGGATGCGGCGTCTATCCTGAAGGCGATCGTCAAAGAGAATCCCGAGGTAGGTGAGGCTTGGTATAATCTGGGGATTTTGAGCGCTTCTGCGGGCAAATGGAAGGACGCTGCCGAGTATTTTGAAAAATCGTCCGAGAAGGGCAAAGAGTTCGGTGACGGTCTGGCGGCGATCGGTGCGCATTACCTTGCGGAAGGCAATGAGGCCGAGGCTAAAAAATATTTTGAAAAAGCCTTGCAGGTTCAGCCGTTATCGGGCGCTGCCAACCTGAATCAGGCGCTGTTTGCGCGCGCTCAGAAGGATTACCCCTCGGCGGTTGAAAAGGTGCGCAAGGCGTTGACCGGCGACAGCCAGAACGCTCAGGCGTACGAGGTTTTGGCCAAAATCTATTACGACATGAAGCGCTACGATCTGGCGGAGATGGTCTGCCGATCGGGGCTTTCGTTCGATAACTCGCTCGCTTCGCTGCACAATATGCACGGCCTGGTCTTTTTGGCTCAGGAACAATTTTCGTTTGCATTTCAAGAGTTTAGCAAGGCGATCGAGGCTGATCCCAACTACGTTCCGGCGCTTTTGAATGCGGGGTCGCTCGCTTACGGTCACCGCGATTACGAGTTTGCCTACAACGCCTTCGAAACTGCGCTGAAGGTGGAGCCCGAGAATCTGGACGCGATGCTCTCGAAGGCCGTGACGGCGCGCGCGATGGAGAATTATCCTGAAGCGGAGAGCGGTTACAAAGCGGTCCTCGCAAAAGATCCACAACATTTTGCGGCGAATTTCAACCTGGGCTTGCTGTATCAGGATTTTTTGAGTAAGCCTCAGGAAGCGATGGATCTTTATAAAAAGGCGCAGACCCTCACCAGCGATTCGAGCATGAAAAAGATGTTGCGTGAGCGCATCGAAATGTGCGGTTACATGATTCAGGATCTCGCGGACGACGAGGCGATGCGCAAGCAAATGGAAGCTGAAGCGGCCTCGAATCCGTCTGGTGGTGCGGAATCCGGTGGCGCGGAATCCGGTGGCGCGGAAGCTGGCTCAGAATAAAAGTTTTTTGCTCCTCGATGCGAGAGGTAAAAGCAGATTTTGGGGCCTGAAGGATGGCTTCAATCGACCGCTGGACAGCTTGCGAAGGTCGATGATACTGTAACGACGTTGCACGGAGGTTGATGATGAATAAATGGGCCTTGATGTTAGCTTTTGTGGTAACTCCTGTTGTTGGATGGGCGGCTTGCCCTGAAGGGACGTTCCCGGATCCCAATGATCCCAATATTTGCTATCAGGCAAATCAGGAAATGAACATGGACGGTGATGAGCTGAACGGCGAAATCATGCGTCCGGATGGCGATCACCTGACGGGGCACCGGGGACATACGTACTCAAGTCTGATTCACATTCGGGAAAACTTTACTCCCGAGATGTTGAAATCAGCTCAAGATATTTGATTTGTGACAGCCGCCCGGGCAACTGAGCGGCTTTGCTTCGAGCCTCAAAAGCCTGTGCTGCTCGGCAGGGAGATGACATGGACAGCGCGAAGACTCCGATCAAATTTGAAATTTATCAGGGGGGTCAGCTTCAGCGAACTGAAGTTCTGGCCGAGAAGACGATCAAGATCGGTAAGCTCACCACCTCGCACTTGCGGCTCGACGATGAGAGCGTCGCGCGCGTCCACGCGATGATCGAAGTGCAGGATGAGCGTACGGTTTTGTTGGTCGATTTAGGGAGCGCGGGTGGTACGTTCGTGAACGGCGAGCGGGTCACCTCAAAGCGGGCCATCAAGTCGGGCGATCAGCTGGCGTTCGGTAACGTCAAGGTGGTGATGACGATTGCCGGACAACCTGGACGCAAGAAATCGCCGAATGAGCGAAAGACGGTCAATGCGCCGCTGTTCGACGAGGAGGTCGATCCCAGAAATCCCAATGCGCGAACGCTTGAGATTTTAACGCTGTGGGAATCGACGGTGCTCGACGTGCAGCATTATTCGTCTGCACATGATTTTGTGGTGGGCGAAGTGCCTGAGCAGTTAATGAAGACTTCTCAGGGCAAAAAGCTGGCCAAGCAGATCGATCAGTTCATCGATGCGTCTTTTTTGCCGCAAACACCTTTTACGCTTGCCGTAACCGATGGCCGCCAGATGGCGGTTCACGTGCCCGATAAGATCGCGGGCGAGGTGATGAGCGACGGCAAGGTGGAGACCATCGACGAATTGCGTTCGAGCGGTCGGATGGGGGAATCCCGTAATGGTTCCCGTACCCTCAAGATGCTGCCGAACACGCGTTGCCGTCTGCATTTTGGGAACATCACGCTGCTCGTCAACTCGGTGCCGCCTCCGCCTCCGATGGGGCAGACGAGCTTTTTAAAGAGCCTCGATCTGACCTTCTTCAAATATCTCTGCATCGCGATCCTGATGCACGCGCTGTTTTTCGGCATCGTGCTCAGCGTGCCCAAAGAAGCGGACAGCCTGAAGATCGATGGGTTCAATCTGAACGACCGCTTCGTGGAATTCCTGGTGATTCCCGAAGAGGAGCTGCGCGAAAAGAGTCAGAAACTCACCGATTTGCTGAATGAGCTTGAAAAAGAACCCGAACCGGAGGTCGCGGCGGCGGCCAAAGGTGAAGAAGGGAAGATGGGCAAAAAGGATGCGCCCGATACCGGAAAGCGCGCAGGTATTGCCGGCCCGGCCAACAACCAGGAGATCCAATTCGCCAAGCAGCAGATGAAGACCGCCGCCATCGCATCGGCGAGCGCGGCTGTGGCCAACATCGAAGGTCAGCTTTCGGCGATTTGGGGCAGCGGTGACCGTACCATCGGCTCCGACGCCGTCAACGCATTCGGCAACATGTTTGGCAATCAAATCGGAGAATCCGGCGGCTTTGGCGGACTCGGCATGGCGGGATCCGGCTTTGGTGGAGGCGGTTTGGGGACCAACTCCATCGGTATCGGTGCCATCGGTACGCACGGACGCGGCGGATCGGGAACCGGAACGGGATACGGAAACACACAGCTCAAGCATAAAACCGGCAGCGGTCCCAAATTTGTGCCCGGTAAACCCACCGTCCAGGGGTCGTTGTCACCCGATCAGATTCGTCGTGTGGTTCAGAAGCACGCCAACGCAACGCGTAACTGCTACAACAAAGAGTTGCAACAAAAGCGCGACCTGGCCGGTAAGATCGTCGTCAAGTTCACCATCGGTCCCAACGGTAAGGTGCTCCGCGTAGAAATCCCCGAATCCACCATGAAGAACGCCAACGTGGAACAATGCTTGCGTACCCAGGTCAAATCCTGGCAGTTCCCCGAGCCCAAGGGTGGCGGCAGCGTGACCGTCAACTACCCCTTCACCTTCACGGCGGAATAAGATCTCACGATCTGAATTAAAGCCCCGCAATGGGGCTTTTTTTGTGCCTGAAGTCTAAGAACCCTCCTCGCTATCTGCAATCAAAGCCGTTCCATTTGAATTCATCGTATTTCGCATCTGCAACGTCGGTTGATCGATGATCACTGCGTCTGCTGCAGTTTGAAATGGACTGCTTACATTTAAAAATACCGTTCGTGCAGAGATGCATTTGATGGAACGTGGTTAACGAGCAACGCATTTCAGAGCGGATCTGAAGATGTAAGATCATGATTCACAGCATTGCGCGCAAGCAAAACGATGGTTTGGAGTCTGATTCACGGCATTGCAATGGCGCAAGGATATGAATAGGAAATGAACACCCCATTATGCGCGTCTGCAAAAGAAGGGTAGAGTATATGAGGCTGCTGAATGAGAGTTGCAGGGGTGGGGATGAGAGGAGAGGGTCGCTCAGAGCCCGATGGAGGCGCGCTCTTCGGGGGTGAAGCCGATGAAGTTGACTTCGGGAATGAGGGTGACACCGAATGTATCTTTGACGCCGCGTTGAATCAGAGCAGCAAATGCGAGCACGTCTGAGGCTTTTGCGCCTCCGCGATTGATGATCGCGAGGGTATGCTTTGTAGAGAGCCCGACTGCACCCTGGGCGTAGCCTTTATGGAATCCTGCATGATCGATGAGCCAGGCGGCGGAGAGCTTTACGCCTCCTTCTGTGGGGTATTGCGGCATCGATTCATCCATTTGCAGCAGGCGTTCTGCCGCTTCGCGAGAGACGATCGGATTCGTAAAGAACGAGCCTGCGCAGCGGTGATTGCCGTCGTTCATGTTTGTACAGAGGGATTTGCGCCTGCGAATTTCGAGGACTGCATCGCGGATCGCCTGTAAGTCGCGCGGATCCTGAATGTGGTCGCAGAGTTCTCCATGGCGAAGATGGCAGGATCCGCCGGGAGTGAGGTGAAAGGTGAGGGCGCAGATGAGGGGACCGGGATGTTGTTTGAAGCAGCTCTGCCGATATCCGAAGGCGCAATCGATGTTGCTGCGCTCTTCGATCTCTCCGTTGGGAAGGAGCAATGTGACCGATCGCAGGCAGTCGGCTATCTCTTGCCCGTAGGCGCCGATGTTTTGTACGGCTGCAGCGCCCACCGATCCGGGGATCCCCGAGAGGCATTCGACCCCCTGAAACCCCTTTGCAACCGCCCATTGCACGAACTCATCGAAGGGTTCGCCGGCATTCACTGTGACGATGGCGGAAGTTTCATCCTGGGATTGCAGTTTGAGGCCGCGCATTTGGGCGGTTGAAAGCACGACTCCCTGAACGCCGCGATCGGCAAAGAGGCAGTTGCTGCCGTGACCTAAAAAGAGCAGCGGGAGATCGTGAGCGTGCGCCCAGGAGATACAGGATCGCGCATCGTCGATGGACTGAGGTTCTGCAAAATAAGCGGCGTTTCCACCGATCTCGAAGGTACAGCATTCAGAAAGCGGGCGGTTTTGCGTGATCATGAAAGGGCTTCCTCTGTTGCGACTTCAGGCGTTGCGGGCGCGCTTTCGGTCGAAGTCTGACGGTTCAACCAGTCGGCGATGAGCGGATAGATGGCGGACGGCGCATTTTTACCCACTAAAATATCGATATGCCCAAAGGGTCCGACTCCGGCGAATTCGATCTGAGGCAGCGAGGCCTGGAGCGGAAACACCGAGTCTTTGGGCGCGAGGCGATCGAAATCGCCCCAAAGCGCGAACACCGGCTGCGAAAAATGGAGCGGCTCGGCCAAAAATGCGGCGAGTGACGTTTTCTGCGAGATCGCGTCGTAAAATTCTCCAAACATTTTGGGCGTGGGCGTTTCAACCGTGTCGGTCAGCATGCGGCGCATCGCCCAGGATTCGACGGCCCGGTTGTAAACGATGAGGGATCCCGGCCAGAAGGGCGCGTAAAAGGGGCCAAACAGGCGCGATAGCGGACCGAGCGGCGCGTTGATCCGGTGAGAAACTACGAATTTGAGCAGCCGGTAATAGGGCCCGAGGGAGGCCTGGTGGGGTGAGAAATCGAAGGGCGAGGCGACGCAGATGATCCCGGCGATTTCGTTCGCGGTCAATTTTTGAGCGGTCAGTTCAGCGATGAGTCCGCCCATGGAATGGCCCAAAAGATACAGAGGCTTTCCGGTTTTCTCGCGCACGAACCGGGCTGCGGCGCAGGCGTCCATAAAGGCGTATTCTTCCAAAGCGTAGGTAAATAAACGCTTTTTGTTGTCGGCATGGTCACTTCGGCCCGCGCCCCTGCAGTTTAAAAGCCATACGTCGTAGCCTTTGGATGCGAGGAATCGGGCCAGACTGCGTTCACCCACGAGGTCAAAAATGACGGCATTGCAGGCGAGTCCGGGCAGGCAGAGGACGCTTGCGCGCGAAGTCCCGGCGGTGGATCGTACGAGGTCGAGTTCGAGTCGCCAGCCATCGGGGGTTTCCACAAAAAAGCGCTCGTCGGGGGGCAAATGCGGGTGAATGCGGCGAAGCGCGGTCCAGTAGGCCAGCCAATAGAGCGCCATCAGCGCGGCAAACGCAGCCAAGATCCACAAAATCGTCCCCATTTTCACCTCCCGTGCGGCGCGACCAGCCTCAATCCAGTCTTGACGTTGCGGCGTTTTTTGTTCAAAATCAGCCGCTTTTTACCCGTCATACATCATTTTAGGGGTTGCATCATGAAGGACGATTTGCTCTTCGACAAGCGTTTGATCGAGCGTCATAAAAAAAAGGGGTTGCTCACCGATGACCAGATTCGCGAGCATTTAGCCAAACTTGAAGACGACGAAAAGAAAAGCATTCAGCTCCATGCCGAGCGCGTTCGCAACCGCGATAAGTTGAACTGAAAATGACCGATCGCATTTTCAAAATTAGTCCCGACGGTTCGACGACCATCGAGCCGCGTTCCGTAGATCCGCCCGGCGAAGATGCGCCAAACCCCGAGGATTCGGCCGCAAAGAAAAAGGCTGAAGCGCAAAAACAAAAGGATCGCTTAGCCGATCAGGCTTTGCAGGAGATGACCTTTTCGACTCACGTCCTCTCGCTCAATGCAACTGCGCTCTATCATTTGGGTTTGCTCGAAGAGGACGGTGAGACGGGGCCTACTGATTTTGAATCCGCCGCGCAGGTGATCGATACGCTGGCGATGCTGAAGGATAAGACCCGGGGCAATTTGAACGAGACCGAAACGCGTCTGCTCGACACCGTCCTTTACGATCTGCGCGTGCAATATGCGCGCCTTCACAAATAAAGCGCGGGCCCTTCGCGCTTTTTCTTTTTTTATCCACTCCATTTTAAACGTCATGCCGCGCTGATGGCGGGGGTAGGGGCGATCTATGTTGAAAACGCAGGAAGAATCCCGTGGGTTTACGGTGGGGCCCTTTGTGTTTTGGGGCGCATTGTGGGGGGCTCTCATCTGTGTGATCGAGCTCTTGGTGGTATCCGCAGGGATTCGCGCAACGGTTGCGGGCTGTGGTCTGGGACTCGTGGGGGGCGGAGCGATTGGGCTTCTGATTGGGGGCTTATGCTGCGGACTTCGCGCGGCTTCAAAATCTTCGCTGCTCGTACGCACGTTTTGGATTTTACCCGGTGCCATTGCTGCGAGTTGGATATTTACCTCTTTAAATATTACAGGTCATTTAGGGGATAAACAATTTGCACTGGCGCAAAAGGCGGCGCTGGGCTGTCTGTTGCTCGCGATTCTGATCGCTGCATGGGGTGCGCTCCTGCAGCCAACCCAAACAAAGCCGATGGGGTTACTCGGGCATCGTCGCCCATTGCGGCTGATTTTTGGCGCGTTGCTGATCGCATCGGCTGGGATTGCGTTTTATCTGGACGCCCATCTTTTGGTCGGTCTCTATTTGGATGTCCATTTGCTGCTCAGAACCCTGGGACTTGCGGTCGGTTGTTCGGGATTCGTGCTCTTATGCCCGCACTTCCGTTTGCGATACGGCCGCATTTGCACGGGCCTGATTTCAGGCGGGATTTTAGTCTCCGCATGGCTCTGCACAGCTTCTCACCAGGGCGCCTTATGGTCGCTGATTCAGGCGCCCTTGCCATCGAGTCTGCTTCAATCCGTGCGCATTTCGACCGACTTCGACTTTGACGGTGCCTCAAGCCTCTGGGGTGGCGGCGACTGCGCGCCTTTTAACGCCGCCATTCATCCGAGAGCGCGCGAAATCCCAAACGACGGTGTAGACAACAACTGCATTCGCGGCGACTACGTTCCCAAACCCGCAGCCAAAGCACCGATTTCGCTCTCACCCGCAGAGGATGCCGATCAAACCAGCGTCGTTCTGATCACCATCGACGCCACAAGGCCCGATCACATGAGCGTCTACGGCTACGACCGCGAGACCACGCCCAATCTCAAACGGTTTGCCCAAAATGCGAGAGTATATAAGCGGGCATACACGAGTGGCGCGATGACCTCCCTCGCGATTCCGTCCCTATTGCGCGGAATTTACCCAAGAAGGATTCTGTGGAAAAAATTATATGAAACGGATCAATACGAGCTTCTTACAGAAGAAGAAGTGAATGCAAATTCAAAAGTACATGTGATTCATATGGCAGAAATTCCTGCTGATGATTCGAGACCTGTTTGAACAGAGATATTGAGAAACAACAGCGTTTATACGATCGCTGTTTTGGATGATTCTGAAGGTGAATTGTTTGATCCCCGATTCGGTTATAACAAAGGATTTAGTCAATATGATCGAGTGAAATCGTCGCGTGGAGATGCGGAAACCATTGACAGAGCGATCGCGCAGTTATCAAAGCATCCTCAAAGTCAAAGGTTTTTTCTATGGATTCATCTTTCAGGACCTCATTGGCCAAATGTTATTCGCAAAGATGTGGAGCAGTTTGGTAAAAGTCTTATGGATCAATATGATCATGCACTTCTCTATGCGGATATGCAAATCAATCGTTTTTTGAATGAGTTGGAAAGATTGGAAAACTATGAACATTTAAAAATCGTGGTTGCAGCAGATCATGGCGAACATTTTGGTAAAGCATGGCATTATCATGGAACAGATGTTTCAGAAGAACAGATTCGGATTCCTTTGATCGTGAAATCGCATGATTTGCCTGCAGAAGAAGCAAGTGAACTTGTAAGTCTGATCGATTTGTTTCCGACGATTCTCCATTGGTTTGGGATTGAGTGTCCAGCCAATATTGATGCGATTCCTTTACAAATGATGCCGAAGAAACGTTCGCTTATTTCTGAAGCAGTCTTAATATCTGTGGATAAACCTCTTGCTATTGATCGCATTGCTGCATTTGATGGTGTTCATAAGCTCGTGATTGATCGCGCAAGCTTTGGCAAAAGTTTGACTTATCAATTGGATACCGATGATAGTTCGAACTTATATGGAATCATCCGCAGCGATTTGCTTGATGACGTGATTGAACAATATATAGAAGAAACGAGTGGGGTAATACGCTATGATGAGTGATTTTGAATTCAATAGAATAACTGCGTGAACGATGATGAGTGTGCGCTTAATCAATCGGATTTGAACACGGGTGATTGAGACTGTGCTTTAATTATAAATAATTATTGCGCGATATCGGATGAATAAGTTTGAATCTGGTTTGATTTTGAGAATAATCTATGTGGATATTGCGCTATTGCAATGGATTGCAGCTGGAACGATGGTGTATGTGAAGGAATCTTTTGTGATTGCTGCGCGGTGCCAAGTGATTGGCAAATGATTGTCTGCTATTTCGTACTTATGGCTAATCTTTAGGGTGAATATCGTTGGATTTAGATAACAGAGTCTGGGGATGTTACATGTTTTGAAACAAGTATAAAGCAATCGGATTCAGCAATCCGAAGTTAAAGGTATGTGCCAGAAAATGGGTTACGCTCCAGCAGCAGCAATAGAGCAGGATGGGAATCAGCGAGATCTTGCGAAGTGCGAAATCCTTGTGGATTGAGATATAGAAGAAGTTGATTGCGCTCAAAGTGAAAAACAAGCTCATCCATCGACCATAGTCGTATGCCAGAATAAAAAGAGGTGCGAACGCGATGAGCCCTAATATCAGCCAGATAAGATGGCGTTTCAGATCCTTAATGGCAAAGAAAGGGATAGAACCCACAACAGCTTCCCCCACATAAGGCCAGATGACGTAGCCACCATCTTTTAATATGTTGCTCCATGCGAGGGTTCCGTTGATATCGCTGCTGATCCATCCAATGGATCCACATTCACAGATCATGGGATCGAAACCTTTAATGATCAGTGATTGGCAGATGCCTTTTGAAATCTCTGGATTTCCATTGAATAAAAATGCGGTTATGGCTGAAATCCCAGCGATGAGCACCAGGGGAATGAGCTCAGGCCATAAATCGCGCCGATTTTGTTCACGAATGGCTTGCCAAATGGGCCAAACAAAAAAGATGATGCAGAGCGAGATGAGCTCATGTGAGAAAGCCCCCACTGTATAGATCATCATAGCGAGGATGCGTTGCCAACGCTGATTGTTATGCAATCCTAAAAGATAGAGCGGAAGCGCTAAGTAAACGATAATTTCTTTAAAGAAAGAGCCATATTCATTTAAAAATTGGAATTCGATAAAGAATAGAGGCGAGAAGAGGAAAATACACCAGGTAAGCTCACGCTGTGTTTTTAAGAAGAGACGCATTGTGAGGGTTGTGGCCACAATGAGAATTCCTGCTTGCAGAGAGAGCGTGATATACATAGTGACAGATGGACTGTCGGAAATGAAATACAGCAGCTGGCCTATGAATCCCCTGCGTACAAAACCGCCTTGGTAATTAATTAACCAGTCTGCAATTTGGTATTCGGCGTTGTCGGGCAATTCTTTTGCCGCAATGGCCGATGCCATGATGATAAGGTATTGTAGTATTGTGACTAAAACGAGTGCTGAAGCGGCAATCGTATAGAAAAGGGGGGCATGATCAGCGAAGCCGCGCGACATCGCGCGGTCCGATGCATTCAATTTCATAGAGGGGATGGAATAGAGGAAATTGGAAGAGAAAAGAGGGGATTACTCGAGTTCGTTGGCAATGTAGAGGCCCGCACCACCGACGACGTTGTTACGATCGTCAACGGTAGCAACGCGCTCGAAGAGAGACAAAGTCTCATTGCAGTCGAGGTCGCCTTCTGCACGGGCGGTGAATTGAGAATTGTGGCCAACGCCTTTGCTATCATAGCTATATGCATAGTAGAAAGGATCGTCGATGGCAAAGTTCAAGGCATTCCAAGTTTCGGTAGCCCAAATGCTATCTTTTCCGGTCTTCTCAGGAGTATATTTCCTGGAGCTACCACCGGGGCACATCATATCTGAGTCTGAAGGATTACCAGGTGTTCTAGCCTGAGTCTTGGGGAATTGGCGATCGATTGCGTTTCCGCTGCGATCGCTGTGCTCATCCGAGAAATATGTCACGGAGCTGTCGAACATCTTGCGGATGTTCATGGTCGCTTCGGTGGTCTTGGAGCGGCGGATGTACTTCATGAAGGCCGGGATGGCGACGGCGGCCAGGATGCCGATGATGGCGACGACGATCATGAGCTCGATCAGGGTGAAGCCGGAGGGCTTTTTGTTGGTCTTACGCATGGTAAAAACTCCAAATGTTTGTGACCTTAACGGTCGGTTTTAGAAATTGAGCCCTACGGCTCTGAAAAAAAAGTGAAACCTAACGATTTCGGTTGTAACTGTAGACCTCGTCGCTTTGCGAGGTGATTTCAAACGTCGATTGAGCGCCGTTGCCGTCAAAATCGCCGACTGCGCGCGCCCAGAACCACGGTTTCGTCGTGTCTAAAAAGATGGACGAGCTGCCGTTTTTGGCGCCTGCGGAAAGCTGGTACTGGAACCAGACTTGTCCCGGCGTCTTTAAGCCCAAATCGCGCCAGGCGTTGCCTTCGGGAGGCGTATCCCAGGGAAGCTTGACCGAAAAGGGCACCGATGTGGGCCAGACTGCGACCGTACTGCTGCCGCAATATTGGCCAAAGGATTCAAAGTACGTTTCCTGAGCGACCCGCACGGCGCCGAGCATTTGAACCGCTTCGGCATTGCGTGCGGAATAGATGTAACGCTCGTAAGCGCTCATGGCGACCAGTGAGAGCACGCTCAGGATCACGACGACGATCATCAGTTCGATGAGCGTCATGCCCCTTTGCTGCGCTCGCGCGTTTCGCGTCATTGAGTATCCTTTCGCTACACGCCTATCCTTAATGCAAGAAGCGTGCCAACTTTGAGTCCATGATGTCGTGCGGATTTTGGACTCGGTCTGGGGGTGACCCTTTGCGTCACAGTGACAAATTTTGGCACCATTAGCGGTGCTGTTTGTGGATGGGCTATTCTTCATCGTCTGCCTTGATGTCGAGTTTTTGAAGGCGATAGCGGAGCGAACGGAACGTGATGCCCAAAAGGCGTGCGGCGGCTTTCTTTTTGCCTTCGGTTTGCTCCAGCGCCTGTGAAATTAAGCGGCGTTCCACCGCATCGACCGCCTCTTCGAGGTTTAAGCCCGTCTCGCTCTGATTCCATTCGATGATGGGCAATGGCGGCAGCGATGTCGTGATGGGACGCGCAATTTCTTGAATTGACTTTGGAAAACTCTTTAGGGACAATTTTTGTCCCTCTTCGAGGGCGACCGCCCGCTCCACAAGATTCTGCAGTTCGCGCACGTTGCCCGGGAACGCGTAGCGCCTGAGCGCATGGAGGGCCGAGGGCTCAAAATCGGTCACCGGCTTCTGGTAGTCGGCGGCAAAGCGCTTCAGAAAATGTTGCGCCAAAAGGGGAATGTCGGCCGGGCGATCGCGCAGGGGTGGCAATTCGAGGGCGATCACGTTTAAGCGGTAATACAGATCCTCGCGGAATCGGCCCGCTTTGACCTCGGCTTCGAGATCGCGGTTGGTGGCGCTGATCACGCGCACGTTGACGGGCAGCTCGCGGGTTTCGCCGATGGGCTTGATCTTGCGTTCCTGCAGGGCGCGGAGGAGTTTGACCTGCATCGAGAGCGGCAGCTCGCTGACTTCATCCAAAAACAGGGTACCGCCGTCGGCTGCCTGAAAGAGCCCCACGTGATCCGAAAGGGCGCCGGTGAAGCTGCCTTTTTTGTGACCAAAGAGCTCGCTTTCGATCAGGTTTTCGGGAATGGCACCGCAGTTGACTACGTAAAATCCCTTTTCTTTTCGGTCGCTTTGGGCGTGGATGGCGCGGGCGATGAGCTCTTTTCCGGTACCGCTTTCGCCTAGAATCAAAATGCTGGTGCGGGTTTTGGCGATGCGGGCGATCATGTTGAAGAGCGCGAGCATGGCGGGGCTTTGGCCCACGATATGCCCGGAGGGATCGGCGGAGAGGCTGGTTCGCGCGGCGCGGCTTTCGAGCACGATCTTGCGGCGTTCCAGAGCGTCGTCGATGACCGTGCGCACCTGGTCGAGTTTAAAGGGTTTTGTGAAGTAATCGCAGGCGCCGAGCTTCATGGCGGTGATGGCGGTGTCGGTGCTCGCAAAGGCGGTCATTACGATCACGGGCACGTCGGGGTAATTTTCCTGACAATATTCGAGCACCTGCATGCCGCCGCAGTTGGGCATTCGCAAATCGGTGATCACCATGTCGAAGCAAGCTTCCTGCAGTGCGGCAATGCCCTGCTGGCCGTCCGAGACGCAAGTGACCTGGTGACCTTCGCGTTCAAAAAAGATTTCGAGCATTTCTCGCATCGAAAGCTCGTCGTCGATGACCAGAATGCGGCTCATGCTGGCTCCTTTGGGGCGATAGGGGAAATGGGTAAATGCACCGTAAACTGCGTGTGGTGGGGCATTGATTGCAGCTCGATTTGACCGCCATGCTCCTCCACAATGCGGTGAACGACCGCCAAACCGAGGCCGCTGCCCGTGTCTTTTGTGGTGTAAAAGGGATCGAAGATTTTCTTTTGGATGTCGGGCGGAATGCCGGATCCGTCGTCGGTGAAGCAAAGGCGCGCCTCGTGGGGTAACGCCTCGCATTTTAAGGTGATTTGGGTTGCGCGCGCCTCGGCTGCGTTTTTGAGCAGGTTCCAGATCACCTGCCTCAGCTGTTCGCCGTCGGCTTCGACCATCGCATCTCCCGGGCAATCGAGCGTGAATGTGATGCCGTTCGCTTCGGATTTAAATAAAGAGGCGATCTCTTCGAGCCAGATGCGGGCGTTAAAGCGCGCTTTTTGGGGAGGCGCAGGGCGGGCGAGGCGCAAAAAATCGGTGACCAGATGGTTTAAGCGCTCCGCTTCGCGGTGAATGATGCCGCTCAGTTTGAGTTCGAGCGAATCGGGGGCTGCGAGATCGTTCAGCATTTGAATGCTGCCGCTGATGGCGGCTAAGGGATTGCGGATCTCGTGGGCGATCCCTGCGGCCATCTTGCCGATGGCGGCGAGCCTCGAACTGCGCTCGGCCTGTTGCTCCATTTGACGCAGGCGCGTTTGATCGTGGAGGCTCAGGATCCAACCTCCCGGTGCATCGGGCGCATCGAGCGGCGAAAGGCTGAATTGTAAAATGCGCTCCCCGTCGGGCGTGGGATAAGATTCCTCCCAGTCTGTAGTCTCTGCATGTTCCAGCTTGGGAAACCGCTTGATGATCGGTTCGGCCGTGAGCTCCTGAAGGGTGAGCCCGAGCAGCTGCAATGCGGCTGGATTTGCAAAAAGGACTGTAAAATCGCTGCGATAGCTTAATAGCCCGCTGCGAATGGATGTGAGGATCTGTTGGTTTAAAGCCTCTAACTGGGCCAGATCGCGGTTTGCAAAGCGCAGTTGCTGGTTTGTGGCGCGCAGCTGATCGCTCAGATAGCCTGAAAGCAGGCCGATGAGCAGGATCGCCGTCATATGGGTGATCGCGTTGACCAGCAGTCGCCGTAAGATCTCGATGCTTGGAGCCGGCAATGCGTTCCAGGCGATGATGCGCTGAACGGTAAGCAGGATGAGCAGCAGGATCGCTAAAAAAGCGATAGAGAGACCTCCTCTGCGTCCAAAGAGCAGGCTCGCAGAGAGCACCGTGAGTGCCCATAAAAATAAATAGGGGCTCTCGGCTCCGCCCGTGATGTAGATGACCGCCGCTGAGAGCACCAAATCCCCAAGGATCTGCAACGCCGCCAAAAAACGGAGCCGCAGTGGAAAGCGGTGCAGCAAAAACGCGTGAATCAGCGTTAAAACGTAAGTACCGATGATTAAAAAGAGAATCGGGAACTGGGTGTGGGCGTTCAGCGGCTCCCGGCCAAAAACATCAAACAGCAGCGTTGAGCCTAAAAGGAGGGTGATCAGCGCGACGCGCACCGCCATCAGGCGGATCAGGCGGCCTAAATTGAGGGCTGCATTCTGCGACATGCGCGCATTCCATCAGGTCTGGACGTTGCCAGCCATCGAGAAAATGGGCAAATACATTGAAATTACGATGGTTCCCGCGATGCCGCCGATGAACACCATCATCAGGGGCTCCATCATCTTGGTCATGCTCGCGATGGCGAGCTCCGCTTCCTCTTCATAAAAATCGGCAATCTTTTGAAGCATCACGTCCATGGCGCCGGTGCTTTCGCCCACGGCGATCATCTGCATCACCATGCCCGGGAAAACGCCGGTCTCTTCGAGCGGGGGCGCCAGGTTGCTGCCTTCGGAGACCTTGGTGCGCGCATATAAAATCGCATCCTGGATCACGTAGTTGCCGGCGGCTTTGGCGACGATGTCGAGGCCGTCCAAAATCGGCACGCCCGAGGAGATCATGGTGCCAAAGGTACGCGTAAACTTGGCCACGGCGCTTTTGCGCAGCACGTTGCCGATGAGCGGCGATTTGAGCAGGATTTTGTCGAAGGCGCGGCGCCCCTTTTCGGTGCGGATGGTTTTGATAAAAATGATGAGTAGTGCGACGATGATTCCAAAAACATATAAAAAGTATTCTTGGAACCATTCCGAGGTTTTGATCACGTAAGCGGTGAGCGCGGGCATATCGCCGCCCATGTCCTGGAACATCGAAGCGAAGGTGGGGACCACCCATTTGAGCAAGCCGGAGGTGATCAAAACGCAGATCACCAGGATGGCGATGGGGTAGGTCATGGCGCCTTTCACCTGGCGTACGATTTTGACGTTGCGCTCGATGTAAGAGGCGAGTCGGTTCAGGATGGTGTCGAGGATACCGCCGATTTCGCCTGCGGCGATCAGGTTTACAAACAGCGTATCGAATACCTTGGGGTATTTGCGCAGGGCGTCGGCAAAGGTGGAGCCGCCTTCGACGTTTTGTTTCACCTCGTACAAAATCTTTTGGAAGTATTTGTTCTCTTCCTGCGAGGCGAGGATGTCGAGGCATTGCACCAGCGGCAAACCGGCGTCGATCATGGTGGCAAACTGGCGCACAAAGATGACGAGCTCCTGCGATTTGACGCTTCCGCCCATCCCCGGCAGCGAAATCGTAAATCCTTTCGCCTTCTTCTGAATCTTGTCGGGAATGATGTTTTGCTGGCGCAGGCGCTGCTGAACTTCCTCCTCCGTCTCCGCATCCATCACCCCTTTGCGCGCTTCACCGGTACGCGTTCTGCCTTCCCACATCCAATCGGCCATCGGCTGTTCCCTTTTTTGAAAAATTGGGGGGATCTTAACGGCAAGTTGAGCTGCGCGAAACTTTTATGCCGGGAGAATGGCATTTTTAGGGAATGGGAGGCTCTTTGAACTCAAAAGGAGGGAGAATGCGCGGTTTCGGGGGAGAGGATTCGGTTTTTAGCGGGATGCCTGCTGAATCATGTTTTTGAGTTCTTCCGCGTCGTTGGATCGCGCGAGGGCGGTTTCGAGCGAGATTTCGCCACCTTGCAGGAGCATGAGCAGCGACTGATTCATAGTCTGCATGCCGTAGCGCGTCTGGCCCACCTGCATCTGGCTGTAAATCTGGTGCAGCTTGTCTTCGCGGATCAGGTTTCGGATGGCGGCGGTGGGGACCATGATCTCGCACGCGAGCGAACGGCCGCCGTTGATGCGCGGGATCAGCTGCTGGCTCACGACGCCTTCGAGCACAAAGCTCAGCTGCGCGCGCACCTGACCCTGCTGGTGGGGCGGGAACATATCGATGATACGGGTGATCGACTGCACGGCGGAGTTGGTGTGGAGCGTGCCCATGCAAAGGTGGCCGGTTTCGCTGATCTGCAGGGCGGCTTCGACGGTCTCCAGGTCGCGCATCTCGCCGATGAGCACCACATCTGGATCCTGGCGCAGCACGTAACGGAGCGCGTTTTTAAAGTCCATCGTGTCCGAGCCCACCTCGCGCTGGTTGACGATGCAGTTCTTGTGCGGGTGGAGGTATTCGATGGGATCTTCAATGGTGAGAATGTGATAATGCTGCTCGGTGTTGATCTTGTCGACCATCGAAGCGAGCGTCGTCGATTTGCCCGAGCCCGTAGGCCCCGTCACCAAAATGAGCCCGTTATGCTTGGTCGTCAGCTCTTCTACGGTCGAGGGCAGGCCCAGTTCCTTAAACGAGTGAATCTTGGTGGGGATCACGCGGAAGGCGCCCGAAACCGCGCCGCGCTGCACGAAGATGTTGGCGCGGAACCGGCAGAGCCCCTTTACGCCAAAGCTCAAATCGAGCTCGTTTTGCTGCTCAAACTTGTGGCGCTGCGATTCGGTCAGAATCGAGTAGCACAGGATTTGTGTCTCCTCGCGTGAGAGCGGCGGCGTTTTTGTGGGGATCAGATGCCCGTCGATGCGCAATTGCGGCGGCGATCCGGTGGTGATGTGGAGATCGGAGGCGCCTTTTTCGACCATCAGGGTCAACAGTTGATGCAAGCTGGCCATATTTTGCTCGGTTCAGTTTTGCTCGGTTAATCGGCAGCCGAGGATCGGACGACCTCGGAAATGGTGGTGGTACCCTCGGCCAGTTTGGTGAGGGCGGATTGTCGCAGGGTCTTCATGCCCAGGCGCATCGCTTCGCGCTTGAGTTCAACGGAAGAGGCCCCCTGGATGACCAAATCTTTGAGTTCATCGAGCATCGGCATCACTTCGTAAAGTGCGACGCGGCCCTTGAATCCGGTGTTGTTGCAGGTCTTGCAGCCGGCGCCGTGCATGATTTGCGCTTTTTCGGCGTCTTCGGGGCTCATGCCCAGGCTGATGAGCTGCTGCGGATCCACCTTGATCGGCTCCTTGCAGTCTTTGCAGATGCGGCGCGCCAGACGCTGGGCCATGATCGCGTTGACCGAAGCGGTGAGCAGGAAGGGCTCGATACCCATGTTGAGCAGACGGTGGATCGATGAAGGCGCGTCGTTGGTGTGCAGCGTCGAGAGCACCATGTGGCCGGTCAATGCGGATTTGACGGCTATTTCGGCGGTTTCGTAGTCGCGGATCTCGCCCACCATGATGATGTCGGGGTCCTGCCGCAGGAAGGAACGCAGCGCCGCCGCAAAGTTGAGCCCGATCGCATCGTGCATTTGCACCTGGTTGATGCCCGCCAGGTTGAACTCGACCGGATCCTCCGCCGTCGAAATGTTGTCGGTGGTCTTGTTGAGTTCCGAGAGCGCCGAATAGAGCGTGGTCGTCTTGCCCGAACCGGTGGGGCCCGTTACCAGCACCATGCCGTAAGGCTTGTGGATCGCGTCTTTAAAGATTTGCAGCTGCGCCGGTTCAAATCCGAGCTTGGTCATATCGAGCTGCAGGTTGCCCTTATCGAGCAAACGCAAAACCACCTTTTCGCCGAACAGGCAGGGCAGCACGCTGACGCGGAAGTCCATCTCCTTGCCGCCGCCCATCTTGATCTTGATACGACCATCCTGCGGCAGACGGCGCTCGGCGATGTCGAGGCTCGCCATGATCTTGATACGGCTCGTGATCGCGTTCTTGAGCTTTAACGGCGGCGTCATCACCTCGTATAAAATACCGTCGATGCGGTAGCGGACGCGGAACGATTTTTCGTAAGGCTCGATGTGAATATCGGAGGCGTTCTTTTTGATCGCGTCCACGAGGATCAGGTTGACCAGCCGCACCACCGGGGCATCCTCGCTCGAGCGCTCGAGATCGACGATGTCCTCTTCTGATTCGCTTTCTGCCACCTCGACTTCTTCGGCATCGATATCGTCGAGGATCTGCTCGTACTGGTTGTCCTGCGGGTTGTAGTAATGCTCGATGCAGCGGCGGATCGATTCTTCGGCTGCGACGACGACCTCAATTTTGTAGTTGGTGTGGAATTTGATGTCGTCGATGGCGTGCAGGTTGGACGGATCGCTCATGGCGACCACGAGCGACGAGCCCAGGCGGTTAATCGGCACCACCTGATGCTGATACGCCAGCTCCTTGGGGATCAGCTGAATGATCTCGTCGTCGATGTGGTAGTCGTCGAGGTTGATCGAAGGGACGCCGTAATGTTTCGACAAAAACTTGGTCAGATCGCGTTCGCCCACCATGCCCATTTTGGTGAGCGTATAAGCCAGTCGATCGCCCGTTTTGCGTTGTGAATCCTGTGCTTGCTTGAGCTGACTGAGCGAAATCAAGTTCTCGCGGACCAGCAACTCACCCAGTTGTTCGGCCATAAAATCCCCTCACGTTCGCGCGGTTTTGGCGCCAAAAAAAGAGCATTAGGGAGAGATCTTTCAAACTGTCAATCCCTTTTTCAGCTTGTAGCCTGCAAGGCGCGCAGTTGGGCTTCCTGCAATGCTTTCCAAACGGCGTCCCGATTTGGGGGTTGCCCCGTCCAAATCAAAAAAGACGCGATGCCCTGCGCCCATAAAAACCGAAGCCCGTCCTCGCACCTGAGCCCGCGCATCTGAGCCCTCTTTAAAAAGGGACGCGATCCGTAACCCAAATCGAGGCAGCAAGCGTCGGCAGGCAAAAACGAGAGCGTTTCAAAAAATCCGTCTGCGGCAGGAGGCAGACCATTGATGACGATCGCTGCGTCTTTTGCAACTTGTTGAAATTGTGAAAGATTTTCGTGAGTTACACCGTCATGCAAAGCCGCAAGCTGCTCGGCTGCATCGCGGTTTCGCGCCAAAACCGTCACCTGAAGATCGCGTTCCACCAAAGCCGCCAAAACCGCCCGCGCAGCGCCGCCCGCTCCGAGCAGCACCGCATGCGATCCCGAAAGAGGCTCCAGGACATCGATCGCCGCCCGCACGCCTTCGAGATCGGTGTTGTAGCCCACAAGCTTTGGCCCTGGCTCGATTTTGACCGTATTGACCGCCCCGGCTTTGAGCGCTGTCGCATCCAACTCTGTGTAAAAACGGGGATTTTCGTGAGAAAGCTGCTCAAAGACCGCCACCTTGTAAGGCGCAGTCACGTTAAAGCCGTCGAGCGTCTGCGCCTCTTGGGCAAGCCAGCCTTCAAGTCGTTCGGTCGGCAGGTCAAAAAGAGCGTAATCCGCTGTCATACCAATCGATTTTGCCGCCGCGCTGTGCAGGATGGGCGAGAGGCTGCGAGCGATGTTCTGACCGATCAATCCTGCGCGAAGCATGATTCAACCCCAAACCGGCGGCGTCTGATGCAAAAGGAGCTCTTTGGCGCGCTCCACGTCGCGGTGAATCTGCTGCACGAGCGCATCGGCGTTTTCAAACCGGCATTCGTCCCGAAGGCGCTGCGCAAAAAACAGCCGCATCTCCTGCCCGTAAAGATCAGGGCATTTGCCCAGAATATGGGTTTCAATATGCAAATCGCGATCGCTGTGAAACGTGGGATTTTGCCCAATGTTGGTGATGGCCGGCTGGGCGATCGGTCCCAGCGCATCGCAAAGCACCCAGGTAGTATAGGTACCCAATGGTGGAATGATCTCGTTTAAAGTCGCAAGGTTAGCCGTTGGAAATCCGAGCGTCCGCCCGCGCTGTTCCCCCGGAATCACGCGTCCGACAATGTGATACAATCGTCCCAGCGCCAACGCCGCCGCATCGACGCGCCCTTCATGCAAAAACGCGCGAATCTTGGTGCTCGAAACCACGAGCCCGTTGCCCACGGCCTGTGGCGGGATCACCTGCACCTGCGCCCCCAATGTTTCGGCCACCGCCTTTAAAAGCTGAGGATCGCCCTTGCGCTTTGCGCCAAAGCTGAAGTCGTAGCCCACAAAAATGCGCTTTGCATGCAGCGCGTCTATGAGAACTTTATGAATAAAATCAACAGGTTCCATGCTTAAAAACGCGCGGTCGAGCTGCTGCTCCAAAAGAGATTCAAACCCCATCCCTGCGAGCAAATGGCGTTTGTCTTCGAGGCTGCAAATCGAGGGCGGCGCGAGTTCTGGGGCCAAAAGTCGAACTGGGTGGGGGTGAAAGGTGAAGACCAGCGGGCAGAGCCCCTCTTTTTGGGCCCAAAGAGCATTTTGTAACACTGCGCGATGTCCGCAATGGATGCCGTCAAAAGTCCCGATGGCGATGGCGGATCCTCGGGTGATTTTGCAAAAAATGGAGGCTTCCTTGTAGGATTGGATGATTCTCATGTGTTTCAAAAGAGGCTGTTTTTAAGTGCAAAAAGCATAGAACGGCTTTAAAAAGAAAAAAACGGTCACGAAAAAGACGCATTCTTGTCGACTTTTTAACTTTACAACCCCATAAGGCTTGTTAAACTGCCACTCGTTTGGTTGTTCTTTCTAACGTGCCCAGTTGATTGGGCCCTAACGTAGGAGCTTTTTTATGAAGAAAGCTGGTTTGTTCTCTCTCGTCGCTTTGTTCGCCTGCATCTCCGCCGCTAACGCCGAGCTTCCCACCACTGGTAAGCTGGGACTTGGTTATGCTGATACCATCAGCGGCCTGAATGGTCTCACCATCGGTTACGGCGTTGCCAAGAACATGCGCCTCGAAGGCATGATCGGCATGTCTTTCGACTCCCCCAAAGACAACGACGGCATGGGCCACAACATCGGTTTTGGTCTGGGCTTCTTCTTTGACGCGATGCGTTCCAATGAAGCGGCGTTCACCGTCGGCGCTCGCCTCGATGTCGGTATGACAAAGCCTCACAAGGAGAAGGGCGGTCAGGATCCCGACGGCGCGACCGAGCTCGATATCGACATCCCCGTCCGCATTTACTACTTCCCCACCAAGAACGTTTCCTTCCATCTGGAAACCGGTATCGGCATCCACATGATTCCCAAGGAAGGTGAAGCGCTTGGGCATACGAGCAAGGGCGAAGGCAACTACTTCTCCATCTTCGATATTGGCACCGGCTTCGGTATGACTTACTGGTTGTAATTTCCGAATCCAGTTGCTTAAAAAAAGGCCAGCCTCAGTGCTGGCCTTTTTTTATGGTTATAATTGCAGATCGCGCGCTTCCCTGTTACTCTAGAAAAAATGGGTTACAAAATACGGCGGCATGCAATGAAACATCAAAAGCAAAGCTTATGTTCAAAAAGCAGGGCCACAAAGGGATTTACGCTGATCGAGCTGATGATCGTGGTCACGATTTTAAGCATCCTCGCATCGGCAGCCATCCCGGCATTCATTAAATATGTCCGTCGCGCCAAAACGACCGAAGCTGTGCTCAATTTGCGCAAACTCTTCGATGGCAGCGTGGTTTACTACAACGCGGGCTATTCCGACCGCTTTGGTCGCGGTATCGAACCAAGGTTCCCCGGACTCGGAGAATACGCGGTGGGCCCGGTGCCCGGAACCAACCCCTGCTGCGGCCTGACGGGCGATAAATGTCCGCCCGCCGGATCCCCCACAGCGCCTCAGGACTGGACCGCCCGCTGGAACGCCGACATGTGGCAGGCGCTCAACTTCTCGATCAACGAATACCATTATTATTGGTATGAATATGAGACCAAAGGCGTCGGACCCGGCCTCGAAAGCGGTGCAAGGTTTACCGCGCGCGCCATGGGCAACCTCAATTGCAACGATTCTTACTCCACATTTGAACGCGTGGGCGGAGTGAGCAACGAAAACGAAGTGATCGGGGGCGCTGCCGTTTACCGCATTAATCCGCTCGAGTGACGCGATGCAAAAAATCTGGCTTTTGGGCGAAAGCGAACTGCTTTCCACCCTCGAACGCGAGATGGCTCAGGTGCCCGAAACGCTTTGTGAACGCATCGATTGCGAGCAGGCGTTTTCTCTGCGCGCCTTCGAAATGCCGTCGGGTGGTTTGTTGCCGAGCCTGCTCATTCTGGATTCCGATTTGGCCTGGAAGTCTTCGGGGCAGATCTTAAAATTCCTGATGCAGTCTGACGTGTGGCAGCCGATTCCCCGCGTAGTGGTGACCCAGGGCGCATCCGATCCCTGTTTATGTACGGGGAGTTACATGTATGGCGCTGCGGGCTACGCGGTCTTCCCGGCCGATCCTGAACCCTGCCTCGAATCGATTAAAATCTTCGTCCAATATTGGCTGGTAGCCACCCTCCTGCCTCATCTCTACGCTCCCCTCAATTAAAAATCGCTCAAACAACCGGCGCCCCAAAACGTTCAGATTCTGGACAGTCTGGACGCTGTGAACGCTTTTTATCTGCCGTCAAATTAAGGAATCTTCTTTAAAATCAATGACTTATGATTTGGCACGCTTTGTGCAGTATAGGATTGCGTCCATTCACCATGCAGGAGTTTTCGATGAGGACGCAGTGCATATTGGAGAAGTTTTGCGAGCTTGGGATTGAAGCGGGCACGACAGGGATTTTTGCATTGGGACAAGGGGAGTTACCGCGTTGCGAGCTGGGGCGTCAGTTTCGCTTAACCAGCGAGTTGCCCCTGGGGTCGCTGCTCGTGGCCATGATGGAGCTCGAATCAAAATCATTTGGGGTGTCATCCCTGAGACCGGGCATGGAAGTGACCGCAGATGAACGGGAAACGGCGCGCCTGCTCTTTCACTGGGGCAAGCTCATCGGCGTTTCGGTCACCCACATCAACTTTGTCGATTCCGACACCATGAACCTGATCGAAAAGGAGATCCCCTGATGTTTGCAATCTCTATCTTATTGTTTTTCTTCAGTTTTGATCGCGTAGAGGAACCCTATGCGGTGCTCATCGACGAGGAGGGCGAGAACTATGAAGTGGAGCTGTCAGATTTGCCACCGGATGCGCGTCCTGGCGATCTTCTGGAGAGCCTTCACGGGCCCGTTTTACCCGGTCGCGAGCGGCGTTTGGCGGAATTGCAGCGTCGCCGTCAGCTTTTGGTGGGCGATGATTCGGACTGGGCTGGTCTTCCCGTGCAGCTTAAAACTGCAGAAGATCTTGAAATTGCAAAAGAAATGGAGCAAATGGAGGCCATGCCAGGAAGAACACAAGATCATTATGCGCGCAAAGCCAAAGAAGAAGGCTACCACGCGCGCAGCATTTATAAGCTCGAAGAGATCGATCAAAAAGCCAGGCTCATCCACGCGGGGGCCAAAATTTTGGATTTAGGCTGTTCGCCCGGATCCTGGATGCAATATACCTCTAAAAAGGTAGGCCCCAAAGGCCATGTGGTCGGCATCGACCTGAAGCCCATAAAACCTGTAAATGCCCAGAATATCACGGTTTTACAGGGCGACATCTTTCAGACTTCGCCCGAGGATCTGCAGGCGCCCGTGGGGCAGGCTTTCGACGTGGTGATGAGCGACATGGCCCCCAACACCTGCGGCGATCGCTTTACGGATCACATGCGCTCCGTTGAACTCTGCCGTCGCGCTTTTTCGGTGGCCCAAACCGTTTTGCGTCCCGGCGGAGCCTTCGTCTGCAAGATCTTCGAAGGCAGCGAACTCAACGATTTTGTTGACGAAATCAAAGGCTTCTTCGCCTCCTTGCGCCGCATCAAACCCAAAGGTACCCGCAGCGAAAGCGTAGAGCTGTTCGTGGTCGCCCAGGGGTTTAAAGCTCCAAGCAAGCAGGATGAGGAGAGCTCCCAGGTCGCCCATCTCGAAAACTGAGCTCTCCATTCATTCAATCGTTGAGGGTATGCAGAGAAGCTGAAGCGTGAACCATCCGATGGATTAGGGATTTCTTCCGAAGGAGTTCGCGATCTATCGAATGAATTTTGCCTGGATTGCACCTGAAACCGGAATTCATCCGATGGTTGAGCGCATCATCTTCCATCTCTGGGCGATCCATCCGATGGCCAACCGCTGAATCCTTATTGGATCCACAAGATACCCACTCAATTCTGCTTCCCAAACCCGATCACACCGGATCCAGTCCCCTGACGAGCGAAACGAAGAAGATTTGTGCCCAAAAAAGATCCTGGATTCTGGACGCTTCGAGGAATCATTCACACGAGAGAGACTGGAGGCGGGTTCATGACTGTCCGTGACCCCGAGCGAGCATCCCGGCTCTAAGCGGCCGGGATGTGAGAAGGCATGTATGGGGTTCAATCAAACCTGTCCGCAAGCGGATTTCCCGTATCTTTTTGCGAACGCGATCGATCAAATCAGCATCGACCCACAATGTGAAGAAGCCTCCAGCTCAAACGGTGCTCCATCACATCCATCCATTCCCTAAAATACCCTTAAGAACCTACATGTTCTTTTGAAAAGCCTCGTAAAAGAGCTCTGTCAGCGCGGTCGCATCGCTTTGGCAGAGCGCTTCGTAATATTCGCTGCGCTGCAAACCCGAAAGAATCAGCGGCGGGTAGCCCTGCGACAAGAACATGAGGTTGGTAAAGAGGCGCGCTGTGGATCCCGGATTCAGTTTAAAGGGGTAGATATACATGAGCTGATGGTGTTTTTGCGCGCAGTAAGCCACCAAATCTGTCGCTTCTTCAAATTCCGAAGCGATCTCCTCAAAGAATTTCTTCAGCAGATTCGGCACCTGTTCATGCCCGCAGATCGCCTGGGCGTAATCGCGGTGGACGGGCGAATTGGTGCGAAAGGAGTCGCCTTCTTCCCGGTTTTCCGAAAGGATGGCCTGGTGAATGTATTTTAAATTCTCAAGATTGAGGGATTTGATACCCCGGCGGGCTTCCTGCTGCATCCATTCGATGAGCGCGCGGTAGGAGCGGATGCGCTTAAAATCGGGCACCAGGTAGGGTTCGACGGTCTGCAGATCGCAGGTGAAGGCGCGCTTGATGTTGGGGATGGGGTAGTTTTGGCCTTCAAGCAGATTGTCGTTAAAAATCAACGAGATAATGGTCGATTCCTCGAGCTCTTTGCGGTCTGAGGGATGCGCCATCTGGGCAATGCGGTACCGTTCCAGCGAGCGAATGATTTCAGCCTTCATCGTTTGAATCTCAAAAAGGCGCTGCGTGTGAGGCGCGCAGCGCTGTTACAAGGTGATGGTCCAATGGTGCGGATCGGGGCGGGCACCCGTTTGAATACCGGTCAGCTCATCGTACATTTTCTTTGAGATTTCGCCGGTTTGGCCGTTTCCAACGCGGTAGGCGTGATCGCGGTAGAAGAGCTCGCCCACGGGGCTGATCACGGCGGCGGTGCCCGTGCCAAAGGCTTCTTCAAGGGTGCCGTTCTGCTGCGCTTCGATCACCTCGTCGATGCTGATGCGGCGTTCCGAAACGGGAATTTGCATGTCCTTGCAGAGCTGAATGACCGATCGGCGGGTGACGCCCGGCAAAATGGTGCCGTCCAACGGGGCGGTGATCACTTCGCCTGCGATTTTGAAGAACATATTCATAGTGCCCACTTCTTCAACGTAGCGGCGGTCGCGCGCGTCGAGCCAGAGCACCTGCGTAAACCCGCGTTCCTTGGCGCGTTTGGTGGCGAGCATGCTGGCGGCATAGTTGGCCATCGTCTTGGCTTCGCCCAAACCGCCTTCTGCGGCGCGCACATAGGTCTCTTCGACCCAGATTTTGATGGGGTTTACGCCCTCTGCATAATAGGCGCCCACGGGGCCTGCGATCACAAAAAAAGTATAGCTCGACGAGACTTTGACGCCCAGGCTCGCTTCGCTGGCGATCACGGTGGGGCGAATGTAAAGGCTGGTGCCGTCACCTTTGGGGATCCAGTCCTGATCGATGCGGATGAGCTCGCAGAGCGCTTCAAAAACGTCGTCCGCCGGTAGTTCGGGAATGCAGAGCCGGCGGCAGGAATCGTTGAGTCTGCTGATGTTGTCCTGGGGTCGGAACAGCCCGATTTTATGGTCTTTTCTCCGATATGCCTTCATGCCCTCGAAGACTTCCTGCCCATAGTGCAAAACGAGCGATGCGGGGCTCATGGCGAAGGGCGCGTAAGGTACGATGCGCGCGTTGTGCCAGGCCTGAACCTCGGGCGTGTAGTCCATCAAAAGCATGTGATCCATAAAGAAGCGGCCAAAGGCGAGTTCGTTTTCGGCCGGCTTCGCCTTGCGCTTTGAGACGTCAAGGAGTTCCTTGTGCAAAATCATTGAAAATCTCCGAATGATGCGTCCGCTCTTTTGCGCTTTGCTGCGCGCTTTCAAGTCTCTACAAGGTCCAAATCTGCGGTCCTGTGAGGTCCAACAAAGAGCTCCGTAAGGATATTCGATTTTGATATTAAAAGCTTGCCTTCTGTGCGCTATGCTCACCACTTTTCAAAAACTTGTAGGCGAGCGCCCAGTGAAAGGGATGAAACGATGCGAGCCAGAGCGGTTGTGATTATGGCAGCGGGCATGGGAACCCGCATGAAATCCGAAAAAGTCAAGGTTTTACACAAGGTTGCGGGATTTCCCCTGATCGGCTGGTGTGTCCGGACGGCGCTCTTGCTCTCTGCGGAGCGGGTGGTTTTGGTGCTGGGTCATCAGCATGAAAAAGTAGAAGAGTTTTTAGATCAAACTTTCCCAACTGCGCCCCTCGTATACGCTTTTCAGGCCGAGCAACTGGGGACCGCCCATGCGGTGAGCTGCGCTGAAGAGGCTTTGCGCGATTTTGAGGGCGACGTTTTTATTTTGTCGGGCGACGTGCCCGGTTTAACGGCGGAGACCCTCGAAGCCTTTGATGCTGCCTGCGGGGATGCGGATTTGGGCGTGATGGGCATGCGGCTTTCGTCGGGCGGCGCTTACGGGCGTCTGGTTTGCGATGCGGACGGACTTCAAAAAATCGTGGAAGCGCGCGACTGCACCAGCGAAGAACTCAAAATTTGTGATGTAAATTCAGGCATTTATCGCGTAAATGCCCGCTTTTTGTTTGCCGCTCTCAAGCGGTTTTCAAGGAACAACGCCCAGGGCGAATATTACCTGACCGACCTGGTGGCTGCAGCCCGGGCAGAGCATCGCAAGGTTTGCGCGCATCTCCTCGAAGGTGAGGCGGCCGAAGAGCTCGAAGGCATCAACGATCGCATCGATTTGGCGAAGGCCGAAAAGCGCATGCAGCAGCGGCTCAAAAAAGCGTTGATGCGTCAGGGCGTTACGATGATCGATCCCGATCGTCTGTATGTGGAAGCGCAGGTGACCGCCGGGAGCGACTGCCTCCTGGAACCCGACGTCTCGCTTCGGGGGCAGACCCATCTGGGCCGCGGCTGCGTGATCGGCCAGGGCGCCATCATCATCGATTCCTCTTTGGATGAGGGGACTTACATTAAACCCTATTCCCATATTGAAGGCGCTCAGATTGGCCCGGAATGCCAGGTGGGGCCTTTTGCGCGCCTGCGTCCGGGCACCGTTTTTGAGCGCGATGTGCGCGTGGGCAACTTTGTGGAGACCAAGAAGAGCCATCTCTTTGAGGGCGTAAAAGCGGGACATTTAAGCTATTTAGGCGATGCCGAAGTCGGTCCCCGGTGCAACATCGGGGCGGGCACGATCACCTGCAACTACGACGGCCACAACAAGCATCCCACACGCATCGGCGCAGATGTGTTCATCGGCTCGGATTCCCAGCTGGTTGCGCCCGTTTGCGTTGAAGAAGGCGCATATGTGGGCGCTGGCACCACTGTGACCGGTCTCGTGCCCGCAGGCGCATTGGCCATCAGCAGAACGCCTCAAAAGAACCTTGAAGGCTGGGTCGCACGCCATAAAAAGTAAGTTTAACCCATTAATTCTATTGGAGAAAATATGTGTGGCATCGTTGGGTATGTGGGCGATCAGGAATGCGCTTCGCTGTTGATGAGCGGTCTCGAGCATCTGGAATATCGCGGTTACGATTCGGCGGGCCTGGCGGTTTTTGACGGGCAGGAGACGCATATGCTGCGTTCGGTGGGCAAACTGCGCAATTTAGCAGCGCTTTTGGCCGCCTCCCCTCTGCACGGCAAGGTCGGACTTGGGCATACGCGATGGGCCACCCACGGCGCGCCTTCCGAAAAGAACGCGCATCCGCATATGGCGGGTCCCATTACGGTCGTTCACAACGGCATCGTCGAAAATCACCTGGCGCTTCGGGCCGAACTTCAAGCGCGCGGTCACGTTTTCCAAAGCGAAACCGATACCGAAATCTTCAGCCATTTTATTCGCGAAAAGGTGGAAGCGGGTTGTTCGCTGGAGCTCGCCGTGCGTCAGGTTTTGCAAGTGGTTGAGGGCAGTTACGCGCTCGTCGTGTTTTCAACCACCGAACCCGATCGCCTGGTCGCCGCTAAAAACGCCAGTCCCCTCGTGGTGGGCATCGGTCAGGACGAGATGCTGATCGCCAGCGACGTGCCCGCCATCATTCGCCATACCCGCGATGTGGTTTTTTTGCACGAAGGCGAACTTGCTGTTGTTACCAAAAACTCATTAAAAATCACGGACTTGGAAGGAAATCCCGTCGAGCGCCGCCCCAAGCGCATCGATTGGACGCCCGCTCAGGCCGAAAAGGGCGGTTTTAAGCATTTCATGCTTAAAGAGATTTTTGAGCAGCCGAGGGCCATGGCCGATACCCTGCGCGGCCGGTTGTCGCTGGAGCGCGGCGATGTGCTGTTCAATCAGGTGCAGCTGACCGATGAGCGGATTCGGACGTTCGATCGCATCGTGATTTCGGCCTGCGGTACCGCCTGGCATGCGGGGCTTTTGGGTCGCTATTGGATCGAGCAGACCACAAGAATTCCTGTAACTGTAGATGTCGCAAGCGAATTTCGTTATCGAAACCCGATCATCAGCGATCGCACGCTCTTCATTGCCATCAGCCAGTCGGGCGAGACGGCCGACACCCACGCAGCCTTGCGGGAAGCGCGCGATCGGGGAGCCGAAACCCTTTCCATCTGCAACGTGGTCGACAGCAGCATCGCCCGCGATTCCGATCACGTGATTTACACGCTGGCCGGGCCCGAAATCGGGGTGGCCTCTACAAAAGCCTTTGTCACACAGCTGATTGCGCTGCGCCTGCTCGCTTTGCGCCTGGGACGTGCGCGTCAGACGATCTCGGCCGATGAGGCGCGGACCGCTTTGCAAAACCTGCTGCAGCTGCCCGCATTGGTGGAGCAGCTTTTGGGATGCGCGCCCAATGTCGAAAAGATTGCACGTAAATATTTGAATTGCCGTGACTTTTTATTTTTGGGAAGAGGCGTGTACCAACCGATCGCTTTGGAAGGCGCGCTCAAGCTCAAAGAGATCTCGTACATTCACGCCGAAGGCTACGCCGCAGGTGAAATGAAGCATGGGCCCATTGCGCTGATCGATGAGGCGATGCCGGTTTTGGTGCTGACGCCCCACGGCACCCATTACGAAAAAACCTTTTCAAATCTTGAAGAAGTGCGCGCGCGCGGCGGAAGGGTGATCGCGGTGGCCAGCGAAGGGGACGAACAGATCGCCCAGTTTACCCAGGATGTGTTGTGGGTGCCGGAGCTGGACGAGTCGCTGATGCCGATCCTCTGCACCATCCCGCTGCAGCTTCTGGCCTATTACATGGCCGACTTAAAGGGGACCGATGTGGATCAGCCGCGCAATCTGGCCAAGAGCGTGACGGTCGAATGAAACCGGGTAACTTATCGAAATTATTAACAGATCTGAACGAAGTGCAGCGGGAGGCCGTGCTGTACGAAGGGGGGCCTCTGCTGCTTTTGGCGGGCGCGGGCAGCGGGAAAACCCGGGTGGTGACGCGGCGGATCGCGCGCATGATCGCTACGGGCGTGGACGCTCACTCGATCGTGGCGGTTACCTTTACCAATCGCGCGGCCCGGGAAATGCGCTCGCGAATCGAGGATCTGCTCGATGAAGACGCGATGCAGGGGCTCATCGTTTCTACCTTTCACGCCTTAGGTGCCCGATTTTTAAGACAATTTGCGGATCGCTTCGGGCGGACTGAGCGTTTCTCGATTTACGACGAAGAAGATCAGCAGGCGGTGTTGCGCGCCACTCTGCAGGCTTGCGGTGCGCCTCATTCGGCGGTGATCGTCAAAGCGATCGAGCGGGCCATCGATTTGGCCAAAAATGCGGGGCGCGAGGCGGAAGAAGCGTCGTTGCCTCCGAGCGATATGCCGCTCGATATGCGCCAGGTGGGTCGCCTTTACGAAGAGGCCCTGCAGCGCGCAGATGCCTTTGATTTCGGGGACTTAATTCTGCGCCCGGGCTTGCTTTTGTCGTCGGATGAGTCGCTTTGCGTGCAGTTTCAGCATCGCTGGCCGCGCATTTGCGTGGACGAGTTCCAGGATACCAATGCGGCGCAATACCGCTGGCTCAAATGCCTGGCGCCCGTGGGGAGCGATCTTTTGGTGGTGGGCGACGACGATCAGTCGATTTACGGCTGGAGAGGCGCGGAAGTCGGCAATATCATTACGTTTCCTGATGCCTATCCGGGGGCTCGCGTGCTTCGGATGGAGCAGAATTATCGCAGCGTGGGCCATATTTTAACGGCGGCCAACAGCGTGATCGCTCAGAATCATCAGCGGCTGGGCAAGGATTTATGGTCGCTTTTGGGCGAAGGGATGCAGGTGGAGCTGCAGGCCTGCAGGGATGGGCGGCATGAAGCGTTCTGGGTGGCGGAAAGAATTCAATCCCTTTGTGCCGACGAGGGTTACGCGTTGGGCGATGTGGCGATCCTCGTGCGCGCAAACCATTTAACCCTCGATTTCGAGCAGGCGCTCAATTGCCTGGGACTGCGCTATGTGGTGGTCCGAGGGCGTTCCTTCTTTGAGCGCGCCTGCGTTCAGGATGCGATCGCTTATTTGCGTCTGGCGCATAACCACAGAGACGACATCGCTTTTTTGCGTGCATTAAAGAGCCGCTCCCGGGGCGTTGGGGCCAAATCTCTCGAGCGCCTGTCGAAGGCTGCGATGGAAGCGGGGGTGAGCTTATACGAAGCGGCGCAATCGAGCGTGAAAGGACTGCAGCGCAAAGCCCAGTCAGGAATCGGAGATTTCTTAAAGATTCTGGAGAGTTATCCGCAGGAAGGCCCCTTGCACGAGCGCGCTCACAAGCTGTTTCAGGCGGCGGATTTGCTCGACGAGCAGGGGCTTTTGGAATCCGATGAGGAAGAACGTCAAAACGCTGAAAACATCAAGCGTCTGCTGACCTATATCGAGACTTTTGTTGAGGAAAATCCGGGCGCGACGCTCGATGATTTTTTGGAGCGCGTAAAGCTCATCGGCGAGGCGGATGTGGCCGAAACGAGCGGTGGAGCGGTCTCGATGATGACCATCCATGCAGCCAAAGGCCTCGAATTTTCAGTGGTTTTTGTTGTGGGCATGGAGGACGGCCTCTTTCCCAGCGCGCGCGCGCTCAAGGATGGTCAAATCGAGGAAGAGCGGCGGCTTTGCTATGTGGCCATGACGCGCGCCCGCCAGCGCCTGCTGCTCACCTGGGCTCAAAAACGGCAAACCTTTGGGGAACAACGAAAATGCGAGCCGAGTCGTTTTTTGTTTGAGCTGCCCGAAGAGGTCATCCTCCAGTCGGCAGAGCTGGGTCGCCTGGCGGTTTTGCATCAAAAATCAAAGACTGCAGAAACGAGGGTTGCGCTGGAGCCCAAACGGCGCGATGACGACTGGGATGCAGAATGGAAAGTGCAAAATGCCGTTCAAAATCGGGATGTTGAGTCTCAGTTAAGCGATCGTCCGGAGGAGAATTTTGAACCCTTGCCCTGGTCGGATGAGGCGCTCTATGCGGATGCGCAGCCGGTCGAAATGGGATTTGAGGCGGAAGTTCTGCAGGTTCAAAAAAAAGCGCCTTCGGGATGGCAGCCTGGAGCCCGCGTGTTTCATGTGCAGTTTGGGGAAGGCGAGGTCACTTCCATTGCGGGCGGCGACAGTTGCACAGCGCATGTGGCCGTGCGATTTTTTAATGGGGTTGAGCAAACCATTTTAAGGCGTTATTTGTCCTTGATCGATGGATGAGTGGAATGAAAATGGGCGCGTTCTGGCGTAGAACTTTTTCTTGTGGCATGAAGCCATGATGATGCGTGTAAATTGTCGACATTGTGGGGCGATCAACGAAGTTGATTTGCCGGAATCCGGGCAGGCAACGGTCGTTTGTTTTGCTTGTGGGCGGCCGTTTTATGCCTCTTCGGCCGACGAAGATGAAACGATGGTGTCGGGGGCGGCAACCGTAAATCTCATGCCACCCATGGGCACGGGCGGGTATCCCTTTGCGCCTCAGCCCCAAAACAATCGCGCTTATCGTCCTGCTCAGCTGGATCCGATGCCGCAGGCGGGGCTGGATGCATTGTTGCAATCGCCCGCTCAGGATGCGCCGTATCTGCAGGCGGCACAAGAAGCGAACGCTCTCCATCAATCGGGCGCTTTTCGCTTTGCTTTCGATGAGTTACCTGATTCAGACGAGCAGTTTCATGTGGGCAGTGAGGCCACAAAAGTGGTCGCTTCTCCCGCTTCGCTGATGCAAAGCGCGAACGGCTGGCGGCTCAGAAGTGAGCGCGGGGTCGTCTATGATTTGGCGACGATCGATGCGCTGGTGGCCATGCTCAAGGGACGTCCGGATTTAGCTTCCATCGAAATCGCTCAGGGTGATGGTCCTTTTGCAAAGCTCGATCGCTATCCTGAGATTTACGGGCGATTGGGTGATCAGAAGTCTGCTGAGCGATCTTCAGCGATGCCTTCGCGCGTGCTGTCTGGATCCCGGCAACGTGGAGTCAGGACGGAACTTTCCAGTAAAAAAACTCAGATTTCAAGGCAGACCTTGGGATTTGGTTCGGTTTTGCTGGCGATTGGCGTGGTGGCGTTTTTAGCCGTGGGTATCGTGTCAGCTGCGATGACTGTAGGGTGGATGCGTTTACCTGCGTGTCAGGTCATTGTTCCGAAGGAGCCCCGGCCGATTTCTAAAGAGCTGCAAAACTGCATAAAGAAATTAAATGGCGGGGCGACAGAAGTGTCGGGATGTTTCGAGGGGCTTCAAGCAGATGAGAGTGCAACTAAGTATTATTACTTAATGAAGGCCTACTGTCTAGAGAATCGAAGCGATGAAGCAGAGAAAGCTTTGGTGCGTTATAAGCGAATTCGGGGGAATGAATAAAAATGGACGTCAGGTGCGAAAATTGTGGCACGGAATACGAATTCGACGATGCCAAAGTCTCGGAATCGGGGATCACGGTTAAGTGCACGCATTGCAATCATTTGTTTCGCGTGTCCAAGCCCCGGGCGATGCCGCCTATACCGCCTGCCATCGGGATGAGCATGAACATGCGGGCGGGGATATGGATGATCCGCACGCGCGCGGGCGAATTGTTTGAAATGCAGGATTTGTCGATGTTGCCCACCTGGATCGCTCAGGGAAAGGTGACGCGCGTCGACGAACTCTCACGCGATGGTGAAAACTGGCAGCCTTTGGGCACGCTGACCGAATTTGCGCAGTTTTTTAATGCATCGGATGGCGGCGGTGTGGGGTCCATTTCGACGCGATCCTCTGCGTTTGGATCGAGCGAAAGTCGTTTTGACGACAGCAAGCGCAATGCCATTCCGCCCATGATTCAAAATACGGGATTTAATCCCGCTCTGGCCTCTTCTGCGAATCTCAGTTTTGGGGAGAGCTTTGCCGAGATGGCCCGACAGCAGCCACAAGCTCAGGCAACGCAGGGTTCTGGAGGCTGGCGTACGGGTGTTATGGCGGCTCTGTTTGTCATTGCGGCTGGCTGTGCGGGATGGGCAGGCTGGACTTATTACAAAATGTCTGAGGCCGCATCACAACCCACCCCTCCGGTGGCAAAGGCACTTCCTTGCTCGGAGCAATTTTTGGATGCCTGCAATCGCGCTCGCGAAGAGATGGGCCGCGACACTCAGGGAGGTTTTTCGCAGGCCCAAAAATTCTATCAGGAAGCGCTCAATACGCGCGAAGGCTGCGATGGATCGGCCATTGGCAACGCTTATGTGGGCCTTGCGCGCGCTGCGATTTGTGAAGCTGAATATAAAAAACTTGAAAGCCAGGATGCAACGCAACTCCTTGAAAACGCAACGAAATCTCTTAAAGATGCAGAAGGTGTGCTGGGAAGTCGTGATGCTTCCTTGCTGATCAATTATGCCGATCTGTACCGCGTTAAAGGGGATGTGAAGCGAGCTGAGGATTATTTGAATGCTGCTGAAGAAGCGGGCGCTGCGGCGATCGATGTGTCTCTGGTGCGCGGTGCGATGGAGATGCATCTGCAAAATGGCAATGTAAAGTCGATGGCTGAGCGTTTAAGCGCGCTCTCTCCCGCAACTCAAAAGCAGCCAAGAGCTCAGTTTTTAATGGCTTTAGCGTTCTATAAGGCTCAGCAGAACGATGAAGCCCGCAAGGTGATCATGGCGCTTTTGGCGCGCAATCCCGATCACGGTCCGGCGAACCGTCTGCTGGCTCACATCGCGCTCACGCCCGAGAAAAATCAAAAGAATGATCAGGCCAATGCCCCAGAGGAAAAGCAGACTCCGCCTAAAACTCCGACGCCTCCAAAAACGGGTGGCGATAACGTGAGCGCAGACAGCGGCAATTACGATCAGCTGATGTCGAAGGCCCATAAGTTGCTTTCATCCGGGAACTCCGCGCAGGCACGCAAGTTTTTTGATGCAGCCTCTAAAAAGAAACCGACCAGTCCTGAACCCTGGGCGGGATTGGCCTGGTGTGCCCTGGATGAAGGTCAGGCGGGTTCTGCGGTCTCGCTCTTTAAAAAATCCCTCGGTGCCAACCCGCGTTACGCCGAAAGCATGTATGGTCTGGCCGAATCCCTTGAAAAATCAGGGAATAAGGGCGAGGCCATCAAGGCCTATAACGCTTACCTGCAGACTCACCCCAACGGTCAATATGCGGGCATGGTTCAGCGCAAGTTGAATCAGCTGCGATAACGCCTCGTTTTTTAAGCATCGAGAACAATGGAATGAACGCTTCAATCGAGCCTTTGAGGTGGGATGCACAGGCGCGCGCCTTGTATATGCTGGATCAACGGCAGTTGCCTGAACGCGAAGTCTGGATGGTTTGCAAGACCTGGCAGGATGTCGCGCAGGCGATCCAGGATATGGTGGTGAGAGGTGCGCCCGCGATCGGGATCGCTGCGGCTTATGGGATGGTGCTGGCTGCGGATGGCTGTGATTGTGAAGCTGCAGTTGCCGGGCTTGCCAGGACGCGCCCTACGGCCGTCAATCTGTTTTGGGCGCTCGATCGGATGTCCCGGAAGCTGAAGGATACGGCCGCTGCGGATGTACCCCAGGCCTTGCTCGCTGAAGCGATGGCGATTCATCGTGAAGATCGCGCGATGTGCGAAGCGATGGGGGATTTTGGGGCGGAGCTTTTGCCCAAAGCGGCGCGCGTGCTCACCCATTGCAATGCGGGCGCCCTGGCGACGGGTGGTTACGGGACGGCGCTCGGCGTGATTCGAAGCGCCTGGCGAGAAGGCCGGCTTTCGATGGTTTACGCCGATGAGACGCGACCTTACTTGCAGGGCGCGCGCCTGACGGCCTGGGAACTCCATCACGACGGTGTGCCGGTTAAGGTGATTTGCGACAATATGGCCGCTTCCCTGATGTCGCAGGGGCGCATCGATGCAGTGATCGTGGGAACCGACAGAGTGGCTGCAAATGGAGATATTGCCAATAAAATCGGGACGTTAGGTGTTGCCGTTCTGTGCAGGCATTTCGGTATCCCGTTTTATGTGGCCGCTCCCACATCGACCATCGATCTCTCCACTCCGAGCGGCGCGCAAATTGTGATCGAGCAGCGTTCCTCGCTGGAAGTGACGCATATGGGCGATCGTCGCCTTGTGCCCGAAGGGGTTGGCGTTGAAAACCCCTCTTTCGATGTGACGCCCGTCGATCTGGTGACCGCACTGATCACCGAACGAGGCGTTCTAAAGCCTTTAAATTCCGATTCTTTGGCGAAATTGCTGTCTCAGAACGAGGCGCATTCACAAAGCGTTTGACAATTTTTGAGGGCTGACGTAAAGTTTTCGCCCTCAAGTAGCCAGATTTGTGGCTCATTTACCTGCAGGACACGTCATGTACGCGATTATCAGGACCGGCGGTAAACAGTACCGCGTCGCGGAGGGAGATGCCCTTCGCGTTGAAAAGCTCGAAGTTAAGGCGGGCGACTCTGTGAAGTTGGACGAAGTCCTGCTCCTGGGTGGCGATGGAGAGGCTCGTGTTGGCAGCCCTCTGATCGCGGGTGCCTCCGTGGAGGCGCGCGTTGTGCGCCAAGCTCGGGCCCAGAAGATTCTTGTCTTCAAGAAGCGCAAGCGCACCGGGTACCATAAATCCCAGGGGCATCGGCAAGCTTACACCGAGCTCCGTATCACCAAGATTAACGCCTGATTGGGCGTGAGCGGAGGACAACATGGCTCACAAGAAAGGTCAAGGTAGCAGCCGTAACGGTCGCGACTCCAACGCCCAGCGCCGTGGAATCAAGCGTTTTGACGGCCAGGTGGTCAAGGCGGGCAACATCATCGTCCGTCAGTGCGGCACTCACATTCACCCCGGTGAAAACGTTGGCATGGGCCGCGATTACACCCTTTTCGCGCTTGTTGATGGCACCGTAAAGTTCGAGACTTACGGCCAGGATCGCAAGCGGGTCGCCGTCTATTAAGTTCATCGACGAAGCGCGGATTTACGTGCGCTCGGGGTCTGGTGGTCCCGGTTGCGTAAGTTTTCGCCGCGAAAAATATATTGCACGCGGAGGCCCCGATGGGGGTGACGGTGGTCGTGGAGGAGACGTGGTTTTGCGTGCAGATCCGCGTCTCGCAACACTTCTCGACTTTCGGTATCGCCGCCGGCATATCGCTCAAAATGGTCAGCCTGGGGGCAGCAAAGACTGCACAGGGGCAGATGGTGAGCGGCTGGTGGTGAACCTTCCAGTGGGCACCGAAGTTTTTGACGATCAGACGCAAGAGCTGATCGTCGATCTGTGCGAGCCTGGCCAGGAATTTCTTTTGGCGCCAGGGGGGTTAGGTGGACGTGGCAATGTCCATTTTGCAACCGCCGCACATCGCAGCCCGGATTACGCGCAGCCGGGCCGTCCAGGCCAGGAACTCGAAGTTCACCTGGTTTTAAAGCTTTTGGCCGATGTTGGCCTGGTCGGTTTTCCCAACGCGGGAAAGTCGACTTTTGTCAGCCGCATCAGTCGGGCGCGTCCCAAGATCGCGGATTATCCGTTTACCACGCTGCAGCCCCATTTAGGGGTCGTTTCGGTCGATACCGAGCGGAGTTACGTGGTGGCGGATATGCCCGGTCTGATCGAAGGGGCGGCAGAGGGCGCGGGATTGGGTCATCAATTCCTGCGTCATCTGGAGCGGACGGCGTTATTTGTGTTTTTGGTGACTCAGGATATGACGCCGGGTCGCACGCCCCTTAGCGATTTTTTGGCGCTGCGGAGCGAGCTCGGACGTTACGAACCTGAGTTGCTGGAACGACCCTTTATCGTAGTTCTTTCCCAAGCAGATCGCCCGGAAGTCGCCGAACTTTATGAAGATTTGCGCAATTCCATCAAGGATGCGCCGGTCTTCCAGATGTCGGCTGTGACGGGGTTCGGGGTCGATGATGTGCTGCATGCGATTGCAGCGCAGCTCGAAGCCTCTGGACGCTGGAGCGATCTTCCTCGCTGATTCCTTCCTTTTTCTTCCCCCATTTTCTCCTCAATTGCGTATGCTCGTTTTTGCTGCGCGTTTTGTTGTAACTTATATGTGCAACAATGAGAGGATGAAGTTTATGCGCTTTTTTTGCTTTATTTTTACATGGTTATGGACTTTTGCAATTTGGGCAGAACCGGCTTCGGAAGAAAAGCACGATGGCGTTTCTGAATCGGACATGCAGCCAGATGTTTATAAAGCTCAAATCGATGCGCTGGAAGCTCAGGTCAACGATTTAAAGGAGCAGGTTTTTCGTTCAAAAGCGCGCGTGGCTTATCTGCAAAGTACGGTTTTGTCTGGGAATCTGGCGGGGGCCTATGTTCGCGTGGTGCATGTAAACGACATCGGTGCTGTGTTTCGCCTCGAGAGCGTGACGCATACGCTGACCAAGATGGATCCTTGGAGTCTGGACGATCGCGACGGGCGTTTGAGCGAGAAGGACGAAATCCAAAGCTATATGGGGCATTTTTCGCCCGGAAATTACACCCTTTCGGTGCGCCTGGTTTATCGGGGGCGCGGTTTTGGTGTGTTTTCGTATTTAAAGAATTACGTGTTCAACGTGGTCGCTTCCTACGATTTTCGCGTTGAAGATGGACGCCATATGGAAATCCGGGCGATCGGCTTCGATCAGGGCGGCCTGATGAAAGATTTAAAAGAGCGCCCCAAAGTGCGTTTTGAGCTGAAATACATTGGCGCTGAGAGCTTTCAGAAAGAAATGGGGGGCGCTGAGTGAGCAAAAAGCTTGAGCGCTGCCTGCTGTTTTGGGGGCTTTTTTTGAGTTCGACCGGGGGTTGGGCCGGGGAGCCTTCGACAGTGGAGCGTCATTTTGAAACCGAAATCGTTGCCATCGAAAAACTGTTGCAGGAAGTGGAGCGGCATTGCCTGGATCCCGCCGTTTTTGCGCAAAAAAATGCATGGGTGAAGCGCCTGACCGAAGGCCAGCTGGCCTTTATGAAAGGTGATTATGAGCATGCTGCGATGGCGCTTCTGGGGCCGTTGGAAGCACCGGATGCGGATCATCTTCAGGGATATAGTGAGGCTATATATTATTTGGCAGAATCTCTTTACCAGGTATCGAATTACGGTGCGGCACTTAAATATTTTGAAAAAGCCCTGCAACAGGGTGGCGAATACGAGAAACAATCTTTAGCTCGCGTTTTAGAGCTTTCGTTAAAAAATGGTGATGAAAAGGCGATCTGGGGTCATTTAAAGCGCTCATCTCAACTCTTATCTGACCCCCAAACGGACCCTCAGCTGCTCTATGATGTTGCCAAATTCTACTATGAACATGGGGAGTTAGGCGTTTCGAGAACGCTGTTTTCGACCATTCCGGTGGAGCACAGGACTTTTGCCAAAGCGCGCTATTTTTTAGGGGTCATTGAGCTTTGTGAGCAGCATTGGGAAGCGGCGCTGGAGCGCTTTCAGCATTGCGCGGAAGTCGACGCTTTAAAACCAGAAGATCAAGAAATCCGGGATCTTGCATATCTCGCTCTGGGGCGTCTCTATTATGAGCAAAACCGGTTTCAGGAATCCGTTCAGGCCTACGCTTCCATTCCCTACGATTCGCTGCATTTTGATGAGACGCAATACGAGCATGTCTGGCTCGCGATTCGTGAAGGCGATTATGCCAAGGCCTTGATTCGACTCGATATTTGGATGAACAGCGCGGAGTTGGATCACATCGATCCTGAGTTGCGGGTGATGCGCGGTCGCCTGTTGTTTATGCGGTCGGATCTGGAGCAGGCGGAAGCCTATATGAGCGCGCTGCCTGAGGAATTTGATGGCTATTTGCAGCGCATGACTGAGGCTTTTGAGGAAGAAAAACGGCAGCGGGCCTGGCAAAACGAAAGCCCGGATCGCTGGCGCCTGCCCATTCGGCCAGAGCAGGTGGTCCATTTTATACAGCCCGACGAAGATTTTGAGCGCCTGCAAAAGCTTGAGGATGAATTGGGCGTCATTCAGCGCGAAGTGGTGGGGACCGATTATGCACTTTCGCATCTGGAGCGCGTGGTGCAACTCCCCAGCCGGGTGCGCTTTTTTGAAGATTTGTACGTTGGCTTTGTCGATGCCCAGGAAGCGTTGATCCGCTCGATGCAGCTGCGTCGAATGCTCATCGAAAACCAGGAAAGAGAGTTTCATTCTCAGGCGTTGGAGCGACTGATCGCGCAGCGGCAAAAGCTGAATGGCCGTCTGAGTCAAATCCCTGAAACCGCTGAGCTCTGGCGTTCGCGCGAAAAGCAGCTGGAAGCGAATCTCAATAAGATTGATGACAGCGCTTTTGAAATTGAGCGTGAAATCACGGGGTTAGAGGCTCAGTTGACGGTTTTGGAGCAGACCATTCGCGGAGCTACAGGGAATGCGCGCGAGACGTTGTCGCAATGGATGGCCGAACTGAAAGCGGCCTCTGCGGAGCAAAAACAATTGCTGGAGCGAGTGAAGACATTGCGCGCCGAATCTGTAGAACAGAGGCTGAGTTTTGGTGAGAAAGATTCTGTGGCGGTCTCGGATGAAAAACTGTTGCGGCGTTATCAGGATGCTTTGAATGCAGAATTGCGCCTGCTGAGCCAGATGCAAGGAGCGCCTGCACCCGAATGGTTGGCCAGACTTGACCGCTTGGATGCGCGCAATTACTCGATTTTAAAGCAGATTTCTGAGATCGCAGAGTCAAGAATGCTCGGGATTGCGCTTGAAATCGCGCGCGAACGGAAAACGGCAGAGCGCTCCAAAAAGGCGCTCAAAGCTTTGCAGGAGCGCGTCCTGGCTCTCGAAGCAAAAAGCGCGGATCGCAGTTTTAATGATGCGATTGCGTTGCTCGATAACATTGCTCTGGAGGCGCGTTACACTTTGCTTTGGGGGGCGTGGAAACGCAAAGAGACTTTGCAGGGCAACGGTGCGGCTCACGATCAGATGCGGGTTCAGGATCCCGATAATGCCTTGTCGCTTGAGGAGTTGCGTTGAAAAAAATCTTTGCAGTCGCAGGGTTATGCTTGATATGGCAAACGCTCGCTCAGGCCTGGGCTGAGGGGGATGAACCGCCTCCGGTGGTTGCAGAGGAAGCATCTCATTCCTCTCCTGATAAGCATTCCGCTGAAATCTGGAAGAATTTGAACGCTGAACTGGAGCTCTATCGCCAGGAGACGTCAGATTTTAAACAGGCGTTAAACCGAACCGTTTATTACAGTTTTCAAAGAAAACAGCGCACACTGGCAGCCAAGGAAGAAGAACGATTTCGTTTGTGGGAAGCCGAGTTACGCGTTCAGCGCGAAAAGACCATTCAAATTTTCGAAGCGTTTATTGAGCGTTATCCCGATAGAGATGTTTATACACCCGATGCGCTCTTTCGCCTGGCTGATCTGTATTTCGACAGAACTGAAGACAACTATAACCTGGCCAAAGAGCAGCAGGAAAAGATGCTTGAAAACGCATCTGAAGATGAAGAACCCGATGAAATTGTTAAGGATTATTCTCAAACCATTGAGACCTTTGATCGCTTGATCCGGCAATGGCCCCAATATGCTCAAAACGATGGTGCTTATTATTTGAGCGGCTATTGCCTGCTGATCATGCAGCGCGAACAGGAAGCGAAAGACCGCTTTGCCCGCCTCATCGAAAAATATCCGGAAAGTCCTTATATTTCGGAATCCTGGATGCGACTCGGTGAGTATTATTTTGCGGAGAATAAGTTCAAGGAAGCTGCGACTGCCTACGAGCATGCCTGCGAATATCAGGACAGCGCGGTCTATTCGAGCGCTCTCTATAAACTGGCCTGGACTTATTATTTGCTCGATCGCTATCCCGATGCGATCGCTGGGTTCCATCATTTGCTGCAATATGGTGAGGAACTCGAAAAATCGGGTAAGGACCTGCAAACGCGCGATGAAGCGATTCAATATCTGGCGATCGCTGTTCAGGAGGAGGATTGGGATGGGGACGGTCTGCCCGATGCGGATGCGGGATTGCCTCGCGTAAAACAATACATCAACACAGGCCATGCCTATGAAACAGATGTCTTATTCAGACTCATTGATGTGTTGTTAAGCACTGGAAAATATGAGCAATCGATAGATGTGATCCGCTATGTACAGGCTCTTTTTCCCACACATCCGCGGCATCCGGAGATTCACTTTAAACTGTTTGAAGCGTATGGCCGTTTGCAACGCACGGATGATGTGATTCAGGAAAAAGAAAGGCTGTATGATCTCTATGGCGAAAACAGCGCTTGGTATAAGGCCAATGCGGGTGATAAGGCCTTGATTTCACGCACAAAACATCGACTGGAAGATGCTTTGGCGGAAGCAGCAAACTACCTTCACCTGAGGGCACAGAGCATGCGATCTCAAATGACAGAGGAAGAGACCATTGCAGCCTTTGAGAGAGCAGCCCGGAGCTATAAGAATTTTTTAACGTTTTATCCTCAGGCCAAGCAGGCTTATGACTTTCGGTTTTACTATGCGGACACGCTCTATTACTCATTCCATTTTGAAGATGCGATAGAGCAGTATACCCTGGTACGAGATGATGCAACTCATGATGAATATAGGGAAAATGCCGCGTATTCGTTGATACTGGCGCGCGAAAATCTGATTCGGGAACAGATTCAAAAAGGTTTACTCGCTTCGAAGCCGACCTTTTTTGATCAGCCATGGGTCGCACCTGAAGTCAAGGTCGCTTCGTCGGAAGAGGGTGAAGAAGGGCAGGGTGAAGAGCGGCGCATCGAGATACCTGAAGAACCGATTCCCGTTCTGGTGCAAGAACTTCAGAGCGATCGCCAGGCGTATGTGGATGCGCAGATGAACAGCGCCGATGATCCTCGCAGGCGCGTATTTGTGATGTTTAAAATCGGTGAAGTGTATCTCTCATATCATCACTTTGCGGAAGCCCGGCAATGGTTTGAGCGCATGATTCGCGAAGCGCCTTCGGATGAGCTGGCGAGCATTGCAGCCAACGAAGGCTTTGAGACTTATCGGCTGGTCCAGGATTGGGAGGGCATGAGCAAATGGAGCGGCCTGCTGGACGAGATGGGCATCGGAGATGAGCAGTTTAAGGCCGAGATAGCCGGTTTGAAGGTGGGCGCGATTTTTAAGCTGGCTTCAAAGCTCTTTAAAGAAGAGAAATATGAGGAGGCTGCGGCCGAATATTTGCGGCTCCTGGAGGAGGATCCGGGGACCAAATATGCGGATCGCGCGCTGTTTAATGCGGGCGTGGCGTACGAGCAGACGCGCCGGTTTGAGTCGGCCGCCCGTATGTTCAGGCGCGTGTTTACGGAACATCCCGACAGCGCGAGGGCGCCGGAAGCGCTGTTTCGGCTGGGGGTCAATGCAGAACGATTTTATGATTATGATTTGGCGGTCAAAAGCTTCCTGAGCCTGGTCGACAAATACAAGGATTCGCAGCTGAGGGCAGATGCGCTGTATCGGGCTGCGGAAGATCTTGAATATAATCAGGAATATGGAAGAGCCGCGGCAAATTACGAGCGCTATGCGGAGCTTTTTCCATCCCGGTCGGATACTGCAGAAACATTTTATCGAAGTGCAGATGTTTACCGAAAAGTAAATGATTTATCTAATGAATTGCGGATTTGTGAGACGTTCTTAAAGCGATATAAAAAGAACACGGTGCAGTCGGTGAACAGTCAGGCGCGGGAGCCCAATGCGCTTTATATCGAGGTTTTGGCCCGAACGGTGAAATTGCAGCGTCAGGCAAAGCGACTCAGTGCGGCTGCCCAAACGCGTCAGCTTCTGCTGGATGAATTTCAGCGGCGAGGCTTGCCATTGGGATCACCCTCTGCGGCTTATGCTGCGGAAGCTCTTTTTGATCAAATCGAAAAGGATTTTGAAGCCTTTACGCGCACAAAACTCTCAGGATCTGTGGATAATCAGGGGCGCACGCTGCAAAAGATGCAAAAACAGATGCCGGAGTTGATTCGGCGCTATCACGATGTACAGCGTTATTTGAGTCCTCACTGGAGTCTGGCGGCGGGTTACAGGGAAGGATATTTATATCAGTATTTTGCGGAAGCGCTCTTTGAGGCCGAAATCCCTTCAAGCTTTACGGAAGAGATGGAGGATATGTATCGCAGCCAGCTGGAAGAAGTGGCCATCCCGCTCGAAGATGAGGCTCAAAAGCATTATCGCGAGGTGCTCCAGCTGGCGAGCAAAGCCAGGATTCGGGACGAATGGACGAAGCGCAGTCTTGAAGCGCTTAATAAATATGATTCAAAAACTTATCCCGTGTTTGTAGAGGAGCATTCGCTTGCGACCAAGCGTTTGCTGGCCGGCGCTTATTTTATAAAGCCTTCTCTGAACCAGGACGATGGAGCCGATGCAGAGGATTCTGCAGCTGAAGAGGCTCAATCTGCAGCGGAAGGGCCTGAATCAACAACGCCGGCGTCGGAATCTGCATCGCCGGATGCTGAGCTGCAACCGGCCAAAAACAAAGGAGATTCTGCTGAGCAAGAGGCCTCTGCCGATGGGCGTCCGGCGCCTTCGGAGCAAGGAGGGACGCCATGAAGATCTGGGCCTGGTCGATTTTGTGGATGGCTTTTTGGGGGTGCGGCGCGCAGCAGGAAAACTTGCTCTTTGAGCCGGTTGCGGAAGATGAATTGACGCCGATTCCCGTGATGGAAGCGAAAACGCTGGAGGGCGGGCCGCTGAATCAGCAGGCGGTGGCCTTGCTCGCGCAGGGGCTCGACGAGGTTCAAAAGGGGGCTCTCGATTCGGCGGCCGCTCATTTTCGCGAATCGCTGGAAATGGAATCGCGCTTGTCGGAATCGCATTATAATTTGGGGCTTTTAGAGGAGCAGGCGGGGCATTGGGAGGCTGCGCGGAAGTCCTATGAAGCGGCTTTGTCGGTGCGGCCGGATTTTGGACCTGCGGTGATGGCCAACGCCTCTTTGATCATGCGCCAGGAGGGATTTGAGGCAGCGCGGCGTTTTGCGGAGTCTTGCCTGGCGCAGGATCCGGAGGATCTCGATTTGCGCAATGCGCGCAATGCGGTGCTTTTATATGAATCTGGCCATGCGGCTGAGGTGGTGGGCGACAGCAAGCAAATTCTGCGAAAAGATGAGCGCAATCTGGGCGCGCATTTGAATTTGTCGGCCGCGTTTTATGAACAGGGCAAGTTTGAGATGAGCCGGCAGGCTGCTGAAGATGTGCTCGCGCTGGATAGTGAGAATCCTGAAGCCTTGGGAAGAAAAGGATTGGCAGAGCTGGAGTTGGGCAAAGAATCGACGGCGCTCGCGATGTTTGAGCAGGCCGTCGCGTTTCCGCTGGGGGCTCAGCCTGAAATCCTGAATGAACTTGGGCTGTTATATCACAAATTGGGTGATGATACGGATGCCGAGGTTCGTTTCAGAGAAGCATTGGCGCGTTGGCCAACCTTGTTTGAAGCCTGGGTGAATTTGGGAAATTGCCTAAAAGCTCAAGGGAAGTATAAGGAGTCGGAAGAAGCATTTTTACATGCAAAATCGCTCGGTTCTGCTTTGGGCGCTGAGGCGGATTACAACCTGGCGGTGCTTTATCTGGATGCGCAGCTGCCTCATTTAAGCGACGTGGAACGTTTAAAACTGGCCATCGAAGGGTTTAACCATTATCTGTCGGAAACCCAAAATGCGCCTCCTCAGGTTGAAAAATACCTTGCAGGGGCTCAAAAAAAACTGGTGGCGGCGGAAAAAAAGGCAGAGCAGCTCAAGAATCAGCCCAAGAAGCCTGAGAATTTGGTGCCCGCTGAGCGTTCGGAGGAACAGGGTGAAACAGAAAATTCAGATTCTGTTTCGCAGCCTTTGACCGAAAATCCCGAAGGAAAAACCCTGAGTGAAGGGGAGTCGGCTGAAGGACCGCTGAAGCCTGAGGCCGGAAATCCGGGGAAGAACTCAAACGAGGCGCCTGAAATGGATGAGCTCAATTTTGATGATTTGATCCCGATTTCAGCAGGCGCACAGGATGAGGAAAAGCCTTCCGATGCACCATCTGGCGTTGACGCGGTGCCTGCGGAAGGAGAGCATTTCGATCCGTTCGAAGATGTGGATTTGCTGTCGGTGCCTGAAGAAACGCCGTGAACATCGCTCGGGAAAGGACTGCGTAATGATGAAAAAGGTGAACAGTTTTATACGGTTATGCGCGGTTTTGATGCTTTGCTGGCCCTGGAATGCGGAGGCTCGCCCCAAGGGCAAGGTGATCGAGCTCGAGACGCAAAAAGTGGAAGGTCAGCTCCAAAAACCTGAGGTTTATTACGTAATTATGCGCTCTGAGCTGCGCTTTCAGGAGTTGATGCCCCAAAAAAATCTTATTGATTTAATCAAAGCGAGTGTGAAAAAAACTCCCTTTTAGTTTCGTTTTCGTGTATAGTGGGCGGCGTTTTTTTGTGAAAAATCCTTCCCGTAGCAGAAAAGGGTGGATCACCGTTTGGGGTCGGTGTATAGCATCCACGCCGTTTTCTTGGAAATGCTCGAAGAGGATTTGACGGCTTTTGGTAAGCGCAGGTTGCGCCAAATTTTTACCCCACTAATGGAGAGTTCGTAATGGGTGGTGTCGCTAAGTTTTACTCTGATGGCGGTCCCTGGATGCACCCCATTTTGGCCGTCAGCATCGTTTGCCTCGGTATCATTATCGAGCGCTTTATCTTCCTATACTTTAAGTATAATGTGAATGCGACCGCCTTCATGGCGCAGATTCAAAAGCTGGTGATGTCGAACAACATCGACCGCGCCGCCAAGCTTTGCAGCAACTCTCAGGCCGCTCTGCCCCGCGTTGCCAAGGCCGCTCTGTTGCGCGCCAATCAGGGCCCCGAGGCGATTCAGCAGGCCATCGAAGAGGCGACTCTGGGCATCGTTCCTCAGGTTTCCCGCCGAACCAACCTGCTGACCTCTCTCGCGAACATCGCGACGCTGCTCGGACTTCTGGGTACCATCCTCGGTCTGATCGAGGCATTCGGTGCGTTGTCTGATCCGAGCGTTCCCCCGGATAAGCGCCAGGCGATGTTGTCGAGCGGTATTTCTATCGCCATGAACACGACGGCTATGGGTCTGATCGTCGCTATCCCGAGTCTGGGCGCCCACCTGTTCCTCTCTTCTGTGACCAAGAAGATTTTGGAAGAGCTCGATGAGAACTCCGTGAAGCTTGAGAACATGCTGATTTCTCGTCTTCGCGGCGGCAACGGCGACGCCAGCGCGCAGAATGCGTGATTTTGTCTTCGGTTTTTTCTTGACTGGGTCGGAGTAATTCATGGGCAAAGCCAAGTTTGTAGAAGCTGAAGGTGACCTGAGCCTCGTCCCGATCATGAACTGCGTCATGTGTTTGATCCCGGCGGTCTTGGCGGGTTCCGCTCAGGTCGCCATCGGGGTTATCAACGTCAACGCGCCGAAGTTCGGCTCGAGTGCAGCAGCCCCAACCGAAGACAACGACAACAAGCCGCTGAATTTTACGGTGGCGATCGGGGAAGATGGTTTCCGTCTGACGGCATCGGGTGACGATATTTACGAGATGCTGAAGATGGCACCCACCGAGGACGGTGCAGGTCCGCTGATTCCCAAAAAGAATGATGCGTACGATTTCGTTGAGCTGTACAGCAAGTTGGTGATGGTTAAAAAAGCGCATACCAACGAGTCGGTGCTCAACCTGACGGCGGGGGCGAAAATCCCGTTTAAATATGTGACCGCCGTGATGGATCTCGCGCGCCTTCAGCTGACGGAAGACAGCTATGCGGATCTCGATCAGCTGCACAACGCAGATATTAAGTATGAAAGCGATAATACGACGCCCGTTTTGTTGTGGCCTGACGTCGTGTTCGCTTTAGCGCAATAAGGAGAGAACGGTGTCTGAAGAGTTGCAAAATCAAGCGCCGCTGAATCCGAACGGCGCTGAAGGCGAAGAGGAAGAAGGCTTTAAGAAGGAACGCAAAAAGGGGCGTTTCGATGAAGCCAAATCGGGCGTGACGATCAACTCGCTGATGGACGCCATGTTCATCATCCTCGTGTTCCTGCTGATGAACTTCGCAGTGGACCCGTTGAAGATTGAGCAGAGCGAAGATTTGCATTTGCCCGCATCGACGACCAAGGTGAATCCTGAGGCGACCGCAGCTGTGACCGTGACGGCGGCCGGCATCGTGCTCAATGACAAGATCGTTGTCCCTGTAAAAGATGGTGCTGTCGACAAGACGCACAAAGGCGGCGACGAGCAGAGCATGCAGATTCAGCCCCTTTTTGATGCCTTGAGCGAAGAGGCTGGTCGTCAGGAGAACGTTGCGCGTTTGATTAACGGCAAATTCGAAGGTTTGCTGACCATTATCGCTCACGAAGAGACGCCTTATCGTTTGATTACCGAGGTGCTCTACACTGCAGGCCAGGCAAAATTTCAAAAATTTAAGTTTGCAGTGGTTCAAGGTGGCTTGAGGGCAAATGTAAAGTAATTTCAGTTGCTTAGAGCGAAAAAAAGACGGCTCTCTCGGGAGCCGTTTTTTTATGTAGTCGCGCAATATGACTTGAAGTTGGCTGAGCGCATCATCACTATATGCGTTCCGTCCGGACGGTGAGAGGATCGGCATGGGTCACAGCGGGGATAAAAAGATTCTGCGAATTGGGATCGTTCAAAATGGCAGGATGATCGAAGAGCGCCTGGTGCGACGCCGGGAAACGGTGACGGTGGGCGAGTCTTCCCGGGCTTCTTTTATATTGCCGACGGCCGGAATATTGGGCGCTTTTCCTCTCTTTGAGATGCGCGGCGGAGTTTATTTTTTAAAGTTTACCGAAAGGGCGCGCGGTAAGGTTTCCGTTGGAGATGCTGTTCTGGAATTGGCCACTTTGCGCGAGCAGGGGATTGCCAAAAAGCAGGGCAAATATTTTAGTTTAAGCTTGTCGGATGAGAGCCGGGGAAAAATCTGTTTTGAGGATCTTGCGATTCTCTTCCAGTTTGTGGCGCCTCCGCCGCCCGCTTCTTCCATTCAAATGTCCGCCAATATGCGCGGATCCTGGTGGAAGAATCTCGAAAAAACCTTTGTTTTGTGCCTCTTAGGCAGCTTTCTGCTTCAAACTTGCGCGATGGTTTACATTTTATCGCAAGACTATCCAGAACCGCCTAAGGGCTTGGCCGCATTGCCGGATCGATTTGTTACGGTTTTGGGGATAGAGCCGAAAGCGCTGAAGGACCCGCTTGCTGAGGGCGATAAGAAAACTGACGAGGAAGGCGATCAGCAGGCGGCTGAAAAGGCTAAGCCGGCGGAAGAACCTAAAAAAACACCCGTGAAGACGTCAAAAGCGGCAGCTGCGGGGCCTGCAGGACCGGAAACAGCGGCTGCTCGCCGGGAACGGATGAATCGCACGATTCAGAATAATACCATTCTGAAATTTATTGGCACGACGGGCGGCGAAGGTGGCGGCAGCCTGGTGGATACCCTCAAGGGTGGAGCTGCGGATGTCTCGATGGCAGAAGCGTTTTCTGGCTCCAGCGGTGTGATGGTTGCGAATGGAGAGACGGATGGCCGTGATCGCCGTACGGCGACAGCAGGTGGATCCGGTTTGGCGAATGTCGATATTGATATGAAGCGCTCAACGGGGCCAGGTGTGGGAAGCGGCGCCAAAACCGAGGTGTCGATTAAGGGCAACGTGAAGATGAGCGCGCTTTCTGAATCAGATTCTTTTGGATCCGGTACATTATCGGTTTCCGAGATCTCAAAAGTCACCAAACGGAAGCAAGCGGGCATCCAAAGCTGTTATGAGCGCCGACTGAAGCAAAACCCCAGTCTGAAGGGCAAAATCAAGGTGCAGATCACCATTATGCCCAGCGGCAAAACGAGCGACGTTTCTGTGATCGAAGATACGATTGGAGATTCTGCAGTCGGGGTTTGCATCGTGAACGAAATTTTAAGATGGCGTTTTCCAAAGCCTGAAGGCGGTGAAGTTACGGTCGCTGTCCCATTTATTTTTTCGCCTGCAAACTGATTTTGATTATACTGCGCGGAAACGCTTTGCGTAACTTCAGCTTCGTGATGGTGATTGATGGTTCGCATTCCATTTGTATCATTGCTGATTCTCTGCGCATCTTCCGTATTTGCTCAATCGCAGGCCGATCGGGCTGCGTTGCGGGCACGTGCTGAACAGCAGATTTCACAAGTCAAATCGGATTATGAAGTTGCGCTCAGCTATCTAGCAGAAGTGCAAAAAAAGGGAGATTCCGCCCAAATTGAATGCGTGAAGGATACATATCTGTCCTTTAAAAGCATTATGAGCATCGTTCAAAAGAGCAAAGATAAACTCGACGCTTCGGCGAACGATGAAAGCGATGCCGGAAAAAAGACTTTTGAGCTGGAATCAGGGCGCATCGCGGTGGCTGCCGATCAGTCTTCGGCGTTGCGTTTAAGCCTCGAGTCTTGCGTTGAAGGCGAAATCAAAGTTCAGGAGGGTGGGGAAACTAAGCAAGAGAAGGATCCGAATAGTCGGGAGCGTTCCGATGATCCCTCTGATGAGATTGTGCCTATTTATGAAGAATTAGAGTTTGAACATCCCACACCGATATCCGGCAGTAAGTAGTTGTTGCAGAAGAAGCAAATATTTGCTAATTTATTTAATCGATGCGCAATCTTTCTGGCGCAAATGGGGATTTCTTACATATTGCTTCATCCTGCCGAGACTTGGTCTCAAACGGGTGATGGGATTGGGCTGGGCGATTTTGTGCTGCACCCGTCATTGGGTGCGGGATTCGGTTACAATACGAATCTTTTTTATGAGACGAAAGCGGAGGATCCCATATCTGTGGGATTGATCGATGTTTCGGGCGGTTTGAGCGCCCAAAACCGACATACCGATCAGACGCAGATCAAGCTGACTGGGCGCTTTAACCTGCAATATTTTGCGTTTGCTGATCAGACGACGGAAGCGGTTCGCAATCGCGATGGATTGCAGAATTTTTCATTTTCGGCCAGGGGCGATTTTCTGAAGAGAGGGATTTTAAGCTTCTCGCTGTTCGAAAATCTTTCATTTTCGGATATTCCCGTGAGCGACACCGCAACAGCGGGGATGGAGCGCATCTATAACACGCTGGGTGCGGATTTGAGGTTTCGGCCTGTGCGCGGTGAAATGGTGCCATTGACCGTAACTCTCGGATATTGTTTGGGATTCCAGTCATTTTTATCGGCGGATGCGGGCGGCACGCGGGGAAATTTTAATTCGCATCTGCTCAAGTTGGGGGTCAACTGGCATTTTTTCCCGAAAACCTCTGTCGTCGCAGATGTTTCGTTAAAATATGTTGACTATGACGAGCCCGATTTCACGGTCAATGAGGAACCCTCTTCGCTGGATGTCCCCAAAGACGAACCGCATGAACCTCAAAAAACAGCGCTGAAATCGACCGATCGCGATGCGATGCCTCTGCGCGCGATGCTCGGCCTGCACGGCTTGATCACCGATCTCGTTTCGGTTTCCATCAAAGGTGGAGTGGTCCGTTTTTATAAGTTCAGACCGATCGCAGTGGAGAAGAACTTTCCTGCTGTGAACGCATATGTCCAATATTTATTAGAGAATTCTCTAAACGTGAAGCTGAGCTATCAGCTCGATATGGGGGAATCTTCATTCTCCAACTACTATACAAAACACCAAATCGCGCTCGCTGTTGAAAAGATGCTGTCGCGGAACTGGGGAGTCACCGCACAGGCTGCTTTTGATTACTATCGCTACAGTTACGAAGGTTCACCCGATGAGCTGTTTGATCGATACATCAGCGCGGTCAGATCCAAGGTTCAGCGCGAGGATCCCGTCATGCGCTCTGAGTTGGGGCTTCAATATCATTTGCGGCAATGGCTGAAGGCTTCATTCTCGATCAAATATGAGGAGAATTTTACGGATTATTACACGCCGACGAAGTTCATCGAGGAGGCGGATTATGTTGCGTATCAACGCTTTATGCTTCTTTTGAAATTGAGTGGCCAATATTGATGCGCGGCGCATTTCAAATCGCTTGTCTGATCAGCTTGATGTCCGCTTGCTCCGGGCATCGGGCAAATACATTGCCGTTCTCGGAAGTGCCCGATGTGATAGAGAGGGTGCGCGCAGCGGAATTGGGTGCGGGCGATGTGGTCGAGGTGCGCGTCTATATGGAGGAGGGCCTGAGCGGTCTTTATCGCGTAAATGCTGATGGTTGCTTTGAATTTCCGTTAGTGGGCGTTGTGAAAGCGGAGGGGCTGACGTCAGGGCAACTGGCGACTGAAATTTGCGATCGCTTAAAGGAAGGCTATCTCCGAAATCCGCAAGTGAGCGTATTTGTTAAGGAATTTAATTCAAAGAAGGTGATCGTCTGGGGCGCTGTGCAAAAAGCCGGGGCGTTTAAGTATGAGGATGACATGACCATCGTTCAGGCGGTGAGCCTGGCGGGTGGTTTAAAATCTGTGGCGGCTAAGAATTCGGTCGTGCTGACGCGCATTTTGGACGGTCAGGAGCATTATTATCAGGTGCCTTTTGAGGAGATTGGTCTGGGGCGAGCGCAAAATGTGCATCTGCAGCCGGGTGACATCATTTTTGTGCCGGAATCTTTGCTTTGAGCCGGGCATCCAGGCGATGCCAGAGCGCTGCGAGGAGTTTAGGGCCGAAAGCCCTGGGATGCCAGCTCAGTATTTTGATGAGATCCCGTTTAAAAACAGAAGGTTGTGATTGAACGGGACCCCAGATCGAAGGCAAAAGCTGCTGGATGACTTGCGCTTGCAGGCGGTTGGGCAGCGGGCAGCGAAGGTTGATCGGGGGCTGCAGCGGTTTGAGCATCTGCTGAGCGACCTGGTATGCGGTGAGCAGCTGACAGCGTCTGAGCCAGGGGAGGATGGGATCGGTTTGTTGCCTTAAAATGATCATCAAATCGATGAGTTGCATTTGGTTGATCTCAAACGCATCTTTTGCGGCCTGGGCGAGCCAGATGGCCAGACGATCTTTGGGGCAGGGGAAGCGGAAAAACGGGTCGCCGGCCGTGCGGTCAGGCTGGCTGCGATGCCAGATGCGGTTTGCGCGCAGCTCGTTGGGCGGTAAGGGAACGATTTGGCGATGGAGTTCGAGCAGGCAGCCGTCGATGACGAAACCTAAACTGTCGATTGAGCCAAAAGGGAGGCGCATTTGCTGAGGGTAACGGATTTCGGTGGCCGATTTTGCGAGATGACGGGCGATCGCTTCAAAATGGCTGGGAACCAAAAAATCCGCATCGCAGCAGCCTCTCGCGCCCGGATCCCGATAGAGCTGCTCGCAATAATCGGCCCCTTTAAAAAGCATGGGCCTGGGGGCATCGACGGGCCAAACCTGTTGCAGAATTTTGAGACGTTTAAGATGTAATGCGGCGTTTTTCTGCCAGGTCTGAGCGCAGATTCCGGCATCGCAAGCGCTCATCTCCGGGGCCGTGTGGTAAAGAAATCCATTTAAATTTTGAGGGGTTGTAAGCTTGGTGATGCCTTCAGGCAAAGGCGGTAACCGCTTGCCCTGCAGCCAGGCGCACAGGAGCTGAATGATGATGTTTGCGTTCATAGATGTTCGAGAGCCTGTAGTTTAAAATGGGCCGCGCTTTGGGGTTTGAAAGTTGAAGAGATGGAACGCGATCTTTCGCTGAGCTTTTGGATTCATACCGTTTTTAAATATAAGTGGTTGATTTTATTGATGGTTTTGGTGTTTGGAGCGCTGACGGTCTTTTGGACAAAGCGCCAGCCCAAAATTTATGAAGCGACTACGCGCATCGTCATCGAATTGGAAGCGCCCCGATATATGGCGGCCGGACCGGAAATCGTTTCGCTGGGATCGGGCAATTCCTGGGATTCCAGGGAGTTTTTGGAGACGCAATTTCGCGTGATCCGCAGTCTGAAGGTGGCTCAGGCGGTGGTCGAGATGGGCTGCGATCCCGAGCGCCAGCTGCCCGCTTCTCTCGCTCAAAAATCCTGGTGTCTGCGCGAAGATTACGATTTTTTAGGGATCGAGCAAATCGAAGATCCTGAATTGCGGGCGGAAGCGTTTCAGCATCGCGATCCAGCGTCCATTTTGGTTTCAAAGCTTTCGGTGGATCAGCTGCCGCACAGCCGCGTCATCGAGTTGCATATTCGGGATACAAAGCCGGAGCGCGCCCAGCTGCTCGCGGATGCGGTGGCCTATGCGTATATGGAATGCAATCTGCGAGAGCGCGATGTGGCCGTGGGCAATGCGGTCAACTGGCTTCAGGAAAAGGAACGGGAGCTCTTTACTCAGCTTCAAAAAGATGAGGATGCGCTGCTCGCATTTAAACGAGAACATAATATTCTCGCGGGGTTAGATGAACAGCAGCGCCTGGTGGGGCTCGAATTGCAGGAGGCTCAGCGCGCCCTTCGTCTGGCGAAGGATGAGACCCAAAAGGCCAGGCAGGAATGGCAGGAAGCGCGCGCGATGTCGGTGGAAGAAGGCTCGACCAGCCTGGATTCCGCTTTGGGCAACGCGCTGGTGCAGCGTTTAAAGGAACGCATCGTGACGCTTCAAAATGAGCGCACCGAGCTCTTGCGCCGTTATCTCGAAAAGCATCCCGACGTGGAAGCGGCGGATGTCAAGATTGCGCGGGTTCAGGCGGCGTTAAAACAGGAAATCGATGGAATCTGCCAGTCTCTGGAACGAAAATATCAATCCTGCCTCAAAAAAGAACGCCAGCTGGAGGCGGATATTTCGCGCCTGGAAGCGGAAGCGCGGGATTTGCACGGCCTGGAGCGCCAGAACAAACTCCTGTTGTCGGCCATCGATTCCTCAAAAGCGCTCTATTTTCAGATGCAAACGCGCTTAAAAGAAGCGGAGTTACAAGAGAAAACGACCGCAAATAACGTGAGCATTCTGGAGCATGCGCGCAATCCCGCCTGGCCCATTTCGCCGCGTTTATTCTTCAATCTGTCGATTGCCCTGGTTGTGGGGCTTTTGTTCGGTCTTCTGCTGAGCGTGGGGCTGGAATGGCTCGATACGACGGTGAAGACGCAGGAGCAGATTGAGGGTGAATGCGGGCTGGCGTTTTTGGGCCTGATCCCTTCGGTGCGCGCGCATCGGGGGCAAGCGGTGACACCGGAGCGCTATGTGCTCGATTTTCCTTCGGGGCCTTCGGCGGAACTGATGCGCACGGTGCGCACCAATCTGATGTTCATGAATCCGCAGGGCGGCGAGCTGCACGCGTTTTTGATCACCTCGCCCAATCCCGAGGAGGGCAAGACTTCGACGGCGTTAAATTTGGCGGCGGCGATGGCGCTGGGAGGCAACCGCGTGCTTTTGGTCGATGCCGATCTGCGCAGGCCCAGATTGCGTAGCTTATTTAAATCATTGGGAAAAATGGAATACGAGCGTGGCCTTTCGGATTATGTCTTCGCGCTTCGCGGGCAGCCTGAAGGAGATCCCAATGCGGTGTTGGCGCCTTTTGTGATGCATGTGCCGATGGAGGATACAGCGGGCTGTCTGGATCTGCTGTTTGCGGGCCATCGCGTGCCGAACCCTGCGGAATTCTTGCAGAGTGAAGCCTTTGCCCGCGCGCTTTCGGGGTTAAAAAACAGTTATTCCTGCGTGATCTTCGATTCTCCGCCCGTGAATTCGGTGAGCGATGCGCTCATTTTGGCCCGTCAGCTGGATGGGGCCGTGCTGGTTGCCCGCTACAATCGAACGCCGCGCGTCAGCCTGCAAATGGCGGCCCGGGCTTTGCGGGATGTGAAAGCTGAGCTCCTGGGCGCCATTTTAAACGACGTGGAATTGCGCAAGCGCGGCTACGGCTATTCTTACGGCCATCGATACGGTTACGGGTATGGCTACGGATATGGTTATGGTTATGGCTACGGCAGCGATTCAGAAGACAAACGCTCTGGACGGAAAACTGATAGAACTTAATAAAATCGGTGGGTTACAATGAAGACGATCGTCGGTTTTTACGCGTTGCCCGATGATTACCGCGACCGCATCCTGATGTGGTCTGAGGTGGGACGCCTGCTCGGGCGGTTCGAGGTGATGACCGGCCGCCATGCGCGCGATGAAGCCCTGCTGCAGGCGCAGTCCAAATCCTTTGCGCTCTGTCCCATTTCGGATCAGGTTTTTCATAACGTGCGTCTGCATTTAGCGGCATATCGGGCGCTCTATCATCGCTGCCGTGCGGGCGATGTGGATTTATTGCACGGCACCCTCGGCTTTTGGACTCTCCCTTATTGGCTGAATGGTCGCTCCATCGAAGGAATTCCGAAACTCGCTTCTTACTTTGACAGCGCTTACGACCTGCCCGTGATGTGGTCACCCTGGCCGGGGCTGCGAAAGGGCATCACCGATTTGCGCATGTTTTTTCAAAGTTGTGTGGAGTCGCATTGCGCAGACGGATGCACGGTGTTTGGGGAAGGACACCGGGAACCGCTTTCAAAGGCGTATTCTATCCCGATTTCAAGGGTTTACAGCGTTCCCAACTGCGTGGACGGGGCGATGTTCTATCCGCGATCGAGGAGCGCTGCGCATCGGCGTCCGCGCGCCTTTTTTTGTGCGGGTCTAACGGCTCAAAAAGGTTTGCCGGAGCTCTTAAAAGCTTTGCAACATCCGGAGTTACAAAATCTGGAGCTTTGGCTTGCGGGGGCATTTAAGGCGCACGATGAAGCGGAAATGAAGCGTGCTCTTCTGCCATTGGGCGATCGCGTGCGCGTTTTGGGGAAGCTGCAGCGGCATCGTTTGCCCGAGGTGATGGCGGAGGTGGATTTTATGGTGCATCCCTCGCATCAGGAGGGCTCTCCGCGGGCGGTGATCGAGGCGATGGCCTGCGGTCTGCCGGCGGTTTTGCGCGCTCTGCCGGGCACTCTCGATTTGGATCGCCAAAACTGCTGGGCGCATTTTGTGGATTCAGGCGCAAGCGATCGCTGGGTGGAGGCGCTGAGCAGGATGCTCGATGCGGGTGAAAAGGAATGGCGTGCGCGGGGGGCGGCTGCGCGGGCGGTCTATTTATCTCGCCATTGCTGCAAGTCGGCGGCCCTGGAATGGGCGCAGATGTATCAGCGATTTTTAAAGTAAATTCGATGGGTTAGGGCGTTTTCGGCGGAGTTTCGGGCGCTTTTTCGCGTATCTTTTTTGCGCGTTCCGGTTGCCCCTGCTTTTCGGCATAAGCGGCGGCGGCCCGGACGATGTCTCCTCTCGGATGGTGGGCGATCGCGGCTTCCCAAAGGGAAAGCGCTTTTTCGGTTTTTTGTTGTGCGGCGGCCAGTTGCGCGCGTCGATGGAGCACATCCGCTGCGCCTTCGTGGGTTGAGGCCGTAAGCTTCCAAAGCGCGTCGCAGGCCTGCTCCGCGAGCTCGAATTGCCCAAGTTGCATGGCCTGACGATAGATTTGAATCCAATCGCTTTTTTTCTGCGCTTCACCAGTGGCCCGCCTTAACCAGCCGTCATCCGATTTTCGTTGTAATAATCGGAGCTTAGATTGATACAGGGCGCTATCAAAGCGGGCGCCCAGCCTGTAAAGCAGATCTGCATATTGCCCGGCACAAGGCCAGTCGCGGAGTTGCAGGCAGGCTTCGGTTAAAAGCTGAAAAGCGGTCAGACCGGGCGCTTGTTCGAGAATCATGTATCGGGCAAGGGGTTGAACGAGATCGGGACGGTTTTTGGCCAGGAGCAGCTGGCTGAGTTGTTCAAACGCTTCGGGAGCTTGCGCGAGCAGTCGGGTGAGCGGTTGCAGGCTGGTTAAGCCGGAGATCGCTTCGAGGAGGATTCTTTTGCGATGCAGCGAGAGGTAAAGGTAAGCGTTGCCGTAGTTTTTGGCCGCATTAAGGGGCTCGCGTTTCTGAAGATTCAGCCGCGCTTCAAGCCAGTCTCCAAAACCGCTCGCGGGATATAAGAATTTTGCGCGCGCGAGCCATGCGCTCCGTTCGCCGGGATCGCCGTTTGCGGCTTCGAGTCTGGATGCGCAGGCGAGAGCGATGAAGGGATCGGCGGGGTGACGCAGGGTGGCGGTGATCGCAAATGCACGCTGTGATTCGCCAGAGAGCCCCTTGAGCTCCTGTAAATCCTTTTGAAAATCAATGGCTTTCAGTCCAAGAGGGAAGGCAACCAAAGAGAGCGCTGCAACGGCGAGCGCTGCGCTTTTGACCGCAAGATGCTTTGGGGCAGGCGGCGTCTGATGGGGGCGCAAAAGGATCCCTAAGGTCGCCGCAAAGGGGATCGAGAGTCCCGAGGTCTCCAGACCAAAGTCGCAGAGTTCGTGCAGCAGGATCGCGATGACGGCCAGGCAGAGTCCCTGATCGGGCGCAGTCAGCGGGCGCCGCTTGTGCAGCATCCAAAAGAGACCAAAAATCCCCAGGATCGCGGCGGTGAGCCCCAAAAATCCCCATTCGCAGGCGAGTTGCAGCAAGATGTTTTCAGGATGGGAGACCGACATCGAATCGAAGGCTGCGGTTTGGAAATGCGGGTAAACATACAAAAAGCTGTTTCGCCCGCTGCCCATGCGCCAGAAATCCTGCAGATAGCGGTCGAGGGGTTGCCAAAGCTGGATTTTGATTTCCTGAGTAAAATCGGAGAGGCCAAAGAAGGCGGCAATGGGGATCACCAGCAGGAGGATCACCGTGCTCGCGATGGCGATGCGGCAGCGGGCGCCTGAGCTTCGGAAAGATGTGTTTTTTAAAGACTGATGGTGGAGCCGGGCGCAAATCAGGCCGCAAAGGCCGATGCCCAAAGCGAGGTTGCCTCCGCGCGATTCGGTTGCCAGGCATGCGGCGATGCAGATGACGGCTCCGATGGCACAAAAGATGCGGGGCAGCGGTGCGCGTTGTTTGCCGTCGTGGGATTTGAGCGCGAGTCCGAGGCCCGAAAGGACGCCTAAGAGGCAAAGGCTCGACATATGGTTGGGGTTGACGAAGGGGCCGCTCCATTTTTGAAAGATCGCGAGCCTGCAGAGGGCGGTGCAGCCCGAAACGAGGGCGCTCAAAAAGAGGGCGGCGCATAAAAAGAGGCGATCTTCACCGCGTTTTTGGGAGGCGGCGAGCATGAGGGCAAAAAACGCGCATTGCTGGCAGGCGGCGAGGGCGGTGCCTGGGGGATCGAGGGAAAGCGGTGCGAAGGCCGGCGGCGTGATCGCGTGACCCGCGCTGTAATATTCCAGGACTTTGGGGCTTAGGACCTGCAGGAGCGATGCGGGCAGCGGGATCAGCTGGATGCAGGTCAGGATCGCCAGAAACAGAAAGCAAAAATGGGGCCAGCGGATCTGCAGGCCCTGTTTCGCGTCGCGGAAGAGCGAGAGGAAGGCCACAAAAACGGCCCCGAGGCTGAGGCTCCATTGAAATTCAAACGCCATGCCCCCTTTGCAGAGCGGGGCTGCGATCAGAAGCAGGCCAAAAAACAGAAGATCGGGATGGCGGAGGGAGCGGATCAGAAGCAAATGGCGGGATTCAGGGAGGGGGATCAGAAGGTGTTGTTGTCACCGCCGGGGTTGTTGGCGTCTTCGTCGTTGTCGTCGCCGTTCCCCACGTTGTCGCCGCCGTCAAAACGCTCGTAGCGGTCGAACCGATCGCGCCTGTCGTCGCGCTCATAGCGGGTGTCCATCAAAACATCGCGTTCCAGAGGTTCAAAAATATGGGCGCGGGAGATCAGCTCGTTCGACACGCTGCCGTCAAAGGCGTAAACCTCGACGCGAACGCCGCGCGCAGCCAGGTAATCGGCCACGTCGGTCAGGCTGCCGTCACCGCTGACGATCGCCATCGCGTCCACCTTGTCGACCAGCTCAGCCGCGCAGAGTGCAATGCCCACATCCCAATTGGCGCGGATGGATCCGTCAACGCGGCGTCGCCCTGTCTTAATGCGGGATTCAAATCCGACAATATCGAGAGCTTCGATGAAGGGGCTGACGTCGACATCTTCGCCGCGCACCACGAATGCAATCGCGCGGATGAGCGATCGCTCGCCCACAACGCGATGTAAAAGGCGACGATAATCGATGCGGCCTCCAAATTGAGCGCGCGCGCAGTGATACATGTTGGCCGTATCGACCAGAACCGCCAGCCTCTGGGCTGCAAATAAACCGGGCATCCCAAAATCCTCCGCACCTCAAACGGTGCTTTTATCTTCCACGCAATAAAATCGTTCCCCGAAGGGCGTTACAAAAGGCGAATCTCGCCAAGGCTGCATTATGGGGCAGTGTAAATCGATTTGGCAACGATCTGCTTCCAAATTTTTTACATTTGATCAGAGGGTTTCAAAAACAAGGGCGAGACTTGCAGGGGCGTCTGAAGAAGAGCGCAGTGGGGAATCTCTTTGGGCGTACGCGCAAAATCGAAATGCAGCGTTCGGGATCGAGGATGCAGATGTGAAAACTTTATCTGCAGCGTTCGGGATCGAGAATGCAGATCTGTAAAATGAATCCCGAAATTTAGGGATCAGAAATACAGCCCTGAATGATGAGTTCCGACCCACTGATACTGACAATGCAGCCCTGCAATGCGCTTCCCGATTCTTCGGATCTGAAGATGCAGCCCTGCAATACGCGTTCCGATTCCTGAGATCCGAAGATGCAGCTTTACAAACCGGGATCCTCATCTTCGGAATCCCAGTCGATGTCCTCCTCCTGCAGTTCCGGCCAGACCAGACCGAGTACGCGGACCGGCTTTTGAGGATTCAGCTCTTCGGGACAGATGATGCCGATGCCCGGATAGCTTTGCTCGAGGTTGCGCCTTAAATTTGCGCGCATGCTTTGGGGGACGCAGAAGAGCGCATGCGGATTTTGCGACCATAAAACATCGATTACGTCCGTGAGATGCGGAGGGATCGTGGCGGCCTGATCGGGTTCCAGGCAGTCGAGGAGCGCTTTCGAGGGTTCATAAATCTCCACGGCCTTTGCGAACTGAAAAGGCGCGAGCACAAGGGGCCTCAGGCGCACGCGGAGTTCGGCATACAGGGCTTCAAAATCGGTTTCATGCTCGCTGATCGCGACCCATTGCTCGAGAATCACAGGGAGATCGCGGATCGAAAGGCCTTCTGAAACCATGCGCCGCAAAAGCTGCGCGATCGCGTTGATGCCTCCAGGCCTGCTCAGCGCTTGATGGGCGAGCGCGGGATCGTCTGCCTCGATGGCCTGGAGGCGATCGGTGATCTCCTGCAGGGGAAGCGCGCATTCAGGGTGCAGCCGCATCAGGGCGTAAAAATGTTTGCGAAACGTCTTGATGGAAGTCTGCCCGCAGGATTCGCTTTGCCAGACCCCCCATGTGCCCATGTAGGGATCGCGAAAGGCTTCAGGCTCGCTTTCAGATTCGAGGGGCTTAAAGCAGAGCTCTGGATTGAGGATGCCCTCGCCAAAGATCGACGACGTGAATTCGATCCTGTACCCCCATTTGGGGAGCTGCAGGCTGTTGAGATCCAATACGAAGGGCGGCAATTGAATCCCGTAACGCTCGAGGATGCGGGTTTGGATGCGTTCAAGCAGGTTCTCGGGGGTCTGCGGGCATAAGGCGCGCAGGGTTGTGGGGTGAAACCGCAGGTAGGGCTGGAGCTTCGTGAGTGATATGAGCGGTTCCTGTTTCTGCTCCTCTGCAGTCTGGCGCTGCGCCCAGCGGGTGATCAAAGCGCAGGCGAGCGCAACAGCAAAGAAAGGGAAGGAGGGCAGCGGTGAAAACAGGGCGCAAAGGATGCAAAGGCAATAGCCCACGATCCAGGGACGCCCGTCGGAAGTCAGCTGGCGGATCAGGTGATGGGTGAAGGCGCTGTTTTCAGAGGTGAGGCGCGTCGCCAGCGTTGCTGCAGCGATGCCTTGTATGAGTGAAGGCATCTGGCTCGAAAGCCCGTCGCCCACTGTGAGGATCGTATAGGTCGAGAGCGCCTGTTCGAAACTGAGCCCGCTTTGCCCCATCGCGATGATCAGGCCGCCCACAGCGTTTACGGGCACGATGCAAAGCCCCACCACCGCATCGCCGCGGATGAATCGCATGGCGCCATCGAGACTGCTGAACAAAGTGGCTTCGCGATCCAGGCATTCCCGCTGTTTTTGCGCTTCTTCGGGAGAAAGATGTCCGAGCCTTTGTTCCGCTTCGATGGCCTGCTGCCGGCCGGGCAGGGCGTCGAGGGTAAACCGCGCCGCCACCTGTGCGATCCGCTCTGCGCCCTGAGAGACCACCACGAACTGAACGAGCGTGATCAATAAAAAAAGGATGCCCCCGATCAGCGGATTGCCCGCCGCCACCCCTTCACCAAACGCCCGCACCACCGCTCCCGCATCCGCGTCGGAAAGGATCGCGCGCGTCGTAGAGACGTTGAGCGTCAGTCGGGCCAGCGTGGCGAGGACCAGAATGCTCGGAAACAGCGTGAGATCGTCCGGGCGGCGGCACATCAGGACCGAAATCAGCAGGCAGACTGCAAAGATGAGCTGCCCCGAAAGCAAAAGATCGATGCAGATGCGCGGCAGCGGCACCACCAGCGCGGCGAGCGCCAGAGCGATGCAAATCACCACCAGCAGCTCGCGCTTCTGTATGCCGAACGTCGGGGAACGCCTTGCCGGCGAATGGAGGGGCAGATTCATGAAGGCCTCACTTTGTGAGGTACATCGTACGATGTTGCAGTCAGCAGGGGAAGGCGAAATGCGGGGGGATTTTTTTGAATTCCACGTTTATGGATACGCAGGGAGAAAGAGGGAAACCCGCTTGCGGGCGGGG
>DBWM01000012.1:322-462 GCA_002309015.1 Myxococcales bacterium UBA1238 | reverse complement strand
GTAAATTTCAAGGATTGGGGGGCAGGGGTTCGTATCGAGGCTTTTTAAACATTTACTCGATCCTGGTTCGCAGGGAGATGAGGAAAAGCCGATTTCGGGCGGGGTCCCTTAAGTTTTGGCAGGCGTAAATTTCAAGGATT
>DBWM01000012.1:0-273 GCA_002309015.1 Myxococcales bacterium UBA1238 | reverse complement strand
GTAAATTTCAAGGATTGGGGGGCAGGTGTTCGTATCGAGGCTTTGTAATCATTTACTCGATCTTGGTTCGCAGGGAGATGAGGAAAAGCCGATTTCGGGCGAGGTCTCTTAAGCTTTGGCAGCCGTAAATTTCAAGGATTGGATGGCAGGTGTTCGTATCGAGGCTTTTAAACAATTACTCGATCCTGGTTCGCAGGGAGATAAGGAAAAGCCGATTTCGGGCGGGGGCCCTTAAGCTTTGGCAGGCGTAAATTTCAAGGATTGGGGGGCAGG
>DBWM01000034.1 GCA_002309015.1 Myxococcales bacterium UBA1238 | reverse complement strand
TCGGTGTCCGTATCGGTATCGGTATCGGTATCGGTGTCCGTATCCGTGTCCGTATCCGTGTCACATTCACAGTCATCGCACCAGGCGAATCCGGAGTAGATGTGGCAAGGAATGTAGAACTCGTAAGATTCGGACTCTTCTTCGACTACCTCGGTCCAAACCTCCGACCAGGAATCGGTAAACTGTTCGGTATCTGGAGGAACTTCTTTGAAGCCGAAGACACCAACCAGTTTATAAAGACCACCCTTGGCCTCTGACGGGTCTTCTTGAGGAATAAATTTATTTTCCCAATACTTAGCCTGCGTTACACTGGTCAGATGTCGATCATACTCGACTTCTTTTTTAACACCATTCTTGGTCACCGTAGTAATGCGCGGGATAACAGATTTACCGTCCCACTGGTTACCACCAATCACTTCAAATGTGGGTACAGACTTCGTAACGATGGTACCCGTTGAAGGATCCCAACATTCTTGTTCCGTTTCCGGTTCATAGTTGGCAACGAATGCGACGTGGCCACCAATCACGCGGTTTGGTGACTCTAAGCAATAAGTCCCATCCGGTTTCTTCATCAATGCCCATCGGGCAAACACGATGATACAACCACGGAAGGGATTGGGATCGGTCTTAGACAGACGATACCATTCCTCCGGAGTGATACGGCGAACCCCCAGCTTTGACAGCGCTGCCTTCTGCTTCTTATGCCAAGCATTGCCAGGAGTCTGAACAGTATTGCTATCCGACCTGCCATTCACATAATATTCCTGCCATTTCTTACCACCCAGGCAGTCATACTGCTCCCAATACTGATATTGCTTATCAAATGCCCAGTCGAGTGCACGAGGCGTAACCGGGAAGCAATCTCTATATTCTTTCGCCTGATAACAGCACCAGCTCACAAACGAAGAACACCAATCCGTCTCATCATTTGTATACGCCCAACCTCCGGTATTGAGGTACTTCATGATGACGGGGTTCTGAGTGTTGCCACTGATCGATGACTTGCGCACCTTATCAGGGATCTGATGCGTTCCTGCATCTAAGCCATCCGGGATCTTCTTGAGTGCATTCGGATCCTGCTTCAGTCTGTCAAGCCAGGGTTGCCATAGCTCATTCGCTTCTATGGCCAATTCTTCTTCGGCTTTATCCATCCATACTGGATAGACAGCATCTTCATTCTGAGCCGGAATTTCGCGGTAGCCTTCGGTGTAATATTCGGTCGAATGCTCGATCACCGTCGAACGGCTGCCATCGCTCGTCTTCTTCAGGCCGCAGCACCAGTTGCCGTAGCGCTCGACGTACGCCGCCAACCATTCTGCGGAAACGCCCTGAACGTATTTGATGGGATAACCGCCGCACCAAGGCATACCGGGACGATCAGGAATGCGCCGGCCATCGGGCATGCGGTTGTACGCAAACGGCGGCTTCAGATGATCGCCGATCTCATCCATCGGGATGTCGAGGATCTTATCGATCTCGGCCTTGCAGAATTCATAGCCTTCACCCTTCCACAAAGCTTCGATCAGCTTTTCCTTATCGACATGCTTGACGATCGGGCAAGGGAGGAACTCGCGCAAATCCAGCGGCATCTGATGTTCTTTGCCGTTGTCATCGAACCAGTGATTGGCAAAGAAGAAGATAACGGTACGACGGTTCAGGTTGTTGATGTCCTCATCAGACATCTTCTTATCCTTTGCCATCGATTCGTTGAGCAACAGGTTGAACTGACCGCAACCCACATAGGCCGGACGAATGCCATCCAGAGCCATGAAACGTGCATTCAGCTCTTTCACATCCGCATCGCGACCCTTAAGACCCTTATCCATGTACGCGTAATACAAAGCTTTCAGGGTCTTTTCGTCGCGCTGGCCGTCTACAGGCAGATCGCCGATCGATTCGAGCTTGCCATCCCACTCATTCCAATACTTTTGGAACGCTTCGACCTGATTCTCGATGCCCCAGTTCACAAGGATGCGAACGCCGAGCACGGCCTTTAGCATCACTTTATCGGCATCGTCGCCCCAAGGCATCCCCGCCTTTTCATCCGCAGCGCGGTTGACCTCCCACATATCGGGATCTTTGGTCAGGAAACCGATAACCGCGCGCGCACGGCGATCCGCAAAGCCCTTATTGCGGCCGAAGTCTTCGCCATGATCCAGGTACTTGTAATGGCCAGCCACCAGGAGACGCGGATCTTCCTTCTTTTGCAGCAATTCCTTGAGCACTTTGAGGAGCCCGCCAACCTTGGAATAGAAGCTCCGTCCGAGGAAGGAGTTGCCAAACACGAAGTGAATATCTTCGATGCAGCAGCACCTGAGCAGATGCCAGCGATCGGGCTTTCCTTCGCAACCGTCGCAGTGAGCGTCCGCCAATCTCGCATAGAAATCGCAGGTATAGGCGAATCGGAGCGATCCGCTGCCGCCGCAATAGATGCAATTCTCCTGGTTATCGGCGGTGTGATGCGTGCATTCGATTTCAGGCTCGCGGCGCAACAGGTTCGCTTTTTCTTCATCGGAAAGAAGAGCGAATTTTTCCTGCTGCAGCCTGCAGGCTCCAGTATCTCTGGCATTGCAGGGCACAGAAGTGGCTTCGTCTTCAGAAGTGACGAGCACTTCGTTGAGCAACATGACCACAACGCGGCGGTTGGCGGCGATGCGCGCATTGCTGCCCTTTTCGCGAGGCACGATCGGGTTTACACCACCGCATCCCACACATCCGGGCGCATCGGGCAAACCGTTTTCGTAATTCCAGTAGACGACCGAGGCATCGAAGCCCATCGATTCGACATACTTGTTCAGCAAAGCCTTCCAGGTATCTTCGTTTAAGTCGCCTTCCGCCAAGCCATTTTCGGTCTGGAACTTGTGCAGTGCCTTCTTGTAGTCCTCTGATTCCAGACCATTGATGTCGGTGGGATCAAAGCCCAAATGCTTTAAGATCTTCTGAGCCCCACGAACGCCCCAGTCCGCCAGCTGGCCATCCAACTCTTCCTTGTAAAGGTTGAACAGCGCCTCGCCATTGCGATCCAGGAAGGCCTTGACGGCGCGCGCACGACGGAAGCTCAGAGCGCGAGCAGCTTCATCATCGGAATTGGAGTGAACGACCTGCTTCTTGACGGTCTTCGTTTCCTCGACGGACAGATCAAACTGAGCCGACACGAGGCGGCGGGACTCCTCAACCGAGGTCACCTGCTTCACATCGATGGTCTTTTCAACCAGCTTGATGTGGCGGGCTGTGAGCGTCGCAGAGAGTTGATCCTTCAGAATGGTCAGGAAACGGGTATGCGATGTTTCGGCATTTTCTGGCCAGAAAATACCCATCAGGCGATACCATTCGCCGTTGCCCTTCGCGGTGGACTGACCTTCTTTGGCCGGGAATTCCAGGAAGGAGACCTGATTGCTCTGGTTTCCGCCCAGGATGATGTAGTTGCCGTTAGCGGCTTTGCCGACAAAGAAGCCGACATGTCCGCCGTTGCAGACCGCACAGGTTTTATCTTTAAACCGGCCGTAGACGACAACCGCACCGACCTTCAGTTCGCTTTCTTTGATGCGCTTAGCGCCGCTCCACACCTTGCTGGGATTCTGCCAGGCAGCACCCGCAACCCATTTTTGAGTGAGCTGCTTGCCGTCGGTCTGCTTCCGGTCGGCAACAAAGTCCAGAGCCCACGCGCTTCCAGGCGCGCTCACATGGGCCTGACCCAGGCACCAGTTCACATAAGCAGCGCACCAATCGGTCTCATCGGAATTCTTATGCTCATTATCGATCGTCGTCGTAGACTTTAAGTAGCCCACAATCCGAGGATTGGCCTGAGCACCTGCCACTTCCTTTTCACCGATCTCTCCCAGTGCAATCTCAAACCACTTGGGCAGTGAAGGCACCGTCAGAGTCAGCTGAGAATGCTCAGCGACGGTCTTCAGTCGGGCGATAAAGGCATCGATCGTCGTTTCGCTGATATCGAACGAGGTCAGCTGAGTGAACTTCTTTTGAGTGTAATCAAAGAGGAATTCACCGTGCTGAACCTTCGTTTCGGTGACCGTCGTCTCTTCTTCGGTAACCGAAGATCCACCACCATCCAGACCATCTGTATGCCCGAAGAGTGCAAGCTTCGAGCCTGCATGCTTGGAGAGCGCGTCCTTTAATTGCGCGAATGAGCTCAGGGCAACAGGATCAACGAACGAAGACTTATACTCAAAGTTGTAATCGCTGAAACATGTGTAAGCGACGCATTTGAGCTGAGACATCGGCTTTACGATGTCAAAGTCTTTGCATTCACCATCACACCAGGCCATCTGTGCATAGATTGGGCATGGCAGACCGCCTTTATACTCGGTCTTGGCCCAGGTCTTCCAAATGACACTTGCGTCCTCGATTTGATCCGCTTCAACGCCGCGTAACGGTGCACCCTTGCGTTGCTCAGGGGAGATGATCGCGGCAATTTCAGCGGCGCTCATATGCGCATAAGCGTTAATCTGCGCTTTGCAAACCGAGCAGGACTGAGCGCAGGCCTTTTGATACGGACCTGAATTGTACGGTTTGCTGCCGTAATCCTCGATCGGAGCCGGGCAAGGCAAAACTTCGCTTAAGTCAGCCGGCAATACATGCTTCTTACCGTTGGCATCTTCCCATTCATTAGACACCAACAGCATCACCGTACGGCGGTTCTTCTCCTGATCCTTGATGTTTGCGGCATCACCGCCAAACACCAGGTTGAACTCGCTGCAGCCGATGTAAGCCGGAGACTGTCCATGCAAAGTGAGATAGCGCCCATAAGGCATATCGACATCGAGCTTTGCGCAGGTCATGTAAGCGCTGATCAAGGCCAGACGAGTCTTGGCGCCCATCAAACCATCGGCGATTAAGCCCTTGCCGCCCACGGGATCGACTTCGTGACCGCGAATATCCTTTGGAACCTGCGGATCTTTAGTGACGCCCTTCGGCCAGTAATAACCCAGGACGGTCCATTGATCGCTCGTCTTCGGCAACGAGACCAGGCAGACCGTGTTCCCTTCGAGGCCGCTCTCATCCGCATTGCCCGCGATCAAATCAAACTGATCGCCATGTTCGCCCGCATAGAAACCGACCAGACCGACGATCTTATCGCCATTCTTACGGGCAACGACCGTTACACAGCCCTGAATCGGCTGATCCAGTTTTTCGGCTGCGCTCCATTTCTTGATCTTCGGTAAGTCGGCATCGCCCAGCTTGGTGGCGTCAGGCGCCCAGTCAAACACGCAATCGGTGCCCGCCCCTTCGGGAATGGCGGAATCTTCGGTATGGGCAGCCTTAAAGCACCAGTTTACAAACGCAGAGCCCCAGGAGACATCGTCGTTGTTGGCTTCTTTGTCGGTGGTCTGCAAATATTCAAGAATACGCGGGTTATTGTAAATTTGAACGATAAGGCCATGCTCATCATACACCCGCGTTCCAGACGCATCTTTGACGCCTTTAACGCCAATTTCGGCGCGCGCAATCTCATACCATTCAGGGCGAGGATTCAAAAACTGCTTTGCATTCCAACGCTCTTGGAAATCCCGAACGACTTCTTTGAATTCCCTGAGATAAGTCGTTCTCACAACACCCGGCTGGCCATTGGCACCGTTGATGTAGTTATAGCAGGACAAAGGTTCGTTATCTTGAGCCGACGTATAGACACCGCCATGCAGCCAATAACGGAACCACTGTTCGACACTTAAGTCTTCCTCAGTCGTAACAGATTTGGATGTCGCGTATTTCTTATCGATCAGCTTTGTCGTGATCTTCAGATCTTTGGCTGTTTCAGCTTCTTTGATCTTTCTCAGACCATTGCTGTTACCACCCAACACTGTGACCAGCATGGACAGATCAGCCTGATCGCCCCAATAGAAACCGCCCCAATGGCCTGCCGCAGCCGGTCCTTCAACCTCAGCGATCTGAGCCCAAACCGTCGGTTTTTCCTGGATAAACGCCAGAACGCTGCGCGCACGGCGCTCAGACAAACCTTTGTTGTAATCAAAATCGCTGTTGGGATCGGTGTGGCCCACCACCAGGATGCGCGGATCTTTGCCTAAATGCGTCAGCTGACTGATCTTTTCGCGGGCAGCATTCAAAGAAGCAGCAAAGTCAGGCCGCAGGAATGAACGCGCGAACTGGAAGTTCACATCGTTCACGCAGAGGCAGTCCAACACATTCAGCGCGGGCGTAGGCGCCTTGGCACAAAGCGGATCGTTATCGCCTACAAATGCTGCATAGAAGGGACAGGTATATCCCTTATGCATGTCATGAGTACCCTTGCAGGCATAACAATTCTGGCCATCTTCAAGGCAGGAGAGGTTTTCACAAGGACGTGCAGGATCGTGGGTCAGCAGAGTTTCGCGGGTCTCTTCATCGAGCTCAGCAAACATCTCCTGCTGGGCTTTGCAAGGCGCCGTATCGGCAGCACTGCAGGGCAGTTTCACGGAGCCGTCCGGCTGGACGTCGCTCGGATCCACAAACATGACCAGCACGCGCTGGTTCGCCGAGATGGGATGCGTATCGCCTTCGCGGCGCGGAACGACCGGGTTCAAACCACCGCAGCTGAAGCAGCCAACAGCGTTTTCGTCGCCCTTGGCGAAGGATGCAAAGCGGCGGGTTTCAACCAGTGGCACAGAGGAGCCATTGGTCGCCTTTCCGATCAACGCGGTCAGGTAGCTTTCAAAAAGCTTCTTGCGCGTGTCCGCATCGAGGTTGCCGGATTGCGAAAGGCCCTGATCTTTTTGGAAAGACTTGATGGCCAGATGGTAATTGTTGTCTTCAGCCTCAGAAATGTCGCCCGTCTTGTACTGCAAGACATCGAGCATCAGCTTGGTAGCAGCGACACCCCAAATCTTCTTGGCTTTTTGATCGTCGGGCAGACCGGCCACATTGGCAGCCAGCTCATCCTCATAAACCTTTTGCCAGGCTTCCGCATCGAGGCTCAGCAACGCCTTGATGCTGCGCGCGCGCAACATACCCAGCTTGCGATTGGCTTCTTCGGCCTCAGGACCGCCCGCATTATCGGTGTGGCCCGCAATCACAATCTGAGACTTCAAATCTTTGGCCAAGATATCCTTTAACTTGACCAGCTGCACCGCCACGATCGGCTCGATAAAGGCCGAATTTTCCTCAAAGTTGACTTCGCCGAAGCACACACATTGAGTTACAACCGGAGTCTTTTCGATGGGAATACAGATCTCATCACCCTCTTGAATCGACTCCGCGCTCGGACGCTTGGCTTTGTAGAAGGCGTTGACCGGGTGATTGTAAATGCCTTCCCAGTCGATGTGATTGGCCTTGGCGATCGATTCCGGCGTATCGCCCTTCGCGATGGTATAGAACTTGTAATCGCTCGCTTTGCCGGGCACCACGCGCTCGTCGCCCTGAGGCTGAGAAGCGTCGTTCTTGAGGATCGGGATATAGAGGATATCGCCCGCAAAAATCTGCTTGGGATCAGGACGCATCTCCTTAAAAGCAGCATTCTTGGGGTGATTGTAGATTTGTTGGTCCCAATCGACGTGGAAATATTCCGCGATCTTGGCCAGCCAGTCGCAGGGCTTGACCACGTATTTGATGTAATCGGTGAAGACAGGAATGCTGCCGCCATCGCAGTCGCAGTGACGGGACAAGCTGTCGTAGAGGGCGCAACCGAAGTTATCGTTGTGACGCCCAAGCGCCCGATCTTTGCATTGAGCGCGGCAAGGCGCGAGATCGCCCAGTTTGCAGGGCAAGACCGGCGGGCGATCTTTGTGGAAGATGAAGAAGACAACGCGGCGGTTGGTTTCGCATTCATCTTCCGTCGCGACGACGGGGTTGAATTCGCCGCAGCCCATGAAATGGGTCTTCACAAAGTTCTCGGGCTCGAGCTTGACGTCGTGCTTGCCTTCCATGAAGGCTTTAAACAACGCAGCGCGCGTAGCGGGACCCGCATCGCCGTCCGCAGTAAGCCCGTTATCCTGCTGGAATTTTTTAACCGCTGCCTTGGTCTTGGGACCGTTGTCGCCGTCGATGGCGCCGTCATAGATGCCCATGTCGGCCAGGATGGACTGGATCGACCGCAGACCCCAGGATTCGCGATTGTAGAGGCTTTCCCAGGTCTCCACGTCGTTGGTCACGAACGCGTAGACGGACTCCGCACGACGCTCTGAAAGCCCTTTGTTGTATTCGTCCGTACCGACTTTATCGGTATGGCCTAAAATTAAAATCTGCCCGTCGGGGTATTTTTGGAGAGCGGTTTCGAGCTCTTTGAGGACATCGACTTTGTCGGGCCGCAGGAAGGACTTTCCAAATTCAAAAGTCACCCCTTCGATGCACACGCAAGCCAAAAACTGTTCGGAAGGGGTTTCTTCCCCCTTGGTCACCTTTAATTTGTACTTGCTGCGCGTCGGCAACCCTTCGCGGCGGAAGGCAATCGGGATCAGCAGGTCTTTGCTCGCCGTCGAACTTGAGGTGATGACGTAACGGCCATCTTCGCCTTTGACGGTACAGCGTAATTTGTCCCGAAGAAAATCCTCGATGCGATCTTCAAACGAATCGGGATCATAGTCGAAATGACCCCAATTCAGCCGAGCGATATCGAGTGCCGAGATCGCATTCCCGTTTTCGGTTTCACGCTGCGCAATTTTTTCCAGCGTATCGCCTTCAACAAGAACATAAGCTTTGGCTTTCGCGCGTTTTTCGAACCCCATTTTGGTTTGCTCCGGGGTAAAGAAGTTTAAATTTAGGCCTAAGTAGGCAGCATGATACCAACCTACCACTCATCTTACACGCCGCCAAGAAGGGCGCGCTTAAACGACGCCCTCTTCGCCAAAAAAGCGTTTTATTTTTAAAGATCTACAGATGCAACCGTGATCTTCAAAAGCAGCGTTTTTCAAGCGGAACGTCCATAGGACTTCTTTGCCCGTCACCGGCGACAATCGGCTTTATGCCGGTCACGAGCAGCCCGTGAGCGCATCCTGGCAGCCAGGCACGTTCACGACAGAACCGACTTTTCGGACTCCAGTTACAACAAATCACCCGAACAATGGATATCCGGGTGATCAGCCTTGATGTTCACCGAAATCAAAAAAGGCGGGAAGGGTAACGTTCCGCTTGGAAAGCGGGCTTTTTGATGGATAGAAAAAGCTCGCATTCCAACGTTCCCCTGCAAATTAAGACTTGAGAGGATCGATGATGCGGCAACGATTGCCTGCGCCCGAACGGATTTCTCCGACAGAAGCGGGTTGGTTCGGGATAAAGATCAAATCGCCAGGGTAAATCAGATTGGGGTTGGGGCGCTTGGCGCGGAATGTCGCGTTCGCCGGATGCTCGTAAATCTGAACCCAGGAGTTGACCGAATAATTCTTGGCAATCTTTGAAAGGCTCTCGCCGCTCACCACAGTGTGAACCGTCATCGGCGGTTCCTGGCCTGAATGCACCTTCCAAGGGGAAACGACGCTCGGGAAGCTCAGCATAAACGGACCTTCCCCCACATCCTTCAGAGTCTCGCGTCCCTCTGCATTCAGCATCCCGTAAGTCTTGCGACCGTCGGGGAATTCGACGCAGTAGCGCTCGTACCTCATCGGCTGTTCGTTCACGTCCTCTAAGGAGAACTCCAGGATCTTGGGCTCTTCCTTCTTCTTGGCCGGTTTTTCATCCAGCTTAAACAGCTGATTGAGCGACTCGCCGGTGCCCTTTGCCGCCTTGAGCAACATTTCTTCCTGCTCAACGCCCAGCATCTGGAACATGGCCGCGAGCTCTGAAGCGTCGGGCTCACCCGATAGATCGACCATATTGCGAAGACTTTCGGCAAACGCTTTGACCACAGAAGTCAAAGGCTGCTTCATGCTCTCCGCAAGATTCATCGCCTCGTAAGCGACCTCGGAGTCGCCCTTCAGAGTCTCAGCCTTGGCCGCCAGAGGCAGCATGCGATCCTTAAAGGTGGACGCGACCGCGCTCAAAGGATCTCTCATCACATTGGCGACATCGATGGTAGCCTTCCCGATTTCGGTCTCACGAATCGAGACTTCACCCTGAAGGCCCAGCGGCGCGAGCGTTGCAGCAAACGAATCCACAGTGCGCGTCAAGGGCAACTTCACGGATTCTGCAACCGCGCGCGTTTCGATACCGACTTCGGTCTCTGTGACGCGAACATCCTCGAGACTGGCCAGCGCTAAAACCTTACCCGTCAGACCCTTAGAGGCATCCAGCACCCGATAGGCCATCGAGTAGGCAGCGCTTCGGGCTTCGTCCGGAACCTCTGCTTCGGGCACCGACCCCAGACCGACATAGCGCAGCAAGTCGAGTCGCAGGTTGTAATGCTCGGTCGAGTCCTTGACCGCTTCGCCTTCGCGCTCGGCCAACAGCGGATATTCCGGAGGGATCACGGGCTCGGGCTTGACATCTTCGTTTTCGGATTCCGATTCCTCGGTTTCCGTCTCGTTTGCCAAAGCCTCCGTCTCTTCGCCTTCTGCCGATTTGTATTCGACCGGCATGCTGGGCGTAGGCGGGAAAGCCCAGGACCAGGGCATCTGACCCAAAGGATCATCGACCACATGGAGGCGGCCGGCCACCAAGAGGTCCGCAGCACGCACGATGACCATCGCGTCGTCGCCCTGTGCTGCAAAAGCGTATTGAGGATCGCCTGCGAGAGCGACTCGCAAAGCTTGTAGATTCTCCGGTTGGCGGGCGTACTGCAGGAGAAACTCTGCGGCCTCCTCAATCGAGTCGAACCGCACAAGTCGCATTCGGTCGAAAACCAAAATTTCCCGCGAGCCTTGCCGCAGAGAAAATCTCATAGGCACCTCCCTTGCTAACGCGGCCCCAATGAAGGGGCCGCATATCAGTAACGACCGTCAGTGCGGGGATTTGGTTTTACTTACCCGTGAGTTTATCGACGATATCGCCGAGGAAGTTCTTGTCCTGGGAGCGAGTCTCGCCAGCGGTATCCTGAACATTGTTCATTCTGCTGGCGCCGCCCACTGAAGAGTTCGTCGACTCAACCGTTTCGGCATTGCTGTTCATGGGACGCCAGCTGCTGGAGCTGTTATCCGCTGCAGGAGACTGGACGTTGCTGTGAACCGAGCTCGCGTTGTTGGCGGAGGTCGAATTCACCGAAGCCGACGGCTTGCTTGCGGTCGCATTGCTGTGAACCGAAGCATGGGAAGTGCTGTTCACGCTGTCGGGCGTAGTGGTCCGGGGCGCGGATTCAGCCGCCGTGTTCATCTGCTGACGGTTGGCGGTGCTGTTCACGCTGTCGGGCGTAGTGGTCCGGGGCGCGGATTCACTTCCAACGCTGGCAGACGGACGGCTCGCTGAGCTGTTGACTGCATCGGGCTTCGGGGCGCTCGAGGCACTGGGCTTGTTGAAAGCATCCGCTGCGGAGCGGGCTTCCGTCTTACCGGCGTCAGCAGCCTTCGCATTTGCATCCAGGTCAGCCTTCTTCGCATCAGCGGTAGAGGCGGCCTTGTCATCCACTGCGCTCTTCGACTTCACTTCCGCCTTCTCGGCGCCTGCGCCTGCGGCTCCAGACTTGACATC
>DBWM01000036.1 GCA_002309015.1 Myxococcales bacterium UBA1238 | reverse complement strand
AGGCGGAGTCCTTCTTTATGGATGGCATGCGCGAGGTTCTGAAGAATCTGTCCCAGCAGGTTCACCCCGCAGCGCCGGCGACGATCTACTATGCCTTCAAGGAATCGGAGACCAGGGGCAAGGCGACCGCCTCCTCCGGCTGGGAGACTTTTCTCGAGGCAGTGGTGAAATCGGGGTTCGAGGTCACCGCGACCTGGCCGGTCCGAAGCGAACTGGGCAACCGCATGATCGCCGGTGGCAAGAAGGCTCAAACCGAGGAGGGCGAAGAGGACAACAACAAAAACGCCCTCGCAAGCTGCGTGGTCCTCGCGGTCCGCCCAAGGAGCCCGAGGGCCAGGATCCGTGAATGGAACCAGCTCCAAAACGAGCTCAAAACCGAACTGCCCAGGGCCGTCGAGCGCATCCTCCATGGGGCGGGCGAAGAGGAAGCGCCCGTCAGCGCCACCGATCTGAGCCAGGCGGTCATCGGCCCCGGCATGATGATCTATTCGAAATACCGCCAGATCACGGATCCCGACGGGGATGAGATCCCCATCCGCACCGTATTGCAGGCGATCAACCGCTACGCCACCCAAAGCAACATCGACGGCGAATCCCAATGCTGCCGCCAATGGTTCGAAACATTCGCCTTCGAGCCCGGCCCCTTCGGGGAAGCCGAGATCGTGGCCAAGAGCAAATCGATCTCGGTCGATCGCCTCGCCAACCTGGGGATGGTGGAAAGCAAAGGCGGCCAGATGCGCCTCCACCGCGCCGCCGATTACGCCGCAGTCCGCCTCGAGAAGACCCCCATTCAATGCGCCTGGCAGGGCCTCCATCTCGTGCTGCAAGCCTTCCTGAAGGGCGGCAACCAACCCGCAGCTCAGGTGCTCAGGCATGCCATCAACTTCAAGAACGCCATCGGCGGCCTCGTCAAGGTGATGTACGAACTCTGCGTCCGCAAAGGCCTCACAGCAGACGCCAGCCATTACCGCGATCTGGACCAGGCCTACGAAGACATCAGTCTCCTGGTCGACACCACAGGCAGCGGCGAAAACATGGAGATGGATCTCGGCGAATAACCCGGGGGATCCCGCTTTTGCAGCGGCAACGGATGCGATAAAACGTGAGACCAGAAGGCAGCGAAAGGAGAGGGAATGGCGCGCTTATATTCACTGGGGATTCAAACCTTTGAACGCCTGAGGCGTGAGAATCGGTGCTACGTCGACAAGACCGACCTGGTCTATCAGCTTGTCCATGACGAGCTCTTCAGCTTTCTTGGACGGCCGCGCCGATTTGGTAAAAGCCTGCTCCTGTCGACGCTGAAGAGCTATTTCGAGGGCAGGAAGGATCTCTTCAAAGGCCTCGCGATCGAGGGCCTCGAAACCGAATGGGTGCAGCATCCCGTATTCCACATGGATTTAAGCGGTGCGACCTATGACCGCCCTGAGGCGCTCGAGAACCTGCTTCATGTTCAGCTGACCAACTGGGAAACACTTTATGGTGCCTCAACCTCAGCGAAAACGATCGAAGAGAGGTTTAAGGCGGTGATCGAACGGGCGTACAAGCAAACCGGCCAGATGGTCGTGCTGCTCATCGATGAATATGAAGCGCCCGTTCTCGATGCGATCGGGGATCCTGAGCTTCAGGAAGCTTACCGAAAGCAATTGCACGGGTTCTATCGCTGCATCAAACCCAGCGAACCTTTCCTGAAGTTCGTCCTCTTCACAGGGGTCACCAAGATCGGCCATTTGAGCGTCTTCAGCGCCCTTAACAGCCTGACGGATCTCTCGTTGGCGGAACCCTATGCGACGATTTGCGGCGTCACCGAAAAGGAGTTGAGGCAGAACTTTGAATCAGAGATTCAGGCACTGGCCGATGTCAATGCTGTCTCTCTGGATGAGATGTATGCACAGTTAAAGAAGCAGTACGATGGCTACCATTTCGCGATGAACGCTGACGGCGTCTATAACCCCTTCAGCCTCATCAGTGCCCTCAAATATCGAAAGCTGAGAAGCTATTGGTTCAGCACCGGAACCCCCACCTATTTAGCCGAGGTGCTGAAGCAAAAACGATGCCCCATCGATCAGTTCAACGAAAGCCGCTACACAGAGGAAGAGCTCAGCGAAATCGATTCGATGCGCAAAGATGCCTCCCCGCTGCTCTACCAAAGCGGTTATCTGACCCTGAAGGCCTATGATCCGAAGACCCGCAAATACCAATTGGGTTTCCCCAACCAGGAAGTCGAGGAAGGGCTGATCAATTTCTTTATCCCCTTCTATATGACATTGGACCGGGTTTCAGACTTCAATGTCGACGACTTCGCTTCGATGATCACCGCAGGCGACGCAAAAGGCTTCCTAAACGGCATCATGAGCCTGATGGCCGATACCAGTTACGAGATCATCCGCGATCTTGAAGTCCACGTTCAAAACTTCTGCTATCTGCTGTTTAAGCTGCTGGGCTGCCGCGTCTCCGCCGAGTACCATACGAGCACCGGAAGGATCGATCTCGTCCTCCAGACTGAGAACTACATCTACATCATCGAGTTCAAATGCGGCCATTCTGCCGAGGAAGCTTTAAAGCAAATCAAGGACAACGCCTACACGGCGCCCTACCGAAGCGATCCCAGAAAGAAGTTCCTCATCGGCGTCAATTACAGCCTCAAAACGAGAGGCCCTGGGGAATATCTGATCGAAGAAGCCTAAAAGGGCGCATGGGTGGAAGCCCTTTTACGGTGGGTAGAGTTGCGATAGACTGCGCGATGCGCTCAAACGAAAGGTGGGAATGATGGCCAGGAAAATTGTCGTCGGTATCCAGGATTTTGAAAGGCTGCGTCAGGAAGATTTGGCCTATGTCGATAAAACCGACCTGATCTATCGCATGACGCATGAAAACCTCTTCTGCTTCTTTTCGAGGCCGAGG
>DBWM01000038.1:277-159058 GCA_002309015.1 Myxococcales bacterium UBA1238 | reverse complement strand
AATCAAGACCGGTTCCGCCAGCCGCAGCGACCGCATCGCCAAGTACAACCAGTTGATGCGCATCGAGGAAGCTTTGGGCGACGAGGCCATTTACCTGGGCCGCAAAGCCTTGAAGCATTGATTGAGGGTTTAACCTCATCAAAAAAAGCGGCTTCCCTTTGAGGAAGGCCGCTTTTTTTGTACCCCCCTGAGGGCCGTTGGCCAGAGATTTTCTTTGCGCCAGGCGGAGTTATCTCGCTTTTAGTCGGCATTAAAGCGAACGGTTTGCGCTTCCGGCGACTGCCGCCCGCCAGGCTGACTCATTTTTCCAAACTCCTGCTGCTTTTCGATCGTAACCGAACCATCGGGATTCTTTTTGCCAATGCCCACAACGATTTCGATCGCTTCCGAGGGATTGGAAGGCGCATTCGGCATGGGCAGGAAGGTGGCCTGCACGTTGTTGGATCCGCTCACCACCTGCGCCGTAATATCGCGCGCCAGCTTATTATCCGTAGGCAGTAACTGCCCCACTTCACGATTGTTTGCGGTCAGCCGCACGCGATATGCGCCCACCTGCTTGACCGTCGCCAAAATCCAATAGCGCGAGACGCCCACGGGCACATCTGCTGCATCATTGATCGAAGCGGCTCCTGAGGTATTCTGCGCAAAGGATGAGGAGTTATCGACCTCAATGGAGTAACCCGGAGCATCGATGCGCACATCGCCACGTTCGTCGAAGCGCACGGATGACACGCGATCGAACTTTTGGTTATGCAAACCGTTGACTTTTACATTGTTAATGTAAACATCATAGCCAAAGGCTGATTGCCCAAACAACAGAGCTAAAAAGCACAAAAACGGAACGCGCATTGACACGGGATATTTCCTCTCGTAAGAGTGCGGTAATTTTCAATCTTTTATAGCACAGCAGGCCCAAAATGGCGACACAACCTCAAACCTTTTTAACACCCGACGGACTTCGACTCTATGCTGAATTTGATGAGTTGGAGTCTCCTAAAGCGGCCATCCTCTTCGTTCACGGCTTTGCCGAACATTTGGGGCGTTATGCAGAGATGGTCAGCAAACTACAGGAAGCCGGATTCTCGTGCTACCGTTTTGATTTGCGAGGTCACGGGCGTTCCGAAGGTCAGCGCTGCCATATCTTCGATTTTGACGATTATATTCGTGATTTCAACACGTTACGCAGCAAGATTGTCGAGCGCACGCCCAACATCAAGCGCTTTGTCATCAGTTTCAGCAACGGCGGACTCATCGCTTTTCACAGCCTCGCCCGCAATGCTCAGGGCATCGACGGACTCGTTTTAAACTCGCCCTTCTTCGGTTTTAGCCTTCAGGTTCCGCCTATCAAAGCCAAACTCGCCCGCATCTTAAGCCGTTTTGTGCCCGCGCTCTCGTTCCACAACGAGCTTTCCGCCAAAGCGCTCAGCCATGATCCCGACATCGTCAAATCCTACAGCAGCGATCCTCTGGTGAGCCATGTGGCGACCGCGCGATGGTTTACCGAAACCGTGCGAGCCCACGAGCGCGCCTTTGAATATGCACCCAATTTGACGCTGCCGCTTTTGATGCAGCTGCCCGGCGACGATCAAATCGCATCCTCCGCCAAATCCCAGGAGCTCTTCGAGCAAATCGCTTCTGAAAACAAGACGTTACGCGAATATCCCGGCATGTATCACGAGCTCTGGAACGAGACCGAACGCGAGAAAACCTTTGGCGATCTGCTCGATTGGTTAAACGCCCAGCTTCAAAACAATCCCCAGTGACCGCCTTGAACCCGCCCATCGTCGAATGCGTGCCCAACATCTCTGAAGGCCGCGATTTCAAAGTCATTCGCGCTTGCGCCGCCGCCGCATCCGTTCCCGGCGTGACCTTGCTCAACATCGATGCCGGCTACGACACAAACCGCACGGTCATCACCTTTGCAGGCACACCAGACGCCGTTTTGGAAGGCGCTTTCCGTTTAATTTCAGAGAGTTACAAGCGCATCGATATGACCCTGCACAAGGGTGAACATCCCCGATCAGGCGCGACCGACGTCTGCCCCTTCGTGCCGGTCTCAGGTACAACCATGGCGGATTGCGTCCAGCTGGCGCGCAGGCTGGGCGAGCGCGTGGGCCGGGAACTGCAGCTTCCAGTTTATTTATATGAATCTGCAGCGACCCGTCCCGAACGTCAAAACCTCGCGGTCCTCCGCAAAGGCGGCTACGAGGCGCTGCCCCAAAAAATGCAGGATCCCTTGTGGAAACCGGACTTTGGACCTCAGGCCTTTGTGCCGGAATTCGGTCTGGTGCATATCGGCGCAAGGAAGTTCCTGGGCGCCTATAATATCAATCTCGATACAGCCGATCGGAAGCAGGCCGCCGACATCGCGCTGAGCCTTCGCGAAAAAGGCCGCGCAGCGCGCAACGAAAAGGGTGAAATCATCCGGGACAGCGAAGGAAAAGCTGTTAAAATTCAAGGGCTTTTTAAATATTGTAAGGCGGCTGCCTGGTATCTTGAGCGGCTGCAGCGATGTCAAATCACCATGAATCTAACCGATCTCGATGTCACCGAACCGCACCAGGTCTTCGAAAAAACGCGTGAATTGGCGGCAGAGCGCGGAATGCGCGTGACGGGCAGCGAGATCATCGGCCTCATCCCCTTAAAACCGATGCTCGATGCAGGCCGTTATTTTTTGAAAAAGCGGCAACTTTCGACGGACGTTTCGGAGGCAGAATGGCTGCAAGCGGCCATCGATGCGCTCGGTCTCAACGAAATTTCGCCCTTCGATCCTCAGAAAAAAATTCTGGAATACGCATTGAAAGCGCCTCCCCAATTTGATTTAACCTGTTGATTTTGAACAACATTTTTGCAGAGAAAGGTTCTGTCCATGCTCGATCCTCGTGCACAAAAGCTCGCCCATCTGTTGGTTCACTATTCCTGCGCGGTTCAGCCCGGCGAGAAGGTTCTCATCGAAGCCTACGACACACCGCAGGATTTTATAGAAGCGCTGGTCGATGAGACTTATGCGGCGGGCGGCTACCCGATCCTCGATCTCAAAACCAACGCTTTAATGCGAGCGCTGCTCAAGGGCGCCAGCGAAGAATCGCTCAAAGCGATCGCCGACAGCGAGCTCTACCGTATGAAGCAGATGGACTGCTACATCGGTGTGCGCGCTCCAGTAAACCCCAAAGATCTCGCGGACTTACCTGCCGAAAAGAACGCAATGAAGGGCCGTCTCTGGTTCCAGCCCGTGCATGGAGAAGTTCGCGTACCTCACACCCGTTGGGTCGTCCTGCGCTACCCCACCCCATCGATGGCGATGCTGGCCAACATGTCGACCCGCGAGTTTGAAGATTATTATTTTAAAGTCACCGCCGACGTCGATTACGAGCGCATGGATCGCGCGATGGATGCCGCCCAGGCCTTCCTTGCTCAGGCCGATCAGGTCCATATCAAAGGCCCCGGCACCGATTTACGCTTTTCGATCAAGGGGATAGGCGCCACCAAATGCGCGGGCAAACTCAATATCCCCGACGGCGAAGTCTATTCCTGCCCCGTTCGCAACTCCGTCAACGGCGTCATCCGCTACAACACGCCCTCCACCTACAACGGATTTACCTTTAAAGACGTGGAGTTACATTTTAAAGACGGCAAAATTGTTGAAGCCCACGCCAACGACGACAAGCGCGTCAACGAGATCTTTGATACCGACGAAGGCGCCCGATACGTCGGCGAATTCGCCCTCGGCTGCAACCCCGGCGTCACTTTTGCGATGGATGACATTCTGTTCGACGAAAAAATTGCAGGTTCATTCCATTTTACCCCCGGAAACGCCTACGACGACACCGACAACGGCAACCGCTCCGCCGTACATTGGGATCTGGTCTGCATCCAAACGCCCGAATACGGCGGCGGTGAAATCTGGATCGACGGCGAATTGATCCGCAAAGACGGCCGCTTCGTTCACCCCGCCTTCACCGCCCTCAACCCCGAGCTGCTGAGCTGTTAAAGGCGTTGATTTTTCTCGCCTTTCGCTTCAAAATGACCCTCCATTTCTGATGGAGGCACCTTTGCTGCTCTGGCCCTTTTTTGTGATTCTCGCCTGGCCTTTTCAAAACGAAATCCCCGATGATCAAGTGATCGCGCGGGCAAAAGGGCTCCATGCGCCCATCGAAATCACAGCAGGCCGGCTCAAAGCCTACGCGAAGGGACGCGAAGATCAGACGCCACAAAAACTGTTGCAGGACCTGATCGATTTTGAGCTGCTGGCTGACGAGGCGCAATCTCAGGGTTTGGCGCAGCATCCCGAAGTTCAAAACGCGCTGTCCCAACCGATGGTGGCCGATTATCTGACGGAGAACTTTGAGAAAACTTATTCTTTGCAATCGATCCCTCGCAACTATGTGGAGCAGGCCTACCGCCAGAATCAGCATCTCTATGTGCATCCAGATCTGCGCAATGCGATCCATTTGTTGATTACAGGCGATCATTCGCGCATGCCCGCAGACAGCGATCAGGTTGAAAAAGCGAGGGCGCTGGCTCAAAAGATATCGAACATGTTGAGTCAGCAACCCATCGAAAACAAAGATGAATTTTCAAATCTTGCCGAGCAGTTCCGCCCAGAAGTCGAAGCTGCAGGTTTTCAATTAAAGATTGAAGATCTCGGTCTTTTTGCGCAGCAGGATCGCTATGATCCTGATTTTACAGCGCCTTGCTTTGAGGTTCAGGCAGAAGGCCAGCTCACCCCGCCCATTCGCACCATTTTTGGCTTTCACATCGCCTATATTGCGGCCGTTATCCCCGCGATTTCAAAACCGCTGAGCGAAGTTGAAGACGAAATCCGTCAGAGAATCCTCAATGATTTTCGCGCGTTAGAGTTCAAGAAGCTCGTCGAGCATGCGGGGCAGACTTACGAATCCTTTATCAACCCGCAACCGCTTGAAGCGATCGAGCAGCGCCGAGGGCTCAACAACATTGAGCCGTAAACTCATCTGGATTCTTCTGCTGCTCACCCTCAGTTGCCAGCGACCGCCGTCTCAGATCCGCGCAACTCCAGATCCTCCAAACTTTTTTGGGATTCTACCCTCTCCTGCTCTCGTGCTCGAGCTGAACCCTCAGTCGTTGGGAGCGATGATTCAAAGCCTCGAGTCGCATCTTCAAAACACGCCTCTCCAAAAGGCGTGGAATGCGCTGTATTCAAAGGCAAAAAGTCTGATTCATTCTCTGACCTCAAAACGCCTTTATTCCGATTTTTCTCTTCATCACTGGGGCATCGATCCGCAAAAAAATCTTTTACTTTCAATCAATTCGCCCAATGGAGCGGAGATTGGCCGAGCGCAGATGGCGCTTCTTCAGAATCGAGCGCCCTCACTTGAAAACCAACTCACTTTTCACGCGCGCGCAGTCTTCTTTTTGCATCCACAAGGTGAGCAGACTTTTGAATCCCTGTTTCGCCAGATCGCGCATCAACTCGATCTCCAGCCGCGCTCTATCTCCCCGGAATTAAAGGATCTTTTAAACGTTCACGCTCTCTATCAATCTGCACAGTCGGGACTTCTGATGAGCCTTCGGCGGCAAAATTTACAGATCGCCATCGACGTTCTTTTGCCTGCAAAAGCAAAGAATGATCCCGAGCATTTCAGTTCTGAATGGAATACAGGCGTTTCCCCGTTAAGCTCAGCGCAACTCTTTGAAATCACACTCTTTCCCGCTCAAATTGCGGCGCTCGAGACCGCTTTGAATGCCCACGAAGCGCTAAGGCGCATCGATTGGCCAAAAGGCCCTGAACGAACGCAACTCTTTGAAAACTATGCAGAATTGACGGCAGAATGCACCAGCAGATGGATCGCTTCAGCGCAACTGGCCGATCGCATCACTTTGAGCATCAACGCGGGCACCTGCAGCACCGACGACGATCGCCCAAAGCTTTACGCCTGCCCCGAACTGACCCTCGATGCCGAACTCACAGAATGGGGAAAAGCCTCATGGCAAGGGAGTTTAGGCGTTTTAATCGGCGACGAGCCAGAGCTTGCAGGCTATCGTCTGGCGGTCTCGCGAAACGCTTTTTTGCAGATCAGTTCGCTCAAAAGATCGCAAAACCTCAAATGGTGGAACGAACTCAGCCTTTGCAAACTGGGCCCCTTGCGCCATTTGGCAGCCTGGCCGCTTTTGCCCGCCTTCGCCGAACCTCAAAACCTGCCGCTCATCGAGCCGCCCCTGGGTTTTCCGCGCGATCCCATCGGTTTTAGGGCCGAGATTCTGGGCGCAACCGTTTTTTTAGGGCAATCGTTTCCCAACCTTCTGAGCGCCGTTGCATTGGAGAGCGCGCCGCAACTTGTGCAACCGCTGGGCGAATCGGCAACTTTATCAAAAACAGAACATCAAATAGACTGGCATGTAGAAGGTGCATATCCGGCCCACCTTCAGATGAATCTATCTTCAGTGCCCACAATGATTTTTACGCTTGGCCATTCAACCGCGCTGCAGGATCTGAAGCTTCAGTCGACCCGCGCAGAGGAAGGGCTTTTTTTGGATGCCACCTTAAAGCCCAAAGCGCTCGCCCGTGTGCTCGGAGACTCAGACCCGACCGAAGATGACTACAGCCGCGCGCTCCGCCAACTGGGCGAAAACTGGAGCGAATTTGTGCTTCAGGGCAGCCTCGGACCCAAGACGCTTCACCTCTTGTTTTATCCCTTAATGCCCGACTCGACTTCATTTTCAGCGCCATCCCTTGCCCCGTGAGAACTCTTGTGATAGAAAGCTGAGCTTTTTGAAAGGATGTTTCAGGCATGCTGACACGCGCGCGTTTTCTCTCATTTTTGATGGGCTTGGCTTTATATCCGCAATTTGCAGCAGCAGATGCGCAGGAGCAGGCTGCCGAGCTCTCGCCCCAAGAGCTCCAGGCTCAGCAACTGGCCTTTTTTCAAGAGCTTTTCCAATCAAAAGATGACGTGGAGCAATTCCTTGGCGTGAGCGGTCTTGTGGAATTGGAAGCACCAGAGGCGGAAGCGGCCATCGGACAGGCTTTGCAGGATTCCAATCACAACAAGTTCTTCCCTTCGCTGTTTCGGCTTGCCTTTCAATCGAATCGCCCCACCTTTCAAAAAGCAGCCAACGATGCGATTTTAAAGAAGATTTGTTCAGAAGATCCCAGCGAAATCCGAATCGGTCATCACACGCTTACCGAATATTTTTCACAAGAGAAAGTAAAAGAGGCGCTCTTACAGGCGACGATTCAAGGCTCACCGGTTGCTCAGGCAAAAGCGATCGAGCTCTTGCTGCGCATGTACCCTGACGACAAAGGCCCCATTTGGCCTCTGTTTGAACAAGTTCTGCTGAAAGCACCCCACGATCGCGATTTTCCCCAGGAATTTGCGAAGCTCTTCCAGACTCAGGATCAGCCGCCCTTCAGACTCACAAATGCCGATGCGTTGCCCTGGGCCATCGACCATTTGACAGACGAGCAGCTTGGATTTTTTGCCCGAATCCTGTTTTCGCAGATCAAAAAACCGACCGACAAAACCAAAGCTAAAAAATTTGATTCGGCCGTCGACGCACTGCGCAAAAAATATACAAGTTCCGATGACTTCGAGACGCGTTTGCCCATCGCGGCCGCGCTCAATCTGCTCGTCGGACCCAATGAGGAATATACGCGCACGCTTCACGCCGCCATCTCCCCGCGCTATCAGAATCAGGCAGGGCGCCAGATCGGTTGGCAGGGAATGGAAAAAGTTCGCGATTCCGCAGTGTTAGGTAAGGTGAAACCGATTTTGCTGGGCAATTTGTCGAACGAGGAAGCAAAATTTGCGTACGATTGGCTGCTTGCCTGGGGTAAAGACAAAGCCGAACCGCAACTCTTTGAAATTCTTCAGGAAGCTGCCTCCGGAGATCGTCGGGGAAACCGGTTGAACGCGCTTCGCGTGCTCGCCGAACTGAAGCATCGTCCGAGCAAAGAGATCTTTGAAGCGGACATGCGCGAAGGTGCCGTCGAAATCCGTCTGGCGGCCGCAAAAGGCCTCGCCCGGATTGCACAAAAAGGTGATGAAGCCGCATTGGGACAGCTGCTGCGCAAGGAACCCGAAGCAAAGGTGAAATGCGCGCTCATTCAAGGACTTGGACAAATCGCGAGCGCGGAATCCGTAGCTCCGCTGCAATTTATGCTCACCCATCCCAGTCGGGAGGTTCAGGCCGCTGCAGTTCAGGCGCTCATCGCAACCCGCAAGCCCGAAGCCGCCAATGCGATCTCGATTTTAAAGAACGCGCCCGATCTTGAACTGCGCTTTTCTGTTTGGCAATTTCTGCTGGAATTACAGGGAGATAAAGCGTTGGCAGATTTTAAAAACACAGCGCTTCCCTGGCTTGAAGGACCGCAGATTGAGCAATTGGCCCAAAATCCGCATATCAAACAAGATGTGCTCGCCATGATCGCCCGAAATGGGAGCGATAGTCAGCGCACCATTGTCATCCAGGCAGCCCGTCAGCACCGCAAAGCTCTGATTCCCGAGTTGCTCCACGATCCATCGTTCCCGGATGATCTCAAAGCAATCATTCTGGGCGAACCCAATGAAGGAAAAGCGGAGCTGGACTTCTGCCGTCAATCGCTAAAATCGGAATCCAAGGCGCTTCAACAGAGCGCTCTCCAAATATTGGGTCACGATGGGCAAAAAGAAGATCTCGATTTGCTGACGCCTTTCCTTCAATCCCAGGATCGGCGCACAAAAGCTTTCGCAATCATTACAACCCATCAAATTCAAAAGCGATTCTCGTCAAAAGGCGGATCTAAAAAGCGCAAGAGCGCCCGCTGATCGCCTTCCCCGAGCCCTCCCATGATCCATCTTCACGGCATCGAAAAATCCTTTGGTCCCAGATTGCTGTTCAGCGACGTCGACTGGCACATCAAACGCGGCCAGCGCGTGGGACTCATCGGCCCCAACGGTGTGGGCAAAACCACGCTGATGCGCATGATCGTCGGCGAATTGCAGCCCGACGGAGGCAGCATCTCCATCGGAAAAGACGTCACGCTCGGCTATTTACCCCAGGAAATCGCGACGTTACGCGGCACAACCGTCTACCAGGAAGCGGAACGCGGCCTCGACGAAGTGGTCGCTCTGGCCGCTCGCCTCAAAGAAATCGAAGCGCGGCTGGAATCGGCATCGGTGGAAGAGACGCCCGCCCTCATGGAAACCTGGAGCCGCCTGCACCAAAGATTTGAGACTCTTGAAGGCTTTCAGGCGCAAAATCGCATCGAAGAGGTGCTGCAGGGACTCGGATTTAAGGCGACCGATTTTCATAGAGATTGCGGGGAGTTAAGCGGCGGATGGCAGATGCGCGTGGCGCTCGCCCGCTTGCTTTTGCAGCAACCCGACATCCTTTTGCTCGATGAGCCCACCAACCATCTCGATCTCGAAACCCTGATCTGGCTTGAAAATTTCCTCAAAAACTTTAAGGGCAGCCTCGTCTTCATCAGCCACGACCGCGCATTTTTAAACCATCTCGCGAGCCACATCGCCGAACTCTCCTGCGCCGGCATCACCGTATTTACGGGCAACTTCGACGCCTATCTGCAGCAGGCCTCTGAACGCCGCGCATTGCTGGAGCGCCAGGCCAAAAACCGCGACCGCCGCGCCGCCGAACTCGTGCGATTCATCGAGCGCTTCCGCTACAAGGCGACCAAAGCGCGCCAGGTGCAAAGCCGCGTCAAAATGCTTGCAAAGCTCGATCAGGTCGAGCTCGAACACGACGAAAAAGAGATTCATTTTACCCTTCCAGAGCCCCCCAAATCGGGACGCGTCGTTCTGGAATTGTCAGATATTACGCAGGCTTACGGTGAAAAAGTCCTTTACCACGGCCTCGATCTGGAGCTCTTGCGGGGAAAGCATATCGCCCTGATCGGCCCCAACGGTGCAGGCAAAAGTACGCTCTTAAAACTGTTTGCAGGCGTCCTGCCCTATCAAAAAGGCAGCCGAACGCCCGGCATTCAAACCAGGTTTTATTATTTTGCGCAGCATCAGATCGATCAGCTCAATCTCAAAAATACGGTTTTTAACGAAATTCAAAGCGCAGCAGAGGATCTTCTGCCCTCAAAGCTCCGCGATTTTTTGGGCGCTTTTCTCTTTCATTCCGATGACTTATCGAAGGAGATCGGGGTGCTCAGCGGCGGTGAAAAGAACCGCATCGCGCTCATCAAAATGCTGATCAGCCGCGCCAATGTGTTGCTGCTCGACGAGCCCACCAACCATCTCGACATGGGCAGCCGCGCCGTGCTCGAAGACGCGCTCTCCGACTACCCCGGCACCATCGTGCTCATCAGCCACGACCGCCATTTTATTGACGGCGTATGCGACGAAGTCTGGGAAATCAGAGACGGCCGGATCACGCCATATATTGGAAATTATTCAGATTATGAGGAGCGCATTGCAAGCGGAGATCGCCCTCTGCCGCTGCCCCTTCACGACGAAGATCCGCGAAAACTGCAACCCGTTCTGCCCAAAATCCCAGAGCCCGCACAGCCCAAATCCTCGACCTATAAGTCCAAGGATGACAAGCGAAAAGAGGCCGAAGCGCGGCAGGCTTTAGCCCGAAATACTCGCGGTCTCAAAGAATCGATCGCTCAAATTGAGGCGAGCATCGCCGAAAAAGAAGCGCTCTTACAAAAAATCCGCGACGAGCAGGCCGATCCCGCCCATTACAGCGATGCGCAGCGCATCAAAGAAGCCATTTTAGAGGCCAACAGCTGCGAACAGGCGCTCGCGGCACTCTACGCTGAATGGGAACGGCTATCCGCCGAACTCGAAGCGAAGCTATCGGAATGACGAAGGATCGGGCACCATCGCCGTCACACATCGAAAGAGCCCCAAATACCGCCCCAAATCCGTCGCATCGACCAGATACACGGTCCAGCCCAACTCACCCATCACATCCCGCCAGCGCTGCTCATATTTTTTGACCAAAGCTTCGAGCTCAAAGCCAAAGCCGCAGGGATCAAAGGTGGGCATCACGATGTCTTTGCGCTCTGAAGTATGTAATAACAGACTGTTTGCCGGCGAATAATAGAGCGCATCGCATGCATTCTCCTGTTCCGGCTCCGGCGCGATGAGTCCCGGCAGCATGGGCAAACGGATCACCTTGTAATGGCGCTGTTCAAAAAAGGCCGCCTGACGATCCAAAAATGCCGCATCTGCCCGCGCCAGGCGGATTTCGGACTTGGTCTCCAAAAGCGCGATCCCTTCCGGCTCGATTTGGGGGATCACGATCATGTCATCGCTGATCGGCAACAGATACAGATCGACATGCCCGGTGCGCTCCCCCGGCATGCAGGGTAATATCCAGATTTCATTGGGAGAACGCTGCAAAACCCTTGCCAAAAGTTCGATCACTTCATTTGCAGTTCTCGGTCTGAAACCCTCCGTTCTCAATTCTTCATTATCGATTTCAGAGGCATTTTCTTCGATAATATTATTTGAAATCAATATGTTACGGCCTGCAACCAATAGATTGCCGTTCTCATGAATCAGCGGCAGCACATGGATCGGCACATCGTCCAGTGGCAGCACCTGAGAGCGGTAATGCACGCGATTGGGCTCGCTTGAAAGATAGCGCCAGCCTTCCAGTTCTCCTTCTGCATTCACCACATAGAGCAGCTGATAGTCGCGCATCCAAAGCAAGACAGCGTCCTCAACATGCTCGCCCAACAGCTCGTAGCCGGGATCGTATTCTTCAATAAAAAAGCGATCGCCCAACAGATCGCTCAACAGATTCTGTAAATCGGGAGCCATCACATCCAATTGCGCATGTGTCATCACCGCCGACAGGCGCGCATAGTCGGGCACCGGGCCTGGCAACCATTGGGAATCGGTCATTTTTTGGGCTCTAGATTTTGAGAGGCTGCCGTCTGAAAACGTTCCACCGCATCGCGCACCACCTTGAAGCGATTGAACGGCTCACGCCCTTCGGATGGACGCGCATCATCAGCGTAAATCCGCCAACGGACAGCGAAATCGTCCTCCTGAATCAACTCGTGATTCTTGGCATGGATCGAAATCCAAAACCGCATGAAGGCCAGCTCCTGCCCTGGAAACACAGGATATGGATGATACTTAAAGAACGAAAACTCTCCTGGCCGCTGGGTTACGCTGATATCAGGCCCCCCGAGAATGCGCGCGCGAGCCGTCGCATCGACCAGAGGGCGAGGCACGATGAGCTCCACCCCCACGTGATGCGCCAAATTCGCTCCCACATTCGCCACCAGCGCCTGAAACCCCACCGTCACCTTGGCTCCGCGCGGATCGCGCTCCATCAGATCCGGCTTGCCGTAAGGGCTGATCCGCCGCATCTGCACCCTCGGATGCCTCGTACGCTGCAAAACATCCTGAATATGCAGGTTGCCCATGGGCCTCGATTTGCCTGCAATACGCAAATAATAGCGATAATCAAGAGCCTGGTGAGGGGCATCCTCGCTCGCCTGAATATCGATCACATAGACCGCATGTCCTGGTAAAATCAGGCTTTTTTCGCTCGCCGCACAGACTTCAAAGACATTAAACTTTTTAAGTGGCGGATCTACCGTTCCCGGCAACACATCTTCCAGCCAGGATCGCGTACCGCTGGGCTTCAAATCGACCCGAACGCCCCCATCGATGCGCCCGTTGTCGTCGATGCCGATGAAAAGCTGCCCGCCGCCTCCATTTGCGAATGCCGAAATCTGCTTTGAAATCGACTGGATAAAGTCAGGCGTTATTTTTTTATCTACAGCCAGGTAAGGCGCAGACTTAAATTCCTGATAATCATGCTCGGCACTTGCATCCAAGTCCGCGAGCATCGCTTCATTCCAATGGTTGACGTTCGTGCTCATGCCGCTATGACACGACAAAAGCGCTTGAATCGCAAGCGATTTTCAATCGTTCGCATATCTATGCGCGAGCATTCTGAAATCGGACCATCGTTGCCTTCCCCGCAGGCTTTTTGAAACCGCAGCGAACCCGCAATCTTCATCACCACGGAATTCAATTTCTCGCCAAATACTCAAAAAACTGGCAGCAGAGAGCGAAACTCATGAGGCACATAAGGGTCGTTTTTGATCTGACAGCAAAGCAGGCAAAGCGCAAACACAGGCCAATGAAACGGTAGAGAGTCTTTCTGCACCCCCCCTTGTCCACAATGCCACCAGAAGTCCTACAAAAATGGCTAAAAAACAGTTGACGGTGATCCGCAATTGAAAATCGCCTTCCTGTTTTGCAAGCTTCGCAAAGGAACGCCGGATTTCACGCAACTGAACGAACACAAACAACACCAGAAATGAGAACGGAATGAGGCCAACCGTTGCGGCGTTCCCAATGTAATAACAATGAGAAGGTTTTCCCTTGGCTTTCACATCATCCATTTCCTGATACCCCGCCACAAACTGACCGAAACCAGAACCGAAAGCCGGATGCGCCTTAAACATTTCTATAGAATTTTGCAGAATAATCCAGCGCTCAGCAACCGATTCATCCAATGTCATGCGTGATTCAATGCGACTCATCAATCCTGATTGCGGCAAAAGCATGGCCCCAAAACAAAGCGCAATAAAAAGCATTTTTTTATAACGCCGCATCATCCAAATAAACGCAACCACAAAAGCGATCATACTTCCTCTCGAGCCCGTCATGACGAGGGAGGCTGCCGTAAACAAAGCGCAAACATACCAAAAAAAGCGGATCTTCTTTTTTTCTAAAAGCCCAAGACCCAACATCGCCAAAGTGCCAAAAGTTAAATAAAGTCCCAATTCATTTGGCTGCCCCGGCAAACCATACATGCGTCCTCCCTCCCAGGGCCCCAGCGTTACACCATAAAGAGCATGACAAGCAGCACCAAAAGCGATGCCATAGAGCATGGTCTTAAAATGCGATAACGTTCTCAATAAATCGCAAATCATGAAGAGATTAAAGAAATACATTTCATAACGAATTGCTGAAGGTATACCTTTATGTGGATTCAATCCCCAGATCGCGCCCAGCATGAGCAGGATGAGATAAAAAACACTCAGCCAGGCAGCGCGCGGCCATTGTCCTTCGTGCCAATTGCGCAGACGCCGTAAACCCCATACCGGTATGCAACAGAGGCTCACAGCGTCATAAAGATTGAGAAAAGCAAAAGATAACTGGATATTGAGCTCACCGAACATAAAGCTGAAAGCCAGCACCACCAATATCCATTGCGGATAGCGATACAGCAAAAGTTCTACAAAAACGACAACGATCAAACCAAGCGATAAGAGGGGCGCTTGCGCAATCCACCATGTATAAAGCGGTGTTAAAGCTATAAAAAAGGTCACTAACCAACGCAAGCGGTTACCCCAAAAAGCTAGCCTTCCAAAATCGCAACGACCTGCCCTTCTTCCACCGATTCTCCTTCAGAAACAAGGAGTTCCTTTAAAATTCCCGAATCCGGAGCGCAAAGTGGAACTTCCATCTTCATAGACTCAAAAATCAGGATCTCATCCTCTTCCTCTAAAGTTTCGCCCACCTGAGCTTCGATTTTCCAAACCGTTCCAGTGATTTGCGCTTTTACTTCCATGATCATTCCCTCAAAGACTGAGCAAACGCTTCAAGCCATTGCGTATTGTATTGATCAGAAACAAAGTCATCAGCCTGAAGCACTTGTATTAAGAACTCTTGATTCTGTTTTAACCCTTTGAATTGCAACGCTTTTAACGCATGGATCGCGCGCAGACGCGCCTCTTCTCTGTCCTTCCCCCAGGCGATCAGTTTTGCCAGCAAGGGATCATAAAAAGGCGGAATCTCCTGCGGTGCCTGAAGCGCGGTATCGACCCGGATCCCCTCTTCGCTTGCATAGGAGAAATGCTCTAAGTATCCGGGTTTAGGAAGAAATCCGGTCATCGGATCTTCGGCATAAAGGCGACATTCGATCGCAGATCCCTTTTGAACCAGATCGCCCTGCTTCAGGCGAAGGGGCTCGCCTGCTGCCATCTGAAGCTGCAATGCGACCAAATCTACACCGCAAACCGCCTCGGTGATCCCATGTTCCACCTGCAAACGGGGATTCACCTCAATAAAATACGCATGATTCTGCGCATCGACCAAAAACTCCACCGTCCCCAGGCCCACAAGGCCGATGGATTGGCAAAGACTGAGCGACCAATCGCAAAGCTGGCGGCGCAAATCAGGCGACAAATGCGGCGAGGGCGATTCTTCGACCACCTTCTGATGTCTGCGCTGAAGCGAACATTCGCGCTCAAATGCGTGAATATAATTCCCATAACCATCTGAAATCACTTGGATTTCGATATGGCGAACCGAAGGCAGGGCGGCTTCTAAATAAATCGCACCACAACCGAAAGCGCGCTCGGCCCGACTCTGGCAGCGATCCCATTCTTTTTCTAAAGCGCGCGCATTTTTTGCCAGTCCCATGCCGATGCCACCGCCGCCCGCAGAGGCTTTCAGGAGCACCGGGTAGCCGATTTGTTCTGCAATTTCGAGCAGTTGACTCTTATCCAATACATCATCAGATCCCGGAACAACGGGCAATCCGCATAGCCGGGCTTTCTTTCGGGTCTCCGCTTTTTGTCCACAAATCGCCAAAACTTCGGGCGAAGGCCCCACAAATACCAGGCCGCGTTCTTTGCAACCCTTTGAAAACAGAGCATTTTCTGAAAGCAAGCCGTAGCCCGGATGGATCGCTTCCGCACCGGTTTTGGATGCAGCTTCGAAGATCGCATCCATCGAAAGATAGCTCTCTGCCAGCGCGGACGCGCCAATGTGAACCGCCTCATCCGCCAGCAGCACGGGCATGCTGTCTTTATCGGCATCCGAATAGACCGCCACAGTGTGAATGCCCATCTGATGCGCAGCCCGAATGATGCGCACGGCAATCTCACCGCGATTTGCAATCAAAAGCTTTGTAAACATAGAAGGCTCAACGGTTTTTAATCATCCATAAAGGGGCGCCCAAAATGCACATAGGCGCGTTTTGTAGCCACCCTGCCGCGCGGAGTTCGCTTGATGTAGCCTTCTTTTAACAGATAGGGCTCATACACATCTTCGACGGTCTGTTTTTCTTCGCCGATCGCCGCAGCGATCGTATCGAGGCCCACCGGACCGCCATCAAACTTGTCGATCAATGTCAAAAGCAAGCGGCGATCCATGCGATCAAAGCCCGCAGAATCCACATCGAGCTGCTCGAGAGAAGATTCGGCGACCTCCGCTGAAATGATGCCTTTGGAACGGATTTCGGCGATGTCGCGAATGCGGCGCAAGAGGCGGTTGGCGATGCGCGGCGTCCCCCGACTGCGGGAAGCTAAAATGCGGGCCGCCTGTGACTCGAGCGCGATTTCCATCAGACGAGCCGATCTTTCAACGATTTGAGTCAACTCATCAACAGAATAGAACTCCAGATGCTCCACAATGCCAAAGCGATCCCGCATGGGCGACGTGAGCAGGCCCGTCCTTGTCGTCGCTCCAACCAGCGTAAACGGTTTTAATTCAATGGGATAGCTGCGCGCATAGACGCCTTCACCGATCAGAACATCGAACCTTCGATCTTCCATCGCGGGGTAAAGGTTCTCTTCAACGACCGGGCTCAGGCGGTGGATTTCATCGATAAACAGGACATCGTTTTCTTCGAGATTGGTCAAAAGTCCCGCAAGATCGCCCTTCTTTTCGAGCGCGGGTCCCGAAGTTACGTGCAGTTTACTGCCCAATTCTGATGCAATAATATGCGCCAACGTTGTCTTGCCGAGTCCGGGAGGCCCGCTCAAAAGCACGTGGTCCAAGCAATCCCCACGTTTGCGGGCCGCTTCCACAAAAATCTTTAAGTTTTCTTTGACCCGACTCTGACCGATGTAGTTCTCAAAGTCCGCTGGCCGCAACGTTTTTTCGACTTTTACATCGAGCGGTTCCTGGGCCGCTTCCACCACGCGTTCCATCGCCACACCTTAAGCGCGATTCAGCATCGAAAGCGCTTTGCGCAAGAGCATCTCAAAGGTCATCCCATCGGCCTCGGACCGCAATTTTTCGATCAATTGATCCACATCCTTTGGCCGATAGCCCAAATTGCGCAGCGCGCTGTCCAAATCATCGAGCTGATGCGCCGCCCTGGTCACCGGCTTCGATGGGCTAAATCCTTTGGCGATGCGATCTTTCAGCTCCAAAATGAGCCGCTCCGCCGTCCGCTTGCCGATGCCCGGAATGGAAGAAAGCTTTTTGACATCTTCAGACATCAGCGCGGAGGCGAGCTCATCGCGATTGAGACCGCTCAGGCAGGCCAGCGCGAGCTTCGGCCCCACCCCCGAAACCGAGGTTAAAAGCCGGAACAGCCCCCGCTCATCCGCATCGGAAAAACCGAATAAAATCAACTGGTCTTCGCGCACATGGGTGTGAATCGAGAGCGTGCATTTTTCGCCTTCGCGCGCCAGACGATCGATGGTCGTCAGCGGACAAAAGACCTCGTAACCGACGCCGCCCACATCGATGAGCACAGTTTCGGCCGATTTTTCGAGCAAGATTCCAGAAAGCCTTCCAATCACCGCTGTTTCTCCGCCTGCTGAGCGCGCACAAGCGCTTCCAAACCCGCTGCTGCCCGCTTCTTTGAACCTTTGGGGGGCACTGGCAAAATCAAGCCGTCGCTTGCCAAATGCGGAAGACTCAAAGACAAATGCTGACCGTGACAGAGCGCAACCGCAACCGCATCCGCCGCATCTTCCTGAGGCGGTTCTTTTAAGCCCAGACGCAAAGTCACCATCTGCTGAATCTGTGTTTTTTCAGCTCTGCCCGCACCGGTCACCGCTTTTTTGATCTGCTGCGGCGTATATTCAAAAACCTCAAGCCCCGCTTTCGAAGCAGCCGCCAGCGCCACACCCCGAGCATGCCCTAAAGTTAACGCGCTGCGAATGTTTAACCCCGTAAAAACACCCTCAACTGCCGCCACATCGGGTTTAAATTCCGCAATCACCTGCCCCAGTTCATCCCACAAACGCGCCAGGCGCACCGGCAAAGCGCCCCATTTTTCGAGCACAAACACACCGTTATCAACATGTTTGAGCGAAGATCCCTGCGCATCTATCAATGCATACCCACAAAGACGCGTGCCTGGGTCGATGCCAAGCACGCGCATTTTGGGTCCGTTCACAGAGCAGCCGAACACTGTGAACTCAGAAGCAACTCAGTCGCCCGACAAAAGCGCCATCTCTTCCTCAGAGATATCTGCATTGGTATACACATGCTGTGTATCATCTGAGTCATCGAGGGCTTCCATCAGTTTCAAAGTGCTTTCAGCCACCTTGCCTGTAACGGACAATGGGTTGTTGGCTTCCCACGGACGAGACATGCCGATGACTTCATAACCGGCGGCCTGCAAAGCCGATGCAATCTTGTGAATCGCATCGATCGAGCAGTCGATCGAGAAGATCGCGTTGCCGTCATCGTCCTGATCGGCGTTCACTTCATCTGCACCCGCTTCGGCCGCAGCCATAAAGAGCTCATCCTCATCGACGCCATCGCCCTTCACCTGAACCAGGCCCTTGTGCGTGAACATCCAGGCAACGGCGTTGGCGTTGGCCATTTCGCCACCATGCTTCTTAAAGATGCTCCGGATTTCAGCAACCGTGCGGTTGTTGTTATCGGTGAGCGTTTCGACCACAAAGGCCACACCGGCTGCACCGTAACCTTCAAAAATGCTCTCAGTGTATTGAACGCCTTCGCTGTCACCGGCGCCGCGCTTGACCGCACGATCGATGGTGTCGTTGGGCATGTTCGCCGCCTTCGCAGCCAGAATGGCCGAACGCAAGCGAGGGTTGCCGTCCGCGTCCGCTCCGCCTTCACGGGTCGCCACGGTCAATTCACGAATCAACTTGGTAAAGAGCTTGCCGCGCGCTGCGTCTGCTTTACCCTTCTTATGCTTGATGGTGCTCCACTTATTGTGGCCTGACATGCAATTTGCCTCCAGAATTGGACGGCGAAAATTAACAGATATGAGGCGTACCTTCAAGCGAGCATCGCATCGGGCATGCATTTTTTGATCAGAAATTTTGGGATTTTTAACGTGCAACTCATGAAAATGAAACCTGTTTTTGGCGTTTCATTTTTTTAAGAACCTTCAAACTTCACCATTGGACGAGCTCCAAAAATGATTATACTGCGCCGATTTTGATCATCAGAGTGAACGGATGCCTTCTACCGAAAACCTTTCCATAATCGATATCTTCCTTCGTTTTGCATCGCTGGGCGCAGAATGGGTGATGTGGCTTCTGCTGGCCATCGGATTCATCTCCATCGTGCTCGCCCTCGAGCGCGCAAGGCTCTACAGCAAAACGCGCGTTGACACATCGAAACTTGCGAGAATCCTAACAGAATCTCTTCAAAATGGCGATCTCGGTCCCATTCAGAAAGCCATCGAACGCGGCCTTGCGATGGAAGAACGCGTATTGAGCGATATTTTAGAAATCTATCAGAATGGTCCCTTTATGATCGAGCAAATCCTTCACGGCTCGCTCCTTCGGGAAAAGCAGCGGTATGAAAAATTCCTGAATTATTTCGGTACGATCGGCAACAACGCACCCTTTATTGGACTCTTTGGCACCGTCATCGGGATCATCGTCGCCTTCCAGGCGCTGGGCCAAAACCCCAAAGGCGGACTCGAGATCGTAGGCCCGGGCATCGCGGAATCCCTGGTCGCTACCGCAGTAGGCCTTCTCGTCGCTATCCCTGCGGTTTTATTCTATAATTTCTTTAAAGGCGCGCTCAAAACCCGCATCGGCAACACCGAGTTTTTAGGCCGCATCGTTCTGGCTCACACGCAGCAAAAGGCTTTGACCGATGTTCGATGACGAGGATTCGCAAACCATCGTAGGCATCAATGTGACGCCTCTCGTCGACATCATGCTCGTTTTGCTCATCATTTTTATGGTGACTTCGAGTTACATCATTCGCGAAAGCATTGAGGTCGATTTGCCCAAGGCCGCCACAGGCGGAGAAACCCTTGAAACGACGCTCAGTTTCGTCATACAGGCGGACGGACATTTGTTTTTAAACGGAGAGCCGACCAGCCGCGAAGCGATCGCTGCGCAATGCAAAAAAACCGCCGCTCAAGGCGGGCAGCCGCAGGCCATCATCGCAGCCGACAAACGCGTCTCTCACGGAGAAGTTGTTGAAATCATAGACATTATTCGTCAAAATGGCATCCTTAAATTTGCCATCAACATCGAGCCGCAAACCGCAAATCAGGCTCAGGAAAACGCAACCCAGGCTCAGGAATAAGCCATGTACGCTCTGCAGGACGAGCCCGAAAAAGCCCACCGCCTGCCCATTCTGGCGCTCGCGGTCGCAATTGCAGGCGCATTGCAATGCGGGATTCTTTTTGCCGCTCCAGGTCAGGCAATCCCTGCAAAATCGCGCCCGGCGACCCTCAATTTTTCGATCGTACAAACGCCTTCGAAAGCGCCCGCGTCTCAGCCTGAAGAACCGCCACCTCTGCCCAATCCGCCGCCACCAGCAGAAACACCACCGGCAGTAGAACCAGCGCAACCACCGATTTTAAAACAAGAAACGCCCATAAAACCTAAGCCGGTCAAAACCAAAACCGCAAAACGGCAAAAGCCAAAACCGCCTCCATTGCCGCCTCAAAACGAATATTTATTGGGCAACGACGATACGCCCATGCCCGAAAAGCCCACGCCCAAAGTCGCAGGCATCAGCGCATCGAGCACCGTAGAATCGGGATCCGGCCCCGTCATGCAGGTGGGCAACACGCAGATGGGCGAAGTTTCAACGGTCGCTCAGGCGCCGGTCACCGCTGCAGCGACGCCCGTTCCGCCCAAAGCCCTCGAACCCGCAGTCGAAGAAGTCTTTGAGCCCGCCCCCGTTCGCAAAGAAGCGGCCGCTCTGCAAATGACCAAACCGCAATACACCCGGGCCGCATTGCGCGCAGGCGTTGAGGGCAAAATCACCTTGCTGGTCTCCATCGACGAAACGGGTCAGGTCACCAACGTTAAGTTAATCAAAGGCATCGGATTTGGCCTCGACGAAGCCGCCATCGAAGCCGTCCGCACCTGGAAATACAGCCCTGCAACCTTAAATGGGCGCGTCGTCGCTTCGACCAAACGAGAGCGAATCAGCTTTGTTATTGAAAATTAAGGCTTTTTTCTTCTTTTTGCTGTTTGCCAGCGCTGTGATCGCGCAGGCTGAAGAGTCAGACCGCGTCCCGCTGTCCGCCCGATTGCTTCAAAAAGGCGACCGCCAGCCCCTGGTTGGCTTGCAAGTCCAGATTCCACAATTGTTTCTTGAAACCTGGACCGACGAGAGCGGCGCCTTTTCTTTTGAGGCACTCCCGCCCGGCCAATATCGGGTGCAAATCCTCGTATCCGACGATCAGATCATCGAACAGACCCTTTCAACCGGCAGCAATACACCCGTCTTATACCTGGAACTCCCTGAAGATAAAGATGATTTGGTCGTTTTAGGCAAGCGGCCAAGCAAAGAAGTCACGCGCCATACCCTGACAACCGAAGAGATCAAGACATTGCCCGGAGCCAATGGAGATGTCATCCAGGCCGTCCAGAATTTTCCAGGCGTCGCGCGCTCAAGCCTCAACAGCGGCCAATTGATCGTGAGAGGCTCATCTGCTGAAGATTCAAGCGTTTTTCTGCTCGGACAACCGATACCGCTCTTTGAACATTTTGGTGCGGTTCGGGCCATCTTTCCCAGCGAGATCATCGATTCCGCCCTCTTTTATCCCGGCAATTTTGCAGCCGATCGCGGCCCTTACATGGGCGGCATCCTCAACGTGCAACCCCGCACACCGCAAGCACAATTTCACGGACGCATCGAGGCCGATTTCTTTGATGCAGGCCTCTTTCTGGAAGGACCCATCACAGATCATCTCCGCTTTGCAGCGGGCATCCGTCGCAGTTACATCGATCTCCTGTTATCAAAATTAATGAATGAATACAGCGAGTTAGACTTAATCGTTGCGCCACGCTATTACGATTACCAACTCATGCTGGACTGGCAGCAAACCGATCATCACATCAAGGTCATGTTTTTTGGCTCAGATGACGCCCTCAAGCTGCTGCTCAATGAACCGCTCAGCTCCGATCCAGCCATTCAGGGACAGGCGCAATATGAGTCCCATTTTGACCAGATCATCGCTCAATGGGATTCAGCCCTCACCGATCGCATCGATCAGACGCTGAGCCTCTCTGTCAATCGCAACAGCACAAATTATCGCATCTCAGACAGTCTGAGGCTCACTCTGGAAGGCTATGAACTCAACATTGGCGACGAGATCAAATGGGCCATGGCCTCACATCTCGACCTGCACACAGGCCTGTCGATTAAGCTCGAACCCTATGAATTAAAAGCGAAATCTCCGCTGCTCTCCCAGGGCATCACAGCCAGTTCCACCCCATTGTCGGCCCAGGAGCTCCTTCAGACCAATCGCGATCTCTTTTACTACACACCCATCTTTTTTACAGAAGCAGAACTCCATTTTCTGGATCGCAAGCTGCTCATCATCCCCGGAATTCGCGCGGAACGCTCGTCGGGGATTCACGAAATCGCAGCCGATCCGCGGCTGAGCGTCCTCTGTCACATCACACCATCCACGCTACTGAAAGCTGCCGCAGGCCGTTACAGTCAGCCGCCCTCTCTGCTGGCCCTCGATCCCGTTTTGGGCAACGATCATCTGAAATATCAGCACAGTATGCATTATTCCGCAGGCGTAGAGCATCAGTGGACGGAATCTTTTACATCGGATCTCACGCTCTTTTATAAGACTTTTTCTAACCTGGTCGCATCGGAAGAAGGGCGCAATGCGCGTTACACCAATGACGGCACAGGCAACAGTTACGGCCTCGAAGCATTGATCCGCTATCGTTCCAAAAAGCTTTTAGGATGGCTGAGTTACAGTCTCATGAAGGCCAATCGGAAAGACAGCGATCAGGGCAAAACCTATCCATTTGACCATGATCAGACCCATCTGATCACCGCCATCGCTCAATATCAGCTCAACCGCAACTGGACCTTTGGGCTCAGATGGCGCTACGCCACAGGCGATCCCTATACCGCTTATACCGGCTCCATTCACGACAACGATTCAGACACCTGGCTACCCTATATCAGCGATAAAAATGCTTACAGATTGAGTAGTTACCACCAACTCGACATCCGCATCGATCACCGCTGGATCTTCGATCAATGGATCCTGACCGCCTATCTCGATCTGCAAAATGCCTATAACCATCACAATGTGGAAGCCATCACTTATAGCTACGATTACACCGATCAGACTGAGCTCACGGGCCTGCCGATCATCCCCTCTCTCGGCATTAAAGGAGAATTCTGATGCGCGCCCTACTCTTGTTTCACTGCACATATGCGATGATCGGTTGCAATGAAATCGATTTCAGTACCCAGGATTCCCTCGATCGATACAGAGTCATCGCATTGCAGGCCACGCCCGTGGAACCCACCTATCGCGATGAGATTCAGTTTCACGCCTTTACATTCAACCCCACCCTCTTCAACCGGGAAATCGCTCAAACCGCTGAATATCATTGGACAGTCTGTCTTTTAACGCTGGGAAGCACCGCGCGCTATCTCTGTGCAGATCCCAGGCTCGAACTGTCTTTTACAACAGATGCCCCAGATCTCTCGTTTAACCTCAGCGATTACAGCGAAGAGCTTCAGAGCCTTTATGCTGTATTGAACGATCGCATGGATGAATGGAGCGCCATCACAGGTGAAACCATCGATCTGAAGACAGGCATTCCCATGAGCATCACCCTGAAAGCCCAGCTCAAGGATGTGGGCGAGGATCAAATTGTAAAAGGATTTCGCGTATTTGGCGAGGATCACATCTCTCCTTCCAACCCCGTCATCACCCATATCGCATTGTCTCAGGAGCAACTTTATACAGGCGAAGTGATCACTACAGAATGCCACTTATCGGACTCGACCCGGGCATCCGTAACAGAACATTTTCAATATTCCTGGTATGCAACGAGCGGCGCCTGGCAATATATGGTGCGGGCGGGGCAAAACAACAGCAATCAGCTCACATTGCCTGATTTTTCTGGGCCCATGCTGATCATGGTCGCCGTCCGAAACGGTCTGGGTGGCGTCGATGTATTGGAGAAGGAATTGCAGATTTTAGGCAGGTAAAATCAGGAAAGAAAAAGAGCTTAAAAATCAATCTTTTTCGAGCTCTTTTGCCTTATTGCGCAAGGTCTTAACCAACTCAGGCAGCTTCATGCGCCGATCCTGATCCTTGGTTAACGCCCATTGGCGCCCTTCAAAATGAAGCTCATAAAGCTCATCGGCCGTGGCCCGAGTCACACCGCAGGCGTTGGTGACGTTTAAAAATCGCGTCAAATCCTTATCGTGCAGCTCCAGACGCGACTCAAGCTGAGAGACCATCAGGGCATTATTATCAAGGCAGTCGAGCAGTTTGTTCAGACGAATCGACGTAAATAATTTCGTCAGAGGCGTTTTTTCTTCGACAGACTCAATCTTGGGAGCGACGGTTGCGCCCGCCTTCACAGTCGACTTGCTCGCCTTAGGGGCTTCTTTCACTTCGGCCGTATCGACCTTTTTTTCTTCAGCCGATTCCTCTGAGGCACGCTTCCGCAAAACGGTCGAACCTTTTGCTTTGGGCGCCTTCGGTGCCTTTTCCTTAGGAGCCTTGGGCGTTTTGACCTTCTTTTGCGCTTCTTTCTTAGCGGCTTCCCGCTGCTCGCGATCCGCCACCAGCTTGTGAACCTCGTCGTCCGTCAAATGCGGATCCACATGGCTCACGCCTTCGCGCAGATTCTTCTGCATGCTCGTCAGCTTATCAGCAAACCCAGCATCCAGCCCCAAAGCACCATCCTCGCCCGTCACCACGCCGCGCCGTTTCAAATCTCTTAAAAGCTGCGGAAAGCTCAGCTCCCAAAAACGAACGGCTCCTCCCGTCAATTTGCGACCGACCGCTTCAAGAATTGCAGCAGCGGGCCCAGGTGCAGTCCCCACCGCCTCGATCAAAAGGCGATCAAAGGTTTGCGTAACGCCCAACCGACGCCATTGCTGATCGTCAAGTTGACTAAATACTTCAGCGTCGAGTTTTACCGGTTCGCTCAACGGATATCTCCTCAAAGAACAGTGAGGCGCGAATGATGCCAGATGCCTCGCTCAGTCTCAAGTCTTCTGATCAAAAACGACACGCATCACCCCAAACGAGCAAGTCATCATTTGGCAGTGACTCAAAAATGCTTAAAAATCAATAGATTAAAGTTCAATCACTGTTCTGAAGCCTAAATCACAAAAACGCCGTGAAGGCGCCAGCAACTCCTTGTGATAAAGCGGATAGCCCTCTTCCAGGCAGGTTAAAAAGGACCCACCCTTCACCACCACGCGCTCACCATTCGCCACCCGGGATGAAGTCCATTCGCGCACACCGCCCGCCATATCCTGCAGGCCATAAGGCGATACGTCTTCGGGAGCCCTACCGATGGGAGGCGGCAATGGACCATTCCAGGTATTGGTATTCATTGAATAAAATGGAACCCAGGCATCGCCCCAGGGGAATAACCTGCCCTCTACTCCGCGCGCTGCTTTCTCCCATTCCTCTTCCGTAGGCAAGCGCAGCTTGAGGTTTTCTTTTTGACCATAAAACTGACAATAGGCCACCGCATCGTCCGCATCGATCCCCACTACCGGCATATCCTCACTCCAGGCCAGCGGACCTTCTTTCGGCCATTGCCAAACCCCCTGAGCATCCCGATGCCACGCTTGCGAAATCCCGTCATGCCCTCGAGGTGCGCGCTTCCGAGCCTCTTTGGGATCAATTTTCTCTAAAGAATTCAAATAGTTCGCCCATTGAAGAGCGGAAACAGGGCGTCTGGCGATCAAATATTCAGGAAGAGCCTGCTCCACCGAAACCGCAAAGCGCGCATAAGGTGAACCAAATCGGAAAATCCCCGATGGTATATAGACATAGCCTTCAGGAACCGAACCTGCTGCTGGCAATTGCAAGCGTAAACGCGTCGTGCGGCCAGGCTGAATCAAAGTGGGGGTCGCAATGGGCTCGATCCCGGGCGCCGTTATCTCAAGGCGATAGATGCCTTCCTCCAGATCATCGAGCATCATGGGACCGGAAGTCGTGATCTCATAAAGCTTTTCGGCTTCCAACCTGCGCCCGTGTTCCGAATATTTGCTCACACAGACCTGCGCATCGGGATAGAACTCCATTTGCAGGCCGCCCCGACCGTGCAGCAACTGAGCGTAATGCCCATCCTGATGAAGCTCCAGCAAGCGCACGTGATAGGCCGCATCCAGCGCATCGTGCCGATTGCGCGCCCATTCATAACGCATTTGCAATTGCTCACAAAGTTGCTCGCGAATCGCATCCTCTTCGGGATTCAGCGCCAGTATCGAAATGTAGGCATCTATCACATCCGCAAAGCTTTGAGATGACTGAAAATGCAGCTTTTCAAGCTTCTTTTCGGCTTCCCAGACTTCCGTCTTTTGACTCATCTCCGCATCCGGAGACAACGACAGTCGGGCTGTATTGACGACATCCAGCTCAATGGCCGCATCTTCCAAATACTCTTGCTGACGATCGCTCGCCTGAGAAACCCGCTCCTTTAAAGACAGCAGCCCCACAGGCGATGATGCAAAAGCTTCTGAAGGTTTTAAGTGAGCAACCGCTTCTTTTAAGGCTTCAAGCAATACACCCGCATCTTCAAAACGCTCGGTCGGCTCGCGGCGCAAACAATGCATCACCAGGTCATTTAACGCATCGGGAATATTGCGCTCGGGCGTCCTTTCCTGCGGTGGCATCACGGGTTCCCGCAAAACGAGCGTCACGATTTCACGATTGGTCGCTCCTGAGTAAGGCGGTTTGAGCGTCAACAGATGATACAGGATCGCACCTAAGCCATAGACATCTGTGCGCTTATCGATCTGCTCAGTCAAACCCATCGCCTGTTCCGGCGCCATATAGGCCGGGGTTCCAATAATCTGCCCGTGCACCGTTTGCCAACGCTCAGAAGTCGAGCGCGTAGAACGCGTTTCTTTGCCGATGACCTTGCAGAGTCCCCAATCGAGCAACACCACGTCGCCCAAATCACCGATCATGACATTCGATGGCTTGAGATCGCGATGCACCACTCCCCGCCGATGTGCAAACGCCATCGCCTGACAAAGTTTCTGAAAGATTTCAAGGACTTGCGTCAGATTTAATTGATCTTTATTCTCTTGAATACCTTTACGCATCGATGTAATCACAGCTTTCAGGCTCTTACCTTCAATGCGTCTCATCACAAAAGCGATTTGATTATCAAGGCGTCCAAGTTCATAAACAGGAACAATATTCGGATGTTGCAGCTGCCCTGTCACCTGCGCTTCTTCAAGAAAACGAATGCGATCGAGATCCCTTACCTTGTTTTGATGCAGAATCTTGATGGCGACATGGCGTCCCAAATGCAAATCCCAGCCCAGCAAAATGCGCCCCATCGCTCCGCGGGCGAGTTCTCCCTGAATCTCGTAACGTGGCGTAATATCGAGCAAACGGCTGGTTAAATCGGCCACAGAAGGTTCCGCATTTGCTGAAGGATCTGCGGGCGGCTGCGGCACTGCGGGCGGCTGTGGCACTGCGGGCGGCTGTGGCACTGCGGGCGGTTGTGGCATTGCGGGCGGCTGTGGCATTGCTGCCTTCACTTTGGGGTGATCGAGGATGACCGGCTCCATCTTTTTGACAACCAGCGCAGACGCCGGAATCACCAAATCCTCGGCCGAAACGACATTCCCCATCGCTTCCACAGGGTTGAGCAATTCCGCAATCAACGCGGGATTCACCCCCATTTCCTGCAATACGATTTCGGGCGGACGTCCGCCTCGAGCAATCATCACATTGATAGCGGCTAACGCTTCCGGACGAAGATTGGTGTGAGCACGCAAACGCGCCATCAGAATCGGCAAATCGATCATCTCTTAAACCTTACGAGAAGGGATGCCATAAAAAATTTTATATTACCGACGCAGTTTTCGTCTACAAAAGAAAAGAAACGGCTTTAGTTTTTACTCCGTTAAGCCGTAATATGAAGCGCCTTTTGGAGGTTATCGATGCATCAACGATTTGCTGCCGCAATCCTCTTTTTGCTGTCAACTTCCTGCAACATGCTCGACGACAGCTCCGCCTCTTCCGAAAACACGCTTCGCTCATTACTTCCCGATCCTGAACAACAGCAGGCTCGCCAATACCACGAAGAACCGGCTGATTTTGAAGAAATGACCGAAGAGTTATCACCCGGCATGCGCAAAAATGTTCCAAGCTCGTTTCATCGGGAATGGATCATGAGCGACGCGTTTTTGAATGCCAGCCGGGCAGTTACAGCCGATCAGGTCCAAAACTTTTTAGAGCATACGCCCTACGGCACGCGCTCCTGGCTGGCCAATGCAACCTATAACGGGCGCTCCTTTGCGCGCATCCTCACAAGCGTTGCGGTTCAGTCCGGCATCAACCCGATCGTGCTTTTGGCCCGCATGCAAGTGGAACAAAGCCTGGTCAGCCCCACTTCAACGCCCAGCAGCAGCCGCACCGACTGGGCTTTTGGCTGCGGATGCGCAGACGGCCAGGCGCGCAACGAAGCTTACAGAGGCTTAAACAACCAGCTTCAATGCGCTGCAGACGTATTAAGAGATATGTACGATCGCTCTGTCGCAGGTACCGGCTGGGGGGGCGCAGGCTTATCGAGATCGACCAGCGATCCCATCACTGTCATGCCCGCAAATCACGCGACTGCAGCCAACTACGCCTACACGCCCTGGGTCCTGGAGGGTCAGGGTGGCGCCTGGCTCACATGGAACGTAACCCGCCGATATTACAGCCATTTTAAGACATTGGGGAATGTCGCTGTTTACGACAGTGGATGTGTGGGCGGCGATGAACGCCCCTTTGTGGGATCACCTTGCGGATGCCCTGAAGACTGCGCCTTTTACACCAGCACCACCAGCAAAGGCTTTTGCCATGAAGGCGGATTCTGCAGCCTTTCCTGCAACGGCTCATGCCCCGATCTCAGCGGATTTGCAGGTACTTTTTGTGTAGAGGATCCCGAACAGGCAGGAACAGGCATTTGTGTCTCGAAGGCCGCCTCGAACAACCACAATTGCGCCGATCTGCCCGAAACACAAAAGGAAACCGTCGCAGGCTTTAAGAACAATGCCAGCACCAATGTAACCAAAGAAGTCTGCATGCCTCAAAAGAAGCCTGAGCCTGTCATCGAGCCACCCGAACCCACGCAAACAGACGAACCTTCACAACCTTCACAGCCCACAGGCACCACGACAGAGCCGGAAGCCCCCGTCACGCCCTGGGGTTGCAGCGCTCCTCAACTGCACTGATCCCCGCCTTTAATCCTTCCAGAAGAGCTTCCATGGATGGCGCTTAATCAAGCGTACGATCTCTTTTAAGTCATCATACATCGTGCGATCCTGAAGCATCTGCCCGACCAGACCGCGGCCTTCCGACACCTGCAATACCAGTTGATCGCTGTGCGAAAGCAGCGCTTTTGCCTCAGACAACGCCTCTGTTAAATGTTTAATCACCTGTTGAATTTGCGAACGATTTTCTTCCTTTAAAAGTTCCCCTGCGGCGGTATGGATATCGTTAAATGCAGTGTCCGCAAGATGCAGAGTGCGATCAAACTGATGAAGCACCGACGTCAAAGACTCCTTGACCTCTTTGACATCCCGCATCACTGTCTGAGCATTCAAATTGGATCTGATTTCTGCGACGATAGACTGCAAATCCCCTAAGATTTGGTCCAGATTTGCGGTCATCGATTCGATTTGCGGTTGATGCGAAACGAGATAGCCATCCAGATGCTGAGTTAGATTCGTAAGATGAAACACCAAATCGGCGATGTTCACATCCTCGGTACCCACCAGCGCTGCATCGATATGCCTTAAGATCGCATCCCCGCGTGACATCAGTTGATCGAGGCGCGCAGGATCCGTACCCCGCACGTAAGCGCCGTCCGTTAAAACGGGACTCTCGGCGGAACCGGGCACAACTTCGAGGTATTTTTCACCTAACACTCCCTGGGATGTGACGTAGAACTCCGAATTTTCGCGGATCGCGGGTGAAAAAGAAGCTTCAAGAATCACATGGATTCTGACATTCACCGGCGCTTCGTAAATGCCTCGATGAGGGCTCTTTTTTTCGGTTCGCCCTGCCAGAAACTGGACCGCTTCGATGCGCCCGGCGCGCACGCCCGCAACCTTTACAGGAGCCCCCTGAAGCAGCGATCCTGAATCCTGAAACTCTACAAAATACGCGATCTTATCGCCCATCGAAAAGCGGCCGAGCACCGACATAAAGCCGATGAACAGCACGATCGCGATAACCACCACCAAAGCTACTTTAATCTTTAAACTGCGCTCATTCATGACATCACATATCAGACCATCGGTCCATCTGGCAAAGCGCGCACAAACTGATAGATCACAGGATCCTCACAAGCTGCAAACTGCTCAGGCGTCCCATCGAAATGAATTTTACCCTCATAGAGCATCACTATCCTGTCTGAAACTGTAAAAATGCTTCTCAAATCGTGAGATACGACCAGACTGGTCACCTTTAACTCGTCGGACAAGCGCCGGATGAGCTGATCCACCTGCTCTGCAGAAAGGGGATCGAGCCCCGTCGTAGGCTCATCAAAAATCACATAGTTGGGTTCCAACATCAAAGCCCTCGCGATCGCCACCCGCTTTCGCATGCCATCGCCGATCATCGCAGGCAACTGATCCGCATAAGATTCCATGCCGAGCAGCGCCAGTTTTTCGAGCGCCTGCTTTAAACTCTCCTGATGGCTCAGATGCCTGTGTTTTCGCAACGGAAGCGCCACATTTTCGATGAGCGACATGGAATCAAAGAGCGTACTGTGCTGAAACACCATGGCACATTTGAGGCGAAGAGGATAAAAATCTTTTTCTTTCCAATGGGTTATCTCGTCCCCATCAAAAAAGATTTGTCCCGTATCCGGCTGCAGCAGGCCGATCAAATGCTTGACCAGTACCGATTTTCCGGCGCCGCTTTTTCCAACAATGAAGAGTACTTGTCCATCAAAAACCGTAAGGCTCACATGATCGAGCACGGTCTGCTCACCGAATTTTTTGCACACATCGCAAAATTGAATCATCGAAGTAAAAAGATCACCCCTCCCACCAGCAAATCGAGCATGATCACCGCGAGGCAGGATTCGACCACAGCTTTGGTGGTCGCTTCCCCAACGCCTTCGCTGCCTCCGTACGCATTTAAGCCTGCAGAGCCCGATACGATGGGGATAACCATGCTAAAAACAAAGGCTTTTATACAGCATTCCCATACATCCCATCTGTTGACCTGATCGAAGCAGGCATAACTTGCCGGTTGAATGCCAAAGACCCAGCCGGAGACGACGAGGCCTGCCACAAACGCGATCACTCCACCAAAAACGGTGAGCGCAGGGACCATCACCATGCAGGCTAAGAAGCGCGGCTTTAACAGATAACCGATGGGAGAAGCGCCGCACATCCGCAATGCATCCACCTGCTCCGTCACCACCATGCTGCCCAGCTCAGCCGCAATCCCGCTCCCCACGCGAGTGGCCACCATCAATCCCGTCAGCGTAGGCGCCAGTTGCCGCACCAAAAGCGGCATCATCTGCTCACCCACCATCGCGCAATCGCCCAAAATGCGCTGCGCCTGATAGCCCGTCTGCAGGTTCATGATGGCCCCCAGAAAGCCGAGGGTCAGCAAAACGAAGAAGACGCTGCGATAACCCAGCTGATAGAGAGAGCTCCATAACTCCTTGTTTTCAATAGGATCTTTAAACAAGGAGGTCAGCGTGCCGCTCAGAGTCGATGCGATCGATCGCAAATCCTGTTGAATTACAGCGATGAGAGACATCTCAATTCCACAACCAGGTGACCCCATAATCCATGGCAAAAATGCCGACCGCCGAGAAGACGACGCTGTTGTTGACGGCTCGGCCCACCGCGGGCGCCCCTCCCTGGACCGACATGCCCATGTAACAGCTCACAAATGCGATACATACGCCAAAGCAACCCGCTTTCGCACAGCCGTTCAAGAAATCTCCCAGTTTGACATATTCACAGAATGAATTCCAAAACACATAAGGATCCACACCCACCAGCACATAAGAGGTCACCATACCGCCCACCAAAGCGCAAAAGTCACCGATAATATTCAATAAAGTCATCATCACGACCATGGCGACCAATCTTGGAACCACCAGGTATTCGATGGGATCGATCGCCAATGCGCGCAAGGCATCGATCTGTTCGGTGACCTTCATGGTGCCCAGTTCTGCGGCGTGATGCGCGCCCACGCGACCCGAAAACATGAGACCGATGAGCAAGGGACCGAGTTCTCTGAAGGTACCAAAGCCGAAGCCCCAGCCCACCACCTCGTATGCGCGGTATTTGGTCACATAGCTGCCCACCTGGGTGGCCACGATCGCGCCTGCAAACAGTGCGGTCGCAAGGATAATCGGCAACGAACACACCCCCACCAGATACAAAATGCGCAAGAGTTCAAACCGATCCCATGAGCCGCAGACGCAAGCCTTTAAGGTCCGTCCGATAAAGAGGCAAAAATCGCCGAAGTTTTCTAATAACTGTTTAATTTGATTGATCATTTTCTAAAAGCAAGCGCTCATACCCCGGTTTAAAAACCCGCTCACCCGATCATCGCTGCAGAGGCGACCCTGCTCAAAGGAGCCATCGAACAAGACTTGACCGCCATCGATTAATAACATGCGCTCACAAAGCTGGCGCAAGGCCGAAATCTCGTGGCTCACCAGGATGACCGTCGCCGAAAGCTGGCGCTGCGTCTCGCCGATCAAACGAAAAATCCGTTGTGTGGTCACGGGATCGAGGCCTGCGGTGGGATCATCGCAGAGCAAAAGTTTGGGCTTGCTGACCAATGCCCGGGCCAGACAGACGCGTTTTTTCATACCGCCCGAAAGCGCATTCGGCCATTTTGAAGCGGCCTGTTCGAGTCCCACCTGAGCCAGACATCCGAGGGCCTGCCTTGTCGCTTCTCCATCATTTAACCCCGCTCGTATCAACGGGAATTTCACATTTTCGATCACCGTCAGTGCATCGAACAGCGCGTTATTCTGAAAGACAAATCCAATCTGTTTTCGCAAAGCGAAGAGCGAAGCTTCAGAAGCATGCGCTATCTCTTGATCAAAGACATAAACGCGACCGGAAGATGGCCTCAATAAGCCGCAAATCATCTTTAAAATTAAAGACTTCCCTGCTCCACCCTTACCTACCAATGCGAGGCATTCTCCTTGAAAGAGCTCAAATCCGATCTGCGATAAGACGAGCTTTGAATCAAAGCGATGGCACAGATCTTCAACGCGAATCAGCGGTTCCATAGATGGCAAGACTTTGGCTTTGAATCAGGGGTCACGTTTAAATATGAACTCTCCGGGTAATTTTTTGATAATTTTTGTTGAATCTTTTTCGGATCCGGCTCTGACTGACTCCAAAACCACAGCGCATCGTCTGCCCAAACGCTCCCAGGCATCTCTGAGACCAATTGTTGAAAGAGAATTCTTGCGCGCGGGGCATTTTTGAGATCCTCCCACTCCACACAGGCGGCCAAAAAAAGCGCGTCGTCGGTCAAATCGCTGCGTTCGCTGCCCATATTGGGCCAACGGTTTTGCCCCCGCTCGAAGACCAGCCTTAAAGCCACATCCACCGCTTTTTTAAGGTCTTGATTTTCAACATAAAACTGCGCCAGAGACCATGCGGCATCGTCCCAGAAAGGATCGTCTGACGGGCGCTCCAGCAACGCTTGCAACTCCGCTTCCTTCTGCTGCCCCTGATGCCTTTGCGATGCCAGCCAAAGCGCCTGCCCCGCACAACGCCCTTCCATGCGCCCAAAAGACGCCAGCATCGCCTCATCGAGACAGTTTTGAGTCCATCGTTCCAAAAGGCGATCTGCCGCGGGCGTATCGCATGCTTTCGGTATTTGAGTCTGTAACCATTCGCATGAAGCCGAAAGCATCAGCATCGCCATGGAAGCCTGGTTTATGTCGCCAGTTTGTTCAATCTTTTTAACCAGTTGCGCTGCATCATCGATCTTGTTCAGTTTAAGCAGCATCTCAACCTGATGACGAAGCGCTGCAGCTTTTAATGAAGCGCTCTCGTCTGATTGAGCCGACTGCCCATAGCATTCAAACGCTTTTCCCCAGTCGCCCGATTTTTCGGCTTCAAGCGCCTGCAGTTCCCAGCGCTCCGCCGAAGAAATGCGCGATCCGCACCCCATACCCAGAATGCAGATCGCGCCCAGCAGACTACAGAGCGATACCAAACGAGATTTCCGGATAAAACTCATAATTATCTTTATAATATTGCTTGGACGCTTCGATGTACCTTTCATAAACGCCGCCTACGTTGATGATCGCAGAGCCCGTTCGAATCGAAATACCCGCTCTCACGCCAATGGATTGAAGATCAGGGAGATCGCCATAATTCTTGTATTCACCCACAAAGCTATAACGATAAAAGGCGCCCAGATAAGGATTCACCGTTGAAAGCTGATGGATCACGTAGCGGATGCCCGGCGTCAGCGTCCAGGTGGTGGGCTCACCGAAGAGATACGCCTCAACACCTGCCGATAACTCCAGACCATCCAGGATAAAATAGCCCAGACTTCCACCAATGACGAATTGCGTATCGTCCAGCCGGCGCACCGTACCGCCCGAAAAACCGAGCGTCATATAACCCTGTTCGTACGGCTGCGGCTTTCGGCGTTTTTTGGAGGACTGCCTCGATGACTGCTGCCGCTGACTTTCATCCTCGCGAGCTTTTTGCTTTGCTTTTTCGCGCGTTTTCGCTTTTTGGGTGCTTTCTTTCACGCTGTTCTTCGTTTTAGACTTGGTCGCGGCGTTTTCTTCCCCTGTCAGCCCATTTTCATCGCTGCGGGAAATCATGTTTTCGTCGCTTTGTGGTGCTGCCTTCACCTCAGAAACCGCCATCAGCAAACCAGGTAACGCGAGAGGAATGAGTCTACGAATCATCGATAAAGCTCCTGTACAAAATGCTCGCACGAAACGATACCACATCTTCTTTTATTCATCTTTATATTTAGTTTCGGCAACGGCTTTGCAGTTTTGCAAACAAGGCGTTAAAAGACAGGCCATGATCACGCTCAAAAACATCAATAAACGCTATAAAACCGCAGCTGAAGGCGAATACGCCCTGCGCGACATTAACCTTCACATCGACGAAGGCGATCTTGTGGCCATCGTGGGCACCTCTGGTTCAGGAAAAACCACGTTGCTCAACCTGATTGGTGGCCTCGATCGCGATTACACGGGTCAGGTGCTGATCGACGGGCAGGATCTGGGAAAACTCTCGGACCGCGCGCTGTCGGATCTGCGAAATCGAAAGATAGGCTTTGTTTTTCAACAATTTAGCCTGCTCGATCACTGCTCAGCACTCGATAACGTGGCCTTGCCCGCAAACTTTGCCCGAGGTCCCGTCAATTTTGCCAACCCCAAGCAGCGCGCCATCGAAACGCTCAAAGCCGTGGGTCTTGAACATAAATTGAACGCATTTCCGGGCAGCCTCTCGGGCGGTCAAAAACAGCGCGTCGCCATCGCAAGGGCCTTGCTCTTTAAGCCCAAATTGCTGCTCTGCGACGAACCGACCGGCAGCCTCGACACCCAGACGGGTCAGCAAATCATCAATATTTTCCAAGAGTTAAATCGCGAAGGCTACACCATCGTCATCATCACGCACGAAGCGCGCGTCTCGGCGGCGGCACATCGCGTCATTCGCATCGAAGACGGCCATCTGGTCGATGAAAAAGGGGCCGAAGCATGAAGATCGCGTCACTGATTCGAATGGTTGGGCAGAACGTTCGCCGCTCGAAAAAAAATCTGGTGATGAGCTCCATCGGCATCATCGTCGGTATTTCTACATTTGTTTTCTTTTTGGGACTCGGCGAGGGCATCAAAAACGTGGTCCTGGGACGCATCTTTTTGGTCGACCAGGTCGAGGTGGTTCAAAAGAAATTCGACACGGGCCTGACGCACGACGAATCCTTTTTGGGACTCGGCAGCCGGCAGCTGGACGACAACATCGTGCAGGAATTTAAAAAGGTGCCCGGCGTCAAAGATGTTTACCCCAAGATGAAGTTCACATTCCCCACTCGCGGGCATGGCGGCGAACAAATCTTTGGAAAAGACATCGCAACCGAGCTGATCGCGGACGGCATTGAGCCCAGCCTGGTCTCCGATGAAATCCAAAACATTAATGATTTTAAGGACTTTGATCAGGAAGCAACCTGCAAAGCAGATGCGGATTGCGTGGACGGTCGCACCTGCCAAAACGGCGTATGCCAAAAAATGCCTTGCGAATATTCCGAAAAAACGCGCCTCACCGACTGCCCGGGACTGAGCTACTGCGCCGAAGACACCTCCGCCTGCGAATACCCGATCCCCGTGCTCGTTTCGCACCATTTGCTTGAAATCTACAACGGCAGCCTGGCCACCGCGCTCAAGAACGCCAAGGGCACCAAGATGCCCAAACTCACCGAGCGCGCGATCATGGGCTTCCAGCTCAACATCACGTTCGGCAAATCGTTTTTGGGTCGCTCCACCGGCAAACCGCTCACCCGCCGCATCCGCCTCGTGGGCTTCTCCGACAAAGCGATCACTATCGGCGTCACCATGCCCATCGGCTACGTCAAGCGTTTAAACGGCATCTATTCCGGCAGCGAATCCTCCGAGCTCTACCACAGCCTCATCTTAAAGGTAAAAGATCAGACCAGTGTGCCTCAAATCGTGCAGGCCGTGCGCGACATGGGCTTCGACCTGGCCGACAGCACCGAAAACGCCGAAAAAGCCGCCAACATCATCAAAACCGTCGAGAGCGTCTTCGCACTGGTCAGCTTCGTGATCGTCGCCATCGCGGCCATCAACATCAGCCAGCTCTTCTTCATGATCATCTACCAAAGGCGTAGAGAAATCGGGGTATTGCGCGCATTGGGCGCCAGTCGTCACGACGTTCGCTCGATCATTTTGGGCGAAGCTTCGGTCATCGGGCTCTTCGGCGGCGTGTTGGGTACGGGCGTCGGATTCGGAGCCTCCAAACTCGTCGATTACGTCGCCACCCATTTGCCGGAATTCCCTTATAAACCGGATACTTTCTTCGCATTTCCTGCCTGGGTCTGGATGGCTGCGCTCGGCATGGCCATCCTGTTTTGCCTGCTCGGCGCCTTCTTCCCCGCAAACGCCGCAGCCCGGCAAGAACCCGCTCAGGCGCTGGTCCAGTAAGGCACCTTCATTGACTCCCGCGCTATATTGACTTAGTTTATGTACATTTTGAACAGCAGTGCGACCCCGATCGCACTGCCCGTGCGAGGATATTCGAGTGCGCGAGCCCGTTAAATTTGGCAAATATTACCTCGTCGAGCGCATCGCTGTTGGCGGTATGGCCGAAGTCTTTAAGGCCGTCACCTACGGAGTTGAAGGCTTTGAACGCCGCGTCGCTTTAAAGCGCGTATTGCCCGACATCGCTGAAGATAAAGAGTTCACCACGATGTTTATCGACGAAGCAAACATCGCGGTACAGCTCAACCACGCCAACATCAGCCAAATTTACGAACTGGGCAATACGGACGGCTCCCTGTTCATTGCCATGGAATATGTCCAGGGCAAAGACCTGAGAGTGGTCTGGGACAGAGCGCGCAAGCGCCATGAATTTCTCAGCATTCCCATGTGCTGTCACATTATTAAAGAAGTGTGCGAGGCGCTCGAATATGCACACAACAAACACAACGAAAATCACCAGCCGCTCAACCTGGTCCACCGCGACATTTCCCCTCAAAACATCATTTTGAGTTATGACGGCGAAACCAAGCTGATCGATTTCGGTATTGCGAAAGCCACAGGTAAAGAAGCAAAGACGCAAGCGGGCATTTTAAAAGGTAAATTTGGCTACATGAGCCCGGAACAGGTGCGCGGTCGACCCATCGATCGCCGTTCCGATTTGTTTTCGCTCGCTGTGGTTTTTTATGAGCTCCTCACATTGGAACGCTGCTTTCAGGGCGAAAGCGATTTTTCGACCCTCGAGAAGGTGCGCAACGTCGATATTCGCCGCCCGAGCACCCTCAATCGCGATATTCCGCCTGAACTCGAACGCATTCTGATGAAAGGCCTGGAGCGCAATCCCGAGGATCGCTATCAGCATGCGTCCGAATTTGGGGAGGCGCTGCAACGATTTTTATATCAAACCGGCAATTTTTATGGCCGGAAAGAGCTTGGAAGCTACATTCGCCAAACCTTTGAAAAAGAGTTCCTCGCAGAACAGCGCAAAAACGCGGAATTCAAAGAATACGCGAAGCTGCATATCCCCGAAGCGAGGCGCGCTCACGATGCCGAAGATGACGGCACGGCCAACGCGGAGACACAGGATTTTCACGTTCAAAATCCTGAATTAAACTGGGATGATGACGAGCTTTCGACCGCTATCTGGAAACGTAAGCAGAAAGAAGCCGAAGCGCCCACTGCACCTCCTCCGCAGCCATTGCCCGATGCCAATTCGCATCAAGACACTCCAAACGTTCTCTCCCAGTATGAGGAACCCGAAGAACCCAACAGCCATCGCGGACTCATTCTTCTGTCGATTACGATTGTCACAGCGATGTTTTGTTTTGCCATGTATTTGCTTTTCACCAATCCCCTTGCAAGCGGATTGCGGATCAGCGTTACACCAGAACAAGCGATCGTTTACATCGACGGCCAGCCTCAGCCAAAGGGTGAAAATCCTTTATTAATTGAGCAGTTAGAAGCTGGAAAACATTTAATCACGGCAAAGGCTGAAGGGTATCTGGATTACGAAGCAAACCTGGAACTGACTTACGGAGAGATCCGGCCCCACGAGATTCGATTGGAGCCCAAAGCGATGACCGCCAGCGTTCATGTGAACAGCGATCCCGAAGGCGCGACCATTTTGATTGATGGACAGGAACGCGGCTCGACCCCCATCGACATCAGCGACCTTGCTTTGGGCGAGCATCTGCTGAAGCTCAAAAAAGCGAATTACATAGAATGGTCGGGTTCGCTCAACTTACAGCAGCCCGGTCAGCAGCCATTCGATGTCGTTCGCATGCTTCCCGAATTTATCGAAGTCAACATTCTTCCCGACCCCGCTCATGCGGAGTTAAAACTGATTCAGGACGAACGCCAGCAGGTTTTGCCAAAAATTGCCAAAGGTGAAATGGGGATGAAGCTGCCCAGTCTGAAAAACGACGGACAAGCAAAAATCGTCGCATCCGCGCCTGGTTACCAGACGGTTACGCGTGAGATACCCCAAACCACCGACCGCAAAATCGATCTTGAGATCGCTTTACCCTCCAAAGGAACGGCTCAAGCCTCAAACACCGCAGCCCAGGCTGCTCAGCAGTCTCAGCAAACCGGTAAAACGGCCTCCAGAACGACGTCTAAACCGGCGGGGTCGACCAGAACCGCCTCGAAATCAACGACGAATTCGGCCTCCCAACCGAAAAACGTGAGTGAAAACCAGGAGATGGGGCTCTTTTCGCTGAAGACGAATCCTCCGGGCATGGCTTATATCGATAAACAAAAGGTGAAAGAGACCCCACTCTTTAAATATGAGTTACCCACAGGGTGGCATAGTATTGTTGTCAGAAATGAAGAGCAGCTATTATACGATGAATTTAGGATTCTTATCCATCCAGGTGACGATCAACGGAATAAGAAGAAGCTCGATCTCACCAAAACGATCAAGCGCTGAACACAGTTATGGCCAAAAAACGCTCCGATGATGACTTTGGGCCGGTGCAGCCTGCAGCTCCCGTCGAGTCCGTAAGCGAGGTCGCACCGATCGACGCCGTTCGACGTGTCTCCTCCATCCAGGCAATCTCGCAGGTTGAAGCCGTCTCGCCCGTACAAAAAGCTCAGGCCGTTCAGCCGGTGGAGCCCGTGCAAAAAGTCTCGCAGGTTCAGGCGGTTCAGGAAGCGATCGGAAGCGAGCTGTTTTATCGGCGCGCAGCCCAGAGATGGCAACAGGGTGAATTCGCGACACCGAACGAAGCCATTCAGGCAGCAGTCCAGGATGTGATTCAGAACTATTACCCCGCGCTTTCTGAAAAGCGCCGTCAGGATCTGTCCCTGCGTATTTCAAAAATCATTAAAGATTCCACAGAGTTACGTCCCAGAATTGAGCGTTTGCTCGGCATCAGCCTCGATTGACATTGCATCACACTGCACATGCAACATCCTACCGATCCCGGACTCACCAAGCTGGTCATTCAAGAAGCCAGGCGAGTGTATCGACTGCTTCCGCCCGGGCATGTTGAGCTTGAAGATCTCATCCAGAATGGGTGGGTTGCTGTTTATAAAGCGCAACAACGATTTGACCGCGCCAGACACGTCAATTTTGAACTTTATGCCCGAAAATCGGTGCGCGGTTACATCATCGATCACCTGGGCGAAACGCTCCCCTTGCGGCGGGCACAATATCGGGCGCTGAGAGATGCACAGATTGCAGAAATGGTGCTCGATCGCCCCTCAAACGACCGATTGCCCGATGCAGAAGTGGTCACACGCAGCATTGTAGCTTTAACAAATGCTTTGATGATCGACCAGTTAGCCGACGAAGATCCCGAGACTCAACTTTGTGATCGCGTGGATATCGAGCGGCTCAAAGCGGCCCTCTCCCGCCTGAAGCCCGACCAGCTGGAGCTCATCACAGCCTGCCTCGATTTGAACAATCAGGGAGACAACGCGGCTGCTTACGCCAAGCGGATGGGCATCCACAGATCCACTATAGGTCGAAGATTTTCGAGTATTATTAACGAGTTACGTAAAAATCTTGAAAACAGTTCATAATCACCCGTCCATCCGGCCCCTGACGTCCTTCAAAAATACACTTGCGCTGTTCATTCGCCCCTGTGCCCGTTGACTCTTTTGTGCCGGAGTGGTAGGAAACCGCTTCTTTTTTTGAGGTGGATTGATAAAGGTTGGCTGTTTTACCCCACATTTTGCAGCATTTTTCACTCATTTTTTTGAGTGCGCTGCTGCTTTGTGTGAGCGCATTTTCGGAATCGAAAGCAGCTCAACCCATTGAATCTACAGATATTTTTATCTCTCTCGATCTTTCTGATGCGCTCTGTCCCTGGGACGAAAACGAGCGCGCAGAATCGGAAGATCCCGATCCCCCCACCGACGAATGCGGCGTATCCGTGAGCTGCGATCTTTTGCCCGATGGTGGAATGGTCATCGTGGTCAAAAATGTTTACTGCCTCGATCGCGATCCTGAGATGATGCAGCATAGAGCGTTTTTCTCCAATCAAATCGGTACGTTCAATGCATTGCTCACTTTGCCTTCGGCGGAGCCACTTCCAGGAAACGGCAGTTTGCCGGGACCTGAATCCTGTTCATCAGCGCTCTCAAAATTGCAGCGCGCTGATCCACCTCTTCTTCCGCCGCCCCGAAATGAGCTTTTTGAAGTGTAACTTATCGATTTTATTAACTTTTACATGTCACCTCGCAGAGCGAGGATAGGAAGGAACCTATGAAAAAGTTTGGTCGTTTAGGACTTGGGCTTGTCGTCGCCCTGGCCATTTCTGTTTCTGCTTGCAATCAAAACTCGGGTAACAACGCTCAGACCGCTGCTTCCGCTAAGAACGACAGCGACCTCGTTCCCGTCGCAAACAGCCTGAAAACTACTAAGGGCGCAGCGACCGCTCCGGTCACCATCGTCGAATTCTCTGACTTCGAATGCCCCTTCTGCTCCCGCGTTGTCCCCACGCTGAAGCAGATTGAAGAAAAATATGCCGGCAAAGTCCGCGTCGTCTTCAAGCAGAACCCTCTGCCCTTCCACAAGAACGCCATGCCCGCCGCTCAGGCCTCTATCGCTGCAGCCAACCAGGGCAAATTCTGGGAAATGCACGACAAGATGTTTGCAAACCAGAAGGCGCTTTCTGTCGAAGATCTCAAGAAATATGCTGCAGAAATCGGCCTCGATGTTGCCAAATTTGAAGCCGACATGAACAGCGACGCGGTCAAGGCGCAAGTCAAGGCCGATATGGATTTGGCCAACAAGCTCGGCATCAGGGGCACCCCCAACAGCCTGGTGAACGGCAAAGAAGTTTCCGGCGCCCAGCCTTTCGAAAACTTCCAGAAGGTCATCGACGAAGAGCTCGCCGAAGTTCAGAAGCTGACCGCCAAGGGCACCGCTGCGAACGAAGTCTACAAGCTCCGCGTCAAGGCCAACTACAAAGAAAAGAAGGCCCCCACGCCCAAGCAGGATGCGAGCAAGACCGTCTACAAGATGCCTTTGGATCCGACATCTGTGGCGATCAAGGGTGGCAGCGAACCGCTCGTCACCATCGTCGAATTCTCTGAATTCCAATGCCCCTTCTGCGCCCGCGTTTTGCCCACCGTCAAGCAGGTGATGGACACCTACGGCGACAAGGTTCAGGTCCATTTCCGCAACAACCCGCTGCCCTTCCACAAGGACGCCCCCCTCGCCTCCCAGGCCGCTCTCGCCGCCGGTATGCAGGGTAAGTTCTGGGAAATGCACGACAAACTGTTCGCCAACCAGAAGGCGCTCTCTCGCGAAAACCTGCTCGCTTACGCCGAAGAACTGGGCCTCGACAAGGCGAAGTTCGAATCCGACATGGACAGCGACAAGGTCAAGGAGCAAATCAAGGCCGATCAGGCGGTCGCCTCTCAGTTTGGTGCCAACGGTACGCCCAACTTCTTCATCAACGGCCGTCAGCTCGTCGGCGCTCAGCCCTTTGAAAACTTCAAGGCGCTGATCGACGAAGAAGTGAAGAAGGCCGAAGATCTGATCAAGAACGGCACCGCCCGCAAGGACGTGTACGCCAAGCTGACCGAAAAGGGCCTCACCAAAGCGGCGGCGCCTCAGCGTCCAGAGCCTGCTGAAGACAAGACCACTTACAAGGTTCCTGTCTCTGACGACGAAGCCAAGAACGCCAGGGGCCCGGCCAACGCATTGGTCACCATCGTCGAGTTCTCCGACTTCCAATGCCCCTTCTGCAACCGCGTCGTCCCCACTTTGAAGCAAATCGCCGAGAAGTACCCCAACGACGTCCGCGTCATCTTCAAGCAGAACCCGCTGCCCTTCCACAAGGACGCGCCCCTCGCCGCCCAGGCCGCTCTCGCCGCCGGTATGCAGGGTAAGTTCTGGGAAATGCACGACAAACTGTTCGCCAACCAGAAGGCGCTTGGTCGTGAAAACCTGCTCGCTTACGCCGCCGAAATTGGCCTCGACAAGGCGAAGTTCGAAGCCGACATGGACAGCGACAAGGTCAAGGCGCAAATCAAGGCCGACCAGGATCTCGCTGCCCAGATCGGTGCCAGCGGTACGCCCAACTTCTACATCAACGGCCGCAACATCGTCGGTGCCCAACCCGTCGAGAACTTCACCAAGCTGATCGATGAGCAGCTCGCTGCCGCCAAGGCGATGGTCGCCAAGGGCACCAAGGCCGAAAACGTTTACAGCGAAATCATCAAGAACGGCGCCGAAAAGAAGGCCGCTCCGGCTGGTCGTCCCGCTGAAGATCCCAACAAGGTCTACACCGTAAAGATCGACGAGAATAAGGACGCGATGTGGGGTTCCCCGAAGGCGCCCATCACCATCGTCGAATTCTCCGACTTCCAATGCCCCTTCTGCAACCGCGTCGTGCCTACGATCAAGCAGCTCGAGCAGGATTACGGCGACAAGATCCGCATCGTCTTCAAGCATAACCCGCTGCCTTTCCACAAGGATGCTCCCCTCGCCTCCCAGGCCGCTCTCGCCGCCAAGGAACAGGGCAAGTTCTGGGAAATGCACGACATGCTGTTCAACAATCAGAAGGCGCTCACCAAAGACGATCTTGATAAATACGCTCAGGAGCTCGGCCTTAACGTCGAAAAGTTCAAGGCAGACTTTGAGAGCGAAGCCATCAAGGCTCAAATCAATGCAGACAAAGCGACCGCCAGCGATCTCGGCGCCACCGGCACCCCCGCGTTCTTCATCAACGGCCGCAAGATCAAGGGCGCGCAACCCATCGAAAACTTCAAGAAGCTCATCGATGAGGAATTGAAGAAGCTCGGCAAGTAATTCCGTTTCGCTTCCTCAAAAAGGCTCGGTTCATCCGGGCCTTTTTTGTATTTGCGCCTTGAAACTTCAAACCCCGGCGCCTCAAACAAAAAAGCCTCAGTCATCCGGCTGAGGCTTTTTAAGAAAATCACTTTAAGATTCAGCAGTTAGCGACCGCGAGTCTCCGAATGCACCGTTTCGTGGCGCTCTTCCCGTTCTTTGCAGCGGATGCAAAGCGTAGTGACCGGACGCGCTTCCAGGCGTTTGAGCCCAATAAAATCGCCACAGTTTTGGCACCAGAAAAACTCATCCGAATCCAGGCGTTGCAAAGCAGACTCGATCTTATTCATCAGCAAGCGCTCACGCCCGCGCAAACGAAAAGTCAGCGATTGGTTGTAATCCGCAGCCGATAAATCCATCTCGTCAGGCAAGTCGTCCTGATCGATGGTCATATCTTCCGTTAAGGTTCGTTGAGCGTTTTTTAAAAGTTTGTTTTTTTCACGCAACAACAATTGCCGAAATTTTTCGGCTTCCTTATCGAGGACTTCCTTCGGGGGCTCATCGTTATCGATCAAGTCTCTGTCCATTTTTAAATCCCCTCAATTCGGATGGTGCGTCACTTTAAACGTATAGAACAAGGTTGTCAACGCGCCAAAAGCCATCGCCGGCCATAAATTCATTTCTGCACTCAGCGGGCCGCCAGATGGAGCAAAAGCGGACGCGGTTTTCACCAATTACACCGTTTTTTCGTAATAAAACCGATAGATTTCGAGATTCTGAGTCAGACAGCGGCGCTCCCTGTAAGTGAGCGGCAAGTCATCCTGAGCAAAGGGAATGGGGCCCTTCAATTCGGGGCAGGCCGTCAAAGCCGCCGAAATTTCTTCCGAAATCGCAGGCACATCGGATTTCACCCAAACGCGACCCTCTTTTTTGAGCATCGACACGATGTTTCGGGCAAAGTCCAAATCGACCAGGCGGCGCTTGGCATGGCGCGCTTTCCACCAGGGATCGGGGAAGGTGATGAACATGTGACTCAGGGATTCGGGCGCAAAAATCGTTTGCACCACGTTCTTCGCATCAGCCCATAACACCCTGATATTACTTTGTTTTTTCTTCGATCCGATCTCGTTGACCAGATGCCAGGCAAAGCGGCGTCGGATTTCGATCCCCACGTGATCGCAATCGGGCCAGCGCTCGGCGAGCTCTTGCAAAAAGACGCCCCGGTTAAAGCCCACCTCCAGGGTTTTCGGCGCATCGCGGCCAAAGATTTCGGTCCAGTTGACCGGCAAAGCCTCCAGCTTAGGCACCACGCAATGACCGCCGATCTCGTCTGAACCAAAAAAGCGGTGATTCAGGCAAACCCAGGCATTTTCAGGTAACGGCGGCACTTCCGGTCCAAAACTCTTAATTCTCGACATCTTTTTCCTCTTCCGTACGATTCTCTCGGCCTGCGTCCGAATCCAGCGCCGTTTGAGGCAACGTCTCGCTGGGCGCCAGCCACTCCATAAAATGAGCCGTCTTTTCGCCCATATGCATCTTGTAAGCCAGCAGTCCCGCCAACGCGATGGCCGCCAGAATCAAAAAAATGCCGTCGCGCTTAGGATTGGCCCTGGGCACTAAATTTGTGGCGCGAACGCGTTCCCTGCGGCTCATTGCGAAGGCTCCAAATCCAAAACATCAAAAACGACGCGAGACTGACCGCCCCAGGATTCGATTCTGGGGGTAAAAATCACGTCCACCGGGTAAGAAAGCCAGGCGAGTTTTTCGGCCTGCCCCCAGGCGACCGCCCGAGCCTGAGCATCGCAAATATCGAATTTTATAAACAAATGCTCGTTTTTGACCTGCCCTTGCCCCCGCGCACGCAGAGCTCTCAATACCGGAGCCGGATTGCAGGATCCACAAGGCTCCAGCCGCTCGAACGCTTCCACATCCGCAAAAGAAAGCGCCGACAACGCGACATCCGCATCGATGTCGCGCGTTTCGCAAAAATCAGCCGAAAGATTCGCTTCTTGTGTAATTTTACAAAAATCGGTTTCAAATTGAGCGAAATTTTGCTTCTCAATAGAGAGCCCCGCCGCACCGCTGTGACCGCCGTAACGCACCAGGAGATCCGAGCAGCGATCGAGCGCCTGTTTCATATCGAAACCGGTCACGCTTCGGGCGCTTCCCTTCCAAATCCCACCTTGCTCCGAAAGCAAAACGGCCGGACGACCAAAGCGTTCGACCAGCCTTGAAGCCACGATGCCGAGCACACCGAAATGCCATTCCGAATTTGCTAACACCAGCGCCGACAATGATTTTTTGGACTCATCGGACTCGATGAAAGAGACTGCCTGAGCCATCACGCGATGTTCGATGGCCTTGCGTTCCTGATTTAAAGCTTCGAGCTGCAAAGCCAGTCGATGCGCCTGAGCCGGATCCTCGCATAAAATCAGCTCGAGCCCCAACGCGGCATCGCCCAAACGACCGGCGGCATTCAAACGCGGTGCCAGGCGAAAACCCAAATCGTGAGCGGTCACCTGGGCAGGCGTCAGTTTGGCCGTCTGAAACAGCGCCAGCAACCCACAACGCGGGGAACGGCGCATCTCGAGCAAGCCATAGCGCACCAGCGTGCGATTCCAACCGCGAAGCGGCGCCACATCGGCCACAGTGCCCAGCGCCACCAAATCCAGATAGCGCGCAAGCCGCAACTGAGCCAGGCGTGAGTCTCCAGAATCTTTAAGGATCCTGCGCACTTGCGAGATCAGTGTGAAGACCACCCCCACCGCTGCCAAATCCTTGCAGGGGTACTGGCAAGCCTTTCGGTGAGGATTCAGATGCGCGACCACATCGGGTTCCGGCTCGCTGATTTGATGATGATCGATCACGATCACGTCGAGGCCCAGCTCGCGGGCGAGTTTCGCTTCCTCCACCGAAGACGAACCGTTGTCGACGGTGACCAGAAGCTGCACCTTTTGCTCCACCATCTGCCGCACGTGATCGCAGGTCAGGCCATAGCCATCCTTCAATCGATGCGGAATTTTTTGCAGAGGTGTGACCCCAAAGGCCTCGCGCAGAAACAGCGACAAGAGCGCGGTGCTCGTGATCCCATCCACATCGTAATCGCCATAAATCGCAATTATTTCGCCATGTTGCGCGGCCTGAATCAGGCGTTTCGCAGCCAGATCGATGTCGGCCATCAGCGCGGGATCGGGCATTTCCTGCAAAGAGAGGCTCAAAAAGCGCTCCGCCTCTTCCGGGCTGGTCACCCCCCGCGCAACCAGAAGATGCGACAGGAGGGGCGGCAACTGCAGCGAATTTGAAAGGGATTCTACGAGAAGGGGATCAACCTGGGCGAGACGCCACTCGATCCGATGGGCAGGCAAAGGAAGCCTCAAGCATGCTCAGCCGCAGCTTTGGCCGCGTCATGCCGCTTTTTGAGGATACCATCCATCACCAGAACTGCAGGGCTGGCAATGTAAAGAGAGGAGAAAGTACCAAAAACGATACCGAGCAGCATCGTGAGCGAGAAGCCGTGCAGCGAACCGCCGCCCCACACAAAGAGCGCGATGACCGCAAGGAACGTGGTGATCGAGGTGATCGCCGTACGCGTGAGGGTCTGGCAAAGCGAGCGGTTGATCGTGTCGGCCAAATCCTTGCCTTCACCGAGCTTCAGCATCTCGCGGATGCGGTCGTAAATGACGATGGTGTCGTTCAGCGAGTAACCGACGATGGCGAGCAAAGCGGCGACCACCGTGAGGTCGAACTGCACGTTAAAGATGCAGAAGACGCCGAGAGGCAGAGAGACATCGTGGAACAGGGCGACCACAGCGCCGGGCGCATAACGCAAATCAAACCGCAGGCCGACGTAAACCAGAATGGCGATCATGGCGTAAAGAACGGCCAAAATCCCCTGGTTGCGCAGCTGCTGACCCACCGCCGAACCGACCGATTCCAGACGGACGATGCCGATGTATTTTTCGCCGTACTTGGCCTTTAAATCCTTGTTAATTTGCGCCTTTACGCCACCGAGGTTGAGCAGCAGGACGGGGTTTGTGCCCTCCGATTGCGTCGAAACGGCCGCTTCGTTGAAGCCCAGATTCTTTAAAATCTCGACGAACTTTTCTTTATCTTTATTTTCTTTGTATTGAACGCGGATTTCTTCGCCGGTCTCATCGGAATCGTCCCAAAGGCTGGGCTCGCCCATTTCGGCCACGATCGCAGATTTGATCTTGACCTTCGCATCTTCGGTCAGCACGCCGTGAGAACGGCTGCGGATCAGGTAAGAACCGTCGTCGCTCAAACCGTAGTTGACGACCTCAGGCGTGTCGAGACCGGTTTCTTCTGCAATTTTGCGGAGTTCGGCCACATCAACCTGCCCTTGTTTAAACTGCACCAGGGCCTCGGTACCACCCGCAAAGTCAATGCCGAAGTTGAGTCCTTTGGTAAACACCAGCAGCCAGGAAGCGAGCACGAGGATGCCGGCGATCACGGCCACCTTTTTGGCCTGGCCCATGAGGTTGACATAAAAACCGGGCTTAATGAGATACATCATGGCGCCACCTCCTCAAATGCTGATCTTCTGAGGTTCTTTTGAACCTCGGCAGTAAATAAACTGGAACGCCAGGCGCGTCACGATCACGGCGGTATACACCGAGGAGATGATGCCGATGGCCAACGTCACAGCGAATCCGCGAATCGGGCCGGAACCGAACTGATAGAGCACGATCGCTGCAATCAACGTGGTGATATTTGCATCCAAAATGGAGGAGAGCGCCTTTTCGTAACCGAGCTCGATGGCTTTGCGCACGGCCACACCCGTCTGAACCTCTTCGCGGATGCGCTCAAAGATGAGCACGTTGGCGTCGACGGCCATACCGACGGTCAGCACGATACCGGCAATACCAGGCAGAGTTAAGGTGGCACCGAATGCCGTTAAGCCAGCGAAAATAAAGAGGATATTGAGCAGCAAGGCGCCGTTCGCCAGGATACCCGCCATCTTGTAGTAGATGAGCATGAAGACGACCACGAGCGCGGTGCCGATGAGGCAGGCGAACTTACCGGATTCGATGGAGTCTTCACCGAGGGTGGCGCCCACCTGGGAGTCGTAAATCTTGCGCAAAGGCGCCTGCAATGCACCCGACTTCAGGACGGCCACGAGTGCGGTCGCTTCTTTTTGCGCCTGAGCACCAGCGGCTCCGAGCTCGATTTGAACGCGGCCACCACCGATGGGTTCCTTGATGCGCGGCGCGCTGTAAACCACGTCGTCGATCATGATCGCCATCAGCTCCTGGGTGAACTTCTTGGTCATCTCGTAGAAGCGATCGGCGTCGATTTGGTTGAAGCGCATCTGCACCACAGGACGGTTGAAGCTGTCGTAACCGACGTTCGCATCCTCAACGTTTTCACCGCTCATACCGTGCAGGCTGAACATGTAATGCAGCTCGTAAGCCTTCACCACGGGCGCGTCGGGCGAGAAATCCTTCGCTTTGCGCAGGAGCTGCTCCTGATCCTTTGTGAGCGTCGTGATCGGCGTCAGCAGCTTATCCTTCGGATTGACAAAGATTTCTTCGTAACCCACCACGTGATCCTGATCCAGCTGGCCTTTCACCATGTATTCAAGAATCTCGCGGCTGGTGGAGCGAATGTTGCTGTTGCTCGCGTAAGTGACGTGCTTCTTTAATTCTTCGGTCTTCTTCGAATCGCGGTTCAGGCTTTCGTCGGTGGGCCAGTTGTCGGCAGAAGGCTGACGCTTCATCACCTTGCCAAAGAACTCGGGCAGGCCCTGGCGATCGACGATTTGGAAATGAAGCTGACCGGTTTGCGAAAGCTTTTCTTTGGCCGCCGCAAATTCCTGCTCCTTGACGCCCGGAAGCTGAACCACCAGGTCGCCATCGCCGCGCTTTGAAATCGAGCTTTCGGCCACACCGAATTCGTTGACACGGCGCTCGATGGTCTCGATGGCCTGCGAAATGGCGCCTTCGCTGAACTGCTCGATCGCATCATCGGTCATGACCAGCGTAGCCACATTCTCGCTCACCCCTGCCACGATGAATTCAAGGGTTTGCTTACGCAGAAAATCGTTATCCAGCTTGTTGGTGTCTTCAGGCGTGGGGAAGGTCAGCGTCAGCGTCGTCACCTCTTCAACGCCTTTTTTGCCCGTGCCCGCCTTGGTTTTGACATCAATCTTGTACTCTTCGCGGAATGCATTTTGCAGATTCCCCGCCAGCTGCGAGGTTTTACGCGCGAGAGCCTCTTCAATATCAACCTTATATTGCAGGTGAACGCCGCCCTGAAGATCCAAGCCGAGCGTCAAACGCTGGCTGAAAATATTGGTATACCATTTCGGTAACCGCGCTTCTTCGCCTTCATTTTCAACCCCAACAAAAGTGGGGAGAAGCATCAAGACCGAGAGGGCCGTGAGCAAGATCGCCACCACGGTCCGCCATTTCCACTGACGGTCCATCGATCAATCCTTTTTTTCTTCGGCAGTTGTCGCCGGCTGATACGGAGTTACCTGACCGCGCAAAACGGTCACCTTGACATGTTCACTCACTTCGAGCACGAGCTCCTGATCGGTCAGGGCCGCGATGGTGCCAATCAATCCTCCACCCGTCACCACGCGATCGCCTTTTTTGAGGCGCGCAATCATCTCGCGATGCTCACGCTGGCGCTTTTGCTGAGGTCGAATCAGCAAAAAATAAAAGATAACGAACATGAGGAGCAGCGGCAGTATGCTCATCAATGCACTGGGCTGATTGGGTTGAGCCTGACTTTGAGCCAGGGCTAAAAGAAGCGGATCGTTCACAAACACCACCTTATTCCGACAGGGCTACATCGGGTAGTCCAAAGCCGGGAGCCTTTATCAAATCACATGCCTTGAATCAATAAGAAGTGACCTGTTTTCGTTTTATTTCTGAAGAATCATGCATTTAGAGCGCTATTTGAGCCCGTCGCGCGTCGCCAATCCTCTAAAAACTTTGCGAATGTGCCCGCACGCAACTCGGCGCGAATGGTTTCCATCAGCCGCAGGTAAACGCGAAGGTTGTGAATGGAGAGCAGGCGGTAGGCCAAAAGCTCTTTTGCAATGAGCAGATGCCGCAGATAGCCCGCCGAAAAATGACGGCAAGTATAGCAATCGCAAGTAGAATCGACGGGATCGCGCATATCGCGGTAGCAAGCGTTGCGGATGTTGACGTGACGCCGGCCACCATCCACAAAAAGCCCGCCTTTTCGCGCATTTCGCGTCGGCATCACGCAGTCAAACATATCGACCCCGCGCGCGACGCCTTCCACCAAATCGTTCGGCGTGCCGACCCCCATCAGGTAACGCGGCCGGTCCTCAGGCATTCTGGGCGCCGTAACTTCAAGCGCTGCATACATTTCCGGGATCGATTCGCCCACACTCAGACCGCCAATGCCAAAGCCGTCGAACGGATGCTGGCAGAGTTCATCCACATGCCAGCGCCGAAGTTCGTGATCGATGCCCCCCTGGATGATCCCAAAAAGCGCCTGATCTTCGCGCTTATGCGCCGCCAGACAGCGCAGGGCCCAGCGCGTGGTCCGCTGCATCGCCGCTTCGTGAACCGCACGGGGAGCCGTGGAAGGCGCCAGGTGATCGAGCACCATGCAGATGTCGGATCCGATCGCTTCCTGAATTTCGATGGAATGCTCAGGGGTGAGATCGAGCAGAGCGCCGTTGATATGGTTTCGGAACTGGACGCCGCGCTCGTCGATCTTTCGGATCTTTGCAAGCGACATCACCTGAAAACCGCCCGAATCCGTCAGAATCGGGTGATGCCAGTCCGCCATGCCGTGCATGCCGCCCAAAGCGATCAGCGTATCGATGCCCGGCCTGATGCCCAAATGATAGGTATTCCCCAAAATGATTTGCGCGCCCGCTTCTTCCAAATCGCGGGGATCGACCGCTTTGACCGATCCCACCGTGCCCACGGGCATAAAAATCGGAGTCTCGACCATCCCGTGCGTCGCAAAGTAACGGCCCGCCCGCGCATGGGTTTCGGGGCAGCGATGCTCCACCTGAAACTTTAAATCCATCGTCCACCCTCCCGATGCATCAGCATCGCATCTCCATAACTAAAGAAATGTAAGCCTTCACGGACCGCCGCGTTGTACGCGTTGAGAACTTTTTCCTGGCCAGAAAACGCGCAAACCAGCATCAATAAAGTACTTTCCGGCAAATGGAAGTTGGTGATCAAACCGTCGACCAGGCGGAATTCAAAGCCCGGCTTAATGAAGATATCGGTGCGCGTGGCCGCAGGATCGAGCGCGTAGCTTTCCAAAGTGCGCACGACCGTAGTCCCCACCGCGACGATCGGCTTTCCGCTCGCCAGAGCCGCTCGCGTCTCTTCAGGCACCGTGTAGCGCTCCGAATGCATGCGATGCTCGTCGATGTTGTCGACCTTGACCGGGCGAAACGTGCCGGGGCCCACGTGGAGCGTGATCGTGCGGATCTCGACCCCTTTGGCGCGCAGCGCATCCAGAAGCTCAGGCGTAAAATGAAGTCCTGCAGTAGGGGCCGCCACAGCGCCGGATTCCCTTGCAAAAACAGTCTGATAGCGTTCTTTGTCGCTCTCGTCCGCCTCGCGCTCAATGTAAGGCGGAAGCGGCATCTCGCCCACTTCGTCCAGCCAGGTCCAGAGATCGTCCGCGCGGCTCAGCAAAAGCTCGGCGGTCCCATCTTCCCTTCGAGAGCAAAGTTCCGCCTCGGCTCCGGGAAACACCAGCCTGCTGCCGGGCTTGAGATGTCCGCCGCGCAGCATGGCCAGGATCCGGCCATTTTCCAAAGGCTCCACAAAGAGCATCTCGACCGCGCCACCGCTCGCTTTATGCCCATACACGCGCGCTGGCACCACTTTGGTATCGTTGAGCACGAGCAGCTCGTCGCCCTTAAACTGATCGATCACCTGAGCAAACGCACCGAATTCGACGGATCCATCGCTGTGCAGGTGACACAGCCGACTTTCGCCGCGCACCTCGGAAGGCCGCTGGGCGATGAGCGATTCGGGCAATTCAAAATGAAAATCTTGACGTCGCATAGGGGCGGGGAAACTACCAGAAAACGAAACGATTTTCCTCTGTTTTCATAAGTAGGATTCAAATTGATGAAAACCGGATGACTCAGATTTGGCAAAAAGCAGCACAATGATTCGATTTTATTGACGTTTTTGTTCCATCGCCTGCAGATGCCGCCTGATGGACTGCAGATCTTCCCATACCAGTTTGCGACAAATCTGAGGCCGCTCGAGCACATCCTTGGGGCTGTAAGTGACCCGCAGCATCCGGTTTTCGATCGTCAGCTGCTCTTGCCGGAGCCTGGCAATCGGCGCGTTTCGCTGAGATAAAATCTGGCCCGTCCGTTCCCCAAAGGCGACCACGATCTGCGGATCGATGATCGCTATCTGCTGCCATAAAAACGGCAGGCAAATCTGCGTATTTTCATAAATTTTCTGATTCGTTTTCGGACAGCATTTGACCATGAACGTGAGGTAAACAGCGCTGCGCTTTAACCCGATGGCGCGGATCATTTCGCCCAGTTTCTGACCGATGTTGTCGGCGTAAGGCATGCCCAGCAGGTCGTCGTATTCACTCGGCGCATCGCCCACAAACATGAGCCGCGCGTCTGGATGGCCAAAACCGAACACCATTTCGCAGCGTTTTTCACAAAAACTGCAGCGCGCGCAATCCCCTATTAAATCGCGCAATGCCTGTAATTTTGCAGACTTAGCAACGGTTACATCGGTTTCATCGACCCGCACCGGCGGCAATGTCAGAGGCGCTCTCGTTCGCCTTGCGGGCCGGGGCGGCTGAGTAATTCGGGGCGGCTGAGTGATTCGGGACGGCGGAGTCTGGCGATCTGAAGTTTCCTGTTGGGGCAAAGCCTTTGGAGGCTCGGCTGCGGGCTTTAACGGCGCCTGAGGACTGGGAAGAGCGCGCTGCTGTATCCGGTTCGCATTTTGCGGGGCATTTTGCCTTAAAAAATCACCAGTTACAAAGGCATTAAAGATGGACTCTTCGGAGGCATCCCCGAGTCTCCAAAGATCGCCCTCACCGCATTCGAGCATCCATTCGATGGCGCCGCGCGCCTCTAAAGCCAAGCGGCAGAGCTCCTGGCGTTCCTCGATCACGCGCGACTCTCTTTAAAGAAGCAAGCATCGATGCGCTCACAAAGTCGCTCGGCAACTTCTTTTTTCGACATTAAATCCCAGGTCTCAACTTGTGATGCGGTGATCAGGCTGATGCGATTGGTATCGCTCATAAAACCTGCGCCCTCGGCGGTCACGTCGTTGGCCACAATCCAGTCCACCTGTTTGCGCGCGCGCTTTTCCTGAGCAGCCGCAACGGGATCCCCTGTTTGAGCCGCAAATCCGATCAGGACAGGCGTTTTTTCTCCACGCGTCCGGGCATCCGCACGCCAGGCCCCGAGGCTCGCCAAAATATCGGGCGTAGGCAGCCATTCGATGGGCATGGAGCATTCCCCCTTCGGCAATTTCGTGGGCGAACAGGTTGCAGGCCGCAAATCCGCAACTGCCGCGCACATCAGCACCAAATCCATTTGAGCCGCATGCGCATGCACCGCATCGTACATCTCTTTTGCAGAGGTGACCGGCAGCACTTTCAGATGAGGCGATTCCGGCGGCACGATGGTTACCGGCCCATGCACCAGAATGACCTCAGCCCCCATCTGCAACGCCGCTTCCGCCAAAGCAAATCCCATTTTTCCGGAGGAAGGGTTTGACAGAAAGCGTACGGGATCGAGATATTCGCGCGTAGGGCCGGCGGTAACCAAAACCTTTTTATTTATCCAGGGTTGAGGTGCATGCGCCTTATCTACCACCCGTTCAACGCTGCGCGCGATCTCATCGAGATCCGCCAAACGCCCGGGCCCCTCACAACCGCAGGCCAGCGACCCGTAACCCGGCTCCACGATCGTCCATCCGCGACGCTTCAAAACCGATAAATTCTCTTGCGTCGCCGGATTTAAATACATCGCGGAATTCATCGCGGGCGCTGCGATGATGGGCACCGTTGCCGCAAGCAAAACCGACGAAACGAAATCATCGGCCAGTCCGCAGGCTGCTTTGGCGAGCAGGTTGGCTGTAGCCGGCACCACCACGAGGGCATCGCAGTTTTGCGCAAAATTGATATGCGCGATGATCGAAGGCTGCTCCACATCGCCCTCAGATTCCACGCTTGTGGAACGCAGGGGCACGTGACCCGTCAGCGCCTGGAAGGTCATGGGCGTAACGAACGCTTCGGCCGATTTTGTAAGCGCGACGCGGACTTGCGCACCCGCTTTAACAAAGATACGCGCCAGATCGATCGCCTTGTAAGCGGCAATTCCACCCGAAACACAAAAATGAATTCGACGTTCTTTCAGCATAGCGGCATAAAATACACGCCTTATTGGCTCAAAGAAAGCGCCGTCACGCAATGAACGCCTTCATCACCGGTGCCAGCCGTGGCATTGGCCGCGCAATCGCCCTCAAACTGGCACCCAACGCAAAACTCGCCCTCGTCTACCACCAAAATCGGGAAGCGGCTCTGGCCTTATGCGAAGAATGCCTGGCGCTCGGCGCTCTTGAAGCGATCCCCCTGCAGGCGGATGTCTCCGACGAACCGCAGGCCCAAAAAGCCATCCAGACCGCCATCGAACGCTTTGAAACCCTCGATGCGCTCGTCCATTGCGCGGGCATCATTCAGGACGGTCTCCTGCTGCGCATGAGCAGCGAAAACTGGCACAGCGTGATGCGCACCAACCTCGACGCGGCCTTTTACCTGGCCCAGACCGCAGCCCGGTGCATGCTCAAAAAGCGGTCGGGCAGAATTCTCTTCATCAGCTCCGTTTCGAGCCGGCACCCCAAACCCGGACAAGCCAATTACGCAGCCAGCAAAGGCGGCCTCGAAGCCCTCACCCGCGCCCTCGCCGTCGAATTCGCCCGCAAAGGGATCACCGTCAACGCGATCGCGCCCGGCATGATCGAAACCGACCTGAGCGCTGCAGTCCGAGAGGCCCACGGCGAGGAAATCCTGCAGGCGATCCCCATGAAACGATACGGAAAACCCGTTGAAGTTGCTGAGCTTGCAGCGTTTTTGGTGAGCGAAAAATCGAGCTATATTACGGGACAAATCATCGACATCGACGGCGGACTTGGGCTTTAGGGCTCTTTGGTTTCTTTGGCGCCTGCGGTATCGACCGATAAGCTTGAATTCACCCGCCCGTCGCGCCCGGCCAGAAGCTCGCTCGCCGATTTTCCAAACCACGCGGGCGTTTTTCGGGGCGCCGCATCCTCAGCGCGCTCCCCTTCTTCGGGCATTTGCGGCTTCTTCGCCAGATCTAATTCCGCACGCAGTTCCTGCTCCTCGATGATTTGCTCCAGCAAACTTTTAGGTTCTTGGCTCATCTTCTACCCTGCTTTCAAAACCGCTAAAAATCGCCATTAAAAAGAGGCTCAATGTCCTTGATTTATAAGCTTAAAAACCCGATAAAGAAATGATTCATCGCATCAAGAGAGGCCCATATGAAGCATTTTCTCAGTTTGACCATCGCCGCAAGCCTGCTCTGCGCAGCTGAAACAGCAACCGCTCAAAGCTGCGAGTATCCCGAAGTTTTGCTGGTCGTCGACCGATCGAACAGCATGCTCAATTCGATTTCCGGCACTTCGAAATGGAACATAGCCAAAAATGCGTTCTCCTCAATGCTCAACGGTTATGCAAACGCCGTCGATTTCGGACTCATGCTTTATCCTGGTCCCTCTGGCAGTGGCTCTGCGGTTTCAGGTGCGAGAACCGCTTCAGGCGCGAGCATTATCGATACTGAAGCCTGCACCAACTATGGTTCAGCGACCTCAGTGTCCACATCAACTCCAAGTTCCGGCACATGTTCATCAGGTGGTCCCCGCTGCACCACTGGTGAAGTGAAACTTGAAGTGGGCCGCCATACGGCAAGCGAGGTGCTCTCCGTCATCAACAGCAACGGCCCGGTAGGCAACTCCTACACGCCCACCTGGCAATCCCTCTGGGCGGCCAACCAGTATTTTCAGGGGCGCGCATATTCTTCAACCTCCAAGCGTTATGTCATTTTGCTCACAGATGGATGGCAATGCTGCGGCATTTATGCCGACAGCTCAAAATGTCACGATAACGACATCTCTGGCCATCGCGATCAACAAGAAACAGAAGTCAACAACCTGCGTGCCAACGGCATCGATACCTTTGTGATTGGTTTCAGCTCCACAACAGGAGGTGTCGATGCAACTTATTTGAATAAGATGGCCATTGCCGGCGGTACGAAGCGCACAGGTTGCAACTCAAGCTCCGCCAATCCTTGTTATTATTACGCATCCAACAGCGGCGACCTCACTTCAATGCTCGATTCCATCGCAAGCATCATCAGCGAAGAGCGCTGCGGCGACGGCATCGACAACGACTGTGACGGCCAGATCGACGAAGGCTGCGGAGAATGCACGCAGGGACAAACGAGAGTTTGCGACAGCAGTATCCCTCTCCGGGGAATCTGCAACCCGGGTACGCAAACCTGCGGCAGCAATGACCAATGGGGCACCTGCGTAGGCCTCGTCCGTCCTGTGGAAGAAACCTGCAACGGCAAAGACGACGACTGCGATGGTCAGGTGGACGAGAACCTTACTCAAAGCTGCACAAACGAACAATGCAACACAACGGGCGTCAAAACCTGCTTAAACGGCCAGTGGGGCGCCTGCTCCGCGCGAACCCCTACCACCTCAGAGATCCCCAACAACGGCATTGATGACGACTGCAATGGCTTAACCGACGAGCTCTGCAAACCGGGAAGCACACGCGACTGCGCTGCTCAATGCGGTACCGGCCAGGGCCACGAAACCTGCACAGCCCAGGGCACCTGGGGTCCCTGCGATGCCCCGGAAACCACCACCGAAATCTGCGGCAACTGCAAAGACGACAACTGCAACGGCTATACCGACGAAAACTGCAACGAAGACTGCGACGGCATCGACAACGACTGCAACGGCCAGACGGACGAAGGCTGCCCGCCCAACAGCTGTGTCCCCGGTACAACAGAGTCCTGTGGTCAGCATTCCGAGGGCGAATGCCAGCTGGGCGTAAGAACTTGCAACGAATCCCGCCAATGGGGCGCCTGCATCGGTTACGAAGGTCCCAAATCCGAAATCTGCAACAACAAAGACGATGACTGCAACGGCATCGTAGACGACGGTTTGCCCACAACCTGCCCCAATCCCAACAGCTGCAATGTGGGGGACGACGTCTCCATCTGCCAGAGGGGCAAATGGGTGTCCTGCGAATGCACCGGAGGGGACGAGCTCGCGCGCTGCGATGACGGCAGCACCCCTACCGTTGAAACCTGCAACGGAAGAGACGACGACTGCGACGGTGAAACGGACGAAGGGCTGTGGCGAAACTGCTACAACGGCTGCGGTGAGCCCGGCATTGAAATTTGCAGGAGCGGCGACTGGGTCGATTGCACCGCCCCCGTGCCAATGGCAGAAGAACTCTGCGGCGATGGCATCGACAACGATTGTAACGGCCAGATCGATGACGGTTGCGGATGCACGAACGGCTCAAAGCAATCCTGCGGAACCGACGTCGGTCTCTGCGAGTTGGGTGAACAACTCTGCGTCAGCGGCAAATGGCAGAATAAATGCACCGGCAGCGTTTCTCCCGTAGCAGAAATCTGTGACGGCCTCGACAACGACTGCAACGGCGTCATCGACGACAACGCCCTCTGCGAAGAACCCAACGCAATTTGTATTTGTGGTCGCTGCAGCAAGCCTTGCACCAACGGCGAATGCCCCGGAGAAGGCGTGCTCTGCATCAGCGGTTACTGCATCGAAGATCAGGAGCAATGCCCCACGGGTGCAGCCTGCCAAAGCGGCACCTGCTTAGGTGATGGATACGCGGGACCTGGCGGTGGAGGTGAAGGCGGCGAAGGCGGGAATGGTGGCAATGCCGGTAGCGCAGGCTCTGCGGGTACCCCCTGGCATCCCGGCCTCGATGCGGGTACCGACGACGACGAAGAGCGCAGCAGCGCCGAGGGATCCTGCAACGCAACCCCCGGTCACTCCACCTTCACGGGCGCCTTCCTCTCGCTCCTGGGCCTCTGCGGTCTCATCCGCCGTCGCCGTCGCTGATCCATCTCGCCCCCGCCTTCACGACTTCCCCCAAAAAGACGTAATATCCCCCAAAGCTGCATGAAATCCCCAAAGCTGCATTGCACAGCGGCCCCTTGCGCTGTAAAAATCATCCCGGTTTTGGGAGGCCCATATGGATGCGACAGATCCTCAGATGATCGAGGCGCTCACCCAGGTGATCGAGAAGGCGGGTGAGCAGGTATGGCGTGTAACAGCGTTTGCAAACGGCACAGGCAGGGCGTTGTGGCTGGTGTCGGGGCCTTTGCTGATGGTGCCCGCATCGGGTGAACTCTTTTTGCAGGGGCCTCACGCAGCCGAGATCGAGCCCAAACTTCGCGCAGCAGGCGTCTTCGATCACCCGTTGCCCATGCCTTCACAACCCGGGGCGCAGGCCGATCCTCCCCCATCGCGCGCGGATCGCATCCGGTCGCTGTTGCAGGATGCAGGCCACAAGGTGGTCCACGAACTCGAGCTCGAGATGGGTCGCGTGATGATGCTCGCCTGTCAGGTCTCGGTGATGGTGCCCGAAGAAGGGGATCTGCAATATAAAGGGAAGGACATCGATCCCGTCCGCACCCTCATCGAGGAGGCCCTGGCAGCAGAAGCACAGGCGCTCTCCACCCCAGACGCAGCGTCTTCAGATGCGGTCGCAGCCGAAAACGCACCCCAGGCAGCTTCCACAGCATCGCCCTCGCCCATCGAAAGCAAGGGGGTCGCCAACAGCGGTGCACCCGGTGACGAGCGGGGGCCCTCGGGATCGGTGGTGCAGATCCTGGAGGATCACGGGGAAGCGGTCTGGCAGGTCACCCCCTATGCGCAGGGCCAGGGTCGGGCCATCTGGTTGCAATCGGGACCTTTGGTGATGGTGCCACCCAGGGGCTGCTGCTTCGTTCAGGGGCGGGGCGATCTGCAGAAGGTGACCCAAATTCTCCGCGAGACGGGCCTCATCGATTGACCTTCGGTTAGAGATCCCGCGACAGTTGATGAATCGATCGCACAGTTTTGTTTCCTCTCATTCACCCTTGCGGCTTCCCCTGGGGAGGCCAGAAAGATGCAGTTCAAATGCGTGTTAAATCACTTCTCCTCACCTTCCTGATGTTGATCCTCTGCAGCAGCCAGGCCTTCGCCTTCGGTTCCTTTGGTGTCCGGGTGGGCTCGGGGCTGGCGTTTGATGACGGCTTTAAGGGCGATGATCTGAATCCCGTACCTCTGGCAGTGGGGGCGGGCTATCAGCTGGATCTCGTCCTGCTCAAGCTTGAGGCCGATGCCCTTTACCATCGCACCTCCACCGACTACTTCACCTTAAACCAGATCTCCGTACCTGTTCTGGCCAAGTTCGCGTTGCCGATCCCCCTGCCGCTGCTGGGGCTTTCACTGGGCGCAGGGGTTGAGCCCAGGTTCAACCTCTCTGCAAGCGACCGGGGCCAGATGGAGGAACTCGATCTCGAATCCACTTCGTTCTACATCCCGGTCATGCTCGGTGCACAGTTCAACCTCGGTGTCCTCGCGCTGAACATCGAGATCCGCTACGAGCACCAGGTCTCCCGGCTCATCAAGGATCACGATTCGAAGATTAACGACCTGATGTTCATGGGCGGCGTCTTCTTCTGATCCAGACCTCATCCACCCCATAGATGGGCATCCGTCAGCCCTCACCTCCCGCTCATCCACCCCATACATTTGCTTCACAAATGCGGATCCGACCCTAAGGTCACCCGGATCTCTTGCCTGAACAGCCGTTTCTCTATATAGACGCCCCGTAGTTTGGAGGCCTTATGAATCAAAACCAACCCCCTGCCCTGTCTCTTCACGAGACCTCATGCATCGAGATCAAAGGCGCCCGTGAGCATAACCTCAAGGATGTGACCCTGTCTGTGCCCAAGCGCAGGCTGGTGGTGTTTACAGGGGTCTCGGGGTCGGGCAAGTCCTCGCTCGCCTTCGATACGCTCTTTGCTGAAGGTCAGCGCAGGTATGTGGAGAGCCTATCGGCCTACGCGCGGCAGTTCCTGGGACAGCTCGACAAACCCCATTACGATACGTTGCGGGGATTATCGCCGACCATCAGCATCGAGCAGAAGGCCCAGAGCAAGAACCCCCGATCGACCGTAGGCACGATTACCGAGATCACCGACTACCTGCGGGTGCTCTACGCGCGGGTGGGGGTGCAGCATTGCTGCAGATGTGGTGAGCCGGTCACGCCGGTGTCGTCTGAAGAGATCGTCAACGCCTTGGAGAGGCTTGAGCCAGGGGTGAAGTTCCAGCTCTTTGCGCCTTTAGTCGAGAACCGCAAGGGAGAATATCGCGATCTTCTAAGGGATCTCAGGGCCTCGGGCTTTACAAGGATCCGGCTGAACGGCGAGATCGTCAGCCTCGACGAGGAGATCACGCTCGATAAGAAACGGAAATACAAGATGGAGCTCCTGGTGGATCGACTCATCGCGAAGCCCGATCAGAGGCGTCGCCTGAGCGATTCGGTGGAGACCGCGTTGAGGCATGGAGGCGGCAACCTCTACGTGCAGGTCGAAGGCGAACCCAAAGAGAGGTTCTATTCCGAGCACCGTCAATGCCTGAACTGCGATCTCGGTTATCCTGAGCTCTCTCCTCAGTCCTTCTCGTTCAACAGTCCCCAGGGCTGCTGCCCCGTCTGCAATGGACTTGGGGTATCGTATGAGGTCGACATCGAGAAGGTGATCCCGGATCCTGCGCTCTCCATAGAGGGTGGGGCCTACAAGCCCTGGAAAGACATGGCGGGGCAACCGGTTCTGATGTGGTATCGCAAGATCCTGCGGACCGCCTGCAAGAACCTGGGCATCGATCTGGAGATGCCCTGGCAGGACTTAAGTGAAGAGGCGCGGTCGTTCATCCTCTATGGAGCCCAGGGGCAGGCGATCACGCTGCGCATGCGGGGGCATAAGTTTACGGCGGAATGGGAGGGTCTTCTGCCCCAGCTGCTGAGGAGATGGCGCGAGTCGGAGAACGAGGATCTACAGGAGAAACTGGGATCCTACCTGCTCGAAGCGCCCTGCCCTGCCTGCCGGGGCCAAAGGCTTCGGCCTGAGTCTGCAGCTGTCAGGATTGACGGCATCTCGCTTCCAGACCTCTGCGATCGGACCATACCTGAAGTGCGCCAGAGACTGGAGGGGTTCCTTCAGCATGCGGGATCCATGCGAGTGGTGGTGGAAGAGCTTTTGAAGGAGACTCAAAGCCGCCTGCGCTTCTTAGAGGATGTCGGTCTCGAATATCTTTCGCTGAGCAGGCCGGGGCCTTCGCTCTCGGGCGGTGAGAGCCAGCGGATACGTCTCGCAAGCCAGCTGGGATCGGAGCTGACGGGGGTGATCTACATCCTCGATGAACCCTCGATCGGTCTGCACCCGAGAGATAATACCCGGCTCATCCATGCGCTTCAGGGGCTCAGGGACTTAGGGAACAGCGTGATCGTGGTCGAGCACGATGCCGAGATGATGATGCAGTCCGACTGGATCGTCGATTTTGGACCCGGCGCTGGCCTAAACGGTGGGCAGGTTGTGGCCGAGGGTACCCCTGAAGAGATCCTTTTAAACCCGAAGAGCCTGACGGGCGCCTACCTCTCGGGACGTGAAAAGATCGAGATCCCCAGGCAGCGGAGACCGAACAACCCCGAGAAGCAACTCCGCGTGGTAGGTGCTACCGCCAACAACCTGAAGCAGCTCGACGTCTCGATCCCCGTAGGTCTCTTTACCTGCGTAACGGGTGTATCGGGGGCCGGAAAGAGTACCCTCGTCAACCAGATCCTGTTGCCTGCCGCGACCGCAGCCCTGAACCATGCCCGGCAGAGGTCGAGTCATTGCGAGGGGATACGGGGTCTCGAGCATTTCGATCACGTGATCAACATCGACCAGGCCCCCATCGGACGCACCCCGAGATCCAATCCGGCTACCTACACCAAGGTGTGGGACGACATCCGCGCATTGTTCGCCCAGGTGAAGGAGGCCAAGGCATTCGGCTACGCACCGGGTCGCTTCAGCTTCAACATCAAGGGTGGACGCTGCGAGCATTGCCAGGGAGCCGGTGTCACACGTGTAGAGATGCATTTCCTCGCGGATGTCTACGTCCCCTGCGAGGTCTGCGGAGGACGTCGCTTCAATGATGCGACCCTGCGCGTGCTGTATAAGGAGAAGTCCATCGCCGACATGCTCGACATGAGCGTGGACGAGGCAGCCGATCTCCTGAGTGTTCACCCGAAGATCGTCAAGACTTTGAAGACGCTCCAGGATGTAGGTCTCGGCTATATCAAACTGGGTCAGTCCTCCACTACCCTGTCTGGCGGAGAGGCCCAGCGCATCAAGCTGAGCCGTGAGCTGGCCAAGCGATCTACGGGCCGCACCCTGTACATCCTGGACGAGCCCTCCACCGGACTCCATTTTGACGATATCCGAAAGCTCCTCTACGTGATTCAGAGACTCGTCGATGCGGGCAATACGGTACTCATGATCGAGCATAACCTCGACATCATCAAGACAGCAGACTGGGTGATCGATATGGGTCCCGAGGGCGGAAGCAAGGGTGGAAGGATCATCGCGGAGGGAACGCCAGAGGATCTGACAAGGGTTGCGGAGAGCTATACCGGGCAATATTTAAAGGAGACGCTGGCCCACAAATGAGATCGATGATGAAGATGAGCTATCGCCTGCATGCAGGATCACCCGGTCTGATACGGGATCAGACCTCATCACCGCACGCAGATCCTCTGCTTCGGGCATGTAGTCTGAAGCGATGCGGCATGCCTCCGATCCCCTGCCCCCATGCAGATCGATCTGATCCCCATATGCAGCATCACCTGCAGGCTGAGGCCTTCGATCTGCACAACGATACGTCTCCGATCTGCATCCCGAAAGCCTATGATCTGCATCTCACCCTGCCTTCGATCTACATCGCCCATGTAGATCACCTGCATCGGGCACCCCATTAAAGGACATCCATGACCGCAGAATCCCTCATTCCCGAAGTCCCGCTCGCCCTCATGGGCCCGAGTCCCCTGGCATCGAAGCTGCGTTCGCAGGTGGCCAGGCTTGCAGATTCTATCGCTCCCGTATTGATCACAGGTGCCAGGCATGCGGGTCAGGCCGACATCGCCTATGAGCTCCATCTGCAGAGCGCACGCCATATCGAGCCCTTTCTGAGGTATGACCTGCAGCATCAAAATGCAGATGTGCTCGATCGCGCGCTGTTTTTAGGTTCCTCTTCGCCCTCTGGGTTAGAGCTGCTCGGGGCCGGTACGCTCTATCTCGAAGCGATCGATCAGGCGAGCCCCGGGTTGTTGCAAAAGGTGACCCGATACATCGATGACGGGAGCGTCCTCGGTGCCAACACCTACGCCTGCGCGAGGATCCTCTGCTCCGTAACAGGTGATGAGCTCCCCGACTACCTGCCCCCTGCATTCCTGCGCGCGATGCGCTGCCCCACGATCGAGGTGCCCCCACTCGACGATCGCATGGAAGATCTGCCCGCGATGGTGAGGCGCTACCTCTCTGAGGTCTCCTCAAAAGAAGGCGTATCGCAAATCGATACCCTCGCGATGCAGGCGATCTGCGATCTACGGTTCAAGCATAACCTGCTGGGACTGCGTACCTTGCTGCGGGAGATGACCCTCGATGCCAGGGCGCACGGCCAAAATACCCTTCACGCCTATCAGGTCAGGCCCGCCGCAAGGAAGCTCGAAGCCCTGGACGATATTGTGTAAGGCGATGCGGGCTGTAGATCTGATGCCTGCGGGATCAGGATAAAGATGCTGCTGGATCAGGATAAAGATGCTGCGGGAGCGGGAGGTAGAGGATCAGGAAGCGGGATCGGGGCGCTCTTTGAGGCGGTGAGGCGGGGTGCGCAACCGGAAGGATCGCGGTTTACTCCGCAAAGAGAGCCGTTGAGAGATAGCGATCGCCGGTATCGGGCAGCAACACGACGATGGTCTTGCCCGCATTCTCAGGACGCTTCGCAAGCTGAATGGCGGCCCAGGCGGCGGCACCAGAAGAGATGCCGACCAGGATCCCTTCCGATCGGCCGATCAGTTTGCCGGTAGCGAAAGCATCTTCGTTCTTCACGGGGATGATCTCGTCATAGATCTTCGTGTTCAACACATCGGGTACGAAACCGGCACCGATCCCCTGGATCTTGTGGCTGCCAGACCTGCCTTCAGACAACACAGGAGAATCCGCAGGCTCAACGGCGACCACCTTGACGTCTGCCTTCTGCCCCTTCAGATACTCGCCAACACCTGTGATCGTACCACCGGTGCCCACGCCCGCGACGAAGATGTCGACAGCGCCATCGGTGTCACCCCAAATCTCAGGTCCTGTGGTGGCCTTGTGGATGGCGGGGTTCGCGGGGTTGACGAACTGTCCGGGAATGAAGCTGTTGGGGATCTCTTCGGCCAGCTCCTTGGCTTTGGCGATCGCGCCCTTCATGCCCTTGGCGCCTTCGGTCAATACGAGTTCAGCGCCATAGGCTTTCATGAGCTGGCGGCGCTCGACGCTCATGGTCTCGGGCATGGTGATGATGATGCGGTAACCCTTGGCGGCGGCCACCGACGCGAGTCCGATCCCCGTGTTGCCCGAGGTGGGTTCGATGATCACGCTGCCCGGCTTGAGCTCGCCTTTGGCTTCGGCATCCTCGATCATCGCCTTCGCGATACGATCTTTGACGCTGCCCGCCGGGTTAAAATATTCCAGCTTGGCCAAAACTTTGGCCTTCAATCCCTGAGCCTTCTCGAGATGGGTGAGCTCGAGGAGAGGGGTTTTACCAATCAACTGATCTGCAGAAGTAAAGACGTTGCTCATGACGAAAGACTCCCTTGAGGTAAAACAACCTACTAACCGAGTAGGTTTATAGACAAACGCGTTGTAGCCCCAGGACCAACTTCATGTCAAGCAAATTCTTTCATTGAATCCCCATAAACCCTCCGGCATAATAGGTTGACTGCAAATGAGGGCCATTCATGCTGATTTCTACCAAAGGGCGTTACGCCCTGCGCATTCTGGTCGATATGGCGGAGCACCAGGCTCAGGGTTACGTGCCCCTGCACGAGATCGCCTGCCGCCAGGAGATCTCCGAAAAATATTTGGAAAGCATCGTCAAGGATCTGGTCAAACAAGGCGTCGTCACCGGCCTCCGGGGCAAAGGCGGCGGCTACCGACTCTGCCGCGAACCCGATCAAATCAACATCGGCGAGATCCTCTGCGCCACCGAAGGCACCCTGGCCCCCGTCTCCTGCCTCGATCACAATGCCCGCCCCTGCCCCAAATCCTCTTTTTGCCGCACCCTCCATTTTTGGAAGGGATTGGATGAGGTGATTCGGGCGTATACGCAAAGCTATACGGTGGCGGATCTCATGCAGCCGGATCTGCCGGGAGATGATTACGCGATATAGAGGGCGTTTTTGGGGGTGTTTTTTGGTTTTGGGGGAGTTGGCTTTGAATTTTTGGGTGGGGGATCTCTTTTTTATTGGAGCATCTTTTTGATTTACTCGATCACGTACGCAGGAAGATAGGGAAAACCCGCTTGCGGAAGGGGTTTCCCTAACTGGTTGGCACCCTTACCCTTTCCCAACGCCCAGGGGGCTCTTTGGTCGATCTGGGTAGGAGGGAGATCTGAGTCGCCCCCTGGACCCGAGGGAGATCATTTCGGCAGCGGCGTTTAGGATCCAGCATCGTGAAGGGGCCCGGGTTGGGCTCGCTTCGCTCGACCCAAGGGCCGGGCCCTATGGGGCCTTATTTTGGGAGGGAGTGCTTTCTTTTTGGGAGATGTTTTTGGGATTGTGGGTAGGCTTTGCTGGTTTTAAGGAGATGGTATCTAAGTATTTACCAGATTTTCTTCATCAAGAGGATTTCTAGACTTACAAGCCGCTATTGATCGCGCGCGCATCGGCGCTTGATTCAACTGATGCCTCCATAGAATCTGTCACAGCGTTTGGGTTTAAGTCTGAATCTTGAGCTCATGATACAAGCAGCTCGATCCTTCTTTGCGCATTACAGATGTCTCCTTTATCTACAAAGATGATCGATTGAAAATTAAATTTGCTTTATAGATAAAAGAGGAAGATCGATTCTTTTTTATGGATCCTCTCCTGCGTAAACTGAAAATTCCTTTACATAGAAGAGATCTTCTTTGAGCGAAAGAAGAGGATCTAATTTTTGATTAAAGATCGTTGCTTAATTTTTGTAATGGATCAGAGCATTTTTGAAAAGTATCTGTGATTTAAAAGAAGATATTTGAATTCATCAGGAGAAGGTTCATCGATTGGAGATCAATGATTTCCAATTTTGAGCAGATGATTGAGTATCAGATTCCGATATTTCAGGATTCTCAGGAGTTGGGATCCTCTCTTTTTTGGGAAGTCATCTGTTGATTCGGAGAGCATCCAAGAGGGCTTCTTATGATATCGAGAATCCCCTTTCGTCACGCGCTTCGCGCGTGCCAACTTCCCCGGTGGGGATGGCTTTGGCTCCTCTTTTTTTAGGAAGTCATCTGTTGATTTGGAGAGCATCCAAGAGGGCTTCTTTTGATATTGAGAGTCCCCTTCCGTCACGCGCTTCGCGCGTGCCACCTTCCCCGGTGGGGACGGCTTTGGATCCTCGTTTTTTAGGAAGTCATCTGTTGATTCGGAGAATATCTAAGAGGGCTTCTTTTGAATTTGAAACTCCCCTTCCATCACGCGCTTCGCGCGTGCCACCTTCCCCGGTGGGGACGGCTTTGAATCCTCTTTCCTTAGGAAGGAAACTCACTACTCGAAAAGATTCCACAAAAAATCAGCAACACATCCCCTCAATCCCAAAACCATCTCTCGAAAGAAAAGCACTCCCTCCCAAAGTAAGGCCCCACAGGGCCCGGCCTTTGGGTCGAGCGAAGCTCGCCCAACCCGGGCCCCTTCACGATGCTGGATCCTGAACGCCACTCCCTCAACGATCTCTCGAGGGTCCAGGGGGCGACTCAGATCTCCCTCCTACCCAGATCACCCAAAGAGCCCCCTGGGCGTTGGGAAGGGGTAAGGGTGCAGGGAGTTAGGGGAAACCCGCCCGCAAGCGGGTTTCCCCTATCTTCCTGCGTACCTGATCGAGTAAATCAAAAATATGCTCCAATCAAAAAAGAAGTCCCCTCCCAATCTGAAATTTAAGGCTGCCAATCAGTTAGGGGAAACCCGCCCGCAAGCGGGTTTTCCCTATCTTCCTGCGTACATGATCGAGTAAATCAAAAGAAAGCTACAGTAAAAAAACAAACCCCCAACCCATTTGAAATTTAAGGCTGCCAACCAGTTAGGGGAAACCCGCCCGCAAGCGGGTTTTCCCTATCTTCCTGCGTACCTGATCGAGTAAATCAAAACGATGCTACAATAAAAAAACAAACCCCCAACCAAAACTTTAAAGCCAGCTTCCAATAAAAGCTCAATATCACGAAATTCTACAAAGCCAATTCATCTAAATCTACATCGCCCAACCCATCGATCTACATCCCAGAAGTAGATCATACCCTTACCCGACGTAGATCGAACCCTTACCCGACGTAGATCCCCCCACTCAACGATGTAGATTAAACCATCACCCGATGTAGATCTTTCACATCCAGAATGCGTCAAAAACACCGCCCAGATGCCTGATCTCTACTTCTCTGAAGCCAATTCTCTACCTCCACAAAGTAGATCCCACACATCCAAGATGCCTCCTCCATACCTCCAAGAGGTCCACTCACCCCATCCTTCACCTCTCCTCACCCCCTCCAGAAAGTCTCTCCCCAAAGAACGCCGCGCGTCGCGACCACCTCTCCAACTCGAAGCGTTCACCGCGTTCAAGCATCAGATCGTCCCGCTGGGCCATCTCTCCATACATCGCAGAGGCCTCCTCAAAACGCCCCTGCTCGAATGCATAGGCAGCGATGCGGTAGAGGGACTCGTAGCGCAGGGCCTCATCATCCAGTCCGAGATCGAGACTGATCTCATAGTTCTGCACGGCCATCTCCATCTCTCTGCGGTTCTGATGACATCTGCCACGCAGATACCAGGCCAGCGGATCGTAGGGGGCCTGCATCACGAATGTATCTGTAAGTGCCAGGTAGTCGTCCTGATTCTGGGTGAGCTTAGGGTTCGTCAGCAGTTCGAGCATCATCACGCCTACCTGCTCGCCCTCTTCGATCCGCCTGAGGGCAGCCTTGCGTACATGAAGATTACGGGCTTCATCGCGCTCGAAGGCGCCTAACTCCAGGCTGTTGTAGGCCTCCAATGCACCTGCATAGTCGCTTTGCAAAGACCTCAGATCCCCCTCGTAAAGACGTCCCTTACGTCTCCAGACGGCTCCCGCCTTGGGATCGTGACCCAGCGCGATCGCCTCCTTAAGGGCTTCGTCTGTGCGATCGAGTTGGTGCAGGTAGCGGATCCGAAACATGCGCGCATCCAGATCTCCAGGTATAAAATGTAGGATCGACTCATTGATCTGGTAGGCCTTCTCCAGCTTTGAGGTCCCTCTTCTACTTCGGAGAGCGGCTATCTCGTGGGCGCAGACCTTGTGAAACACGCTTGGCCGGTCATAGCGCATACGTGCGTGCTCCAGTGCTTCTGCCGAGAGCTCCTGTGAGGACAGCAAGGCGTTCCACTTCGCTTCCCATTCCGGAAGCCTCCCCATCCCATCGGCGCCCTCTTCATAGAGGGTCTTTGCCGTATCGAGACCTTCATTGTAACGTATAAAGTTGACGAACGAGCCGCACCGCGTATAGCTCACCGATGCATTCTTCAGATAAAAGCCAACCCCTGACATCAGGGTCGAGATGGAGGGCAAAGGCTTCGCCTGCTGCATCGCAGAGGCCCATTGATGTAGATCCAGGCGCCCATGTGCCCATTCCGCACCCTCGGCGACCCCCTCCACAAGACCCATGATGGGTAGAACGAACAGGTTCCTCGGCAGGTAGATCGGCCCCCTGCTCCATACCACAGAGAAGGCGTGCGCGAGTTCGTGAATGGTGATCGAGTCCCCTACTCTGGGGTGATGAAGATGTATGGCCCCCTGCCAGGGCTTGGAGATCTGCGTGCGGCCGGCCCCCAGGAGACGTTTCTTTTGTACCGCATCCTTATAGAAGAAGACTTCGATGGGCTTCTTTGGGGCCTCCATAAAGAAAGCGAGATCCTCTTCATAGGCAAACTCGAGGTCGACCAACAGCCTCTCCCATTTCTGCTGATCCCATTCCGAAGGTCCATGCACTACAAAGTGATCCGTAGATTCTGTACGTCCGAGAGCATCTGCAATCTGCTCTGCGCTGCGGTGCACCTGCAGTTTGTTGGTCATCACTCTGCAGCCCACCATGCCTGCAATCGACAAGGCGGCCCACAACCATCTCCTCTTTGAAGGTCCCTTGCAGGCCGAAAGCGCGCAGAGCATCACAGCGAACAGGATATCTTCCACACGTGACGCGAGTACCCGATCCCCCACCGAGATCACCTCGTCATAGATGGGCCCGGGGAAGTAAGCTACAAAGAGGCTGAAAGCATCTACCGGCGGCTCGTACCATAAACGCCACAATGGGGGTATCAGCGACCCCAGGAAGAAGCCTGTAAACCACAACCACCTGCGCCTTTGCACCAGATGCCCCAACGCAACCCCCACCCATGCGGCAACGAGCAGCGAGACCTCGGTGACCAGGAAGTAAAACATCAGGCCATCGGTGTAATTACAGTTCTTCACCCGAAACATGTTGAGCGTGATGGGGATCAATGCCCAGGGCGATAACAACAGACTCCAAAGCAGAGCCCTCACCATGGCCTGCCCCACGTGATCGGGTGACAAGTCGGAGGCCTTCATACCCACAGCCGCACCTACAAAGGATGCAGGCAGGGTCATGACCAACGCGAACTCGAAGGCCAGCAGATGACATAAGGGCACGAAGCATAAACCCGCAGAGCAGGCCAGCAATACCGCTGCCGAACAGAGAAAAACGGCTTTCATAATGCCTCTTTTAGACTTGAAGAAGGTAGAAGGAAGGGATCTAGCGGGCAGAAGCTTTCGGTGGCTGATAGGTCACCATCTGGCCAAACACCAGGCCCAGATGGGTGGCCTCACCTGCAGGCAACTCGAGCACGTAGCGTGATGGCTCCGCCACGCCCCTCGATTCAAGACTCAGCGGAGGTGCATGCTCTACTACACCCACCACCTGCATCTCCTCGCTGATGAACACCATATCGAGTGGGATCAGGGTATTCTTCATCCAGAACGACTGTCGCTTCGTGGTGGGCATGGTAAACCACAGACCAAAGTCAGGCCTCATCTCCTTGCGGCACATCATCCCCCTCGCGGTCTCGAAGGGCTCGTCGACCACCTCGAGATGCAGTTCACGCTCCACACCCTCGGGGTGATCCGGGGTCTTCGACGTCCAGCGGAGGCTGCCCGTAAGGGTATTGGAGACCTCGCCCGTCAGGGCCGGAGGCATACCGCAGACCCCATCCACACATCGCTCAAGGGATCCGCATTCATTCATGCCCGGATGCCAACCCATCGTGCAATCAAAGTCACTGCGGCAAAGCAGGCCTGATCCCTGCATCTTTGAAGTCTGCCCATCCCCTGCCTGATGGGAACAACCGACCAGAACGAGGCCTAAACACCCCATGCGCCAGGCAGAGATCATCACGGTTTCTCGCGGCAGAACGGCTTCGACGCGGTCTCTTTGTCACAGTAGTAGCCGCCTCTGCAATCCGAGGACTTGGTACATTTTGCCATGCAATATTCGAGATCGTTCTCAAAGACGACGCAGATCGATCCCCCGGGGCACCCATCCTCTACACAAGGCGTGACGGTACAATACCCACCCTTGCTCGCGCGATCACAGATGCGACCCGATCCGCATTCCGAGTCGTTTAAGCAATCATCCCCGATCTCGGGGCTGCATCCACAGGCGATGAGACCTAAAAGCAACAGGTAACGCATCGGTTCTCCTTACAAAAAACGGGTGAAACTAACAGCTTCGGCGCCTGTAAACAATGCTTTGAGTGAGTCTGATGAAGGGGTGATCGATGGGTTCAGGAGACCTGCGGCAGGGCAACTTGGGGCTGACAATGCGGGTGAAATGGGCGTAAAGGCGGTGTTGTATAGGCGTCGCCAGGCAGGAGATCACCATGTCGAGTTACTATGGACAGGCCTTGCGCTTCTCGTTTCAGGGCGAATCGCACGGGGTGCAAATTGGAGGTCAGCTGGAAGGGCTGCCCTCGGGTACGCCCATCGATGAACAGGCGATCGCCTGCGAACTCGCAAGAAGACGCCCCGGAAAGGCGGACATGAGCCCAAGAAAAGAACGCGATGAGGTGGTGTTTTGGGCGGGCGTCAGGCGAGATGAGACCAGCGGCACCCTGTATACCTGCGGCGGACCGGTGGCGTTTACCCTCAAAAACGAGGATGCACATCCCGGCGACTACGACCTGGCGAGACCTCGGCCAGGACATGCGGATCTCGCAGCCTGGTATCGCGATGGCGGGTTTCTTTCGGGTGGTGGACGCTTCTCGGGCAGGCTGACGGCCCCATTGGTCGTGGTGGGTGGACTTCTGCGCCCCCTGCTTTTGGCCAAAGGCGTGCATGTGGGCGGCCTCATCCAACGGGTGGGCAGCGTTTGCGGAGGCGGTTTTGAGACCGAACTCAGGGATCCGTCACCCAGGCTCCTGGCCAGGCTTCGGGCTCTCGTATGGCCTGCGATGACCTTGAAAACGCCTCACGATGCGCTCACGGATGGGGGGAGCGATGATGCAACAGTGCGTGAAGATGCGCCCGACACGGGGTTAGGCGACCGTATGCAAGCGGAAGCGATGCGCGCCGCAGGGATGGGAGACTCCGTCGGATCCCAGATTGAACTCGCGGTGGTGGGCTTGCCTCCAGGTTGCGGTGAACCTCCATACCTTGGGGTTGAGCCTCATCTAGGGCAGATCCTGTTCTCGATACCGGGTGTGAAAGCGGTCTCCTTTGGGTGGGGTGAGGCTTTTGCTACCCATTGCGGCAGTGAAACCAACGATGCCATCGGGCTGAAAGACGGCTTGCCTTACCCCATCACCAACCATGCAGGCGGCATCAACGGGGGCTTAACCAACGGTCGCGCCGTCATCGTCAAAGTCTCGCTTCGGCCTACGCCCTCGATCGCAAAGCCTCAGCAAACCGTCGATCTCTCGCAGATGAAAGCGGTCGATCTGCATCTCAAAGGTCGTCACGACCCCTGCCTCGCGCCTCGCGCCCTCCCCGCCCTCGAATCCGCCGCCCTGCTCGCCGTCGCCGATCTTTTGGTTTTGCGCTGCGGACCTTCGTGGCTCGTCACAAAATAAAACGCCATCGCTATGGATTTGTTTTGCAAAAGGTGAGTAACAACCGCGTTGTTTCATTGCGGCGTTTTCGTTAACGTACCGCCAACTTTTTGGAATGGAGATTTTTATGCATCAGGGCAAGGCCTTTCTGGGCTTGGGATTACTGGCGATTCTGGGATTAAACAGCTGCTCCATTTACGGCATGGCCGGCGATAAGGTGAGCGAATACAGCCTGGAGCACGTGGCTCCTTATTTAATGGGCACCGACGATCTCGCGATGGGTTGCGCTACGGGCGAAGCGATGACGGGCGTCCTGCTCTCGTTCAGCCGCGTCACCGACAGCCCCGACAAGGTGGCCGCCGCGACCTTTTTAACCGCCGGACTCTGTGCAGAATTCGACGCGCGCGAACATGAACTCGCAGGGCTTCGCGCGGTCAAGGCCGGCAACAGTTCCGAAGCTCAGGACGCCCTGATCGCCGAAAAGCGCGCTCACGCACTGGCCGCCAAGCGTTACTACAAGGGGGCCAACCATCTGGTGGCCGCATACGGCGAAATCGGCGACAAATGCCCCAAGTTTGAAGACGATAACGACCAGTTGATCTATATGATCGGCCTGCTTTCGGGCTTACAGGCGGTTTTGCACGATCGCGCCTCCGACGGTCAGGTGGGCGTTCCCCTCGATATGCCGTCCAAGGTCGCGCGCGCGGTCAAATGTCTCGACAATCAAAAATGGTGGGGCATGCCTGAAGCGATCGAAGCTTCGGTCTGGATGGCGGTTCCAGGTTCAGCTCCCGAAGGCGCGGACGCCTGGGCGCAGTTTGAATCGGCCACGAAAATCGGACTCGAAAAAGGTGTGAGACTGTCGCAGGCCCTTCAGGCGCTCTCAGCCCAGAGTGTGGGCAAGACCGATCTGCTGCGCAAAACCATCGTCGATCACGCCGAAGCGATCAAAGCCAAACCGGCCGACAAACAATGGCAGATGCTCGACGCCAACGCGACCAACATGATCGAATTCCTTTCCGATCGTCTGTGGACCGAGGCGACCGGTCACCGAACGCCGATCAATGGCTTGGGCACCTTCTGGGACGTAAAAGCCGAGCAGGCCGATGACGATTTGTTTGGCGATGAATGATCGCGCTTTACGAGCGTATAGAGTGTTAACCCTTTAACCACAGTTGGAGAACGATCATGCGTAAGTTTTTACTGGCCCTCACCGCTTCCCTCCTTTGCGCGACTTCTGCACAGGCCCTCGAGAAGCGCACCCTCTGCGTTTACGACCCCAGCGGCCAAAGCGGCGATATGTTCAACATTATGAAAGATTATCGCACGGCAGCGGTCGAGTGGGGTGTCGAATTTGAACTGAATCCCTACAAGAACGAGAAGGAAGCGGGCGACGATTTGCTCGCGGGCAAATGCGATGGCGCGCTGATTACCGGCGTACGCGGGCGTTCGATCCATCCATTTGCGGGCACCATCGAAGCCTTAGGCGCGCTTCCCGACTACAACCTGCTCAAGCAGGCGATCAATTACTACGCTGATCCCCGCGTTGCGAGCGACATGCGCAAGGATAACTGGGAAGTCGCCGCAATCTACCCCGCCGGTCTCGTCCATCTCTTTGTGCGCGACAAGTCGCTCAACAGCGTCGATCAGTTAAAAGGCAAGAAAATCGCGACCATGGACTTTGATGAAGCGGCAACGACGATGATCAGCTCGATCGGTGCCACCATCGAGAAGGCCGATATCAACAGTTTCGCCAAGAAGTTCAACGACGGCGCAGCCGATATCGCCTATGCGCCCGCCTATGCCTACAAGGCCCTCGAGTTATCCAAAGGTGTAGGCACAAAGGGTGGCATCATTCGTTATCCCTTAGCGCAGCTGACGATGCAGCTCATCCTGAAGTCCGACAAGTTCGATCCGGAGTTTGGTCAGAAGTCCCGCGAATATGCCAAGAGTAAGTTCGCTGTCGCCAAAGATCTCGCGACCAAGTCCGAGAAACAGATTCCGGCTTCCGTTTGGATCGACATCACGCCCGAGGATCAGGCCAAATACGACGCGATGTTGCTCGAGGTTCGCCTGAAGCTCCGCGATCAGCAAAAGATCTACAACGCCAAAGCCTTAAAGACGTTTGCGAAACTCCGCTGCAAGGCCGATCCCAACCGCCCCGAATGCGCCGATAAGAAGGAGTAATCCTTCACCGTAGCGCGCCCTGCCTGCTCTCCCGCCATTCTCTGAACACGCCTTTTCAATTCCAATCCATTCATCGATCCTCTCTGCCTCCCTAAGGCCAGATCCCTTACAAATGCGCGGCTCAACTGAGGACAACAGTTGACTTTTGAGGACCAAAAGGGCAATTTGCGCGCCATTTAAACGGGCGTCACTTCACAAAGCGAGGCGCGAGCATGAATCCGCTCATTTTAACGCTGCTCGCCATCGATACGGGCTGTTTAGCCGCACTCTGCGCCAGTTGCCTTCCGGGTAAGATCACCGCATGGCTCGAAGTTTTGGCGGGCCTGTGCATGATGGCTGCCGGCCTTTGGGTCTTTCACATCGACGAAACCTTCATCCTCCCCTTCCCTGGTTTTCTATCCAACGCCAAACTCGCCATCGATCCTTTGAGCGCCGTCTTTTTAATGCCCCTCGGATTCGTGACCGCCACCAGCGCCATTTACGCCATTTGCGACTGGAGCGACGCCGAGCACCCGCAGAACAATCGCCTCGTACGCGGCATGCACGCCTTTATGGCATCCTCCATGGCGTTCATCACCATCGGGCAGACCGGCGTCATCTTTTTAATGTCGTGGGCTTTTATGTCGATCGCGGGCTTCTTTTTGGTCGCGGCCGATCACCTGAATCCCAAATCCCGCCAGGCGGCGCTCATCGAGCTGGCGACCACTCACCTTTCAGTCCTTTTCCTTTGGGCGTTGTTTGCATTCATCGAAAAGGAAACGGATTGGTTCGGATTTACAACGATCTCTTCAACCTATGCGACCACCGTACTCACGCTGGGGCTTCTGGGGTTTGGGTTAAAGGCGGGCTTCTTTCCGTTTCATATGGGGTTGCCAGGCTCGCATGCCTTTGCGCCCAATCACGCATCCGCATTGTTTTCAGGCGCGCTCTCGAAGCTTGGGATTTACGGTATCGCGCGTTTGCTGCTGATCTGCCCGCCGCACGCTGAGTTTGCCTTCACGCTGGTCATTTTGGGTGTAGTGAGCGCCTTTTGCGGCGCATTGTTTGCTCTCGGTCAGCAAAACCACAAGCGGCTGCTCGCCTGGCACAGCGTCTCACAGATGGGCATCATCCTTTTGGGTCTCGGTATCGGAACATTGGGGCGCATCCACCATCAGCCTTCCATCGCGCTGCTCGGTTATGCGGGGGCGCTGCTTCACGTCTGGAACCACGCGCTCTTCAAGGGTCTCCTGTTCTACAGCGCAGGATCCATCATGCGCGCCTGCCACACCTGCGATCTCGATAAGCTGGGAGGCTTAGGGAAGAAGATGCCGAAGACGCTGTTCTGGAGCATCATCGGTTCCGCCGCCCTCTGCGGTCTGCCACCGCTCAACGGATTCGTCAGTCTGCTTTGGATCTGCCTCGCATTGTTTGAATGCGTGCAGCATCAGGAGATGGTAGGGATGGCCTTTGCGGCGCCGTTGCTGGCCATGACAGTCGCATTGACGATCGCCAGTATGGTCAAAGCAATCGGCGCTCTCTTTTTGGGGGAGCCCCGAAGTGACGCAACCCGGGAGGCGCAGGATCCGCCCCGGCTCATGCGATGGGTGATGGTGCTGCATGGGGGTGTCTGCATCGGGATCGGCGTTTACCCGCGAATGGTGCTGCCTTTGCTCGAGACCGCAGTATCGAAGCTTTGCCCTGAGATCGGTGACCTCTCGCTGCAGTCTGAGTTTCAGGGCGTGGGTACGACCTATCTGACGGGCGCATTGCTCATTCTGATGGGCTGCTTCTATTTGTTGAACCGCCATAAATGCATGCGGGCAGCACGGCAGATCACCTGGAGCACGGGGCTGGCAGTGAATCCTCCACGCGCGCAATGGACGGCAGCCTCGTTGACGCAGGGACTGGTGCAGATCTTCTCTCCGCTGCTTCGGCCCAAAACCAGCAAGCCTCGTTTGCGGGCATTGTTTCCGGAGCCTGCGCAATATGAGACCTACGTAGGCGACGTGGTGTTTGAAGGCTTATTGATGCCCTTTTTGCGGAAATGCGCGCAAAAGATCGGTCGCCTGCGGACGCTGCAATCGGGGCAGATTCAGCTTTACTTCCTTTATATGGGGATTCTGGTGCTCGGCCTGCTCGCCTGGCTTTGGTTCGGGAGTCAGGGAGGAGAGGCTTTATGAGCGCCCATGTGGGGTATTGCCTGTTCGATGGCTTATGCCTGCTGTTTCTGCCGCCGTTGTTTTTAGGGCTGCTCAACAAGGCAAAGGCACGAATGCAGGGAAGGATCGGGGCACCCCTGCTGCAGCCTTACTATGACGTCATCAAGCTGATGCAGAAGGAGATGGTGATCTCTCAGACCACCCGGCTGCTGTTTCGCTTTGCGCCCTGCATTACGGTCATCACGCTGTTGCTGGCGGGCGCATTCCTGCCCATGGGGCCTTTGGGATTCGGGGGCTTTACGGGCGATATGATCTTCTTCTTTACGCTGCTTGCCGTGGGCCAGTTCTTTACGGCGCTGGCAGCGCTCGATACAGGCTCGCCTTTTGAGGGTCTGGGAGCCTCCCGCGAAGTCACCTTTGCCTGCTTCTCGAAGCTCACTTTATGTTTGGTGCTGCTTTGCCTGGCGCGGATTTCAGGATCGCTCAACCTGACAGAGATGCTTTCGGCCTCATGGAGCGATCAGATGGCGTCGAAGGGGCTCTGCTGTGCAGGGCTCTTTTTGGTGGCATTGGTGGCGACGGGGCGCCTGCCCTTTGACGATTCAGAGACGCCCACCGAGCTCGATGGCGTGCATCTGGCGATGGTCTTCGATCATTCCGGTCCCAAGCTGGCAGAGATCCAATATGGGATGAGCACCCGGCTTTATCTCTATTGCCTTCTGATCGCGCGCCTGCTCCTGCCCTATTCGGGTAATCCCTGGCTGCTGCGCGCTGAATGCCTGGGGATCATGTTGTTGCTCGTTCTGGCGATGGGTCTGCTCGAATCTACGGTGTCCCGGCTCAGGCTTTCGAAGACACCAAATGTGATCGCAGGATCGGCCCTTTTATGCGCCCTGGGCTTTTTATTGACGGTGCGCGGATGATCGCTCAACTCTGCGATGCCCTTTTCATCGCGCTCATGCTCCTCAACCTGTTGATGTTAGGGAGCAACCGTACCCTGCGCATGCTGAACTGCATCCGGCTTCAGGGGGTATCCCTTGCGCTGCTTTGCCTGCTTTGGCCAGGCTCTGCGGGTATGCGCGCGATCCTGCTTGCGGTGGCGGTCATCGCGCTCAAGGTACTGTTCCTGCCTCACCTCTTAAGCAAAGCCATCCGGATATTAAAAGCCAGGTACGAGAACAAACCCTATCTGGGCTTTGGGGCCACGATGTTTTGGGGTGCGGTGGGGACGACGATCGCATTCCTGCTTTCGGATGCCTGGCCTCTGCAAGATGAGAGCCATCAAAACCTGCTGCTGCCCACATCGCTGACCTGCTTTTGGTGCGGTTTTTTGCTGATGACGGTGCGTTTAAAGCCGGCAAGCCAGCTCATGGGGTTCTTTGTTTTCGATAACGGGCTCTTTTTATGGGCGGCATTGATGCTCAGCGATAAGCCCTGCCTTGTGGGGTATTGCCTGCTGCCCAATCTGTTTTTAACGCTGCTCGCCTGGGGCATAAGGCATCCCCGGTTGCAGGGCGTCTTCGCTTTGATGGATCCGCGCGATCAGACGCAGTCGAAGGAAGAGTGACATGTTGCTGCTCTCGCTGTTGCTGCTCCCCTGCCTCTCGGCCCTTTTGGCCCTGTTTTGCAAACCCGTCAAAGCGCAGCCCTGGATCTTTGTCTGCTCGGGGGTGCTGCATCTCTTTTTAAGCTTCGTATGCTTCATTCAGATGCCAGAGGGGATCTTCGGGCTCCATTGCGATCCTCCGGGATGCGTGGGGCTTTTGGGGATGTCGCTGCTCTTCTGTATTTCTTCCATCTATCTCACAGGCGAGCTGGCGCACCGTAAACAGGTTTCAGATCGCTTCTGGGTCGCTTGTCTCTGCGGTCTTCAGGCCTCGCTGACGCTGGTTTTGATGGCGCAGCATCTGGGACTCCTCCTCGTCGCGATCGAGGCTGCGATCCTCTTCATCGCGCCCATGATCCTTTGGAGCGGACGGCCCTCTGCCATTCAGGCCACCTGGAGGTTCCTTTTACTGCAGGCCTTCGGGATGGGGATCTCGATCATCGGAATCTTCCTGCTCTTCTATGCGGGGGCAGAGCATCGGGAGACCCTGAGCCTTTGGCTGAACGATCTTACAGAGAAGGCGCCGACGCTTTCGGTCTATTGGGTCAAGGCGGGCCTTTTATGCCTGATCGTGGGTCTGGGGACTCAAATGGGGCTTGCGCCCATGCATATCTGGAAGATTCAGAGCGACGGGGAGGCTTCAGGTCTTTCGGGTGCATTGTTTTCTTCGGGGCTGACTGGGGCGGGCCTGATCGCTCTGCTTCGGGTGTTGCAGATCGCCCGGGCTGCGGATTTGATGGCGTTCTTATCGCCGATCCTTTTGACGCTGGGGATCGCTTCGATGCTTTTGGGCGCGATCGTGACCGTATGGCAGCAGCAGCTGAAACGGCTGGCGGCCTGCATTTGCATCGGGCAAACGGGGTTTTTGGTGCTGGGGATTGGGCTCGGTGGATATGCGCCTTTGTCGGTCCTGCTCGCATGGATGGGCAACATGTTCTGCCAGGGCAGCCTGTTTTTAACGGCCGACATGGTGGAGCAGGCTTACGGCGATATCGCGCCTGAAAAGATTTCAGGGGCCTTAAAGGTGGTGCCCTACAGCGCAGGCGTTCTGATCATCAGCTTCCTTGCGGTCAGCGGGTTTCCGCCCTTTATGCTGTTTTATGCCGATATCGGGATCGCGCAATGCCTCATTCGCGACGGGCATGATCTCCTTTGCGGGCTTTATTTCATCTCTCTGATGGTCACCTTTTTGGGCATGGGGCGTGTCGTATGCCGCGCCTGCATGGGACCGCCACCGGAGACCGAAATCGTTTTAAACGAAACGCCCTCCCGCTTCTTTCCGCCGATCCTGCTCCTCGCATGGGCGGGCGTATACGGTCTGGTTCCGCCCGACTATTTAATCAAGACCATGAATGCGGCCTATCAGTGGCTTGGGGGTCACCTGTAAGATGAGCGCTCCCGGAATCTTCACCCATAACGCTGTGGCGATCCCCCTGCCCGAATACAGCCCTCTCGAACAGTTTCGCGAAGCGCTCGCTACGGGGCCAAGGATCTGCGCTTTTTACGGCAGAAGGCTTTTACAGGGCTGCGAGCTTTACGCCGTATGGGCAGACGACGAGCAGGGCAACCTCCGCATCGCGCGATCCTTTACCGAAAAAGAGACCTGGCCAAGCCTCACCAGCGTCCGTCCGGAACTCCATCTGTTTGAGCGCGAATTGCAGGAACAGACGGGTTTAAAGCTCGAAGGGCATCCGAGGCCCTGGCCGGTACGGTACCTTCAAAGCGATCTCTCGCCCGCAGAGCGTCCCCATTACCAAATTGATGGCGAGCTCGTAAGCGAGGTTCTGCTGGGGCCGGTCTACGGTGAGTCGACGCCGCCGGGGTTGTTCCGGTTTCAATGCGCGGGTGAAGAGACGCTCCATCTCGAAGCCTCGCTGGGGTTCAATCACAGGCATTGCGAGGCCGATCTGGTGCAGACGCCGGGCACCATGCAAGGCAGGCTTGCGCTCAAAAAGGCGGAGCTTGTGGCGGGTGACAGCTCAGTGGCCCATTCGGGCGCTTACTGCCAGGCGCTCGAAGGGTTGATGGCAGTGCAGCTGACGCCCAGGGCGCAGGCGATCCGCGCAGTGATGCTTGAGCTCGAACGGTTGGCCAACCATCTGGGTGATCTGGAATTCATGGCGCGGGCCATCTCCTTTGGTCCCGCGGTGACCTGCTGTGCAAGGCTCCGAAACGACTATTTAAAGACGACGGCCCGACTCTGCGGGAACCATTTTGCGAGGGGTTTAAACTGGCCGGGCGGCATCAGCTATGAGGCGGATCCGGGCTGTCTTTCCGAGATCAGGGACAGGGTCTTAAAGGCGGCCGAACAGACCGAGATCGCGATTCGGTGGTTCGATTCGATCACATGGGTGCAAAACAGACTCGAGGGCATCGGCATCGTAACGGAGGATGAAGCGCGTCAGCTGGGGCTTGTGGGGCTTTCGGCCAGGGCGAGTGGATTGCAGCGGGACGTGCGATGCAACCATCCCTTGGGTTATTACCAGATCCTTCAAATACCCATCGAAAGCGTTTCGGGTGGCGACGTCTGGGCGCGGGCATTGATGCGCATCATGGAATACAAGCATTCGGTGCAATTCATTCAGACCGCATTGGAAAACATGCCTCAGGGGCCCATGCATGCAGGCACGCGCGCATTAAAACCGAGCGCGATGGTGGTCTCGATGACAGAGGGTTTCAGGGGTGAGACGGTCTACATCCTGCAAACGGATCCATCGGGTCGCATCTCTCACTGCAAGATTGTGGATCCCACGTTCCATAACTGCGCGGGGCTCGAAATGGCCATGCGCAATGAGGCGATCTCTGAGTTTCCGCTCTGTTTGCGGAGCTTTAACCTTTCGTTCAGCGGGTATGATCTCTGATGCTGAGGATCTTATACGAGCGCATCAAGGCGGGCTCGCGGACCGTCAAATGGCCCAAAGAGGGCTATGAAGAGGCCGAACTGCCCGAACGCTTCAGGGGACTGCCGCAGATTGAAGCCAGCCGCTGCGACAACTGCGGCGCTTGCTCCAAGGCTTGCCCACAGGGCGCATGGCTCCTTCAGAACGGCCATTACCAGCTCGATTTGGGTTGCTGCATATTTTGCGGAGACTGCGCGTTAGTCTGTCCAACGAGCGCCATCTCTTACAGCAAGCAATACAAGCTCGCACAGCGGACCCGGCAGGATCTGCTCTACACACCCCTTGCACCCAGAAAGGATCCACCGGATCGACGGCTCGACGAGATCAGGCGCAAGCTGTTCGATCGTTCCTTAAAGATTCGTCCCGTAAGCGCAGGCGGCTGTGGGGCCTGTGAAGCCGAAGCCCATATGCTTTCCACGGCGCTCTGGGACATGTCCCGTTTTGGGATGTCGTTTGTGGCATCGCCCCGGCATGCCGATGCCCTGCTCGTGACAGGACCCGTAACAGCCCAGATGCGCGAAGCATTGCTTCAGACTTACGCAGCAATGCCTGAGCCCAAACTGGTGATCGCCTGCGGTGTCTGTGCCATTTCGGGTGGTCCGTTTGCCTTTACGAGCAGCGGATCGCTCAATGAAAAAGTCTGTGGTGGAGTCGATGCGCTCCTGCCTGTCGATCTCTACGTTCCCGGCTGTCCACCGCACCCTCAGGTGCTTCTGGATGGTCTCCTAGCGCTTTTAGGTCGCATTCCGTAATCCCAGGGGATGCTCACTTTGCAGATTGTCTCGCATTGCATAAGGGCCGAGAGAAAAATCCATGGCTGTTAAAGATTTAATCGACCTCTTCATTTTAGGCGAAGCCCTCGTCGACTTCGTCCCACTCCATCGCGGACATTTGAGCCACAATACGGGCTTTGAAATTTACAGCGGGGGCGCACCCTGTAACGTGGCCATCGGCGCTGCAAGGTTTGGAGCGAAGGTGGCCTACAGTACCGTACTCGGCGACGATCCCTTTGGGCAGTTCCTCATCGATGCTTTAAAGGTCGAGGGTGTCAACATCGATGGCGTCCGTGTGACCGATGAGGATGAGACGGGGCTCTGCTTCGTTACCCTCGACAAGGACGGAGAGCGATCGTTCCTGCACCGCGGCGGTCACTCCTCTATTTTGCTCACTAAGGACGACCTGCCCCTTCATTTGGTGCGCAAGTCCCAGGCCATGTTGTTCACCATCGGATCTCTCAGAAACGAACAGGGAGAAGAGGCGGTGCGCACAGCGATCGGCGCATGCCCCGGTATCATCCTTTGCGATCCCGGTATCTGTCCCGGCAACTGGGGCCATACCACCGTAGTGCAAAAGCGACTGCATCAGGCCCTGCCCCTCTGCAATGTGGTCAAATGCTCCAGCGACGAATGCGAATTTGTGACCGGTGAAAAGGATCCTGAAGACGCCGCCAACAAACTCTTATCGCTCGGTGTAGAGCTCGCCGTGATCACTCTGGGGGCCGACGGCGCGATCTGGAGGCGTCAGCATGATCGCGGTCACGTCCCCTCACCCGACGTTACGGTGGTCGACACAACCGGAGCCGGAGATGCCTTTATGGCCGCCCTCTGCGTTTCACTCTCCAAAAAGGGGCATCCTCAGGATCTCTCGAGAGAAGCCATCAGCCAGTCTATCGCCGAGGGTTGCGCCGCCGGCGCCCTTGCGGTCACCCACCGCGGAGCCGTCACCAGGCACAGCTCGATCCTCTAACGCCCCGCCAACGATACGCCCTTCCGGGCTCTTCTGGCTTCTCACGCGATCACAATCCCCCAAAACGACGAGATCTCAAAGCCGTCCTCATGCGGGCAGCTTCGTTCCTTTCTGCGCATTGAGATGAATCCGCAGGCGCCATATTCAGCCTCCTTAACGGTGATTGCATCTGCCCATATCCGCGCACCCACAGCCACCTTCACAGCCTAAGAGAGACTTAACCAAATCGGTTACGGAGATTCACAGTCGCGTTCACTTACAGATTGCAGCGATTCAGATAAGGATCCATATCACCCCACCCGAACATTTTGCGGATTTACGGCAAAGGCTCCGTATCGTCGTTTAAAATCCTCTCAATCGACCATACGAACCATTTCAATCACCCATAAGGAATGATTGCGTTCTTTCGTCAAAAACTTGCAGCGAAGAAAAAGGAATCCTGAAAGGCGGGATTGGAAGGTGGGTTTAGAAGTGACCGAAGGCGTCGGGGAGGCCCATGGGATAGTTGATTTCGGCGTCTGAGCGCCTCACATAGCAGGGTTCCAATGTGGCCAGTGCGGGGGCTTCACCTGTGACAAAGGGTTCCATCAAAGCAGCTCTCGGCCAGTGGTTGGCAGCGCCTGTGGGGATGACGGCGTTGGGCCAGGCTTTTTTGAAAATCTCTTTATAGACTAATGCGCCGTCGCCAACGATCACGCCCGGATCTTTTAACACCTTGCCTGCGAGCAGTTCAGGCGCGATACAGATGGGATCCTCGATGCCGCAGCCTTTGGCGTAGACCTCTCCCCTCTTGGCATCGAGAATGGCCAAAGGATCATCTGAAAGGAAGGGTGCGCGCAATGCATCGAGCGTCGAGACACCATAGAGCGGCTTATTTGTAGCCATCGCGAGGCCTTTAAGGGTGGCCATTGCAACCCTTGTGCCCGTAAAGCTGCCGGGACCCAGACCGCTCACAAAGGCGTCCAGATCGTTTAGGGTGATCCCGGCCGTTTGCAGCACGCCCTCGATGTCGTTCAACAGCCCCGGACCATGCCCTCTGTTGCAGCGGCGGCAACGCTCCACCAGGGGCACGCCATCGACCGTAAGGGCTACGGTCTCGTAAGGGGTTGCAGTATCGACAAGCAACAGTTTCATCTCATCCCCTCTTTCATTCGATTACATGTGGCTGATGCGCCAAAGCCGCATCAGATCGTTTCCCAAAGCAAAGAGCATCAGGCCCACAATGCACAAAAGGCCCGCAACCTGTAAGCCCATGCGAACCTTCTCGGGCAAAGGACGCCGCATGATGCCTTCCACAAATGCGACCAGGATTTGACCGCCATCGAGCCCAGGAATGGGCACTAAGTTTAAGACCGCAATGCTTAAACTGAGCAACACCATGAGCCTTAAAAACTGCTCAAATCCCGCCTGCGCAAACTCGCCTGCCAGGTAAAAGATGGTCACAGGCCCGCTCAGCTGCGTAGGGCTCACATTGCCCCGAACCATCCCCAAAAGCGATTGCAGGGTATTGTCGATGTCGCCCCAGACCCGCTCCATGGCGTGATGCCAGGCAAACGCGAGGCGCTTTTCATTCTTCGTCTGCTCGATCGAGACCATGCCGTCGCCCGCAGAGAACAGCATGAAGCCCGTGCGCCAGCGGCTCACTTCGCCCGCAAGCGGATCGGTCCAGGTCTCCTTTGCGAGCGTATGGGTGATCTCGATCTCTTCCCCGTCGCGCAGCACTGTGATCTTCCGGGGCTCTCCAGGCCGATTCTGCAAGGCGTTCAATAAAAAGGCCCCTAAGCTGTGACGCTCCCCATCCACCGCCATCAGGCAGTCGCCCTCTTTAAAGGGCAGGCCCGGTTGAACCGACGCGATGCAACGCCCCGCAGGCTGCAATTCGAGGCTCAAATCTTTGGGCTCTGAAAGTTCGACTGTGAGCGTATGCTCCGTCCGGGACTGCAAAAAGGGCATCTGCTCCATCAGGGGCGAACCGCGCAAAACCTTTAACGTCAAAGTTCCCTGCGCCGCCTTTAAAAGCTGCTCCAGCTCGAAATAACGCCGCGTTTCGATGCCATTGATCGCGACGATACGGTCAAAGTTTTGTAGCCCTGCCTGCTCTAAAAGGCCCCCTTTGACCCCCAGCACCACGTCGCTTGCCTGATAGTAAGGCTGATAGCCGATGCGGTAATGTACCCGGGTCACGTTCAGATCGCTGTCGGTCTCTTCGATGCGATCGGGCGTAAGCGCAAGTTCGACCGGTTCAGTTGCCCCCTGATGCAAGACCTGAAACCGCATGGGTCCAAGGCTTTCGTCGTATTGACCGATCCGCTTGGAGACTTCCCAGAAGGCGTCGACCCGCTGGTGATCGATCGCGACGATCTGGTCGCCCGCCCGAAGCCCCGCATTGTAGGCAGAAAGCCCCTCATCCACCGCCCCCACCCGGCTCGAAAGCAGGTTTTCAAAGTTCGGCGACAACCCATACAAAGCAACGCTGATCCCGATCGGCATCAGGATGTTCATCACCGGCCCCGCCAATGCGATCGCGATGCGCACCGCTGCCGGTTTGTTCGGGAGCGCGCGTGCGATCTCCTCTTTGGGGATCGGATCGCCGTCGGGTCCCTCCTGCCCGAGCATCTTTACGTAGCCCCCAATGGGTAGCCATGCGATCCTGTATTCGGTCTCACCGATCTTTTTCTTGATCAGCGCCTGCCCAAAGCCGATGGAGAAAACCTCGACCTTCACCCCCGCCAGCTTGGCTACGATAAAATGGCCAAACTCATGCCCCGTCACCAATACGCCCAATATGACCAAAAAAGCGAGGAGACTCAGCACAAGCCGCGCACCTTAAGGTAGGCCCAGATGAAGGGAGAGACGAACAGCAATCCGTCGAAGCGATCGAGGATACCGCCGTGCCCGGGGATCAGATTGCCCGAATCCTTAATGCCCACAGCGCGCTTTAAAAGCGACTCGGTGAGATCGCCGAGCATCCCTAACGTGGCCCCGACGAGTCCTAAAACGATCGCATCGGCCACCGAAAGCGCATTGTAGGGCGCTGCAAAGAGGCAAAGTAAGACGACGGCCACCGTTGAAAGCAGCAGCGCTCCAAAATAGCCCTCGATCGTTTTCTTGGGCGAGATCCGTTCGGCCAGCTTGTGGCGACCGATGCTTTTGCCCATAAAATAGGCCCCTGTATCGCCCCCAAAGGTGATCACCATCGCGAGCAATACATACCAGCCCTGCTCCTCACCGATCCGCAACGCCAGCAGCGGCGTAAACAGCGCCCCCAAATAAACCAGCGCAAAGGCGTCACCCATCAATGCCCGCGACATCGCCCCCAAATCCTTCGGCCGAAAGAGACGGGTGATGGCCAGAAACATGAACCCTGCGGCCATCGCCATCGAGAAGCTGTAAAACTCGGGCCACAAGCGATCGATGACCGGCTGCAATACCACCAGAAGCAGCGCAAGGGAGAGATAGATGCGATCCCATAAAGTGACGCCGTCGCTCTCTGCCTGAAGCCGCGTCATCTTCAGGATCTCGGGCACTGCAAGCAATACGACGATCGCCATCACCGCAGCAAACGCCTGCCAGGGCGCAAACAAAAGCAGCCCTACGCCAAAAGCCGACATCACGATCGCGGCTAAAATGCGCGTCAACATCTCTCATTCTCCTTTTAAATGATGGATTCGGAATCTTCAGATTCGTTTAAAGCGGCCTGCTTTACCTGATCGCCGGTCTTTCCAAAGCGGCGCTCCCTCGATGCGTAATCGCGCAAGGCATCATCCAAAGCGTCGGCATCGAACTCCGGCCAGCAAAGAGGCGTAAAACAGAATTCGGCGTAAGCGATCTGCCATAAGAGGAAGTTCGAGATCCGAAGCTCCCCGCTGGTGCGGATCACGAGATCGGGATCGGGCAAATCGCAGCTGTATAAGGATGCGCTCACTGCGGCCTCATCGATGCTCTCGATGCTGCGCTCCCCCGAAACCGCCTGCGACGCTAAAAGCCTCGCTGCCCGCACGATCTCCTCGCGGCCCCCGTAACTCAAAGCGAGCACGAGCTGCATCCCGGTGTGATCCTTGCTCTCGTTGCAAAGCTCCAGAAGCGGCTCGCGAACGAAATCCGGCAGCGCCCCGATGTTACCGATGGTGCGCAGGCGAATGCCGTTTTGCATGATCTCGTCATGTTCCTGGATCACATAGTCGAGCAGCAGGCCCATCAATGCGTCGACCTCTGCCTCGGGACGCGACCAGTTCTGCGCCGAAAACGCATAGAGCGTGAGCACCTTGATGCCCCTCTCCCGCGCCGCCGTCACCACTCGGTGCACCGCCTCTGCACCTGCCCGATGCCCCTCTACCCGAGGCATTCCCCGCTCGGCTGCCCATCTTCCATTGCCGTCCATGATGATCGCCACATGCCGTGGCAAACGATCGGCGGGCACGCCTGCAACCTCTACTGTCCGGGATTGAGATTGATCCATTGAAACGCTCGCAAGGTTTTAAAACAAGATTGGGTATAGGTACCCGCGCCATTGAGAGCAACAGAAATGGGACATTGGGGGGTTAATGATGGGCTCAGAAAGGGCTCGCATGCGGCTCTGGGTACCTTGCTTTGACGCATTGCAATCGATCGAAACGCGCCAAAGGCAAAAAAAAAGCTCTGAAGCCAAAAGACCTCAGAGCTTGAAGCGCCCGCAGCAGGGCTTGAACCTACGACACTTCGGTTAACAGCCGAATGCTCTACCGACTGAGCTATGCGGGCTTAAATGTTCGCTTCGCTTCAGGTTTGCGCCCGCAGCAGGGCTTGAACCTACGACACTTCGGTTAACAGCCGAATGCTCTACCGACTGAGCTATGCGGGCTTTTGAAGCCTTTTGGCTCACCTCAGCGAAGCTGAACGAGGCGTTTTTTAAACCCATGCCGAATGGAAGTCAAGAAAATTTTTATGGCCGAAGGATGAAAACAATTCTCCTTGCCACGAACCGGCATTGGGGCTTAGTTTGCCGGAAAGCAGACCGAAAATGGAGTTTGATATGCCCATCCTTGACCGCTCAAAATTATTGTGGATCGTCGCTACACTCGCCTGGGGCTGCGCTGATACGGACGATGACGACTCGACTGAAGACGCCGCATCGAACGAAAACGAAGTAGACGCCTTTAACCCCGGTTATCATTTTGATGAATGCGAACGCAATCCCGATAGTCCGGCCTGCAGAGATGCCGCTCAGCAGGACGCCGCTCTGCAGGACTCAGCCGAAATCCAGGACTCAGCCGAAATCCAGGACGCCAATGACGCCGATGCGCACGATGTCAGCAGCGATGGCAGCAGCACCGATGCGGAAGCAGACGCGGACGCCGCACAAAACTGCGAAGGCGAACACCGCATCTGGGACAACAAAGAAGGCAAATGCACCTGCGAAGATGGCTGGATCAACCTGGCGAACGATACCTGCCAGGACATCGATGAATGCGCAGGAGACAACTCGCTCTGCAAGTTCGAGCACGGCAAATGCAAAAACATTCCGGGCAGTTACCGATGCGAATGCAATTCTCCCCTGTACCAGATTTCGCGCGAAGGCGATCAATGCCTCGACGTGGATGAATGCGCGCAGGATGGGAATCTTTGCCCGAATGGCCGATGCAGCAATCTGGACGCCACCCAGTCTGAAACGACGCTGGGTTACGAATGCCTCTGCAATACCGGTTACGTTTTAAACACAACGAAGGATGGCTGTATCGATGAAGATGAATGTGCAGCCTCCACCAATCCCTGCGGAATGGCGCTGTGCGAGAATACCGACGGCGGATACGAATGCCTTTGCGGTGACCGCGGCCATTATGCAAACGGCCGCTGCACATGCGACGACGGCTGGATTTTTGTGGAAGGCCTGGGCTGCTCCCCCGTCGATCTGGTTGAAGTGGAAGCCGGCACCTTTTTGATGGGCAGCAGCAACGGAGGCACCGATGAACGCCCCATGCACGCGGTCAGCCTCAAGCGCTTCTTTATGTCCAAATCAGAAGTCACCAACGGCGAATACAACCAATGCGTCCAGGCAGGTTCCTGTACCGCCGCCCAATATGGGAACTGCGAATGTCCAAACAACAATCTGAGCGGGTTCCAAAACGATAATCAGCCCGTCGTCTGCGTCACCTGGACACAGGCAAGCCAATTTGCGGAATGGGCAGAAGCGCGTTTGCCCACTGAAGCCGAATGGGAATATGCCGCGCGCGGAACGGACGCCAAACCTTACCCATGGGGCAACGAAGAGCCCACCTGTGACCGGGCGATCATGAAGTCAGGTACCGCCGAGACTACCATGGGCTGCGGTCAAAAGCGCACCTGGAATCGTTGCGCCACCTTCCCGACAGATGGCAGCGAAGCGTTCTGCGATCTCATCGGCAACGCTGCAGAATGGGTTCAGGATCACTACAACCTTTCGTACAGCGGCGCACCGACCGACGGATCTGAATTTATCAACGACAATTCAAACCTTCGCGTGCGCCGTGGCGGCTCGTGGGACAAAGGCAACGCGACCGGATTGCTGAGCGGCTCCGCCCGGGATAAGGCAGCCGAAGATCATTACGATTGCATCACCGGCTTCCGCGTGGTGCATCCCATCCCGTAAGCTCCGGCAAAGACTTTGAGGCGTCCGCTTTCAAAAAACGGGCGCCTTTTTTTGCCCTCTGCGTTCATCCTTCGAAGATCCCTCTGCAATGCAGATCCTGCGCGCGCGATCCCCAAAGATCAAAGCCTGAGATCCCCATCACGCCCCTGCAACATTGAAATATCAGCCTGCAGCAGTACAGATACCCGCCGCCCGATGCGCTCCACAAGCATTGAAAACAAAGTCAGAACCTGCAGGATGGGATCCAACAGCCTTCAAACTCAATCCCGCGATGGCGCGATGAAGACATCAACGCTCCAGTTCAACTCTTGCCGTTAGAGATGTAAAATACAAAACATTAAAGAGAATCCCTGCGACCCGTTGAAATCTCTTGAAGCGGAATCCCGCTTGGCTCAAACTCTCAAAAAAGAGGATCCTTTCGATATGCTCAAAATCATCTCTGCTTTATTCGTGTTCATTTGTTTGTTCCATCTTCGCGATGCAACTGCACAGTCGCCTACACCAAATCAATCGGTCTCCGAGAGCAAAACAGATACAGGATCTGTTCCTTCTCCTTCGTCATCTGAACGATGTACTTTAAAAGAAGGTTGTAAACATGACAGTCTTACCTGCACTGAAGGTTCATTATTTGAAGACGGAGCCTGTTTATGCGGATCGATCTATTTTGTCTTCCCTGGCAAAGGGATTACCTGTCAGGAGCAAAGTGATCACAGCCACCAACTGATCTGTACGCAAGATGTATGCAACTGCTACGGTGATCGCATTAAAAAGGGACAAGCCTGCCAGGTAAAGACCTGCAACGGATTACAAACGCTTTCGGAAGAGGGATGCGTTTGCGGCACTACTCCCTTACAAAAAGGCTATCAATGCGAATTCGGACGTGCGGAACGTGCGATTCAAAGCTGCAATCAAAGTGAAGGGTGCATTTGTGGTAAAAGGCAATGCAAAGCACATGAAACTTGCTATAAAGACAAATGCGTCGACCGCATCTCTTTAAAGCCCATTCCAGAAGGTTATACCAGCACCAAAGGTTTACCTCGCTGCGAATCCCCTCAGGGCTGCAACTGCGGATCGAGTACTTGTGAACAAGGGAGCTTCTGCATCAATCAGATTTGTTATCACGATCCCTATTTTAGAAAGATGGAAGGTAAAGTCTTCTACTATCGCCTCTTCGACTTCAATGATCGCCTCGATACTCACGAGTCTTATGAGTCTTACCGGCAATCGCTCTGGAGCTTCCTGTTTGCACCCGAACAGACGCTGATTTGCGATCTGGAACTGGGACGTAACTCCCGTTATTGCGACGAAACACCCGACATGACGGTCGGCGCGTTCTTAAAGACCTGCGGCGAGACCAAAGCGCCTAAGAACGTGGCCCAGATGTATTGCTTGCTTTCACTCGAAACTTATAAAGATGGACTGGGCGTTGTGGCCATGGGGTGGAAAGAAGATCCGGCAGAGACCGCAACGCCAGAAAACGAAACCCATTAAGATGGTCTGGGCGACTCAACCGAACGGTCGCTGAAAGCGTTTCGGTCGGTTCAAAATTGCGGTGGTGATGGTGGGCAGGATGAAAGATGGGGTGTGCATGTGCAGAGCGATCGGTCCCGATTAGAACTTGATGACGCGATCGTCTTTGCCAAAGCTGCTCACGGTGGCCGTCACGTTCTTTAACGCGTATACGATGTTGTTGCCATCGCCAGGCTGATACATATGCCCGAGTTCAGGGTAAGCTTCGAGCATATGCTTTTGGGCTTCAATGCGCTCATCCCCTTCCAATTCGGCGGCAACGCGCATCCATTTGCCCTGACCGTCGTAGGCTACGATTTCAACCTTCGGGTTGATCGCGATCTGCTTTGCGACATTCTTCTTCTTACCCGACTGGATATAAAGCTTGCCTTCAAAGAGATCGATGGTTCCGAACGGGCGTACGCGGGGCTGATCGTTCTCGACCGTCGCGATGTAATAAGTCTTCGTCGCCTTTAAAAAGGCATAGACTTCATTGATGTCGTTGGTTTCTTCGACTGCTGCCATTTTTGCATCCTTTGGCTTGGCTTCGTTTGCGGGATCCTCTGCTTTGGTCTTGGCGGATTCTGTATCGCAGGGTTTGCAGGCTTCACATGCAGGGCATTTTACAGCCTCCGCTGACTCCTTACAACATCCCGAAAACAAAAGACCAGTTGCGATGATCGCTAAAACAAAAGGCTTTAACATCTGAGACCTCGATGATTATTCCAATGGAAAAAATGCAAGGATCGCCTTGCATCCCTTTATTTTGACTTCACTTCTTTTTGTTCGTCTTCAATTGCAAAACTGTTTGACGTTCAGACCGTATTAGTTCATCCCAAAGATGATCAGGTTTGGTCTGAGAGACCGAATTGCACAGTGCGTAACCCTTTAAAATCACGCCAGTTTTCATTTTATTCATCGCTACCGTTCGAAAAAACTTGCGGTTACAACTTTTTTATTGAGAACCTGAAATTTCTTTTTTCTAACTGTAGGGAGAATTGCAAATGAAAGTCCGACAATTTTGGCCCCTCATCCTCGCTGCGTCAACTTGCGCCTGCGATGATGACGATTCAAATGCGAATCCGGCGGACGGCGAAACCGACGCTGTCATCGCCGATTCCTCAAACACCAGCGACGGCGGCACCACGGATGCCTCGAACACCGGCGACGACGCCTCTGAGGACGCCTCTGACGCCTTAGATGCCTCCGACGCCAACGAGGTCACCGATGCTGACGCCTCCGACGCCGATGCCTCTGACCCTGAAGATGCCTCTGACGCCGATGCTGACTCAGAAATCGAGCCTTGCGCCGAAGGACTGAATCCAAACGAGATCTGCATCTCGGAAAGCGGCAGCTACCCCGGCAGCGTGCCCGCAGAGGAAGGCAAGGCCCAGGATTACCGCCTGCAAATCACCGAAAGATCGACCATCGATTTCAAGGTCACGGGCGCAGACGGCACAGCCTGCCCCAACGGCGGCATGACCGTCATTGTTACGAAGAAAGACGGCAGCAGCTGGACTCAGGAACGCGCGCCCATTGAATACCGTGGAGGTGAATGCCGCACCGAATCCATCAACCTCCAGCCCGGCGAATACCGCATTTCTGTTTCGGAATTTGAGCATCAGGCCGAGGATATCGTCCTTCATGTTCAAATCGAGCCCTACCAAACCTGCGGCAACGGCATTTACGACGAAGGCGAAATCTGCGACGACGGCAACCGCATCGATAACGACGGCTGCAACAGCGACTGCAAACCCACCCCCGGGTACGAATGCACCGCCCCCACCGCAGACACAGCCTCGACCTGCCGACAACCGGAACCCGGCGACAGCTGCGCTTCTGCGATCGAGGTGACGGAGTTCCCGTATCAGCTCGCAGGTGGCGATTTCTGTGGAGATTTCACCAGCAACATCAAGCTCTCGGGGTATTACTGCGCAAACTCTACCAATTCCCCGGCATCCCCCGAAGTGGTCTTCAAGATCGACCTGCAAGCGGGCGATAAGCTCACGGTCTCTGAGCATGGCTCGCTCGATTCCGTGATCTCCATCCTGGATGGCGAATGCGGGGCCTCTTCCCTCTGCAAGTCCGGCTATTCCAGCGATTTAGGTTCAAATGAAAGCGCCGGGATCACCTATATTGCCGCAGCAGATGAGACCGTTTATGCGGTCGTAGAAAGCTATTACCCAACCTGCAGTTCCTCCTCCTACAGCTCTTGGGATGATGACGACGATGACTACGACTGGTATTACAAAGCGGCCTCCCCCTACGACATCCGCATCAGCAAACAATCCGTGGTCTGCGGTGACGGCGAGGTTGAGGGCAATGAGAAATGCGATACCGGTTCGACGACCAGCGAAGGCTGCGTCAACTGCCAGGTCGCCAATGGCTGGGCCTGCACCGGTACAACCAACTCACAATGCCATCAAATCGAATGCGGTGACGGCAAGGTTGAAGGCAATGAGCAATGCGATACCGGTTCGACGCCCAGCGAAGGCTGCGAGGAATGCGAAATCGCCGAAGGCTGGACTTGCAGCGGTGCTCCGTCTCAATGCCACGAGATTCCACCCGGCGATAATTGCGCAAATGCGATTGAACCCGATCACTATCCCTATCAGCTGACGGGCAACAATTTTGAAAATGATTTTGACGACTTATGGGCCAAAGGCACCGGCTGCGCAGGGGGCACCATCAGCAACCTGCCGCCTGAAGTCATCTTCAAAATCGACGTTCAAGAAAACGAAGTGGTCAACGTTTCGGAGCATGGCAACCTCGATGCCGTGATCTCCATTTTGGAGGGCTCATGCGAAGAACCTGTCTGCCGAACGGGTCTCTCCAGCGACTACGGTGAAGAAACAGGTATCACCTATACCGCCACTGCGGATACCACCATCTATGCAGTGGTCGAAAGCTACTACGGCCCCTCGTCGTCGTACTACTCTACAACATCTAAAGAACCTTACAACATCATCATCACCAAGCGCATCCCCGGTTGTGGTGACGGCATCATCGATATGGGTGAGGTTTGCGATGACGGTAACAACGAAGACGACGATGGCTGCTCAGCAGACTGCACGGCGATTGACGATGAGCATTTCACCTGCACGAAGGATCTCAGCAAGGTGCCGAACACCACTTGCGTCGAAAAAGCGTGCGGAAACGGGCATTTAGAAAACGGAGAAACCTGCGACGACGGCAATGAGATCGCTGGAGATGGCTGCGACGATAACTGCGACGTTGAAGACGGATTCAGCTGCACAACCGACGTTTCTCCGAGCGTTTGCTATCACACAGGCATCACCACATCGGCCGATAGTTGTAATGATGCCGCCGAAATCACCGTCGATCGCTTCCGCATCACGGGCAGCAATTTTGGTGCAGACTTTACCCACCAGTGGTCCAAAGGCACAGGCTGCACAGGCGGCTCCGATGATGCCCCTGAAGCCATCTTTAAAGTCCCCGTTCATGCAAACGAAGTCGTTCAGATTTCGGAACACGGAGCACTCGATTCCGTACTTTCAATCCTTGAAGGCAGCTGCGAAACCACTTGCCAAAAATCAAACGACCTCTCTACCGATGAGAGTAAAGGCATCACCTACACTGCAACAGAGGATGGCGTCATTTATTTAGTCGTCGAAAGCTATTACAGCGGCGAAAGCAGCCAAAAATCCTACGATATCCGCATCGTCCAGCGTGACATTGAATGCGGCGATGGCAGGGTTGAAGGCTCCGAACAATGCGATCTGGGTGTCGACGAAAACGGTGACGAGATCGAATCGGATGCCTGCATCAGCTGCGAGGTGCAACCCGGTTATGCCTGTACCGGCAGTCCCTCAAGCTGTGTTGCCATCTCTGAAGGCGATGCTTGCACCAAGCCCAAGACGCTCACATTTGTCGCAAACACGGCTCCCAATGCAGCCTCTGATTCAGTCATCGCAAGCGATCAGGGAGATGCCTTAAACGCCAGCTATGACGATTACTGGGCTCCAGGGACAGGTTGCGGCATCACTTCAACCGACGCGCCTGAAATCGTCTATGCGATTCAACTTGAAAAAGATGACTTACTGACGGTCTCAACCCAAGAAGACAACGCCCTGTATGGCTATGCCATGATCGTCACCGGCGACTGCAATGCGGCTCACTGCGCAGCGATCAACGGCGGTTATCGCACGAACTTCTCTACAAGCTATCAGGCAACCAGCGATGAAACCGTCTATGCCATCCTTGAAGCCTATTCGTCATATTACTCAAGTTCTGCTTACGCCGTTCAGTTTGAAAAGCACAAAGTGGTCTGTGGCAATGGCATCGTGGAAGGCATCGAGGAATGCGACGACGGTGCAGAAGGCAGCGAAGCCTGCAGCAATGAATGCAAAGCCAATCAAGGATTCAGCTGTTTCGATGGCGTTTGCTATCACACATCGCTTGCTTCCGGGACTGGTGAAAGCTGCGCTCCAGACGAGGTGGGCGTCATCAACACTGATAACTACCTCGCCTTTGGTGAAGACTTCAGGACATTTGCAAACGCCTATCAGATGAATGGCACGAACTGCAGTAACTATAGCTACTACTTTGACGCAAATACACCCACTGCGGTTTATGCCATTACACTCGACCCAGGCGACATCCTTGAAGCACAACTGGAAGCTGATGCCTACGGAATACAACTCGCGCTTGTTGAAACTTGCGAAAGCGGCGCTGCATGCCTTGACAGCGATTATACAACCTATAGTCCAGCTGTTTCGATCAGCTATACAGCCGATGAAGCAAAGACCGTTTATTTGTTCGCCCGCGTTTCTACCTATACATACAGTGCTTCTTACACTTACTCTTACAATTATGCTCTCCTCGTCACCAAACATCAGCCTGAATGCGGTGATGGCAAGGTTGAAGGCTCCGAAGAATGCGATCTGGGCTCTGATGATAATGGCAGAATCGATAGCGACGCCTGCAACAACTGCATGGTGCAGGACGGTTATGCTTGCACGGGCAGTCCTTCAAACTGCGTTGAAATCGCTGAAGGCGATGGCTGCAGCAAACCTAAGAAGCCCAACTTTATCGCCAATCCGAGCGATGAAGCTCCGGCAGATTCAATGGTTGCAGACGATTCAGGCAGCATCTCAAACTTTAAGAATTACTGGACCGCTGGCGCAGATTGCAGCAGCTCCAACAGCAGCGAAGCAGCCGAAATCATTTATGAAATCGAGCTTGCAAAAGATGAACTCCTGACGGTCTCTTCCCAGAGCAGCAACTCGCTTTCTGGCTATGCCATGATCATCGACGGCAGCTGCAAGGCAGGTCACTGCGCAGCGAAGAGTGGCTATTACAGCACAAGCTTCTCTGCAAGCTATCTGTCCACAGCCGACGAAGGGGAAACCGTTTATGCCGTCATCGAAGCCTATTCATATTATGCAACTTCCGATTTTGCCGTTCAGTTTGAAAAGCACAAAGTGGTCTGCGGCGATGGCATTAAGGAAGGCAAAGAAGAATGCGACGACGGCAACGCAAGCGACAGGGATGGTTGCGATGCCAGCTGCAAAGTTGAAGACGGTTATATTTGTGATGAATCAGGCTGTTCTTTGGCCAAAGACGGCGATACCTGCAGCGCGCCGATCTATGCCAAAGATATGGATGGCATGGTGAATGGCTATGGCAGCTTTACCATCTCAAACGATCCCTCCTCAACCGATTCCAACTGGAGCAACGATTACACGCCACAATGGAAGGCGACAGGCTCCGTTTGCCAAGGCTCTTACAACAGCGCATCGGCCTCTGACGTCATCATTCTGCTTGAACTCAAAGAGGGCGATGTGGTGAATGTTTCCGAAAAGGTATCCAACTTTGATGCGACCATCTCTTATGTTGCTCAGACAGAGGATTACAGTTGCGACACAGCCTGCATCGCCTCGATCGATGGTTCCCATGATGTTGAAGCCGCCGGTCTGACCTACACAGCCAAGGAAGACATCACCCTTTACGCCATCGTTGAAAGCTATGCTGCAACTGCCAACTATCCTTACGAAATCGTTGTCGACATTCACAGGCCTGTATGCGGTGATGGTAAAGTTGAAGGCACCGAAGAATGCGACGATGGTAATGAAGAGCCTGGTGATGGCTGCGATGCATTCTGCGAAGCTGAAGAAGGCTTCAGCTGTACCGACGATGGTGCTTGCTACAATACGCAGTTGACATCTGGCACTGGAGCAAGCTGCGAATCAGCAGGTGTCATTAATCTCATCGACTTTAATGGCTTCCGCACCACAGGTGAAGACTTCAGCACGTTTACAAACGCTGGCCAATACACCATGGCAGGCAGCGATTGCGCCAACTCTAGCTCCTACTTTGATGACACAACCCCTACTGCCGTCTATGCCATCACACTTGATGCAGGCGATATTCTCGAAGCATCTTTAGATGCAGATGCTTATGCTGCACAACTTGCTGTCGTTGAAACCTGTGCAAGCAATGAAGCATGCTTAGCCAGCGATTACGACACTCGTTGGACTACTGCCCCAACCGCCTCGATCAGCTATACAGCCGATGCAACAAAGACCGTGTATTTGTTCGCCCGCGTCTCTACCTATACATATAGTTCTTCTTACTCCTACAATTACGCTCTCCTCGTCACTAAACGCCAGGTTACATGTGGCGATGGACTCATCGAAGGTGACGAAGAATGCGAAGACGGCAACACAATCGATGGTGACGGCTGCACCGCTTGCAAAGTCGATGCCAACTTCGTATGCAACGGCCTTCCTTCGGTGTGCCACGAGGCCGAACCTGGCGATAGCTGCAAGAATGCCATCGTACCCGACTTCCCCAATAACGGATACGGCACGGTTACCTACGGCGGAACAGAAGACAACTTCGATGATCTCTATACCGACCAATGGTCAGGGAACACCACCAGCTGCAAAGGTTCTGCCAATGGGCCTGAAGTGTTCTTCAAGCTCGATCTGATCACAGGCGATGTGGTCACCGTAAAGCAGACAGGAGATGCAGATGTAGTCATCTCTTATGTTGCCGATGTGGATGGTACATGCGGATCGGTCTGCCTCGCTTCGAGCGATACCCCCGAAACCTTGACGCACATCGCATCCGCTGCCGAAACGATCTATGCGATTGTAGCCGCCTATTCATCATCAACCAGTTATGCCCACCGACCTTTCAATATCATCATTGAAAAATCGCACCCAGAATGCGGGAACGGTACGGTTGAAACCGGTGAAGACTGCGATGGAGTGGAGGGTTGCACAGACGACTGCAAAGCCGAAGACGGTTATTCATGCATAGACAACGTGTGCATCATCTTCCCCGATCACTGCAGCGACGCGGTAGCAATCGAAAGCGGCAATACGGTGACATTCAACACCAGCGACGCGACCAATACGATGTCTGCCGTATCTGCATGTGCCAGTTATTCGGCAGCAGGCAACGATCTTTTCTACAAGATCACAGTACCTGCAGGAAATACATTAACTGCAACGCTGTCATCAGACGCTCATGATGACTTAATCATCTACTTGCTGACAAGCTGCTCAGAATCGGCCTGTGTGAATGGTGATAACGATTATACAGCTACAGCAACCTACACCAACAATACCGACGCAGATCAGGTCATCTACATCGGTTGTGACAGCTACGGCACTTACAACAACGGCCTTCACAGCCTCACGGTCACATTGAGCGACGCTGATTAACCTCCCACCCTTTCATTCCTTTCCCTAACCTCCTCCCACCTCACGGCGGCTCCCAAGTCCGCATCGGCGCCTGATCTCCGAAAGCCGCAGCCTTGCCTAGGGAAATGCGCATTTTTTTCGTTTTTCCCTCCACAAAACCCTTAAAAAGTCCCATTCGAACTCCGAATTTTGCTATGAACTCGCGTTCCTCATTTCCGGTTTTGGAGAAAACAGCATGAAGTATCCTCGCCTGATTTGGCTTTTGATGATTGTGGTGTCCGTAGGCGCCTGCGATGACGACGATTCGGAGACGACGTTCGAAGACAGTTCAACCGCAAAGGACGCAGAAATACTGGATGTTTCGGTAACTGCGGACGCTGCGGACGCGCGTTTACCGGATTCCGCTACCGATGCAGAGGCGAACAGCGATTCCGAGCCCGATGGATCCGTCGCTTCTTGTGCCGAAGATCTTGAGGAAAACGAGGTTTGTATTCCGCAGGACGGCGTTTATCCCGGCCGGATTCCCCAGGGTGAAGGCAAAGCGCAGTATTACCGCATCAAGGTTTCCGAAAGATCTTCTTTCGCTTTTAAGCTGACCCGGGAAGACGGCAGCACGTGCCCCGATGAAGGCCTGTCGATCTCCCTTCAGCAAAAGAACGGAAACTCATGGCAGGCCTATCAGTCCTCCATCGATGGCCGGGAAGGCGAATGCCTCGAAGGTTTCTGGAATCTTGAACCCGGTGAATACCGCGCGGTCGTGACGGAATTTGAGGGCAAAGCTTCGTCCATCGCCCTTCACGCGACGTTTGGGGCCTATCACATCTGCGGTAACGGCGAACTCGATCAGGGTGAAGAATGCGATGACGGCGGCATCCTGAGCGGTGACGGCTGTTCTTCACGCTGTACCGTCGAACGCAATTTCTCTTGCACGGAGCCGGACTCAACCTCGCCTTCCGTCTGCCGGCCACTTCCGCCCGGAGACCATTGCGATTTAGCCATCGAAGTGACGCAGTTTCCCTATGAGCTGAGCGGTCGCGATTTTTGCAGTGCGTTTACCCACCAGTTAGCGCTCCAGACTCCATGTCATGAAAGTCTCATCAACACAGAATCCCCTGAAGTCATCTTTAAGGTGGAGCTCGACGCCAACGAAAAGCTCACTTTGACCGAATCGGGGCCGATGGACGCCTTCATTTCATTCCTGAACGGTGAATGCAGAAACGAAGCCCGGTGTATCGACGGCTATTCCATCGATGCCAATTACGCTTCAAAAGAAACCCTCAGCTATGCTGCATTGGAGCCTCAAACCCTTTACGCAGTGGTCAGCCTCAAATCTGCCTGCAACGCTCCGTCTGCGGCATCCGATGGCCGCAATGACTACAATATTTCCCTTACAAAATCGCAGGTTATCTGCGGTGACGGCCACAGGGAAGGATACGAGGAATGCGATGTGGGCGCCTTCGAAAGTGAAGGCTGCCGCGAATGCAGATTAACGGAAGGCTGGGCCTGCATCGGCACCATCTGCCATGAAATCACATGTGGCGACGGCTGGGTCGATGGCGACGAAGAATGCGACACGCAGGGTAAAACAGGCGAAGGCTGCGATACCAGCTGCTCCGTGGAAGCAGGGTTCAGCTGTGTCAACTACGTGGAACGGGTGCAGGGCGACGTCTGTTATCCGTTACCCATGGGAGAAGATGGGTTCATCTGCGTCGATAACCTGGATCGCGTTCCGGGGAGCATCTGCTATCCGTCCACCCTGGCTGCCGGAGATGGCACATCGTGCAGCGATGCCGGGCTCATCGACACGCCAAGCTTCAGAGCAGTGGGCGACGATTTTTCAGCCCAGTTTGCAAATGGATTCAAACTCAACGGTTATCAATGCAACGCAGCGCCGTTTCCCATCAACAGCAACTCCCCCACCGCGTTTTATAAGCTCCATTTGCAGCCCCAAGAGATCGTCGAAGCGTATCTGACCGCTCAAAGCGATGCGATCCAGCTGGCCTTGCTCGAATCCTGCAGTCAAACCGCATCATGCCTCGATGAACAGAGCGATAACGAGGGTCGGTTAAGGGCCAAAGTCTCCTATATCGCCGATTCGGAAAAGGACGTCTACCTGATTGCCCGCATCGACAACAATGCACCTGACGAGCGTGCGGATTCTTACGCATATGAGCTCATCGTCAACACGCACAGGGCGCAATGCGGAGACGGCATCGTCGAAGGAAAGGAACCTTGCGATGACGGCAATACGGTCTCAAACGACGGTTGTTCCGCCGATTGCACCATCGAACCGGGCTTCATCTGCCAGGAAGGCAGCCCATCTGCCTGCTATACCCACTCGCTTAAATCGGGTGACGCCCAATCCTGCGAAACTGCAGGCGAATTCCTGGGCAACAGCTTTGAGACTTCAGGCCAGTATTTTGGGGAAGACTTTTTGGAAACCATAAAGTTCGATGTCTCAGGCAGCCCCTGCGACGGCCTCTATGCGAATGAAACCTATCCAGCGGCCATATACAGGGTTGCACTCGAAGAAGGTGAGCTCTTAAATGCTTCGATGAAAACGGACTTCAACATTGGAGGCATCTTTATTTTAACGGGAGATAACTGCGAAAACCTGACTTGCCGGCAAAGCCTCAATTACGGTTATCAGTATTTCGGCAGCCGACTCTCATACCTTGCGTCTGAATCCGAAGAAGTCTACGTGGTCTATGCAGCAGCATTTTCAAGCCACGAACACCATATATACGCCCCTTACGAGATCAGCATCGAACACCACATGCCGCTCTGCGGAGACGGACGGATTGAGCTCGATGAACAATGCGATGATGGACCGTTCTCTCTCGATGAAACCGGACAGCCCAAAGACGGCGATGGCTGCTCCTCTGATTGTCAGGTAGAGCCCTTCTTCGGATGCACGGGCAGCCCCAGCGCATGCAGGCGAACCGATCCGGGCGATGCCTGCAAAACGCCCATCGTCGCAGATTTCGACGGCAACGGTGAGTACAGCTATTTCACCCCGTATTTTGATGAAGCCTTCGAAAACGATTGGACGGTGAACGAGAATTGCGGGAATCAGTTTTCCAGCAACATTGCCCCGGAAGCGTTCTACCAGATCGATTTGGAAGCCAATGAACTTCTGGAAATCTCAAATCTTGCAAACAGCCGTCTTTACACCCATCTCTATCTCATGAAAGACGACTGCCACAGCGGACAATGCGTCAACCTGTTCCAGTCCCTCACCCAGGATCAACAGGTTCAATACAAGGTTTCCTATCAGGCCACCGAGGCAGAAACCGTCTACCTGGTGGCGGAAGGTTCCAGTTTCCTCTCCGAAAACCATTTGCCCTTTGGCATCCGGTTTAAAAAGCATCTGGCCAGTTGCGGTGATGGGATCAGAGAAGGAAACGAAGAATGCGATACCGGCAACGCCTACGATGCAGCCTGCACGGATTGCAAGGTGACGCCCGGTATGATTTGCACAAACCAAACCCCAAACAAATGCTTCCCCGCACCAGAAGGAGATGTTTGCGAAAAGCCGATCCGCGCGAACCTGATCGACGGTCATTTTGAGTTCTCGGGCGAAAATTTTGGACATGACTTCACATCGCAGTGGACGGGAGATTCTTTTGCATGCAACGCGCAACCCTTTGACAGCGAGTCCATTCCCGAAGTTTTCTTCCAAATCGATTTGTCTGAGGGCGATGTGGTCACCATCCAGGAAACCGGTCCCATCACCATGAACATCTCGTACTTAGAGGATCCCTGCGGTCCAACCTGTTTATATGCGGAACCCGCTTACGATGGAGGCCATTTCCTCGGGATGTCCTATACGGCCACCCGCGATGGAACCGTTTACGCCACTGCGGAACCGGAATCGATACGCAGCAATCTGAGCCAGCCTTATCACTTTAACATCGATGTTCGCCATCCATCCTGCGGCGACGGCGTGATCGAAGGCGACGAGGAATGCGACGATCGCAACACATCATCCGGCGATGGATGCGCTTCCGATTGCAAATTAGAGGACAACTACATTTGCAGGGGCGATACGAACAGCCGATGCAGGCAGGCGGCTCCAGGCGATCGCTGCCAGAACGCCATTGAGCCCAGCTTCGGATCCAGCGGTTATGGCACCATCACCATCGAAGAAAACAACGCTTTCTTCGATGAAATCTACACAGATCAATTCCGGAGCAGCCATTCCAGCTGTCGGGGCATCATCAATAACGACACAGGCGGTCTCTATGCAGAAGATGTGATCTACAGGTTCGATCTGCTCAAAGGGGATCAGCTCACCATAGACGGAACGCAAACGCCCTTTGCATCCCTCATCACCATTGTGGGGGAAGTTGACGGATCCTGTGGATCGGTCTGCTATGATCATCAGTATAATTTTGATCCGATCGTTTACGGGACAAACCAGGATGAAACAATCTACGTGATCCTCAGTGCACAGGATGATTATCCGGGAAATAGCCACGACCACTACGCGATCACGTTCACAAAATCGCATTCGATCTGCGGTAACGACATATTGGAAGCGGGTGAAGAGTGCGACGTCAGCCATGCTGGCTGTAATGCGAACTGTACCGTAAAATCAGGATATCAATGTATCAACAATCATTGCAGCTTCTTACCCGATAGATGCGAAGATGCCGTAGAACTCGAAGATGGTAATATGGTCACTTTCGATAATAACAGTACAAGCGATACGATCTCTTCTGTGGAAAGCTGTGGGATCAGCACATCATATGGGCGCGATCTCTTCTACAAATTCAGAGTACCGCCGCATCAGCAGCTCATCGTTCAGCTGGAATCGGAGAATTCATCGATGCTGAACCTTTACCTCATGAGATCATGCGACGAGTCGAGCTGTATCGCAGCAAGCAGTCAATATAATGCTGCAGCCCTCTACTACACCAACCAAAGCAACAGCGAAGAAGTCCTCTACATCGGCTGTGATGCGATGAGAGAAGATTTTTACGGCAGGCATCTCCTTCAGGTCAGCCTGTATTACCCTCCAAGTGAGGACTAAACACAGGCCATACACAGGCTTTGAAATCCGTTGAATCTGCCCATAACGGCCTGATCATGCAGCAATCCAACCAAAAGCGATAACCTTTTGAACGGTGATGGAGCGATCCTTGAGATGAAAACGCAACGATTCATGCATACTGCGGGCTTCTCATCGATCGCATCGCTGCAGATCGGTTGTTCATGGGCAGTTTCAACGATTTGGAAGCAGGATGAACGAGCAGTTAAGGTGTGATTTTTTACAACCGAAGATGAAAGAACAAATCGAAAGGCGCAATTTCAGCCAAAGAATCAGGCAAGGAACAGACAAAATGGTGAGAACGCACAGATTTGAAACCGGGTTTTCAACCGTATGGTTGATTTCTTTTCAAAAAGATCCAACCAGATCCGCAGGATCGGAAGGATCCCTACGGGATCATTCGAGGCTTTTTAATGGATCACGTCAGTTCTTTTTGAAAAGATCTGCCCATAACCTCAGGTCAAAGGCGTTTTGATTCCCTGACAACTCAATGCATACAAAGGAAAAGGCATGAATCTTTCTACGAAATCATGGGCATTCATCCTGGCAGCATCGATGTGCGCTTGTGATGATGATGATAACGGGCCAGTAGATGCTGAAATCGATGCGATCATCGAAGACAGTTCAACCACAGCGGCCGATGCTCAGACTCTGCAGGATGCCGATCGATCGGATGCCTCTGATGCCGACGTTTCGGATGCGAATACCTTGGATGGTGGAACCACGGATTCGGGTACAGATGCGGTCGTTATCAGCGATTCATCTGTAGTTGACGCGGAAGCAGACACAGCTGTTTTCGATGGTACGGTCGGTTCCTGCGCAGAAGATCTGGATGCAAACGAAGTTTGTATTTTGGAGAACGGTGTTTATTCCGGCCAGATCCCCCAGGGTGTGGGCAAGGCACAGTATTATCGCGTCGTGGTTTCGGAGAGCGCTTCGATCCATTTAAAGATCACCCAGAAGGACAGCGAGTCATGCCCCGAAGGTGGCCTTACGATCACCATTCTGCAAAAGAACGGGTTGAGATGGAACTCATTTGGCACCACCATCGACGGCCGAGAGGGTGAATGTCTCGAAGGCATATCGAACCTTGTTCCCGGTGAATACCGCATCGCAGTGACGGAATTTGAGGGTAGATCCACATCCATTGACCTTCACGTGGAGTTTGGTGAACCCAAAACCTGTGGTAACGGTGTTTACAACACAGGGGAAGAATGCGATGACGGCGGATGGAGAGATGGCGACGGCTGTTCTTCGACCTGTACCATCGAACAAGGGTACAACTGCACGCAGCCAACCTCCGATCATCCCTCAACCTGTACAGCAGTTACGCCAGGAGACCGATGTGATACAGCCATTGAGGTGACTACTTTTCCCTATCATCTGTCAGGTCGCAACTTTTGCAAGGACTTTACGCACCAATTATCGCTCAGCTCCCCCTGTAACAGCCGCATCGTTTCCAGAGATCTCCCCGAAGTGATCTTTAAGGTGGAGTTAGACGCCGGAGAAAAGCTCCTTTTGACTCAAGAAGGCCTGATGGATACCGTTTTTTCGATCCTTGACGGCGAATGCAGTGAGAATGCCAGCTGTATAGAAGGCTATTCCCGCAGTTCATTTTATGATCGAATACAAACCTTCAGCTATGTATCAACGGAGCCTCAGACCATTTATGCGGTGCTCCACCCTTATTTTGAGTGCGGTATGATTCATGTTGAAGAAGATGATAACTTTAACTACAACATCAGCATTTCAAAAGTGCCGGTTGTCTGCGGTGACGGCCTAAAGGAAGGATCCGAAGAATGCGATGTGGGCAACTTCGAAAGTGAAGGCTGCATCGATTGCAGATTAACCGAAGGCTGGGCCTGTAAAGGGGCGGGTTGTCACGTCGTAACCTGTGGTGACGGCCGGGTAGAGGGCGATGAAGAATGCGATACCCTGGGCAGAACAGACAAAGGCTGCGATTCCGAATGCAAAATAACAGAGGGTTTCAGCTGTAACAACAACTTCGAACAGCCACGTCCGAGTGTCTGTTATCCGTCAGGTCTCGAATCCGGCGAAGGGACTACCTGTAACAACGTCGGAGTCATCACTTCCCCGGTCTTCAGATCTGCAGGCAACGACTTTGCAACCCTGTTTACACATGGATTTGATCTGAGGGGTGCCGGCTGTGGCTATATCCCCTACGAGATCAATTCAAACACCCCCACCGCATTCTATATGATCCATTTGCAGGAAGGTGAACATATTCAGGCGATCCTTAAATCCCACAGCTATGCGCAAGTGATGGCACTGCTCGAAACCTGCGATCCAGCGGCTCGCTGTCTCGCTTCACATGCAATGGAGTACAATTGGGAACCTCTGGAAGTCGGGTATACCGCCGATACAGAAAAGGACGTATACCTGATTGTCCGCATGACCGAGAATCTTATAGAACAAGAAGAGGCAAATCGCTCCTATGATCTGCTCGTGAAAAGATGGATACCCCAATGCGGAGACGGCATCCTCGATGAAAACGAAGAATGCGATGACGGTAATCTGATCCCAGCCGACGGTTGTTCCGACAACTGCACCGTAGAAACAGGCTTTTTCTGTGCAGAAAGGAACCCCGATATTTGTTTTGCAAACAGGCTTTCTTCGGGTGATGCCCAATCCTGTGAAACGGCAGGCGTATATGCGGGCAATAATCTTTCGCTCGTCGGCAGGAGTTTTGATGAGGACTTTTCAGGATCCATCGATTTTGCTCAGAAAGACAGCCTTTGCAATGCAAACTTTGTAGGGGCGGAGTATCAGAGCGCCATATACCGGGTGGATCTTGAAGAAGGTGAAATCCTTGAAGCTTCGATTTATGGAGAACTCGAAGGATCCCTGCTCTTCCTCAAGGGCGATTCCTGTGACAACCTGACTTGTCTGAGAGGGAGGGATTACTATGGACTCGAAGACTCGACGAGACTGACATATCTGGCCACAGGATCTGAAGAAATCTACGTGGTCTTTACGCAGGTGCCGGCAGGTTTAATCGATCAAGTCAATGATTATCTCATCAACATCACACATCACAAGCTGATCTGTGGCGATGGCGTGGTTGAGGGCGATGAACAATGCGATGATGGGCCCGATTATTTTGATGCAGAAGGTCACCCCGCCGACGGTGATGGTTGCTCCTCATCCTGTCAGCTGGAACCCAACTTTGGATGCACGGGCAATCCCAGCGTATGCAGCTGGACTGAACCGGGCGATGTCTGCACAAATCCCATCGTTGTAGAGTTCGATAACGACGGTTATGCCCTCTCCTCTGTCCCATATTTTGATGACTTCTTCCAAAACTTCTGGACTGTCAGCGTAAATTACGGGGAAACCTACATCAGCAAAGTCGCACCTGAAGCATTTTATCGGATCGATCTGGCGGCAGGCGAGCTTCTGGAAGTGACGGGCACTCCGGACAACGAATTGGACTGCACATTTTATCTCTTCAAAGGCGACTGTAATCAGTGGCAATGCATCAGTTCAAGCCAGACATACAGCCTGAACCCGCAGATCCAGTACCAGGCAAACGAAGCAGAAACCCTCTATCTGGTGGTTGAAGCAGATTCCAACTACACAGAAGAAACCCATCAACCATTGAACATCCAGTTTGAAAAGCATGCGGTCGCATGCGGTGATGGCATCATAGAAGGAAACGAAGAATGCGACAGGGGCCCAACCAGCGATCCAGGCTGCATCAATTGCAAAGTGACGCAAGGTTTTATTTGTTCAAAAGTCTCCACAGAGGCATGCAGGCCCGCTTCTGTCGGTGATGTTTGCTACATGCCCATCCAGGCGACCCTGACCAACGGTCATTTCGAGCTCTCGGGCGAAAATTTTGGCAATGACTTCACGTCACAATGGACAGCCGGGAGATATTGTACGATTTCTTCGGAAGACAGTGAGATGACTCCAGAAGTTTTCATCCAGATCGATCTGTTAAAGGATGATATCGTCACAATTTCTGAAACAGGTCCTGTCAGTATGGCCCTGATGTTCGTAAAGGAAGTCTGCACCACCACCTGTATCCCCTACTTCGAACCCATTTATAGTGAGGCCGACGGCATGGCATACAGGGCGACCCGGGATCAAACCATCTATGTCGTTGCGGAACCTTACGACTACTACGATATCAACGGGCCTTATCACATTAACGTCGACGTTCGCCACATTACCTGCGGGGATGGTTACATCGAAGGGAGTGAACAATGCGACGATCACAACAGCTTCTCCAACGATGGATGCTCGTCCGATTGCCGGATAGAGGAAGACTATATTTGTACGGGTGCACAAAACAGCAGTTGCAGGCTGGCTGCTCCGGGCGATACGTGCAAAAACGCGATTCAACCCGACTTCGGATCCACCGGTTACGGCACATATATTCATGATGGAGGAGACGATTTCTTTGATGAAGTCTATACCCGTCAGTTTATCAGCAGACATAACAGCTGTATGAATATCTTCAAGGAAGAAGTGATCTACAGGATCGATCTGTTGAAGGACGATATTCTTCGGGTTGAAGAGACCAAACACGCCTTGCATCCCCACTTCTATATTGTGAAAGCAGACAACGACACCTGTGGAATGGTCTGTTCTGAGCAATATTCCGACTATCATTCCCTCGGTTACAAGGCAACCCAGGACGAAACCATCTACGTCATCATCAGTCCAGATATGCATTATCCGGATGATGGCCATAACCACTACGCGTTTAAGTTCGAAAAATCCCATCCGGAATGCGGTAACGGCGTGTTGGAAGACGTTGAAGAATGCGATAATGATGGTGCAGGCTGCAAAGCGGACTGTACTGTGAGCGACGGATATGTCTGTGCCGGCAATCAATGCCACATCCTGCCCGATCAATGCGAAGATGCCGTCGAAGTCTTTAATGGGGATGTGGTGACATTCAACAACACCGGTGCAACCGATACGATCTCGTCCTTAGATTATTGTGGACTCACAGGAGCAGAGGGTAATGACGTCTTTTTCAAGGTCACCTTACAGCCAGGAGAGAACCTCAGGGCCAGGCTGGAAGCAGAGCATCTCCCGGATAAGTTCCTCTATCTGATGTCAGACTGCAGTACCAACAGCTGTATATCCTGGGGAGACAGCTTTGAAGCCGTCAACGCTTACTATTTCAATACCACCAGCAGCGAAAAAGTTGTCTACATTGTCACTGATGATTCGCGCGTTTCCTATGCAGGCAAACGAACCCTTTATATCAGTATCTTCGGTGATGCACCTGAATTTGACTGATACCCGCCTGAGTAGTGGACTTTTCATCCGTAAGTTCAGACCATAACGCACCGATCATGCAACCATTCACCCAAAAGTTTAAACCACTCGAACGGTTATGGTACGAAGTTTTCGATCGAAACGCCCCTCTCCTGTTGTGGAGAAAGCTTTTAATCGATTCATTCATGCATGATCGGGTGGTCATGGTCTGTTCTGATGATTGAAAAACTGGATTGACGAGCGGATCACGTGAGAAATTCCTGATGCCAGGCCGATTGCACAATCAGAAGGGCGCGCTCAAACAGAATTCCTGTCGCGTAAACCCTATAAACGCACGACTTCTCCCCTACCCGAAGCTCAGTTTTCATGCGTTATGGTGATTTCTTTTCAAAAAGAATTGCCCGATCCATCGGATCACAGCGGTTCACTGCAATCTGCTCGTTCCGATTTTTTCGATCATGGACTTTCTTTTTGAAAAGATCGAACGTTCACCGCAGGTTTACGTGAGATATGGCCGAGATGAAGTCCTGTAAACGGCTTGTGCTATGGTGATTTCTTTAAAATCAACCGCTGCTTTCTAAAATGCAGATGAAAAAATTTGAGTCAGTTCATGCCCTAACGGAGCCAACCATCATGAAAAAATCGCCCGTTCTTTTCGCTTTCGCCATCGCAGCCACCGTCTGCGCCTGCGATGATGACGATAACGACGTGATCACGCAGGTCGATGCCGTGATCTTGGATGCGGTTGTGCAGGATGCCGCCATCGTCGACGCGTCGGATGTCACCATCGACAGCGAACCACAGGACGCCGCAGATGCTGAAATCGATGTCAACATCGATGCATCGGACGTTGAAATCGATGCGGAGATCGATGCATCGGATGCAGTCATCCCGCCCTGCGCACCGGATCTGAGCCCCAACGAAGTTTGCATCGAAGATGAGGGCTTGTATCCGGGTCATATCCCTGAAGGGGAAGGTTCCGCACAGTATTATCGCCTGTTCATCACCGAAAAGACCGCCGTCCGATTTAGGGTAACGTCTACAGACGGACAGTCCTGCCCAAAGGGCGGCGCGAGCATCGCCATCGAATCCCGGAAAGATAACCAGTGGAAAGCGCTCGAAGCTCCGATCAACGGCCGGGAGGACGAATGCCTTGAAGGGGCATGGAACCTTTTGCCCGGTGAATACCGCATCCAGGCGTCTGAATTTATGGGTCACGAGATGGAGATGGCCCTTCAGATCGCCTTTGAGCCCTATCACCTTTGCGGTAATGGTGTTTTCGACGAAAATGAAGCCTGCGATGACGGCAATTTACAGGACTACGACGGCTGTTCATCGAACTGCATCGTCGAATCGGGGTATGAATGTACGGTGCCCACAGAGACCGATCCATCGGTCTGCGAAAGGGTAAGCGCAGGAGACAAATGCTCTTCGCCGATACAGGTCCTCAGTTTTCCGTACGAACTGAGCGGTGATGACTTTTGTGCCGTGTTCACCAACCAGCTCACCCCAGGTTCCAATTGTGGGTTGGGATATGAACCGTATCCATCGCCGGAAGTGGTCTTTATGGTTGAGGTCGAAGCCAACGAAAAGATCCATGTGACCGAAAGTCATGACTTCAACTTCTCTCTTTCCCTCATTGACGGGGAGTGCAGCAACCATCCGAACTGTGTGATGTTTCTGGATGAAGTAACAGGGGACGAACTGCACAATCGGCTCTCCTATGCTTCAGCCAAACCTCAGACTCTTTTCTTTGTAGCCGAACTGCAACAGCCCTGTATCTCCAGTTCTGTTGCTTCAGAAGCCTACGCCAACGCCTATCATTTCGTGATCGATAAAACGGAAGTCCCCTGTGGCGACGGTTATATAGAGGGGGCCGAGACCTGCGACATCGGTGATCAGCAGTCAGAGGGCTGTCAAAACTGCCGGCTCACCCCCGGTTGGGCCTGTGATGACCATTCCTGCCGTCAGGTTATCTGTGGTGACGGCCATGTGGATGGCGATGAAACCTGCGATACGGGAGGGACTCTGGATGAAGGCTGCGATGCTTCCTGCCATGAAGCAGAGGGGTTCAGCTGTATCACCTACCCTGATCGCATACCTGAGAGCATCTGCTACCAGACAACGCTCCTTCGGGGCAACGGCAGCAGCTGTGAACAGGTGGGGGTCATCGATGTCGATCACTTCAGATCTTCGGGATCGGTCCTGTCAGACAACTTCGCAGCCGGTGTAAGTCTCTACGGCATCGGGTGTGACCTCTATAGCAACTACAGCAATCCCAACACCTTAACCGGTTACTACCAGATCCATCTGCAAAAAGATCAGACCCTCAAAGCGAGCCTGCTGGATAATTCGGAGAACAGGAAGATCGGTTTATTCAGGAGCTGCGAAGCCCACGACGGTTGTTACGACTCCTCATCCAGTGCCTATGAACCGGATCATCCGGACAAGGTCACCTATACGGCCGATGAGGATATGGATCTCTATATCATCATCCAGATCGACAGCGAGTTGGCCTCCATTACAGAGGATGAATTGCAATATGATCTGGTCGTTACGAGGTCTTTCCCCACATGTGGAGATGGCATCACCGAAGGTCATGAAGCCTGTGACGACAAAAATACTCAGGATAACGACGGATGTGCATCGGATTGTACCGTTGAGACCGACTTTGTATGCACGAAGGACTCACCTTCTGTTTGCTATCCAGGTAAGCATCTTTCGGGTGATGCCCAGTCCTGTGAAACGGCAGGCGTCGTTTCGGGCGATTCATTCCACGCGATCAGTGAAGATTTCAGGACTGACTTCACAGGCACCCTCGATTTCTTCGTCAACAAGGCGGAATGTCCGGAAGAACTGGTGACGCTCGAACATCCGGACGCCTTTTATCGGGTCGATCTGGAGAAGGGAGAGATTCTTGAAGCAAAGGTTCTCGGCAATGTATCCGGAGAATTATTCCTGTTAAAGGGCGATTCCTGCAACAACCTGTCATGCGAAGGCGATCGTCTGGTCGCTTCTTACGTATCACCTCAGCCGATCTCTTATACAGCGACCCAGGACGAACAGATCTATGTCGTCTTTAAGCTGAGCTCATATATAGACGAAACGATCAAGGGCGATTTCCATCTTGAGATTGCAAAGCGTCGTCCGATCTGTGGCGATGGTCTCGTCGAAGGACTGGAAGAATGCGATGATGGTCCGGCATTTTTTGATTCGGAAGGCCAGCCTGTAAGCGATGATGGTTGCTCCGTAACCTGTGAAATGGAACCCTACAGTGGATGCTGGGCTGAACCGAGCATTTGTTTTGAAATCGATCCGGGGGATGCCTGCAGTACCCCCATCGGGATCGATCTGACCACCAATGCAAGAGCCACCTATTCAGGCGACGAATTCCAGGCTGACTTCAGAAACCTTTGGAAAGCATCCCCGCAAAGCATCGGCTACGAGAGCAGCATCGATGGTCCCGAGGCGATCTTTAAGGTCGATCTGCCCGCAAACAGGGTTTTCACGTTTTCAAATACAGAGGACAACTTCTGGATCGGTTACGTCTATTTCATCAAAGGTGACTGCAACTTTGGAAAAGAATTGCTCGCCGTGCCGGTCTTTGAACCTGAATTCTCTGTTCAATACCTTCCTGAAACCGATGAAACGATCTATGTCATCGCGGAGGCCTTCTCTGATTTCATCAATCTCTACGAGAATGCTTATGCATTCCAGTTCACATCGTATTATTCGACCTGTGGCAATGGGTTAGTAGAGCCTGGAGAAGGATGCGACACGGGTGCAAATCATGTTCCTGCCTGCGTCCAATGCCAGGTGGTCTCCGGTTACTTCTGCAGGGGTGAGCGCACGAGCGAATGTTTCGCAGCTTCTCCGGGAGACGCCTGCACCGATCCCATCGTTGCCCAGTTTACCGACGGATCCTTCACCCTCTCAGGCGAAAATTTTGCGCATGACTTCTCGTCAACCTGGACCCAGGGCATCCATTGCAATGGCGACATCGAAACGAGCCGGGAAAATCCGGAAGTTTTCGTTCAGATCGATCTGCATGCGGGTGATCGCCTCACGGTAACCGAGCTCGATTCTATCAACCTGCAACTTTATATGCTCCAGGAAGCCTGCAACACCCATTGTGTAACCTCGGAAGATATGGGCATCGTCCACAATGAAGGCTGGAACTATGAAGCCTGGACCGACGAGACCGTTTATGTTGTGCTGGAATCTTTCGATCCGACAACGGCCGACGTGCCCTATTCGCTCAAATTCGAGATTCAGCCCGTTCAATGTGGGAATGGTGTGAAGGAAATCACCGAAGAATGCGATGATCGCAACACCCAATCCGGCGATGGATGCTCCTCGGACTGCAAGATAGAGACCGGCTTTATTTGTGAGGGCAATGTTCCAAGCACATGCTTCAGGGCAACACCGGGCGATGACTGCCATAACGCCATCGTTCCCGACTTCGGATCCACCGGTTATGGCACGGTTACATACGATGGAGACGGCGCTTCTTTTGGAGAACTCTTCAGCGATCAATGGGAAGGCGACTACCACAGCTGCGACGACAAGCTGCTCCCCGAGACGGTCTTTAAGATCCAGCTGCTGGAAGGCGATACCCTCACCGTCAAAGAGACCCGATCCGATTTTGTATCGCTGGTCGCATTTGTAAAAGCAGAGGGCAACCGCTGTGGAACGGCCTGTCTGAGCCAGGAGATCGACCCTCAATCGATGCGCTATACGGCAAGCCAGACCGAGATCCTCTACGTGATCGTCTCTTCATACTTCTACAATTATAGCAGCCTATATCAGCCATTCTCGATCACCCTCGAAAAATCGAATTAGGAGTGAGGTGATCCCGAAGTTCTGGGAGGATTTGAGCGATCGAAAGATCTGTGATCGGGAAAAGCAGGATGAAATCGATCGAAGAGATCTGATGTTCACCGACGGATCAGGTTACATCAACTTCAAAAGAAGCAGCCTGATCCGTCAAAACCTTACGATTTAACGAACGAAAAGCAGCATGAACGAATTGAAAAATGATGTTCTGAACGACAAGATCCAAAGTTTTGAATCGTCATGCTTCGATCTTTTCAATTTGAAGTCCTGATCACCGCAGAATGAGGTGCTTTCATTTTTCTGCGATCAGCCATTTTTTATAAAAAAGTACAGATCTTTTTCATCGGATCCTCACCTCACCTGCCGATCACCCAATGTCTTATCGTTTAAAAGCCTGTTGATCGAACCGATCACGAGTCTTTTCTGCAAAAAAATCGTTCCCTGTTCCCTATTTTTGACGCATTTCGATCAAAAAAATCACCGCATAGCATCAAAAGCATGCTATATAAAAAAAGATCTTTAACTCGATCCTGGAGCAAAAAGGCATGAAAATTTCTAAAAAACTCTGGGCTTTGGTCATGGCAGCGTCACTCTGCGCCTGCGATGACGACGACAACGATGATGTTACCCAACCTGATGCAGAGTTGACCGACAGTGCAACTCAGGATGCTGCCCATGCAGATGCAGCGGATGCGACCACGGACTCCGGTCTGGAGGACGCTTCAGATGCGGAATCAGACGGTGACACCGATGCAGCTGACGCTTCAGACGGTGAGATCGATGCCGAACAGGATGCATCGGATGGTGACATCTCTGAGGACGCAGATGATTCGGATGTTGAAGTCCCTCCCTGCGCAGAGAATCTGGAAGAAAACGAAGTTTGCATCTCAGAGAATGGCCTGTATCCCGGCAGGATCCCCGCAGGATCGGGCAATTCTCAGGCGTATCGCTTAAAGATCAGCCAGAAAGCTTCCATCGACATCAAAATCACGAGCCCCGACGGCCAGTCATGCCCCGATGGCCTCATCAACATCAGCCTTGAAACAAAGGAAGGGGCTCGTTGGAACATATCGGAGAGCGTCATTCAGAGCCGACAAGGCGAATGCGCATTGGGATCTTACAACCTTTCTCCCGGTGAATATCGCATCCGGGTCACAGAAGATGAAGGCCACGAAATGCCGATGGCCCTTCAAATCGAAATCGGCGAATATAGACCCTGTGGTAACGGTGTTTACGATGCAAATGAAGTCTGCGATGACGGCAATCGTTTTAATGGTGACGGCTGCGCATCGGACTGTACCGTCGAAAGAGGTTACAAATGCACGAATCCAACGACCACCCACGCATCGACCTGTACCAAACTGAAAGATGGCGAAAACTGTGATCTGGCCATCGAGGTCACAACTTTTCCGTTTGAACTGAGTGGAACCAATTTCTGTACGGACTTCTCCAGCGATTTATCGCTCGGTGAGAACTGTAGCAGCAGCATCAGTTCACAGGATGTCTCCGATGTCGTCTTTAAGATCGACCTCGAAGCCAATGAAAAAGTCAATGTGGCCGAAACCGATCGCATCGACTCCGTCATTTCGTTCCTTGACGGCGAATGCAGCAGCACGCCCAGCTGTCTGAAGGATCTATCCTCAGATTTAGGTGTCAATGAAAGCGATGGGCTCACCTATATTGCAACGGAACCCACGACCATTTACGCCGTAGTTGAGAAGTATTCCCGCTGTGACAGTGATTCTTTTTCATCCGGAGCCACCGACAACGCCTACAACATCGTCATCACCAAAGAAGAAGTGTCCTGTGGCGACGGTATAGCCGAGGGCTTAGAGACATGTGACATCGGTAACCGCTCGTCAGAGGGCTGTGTCGACTGTCAGCTCACCCCTGGATGGACCTGCAATCAGACTTCCTGCCACGTAGTAGTCTGTGGTGACGGCCAGGTAGAGGGCAATGAAACCTGCGATACCGGAGGGGTAACGGGAGAAGGCTGCGATGCCCATTGCCAGGTTGAGCAGGGATTCAGCTGTGTCACCCAGATCCAGCAGAATCCTCAAAGCCAATGCTATGCGACAACCCTCGAATCCGGCGATGGATTGAGCTGTGCAACGGCGGGGGTCATCGCTTCTGATCAATTCAGAGCATTGTCCACAAACTTTAATGCTCACTTCACAGGCACATTAAGCCTCAATGGCGATCAGTGCAGTACGCCTTCCAGTTATATTACCGACTCATCACCGACCGCATTCTATCAGATCCATTTGCAGCCCAATGAGATCGTCCATGCGTCATTGTCTTCCAACGCCTATGCGGCCCAGATGGCTTTCATCGAAAGCTGCAATGCCAGCGCTGCCTGCCTCGATGAAGCCCATGATGCCTATGGAAGTATCTCAACAGAACTCGAGTATACCGCCGATCAGGAGAAGGATATTTTCCTGATTGTCCGCTCCTCTGCCTATACCCCATCGACAGAAACCCATGCGCTCACCCATGATCTGCGCGTGACCCGGCATTTTATCGCCTGCGGAGATGGGTTACTCGAAGGAGAGGAAGCCTGCGACGACCACAATAACCAGCCAAACGACGGTTGTGCTGCAGACTGCACCATTGAAACCGGCTATGCCTGCACATACGAGAGCCCTTCCCAATGCTACCCCAGCAGGCTTTCGTCGGGTGATGCCGATACCTGCGCCACGGCAGGCGTGATCACAGGCGACAGCTATCACGCCATCGGCGATCATTTTGCAGAGGACTTCACAGGATCCCTGGATATCAATATCGCCAACCCCAGCTGCAGCAGTTCCTATAACGGTCGCAACTATCCGGACGCCATATACAAAATGTCGCTCCAGGCGGGCGAGATTGTGGAAGCCGGCATCACCGGCGATCTCTTTGGAACCATCTTCGTATTAAAAGGCGATTCCTGCGATAACCTGAGCTGCAATCGGACGATGCCCGTCCAGCATCTCTATGGAAGCAGCGAATTTCTGACCTATGAAGCGGCCACCAACGAAGATATCTACATCGTCTTTAAGGTGGGATCGGGCAATTCCGTTTATTATCAGAACGACTACCATCTCTTTATACAAAAGCGCATCCCGATCTGTGGGGATGGCCGCGTTGAGGGGATAGAACAATGCGATGATGGCCCCGATGCTTTTGATTCAGAAGGACACCCCAAAGACGGTGATGGCTGCTCCAGCAGCTGCGTAGTCGAGGATAACTATGCGTGCACGGGCGAACCCAGCGTTTGCGAACTGGCCCGATCAGGCGATGTCTGCAATAAACCCATCCAGGTTGAGTTCGATGACGACGGATCCTATCAGTATTCGGGCGAAGATTTTGGTGAGGACTTCCAGAGCCATTGGATCGCAGGCGATAATTGTACAGGTTTCTACAGCAGCGAACGCTTACCTGAAGCGATCTTCAGGGTGGATCTGGCGGCAAATGAACTCCTTACGGTTTCAGATACAGCCAGCAACGCCCTTTATGCCTATATCCATATCGTAACAGGCGACTGTAATCTCGGGTATTGTGCCGTCAACGACGGTGGATTCAGCTCCAGTTTCTCTGCAAGCTACCTGGCTGAAGAAAATGAAACGGTCTATGTCATCGTTGAGGTCTATTCCGACTCGTCGATTTATGTCCATGATCCTTACAGCATCCGGTTTGAAAAGCATATGCCTGAATGTGGAGATGGGATCAGGGAAGGAAACGAAGAATGCGATACGGGATCCACCAGCAGTGAAGGCTGCATCTCCTGCAAGATCACCGAAGGTTACGCCTGTACAAAGACCAACCCCAGCGTCTGTTTCATCCCTTCTGCCGGTGATACCTGCAACAACCCGCTCATCCCTGTCTATACCCAGGGAATCTATGAGATCTCAGGCCGGAGTTTCAGCGATGACTTCTCGTCACAATGGACTCTCGGCAGTGGCTGCATGGGTTCCATCGCGCAAAGCGAAGAAGCCCCCGAAGTTTTCATCCAGATCGATATGAGGGCGGGCAATATCGTCACCGTCTCCGAGACCGATGAGATCGATGTGGTCATTTCTTACGTAAAAGAAGCCTGCAGTAACGCCTGTGCAAGCTCCGGGGATTTGAGCTCAAATGAGACCCAGGGCCTGTCCTATACCGCAGAAACCGATGAGACCATCTATGCAATCGTCGAACCCTACTATGGCGACAGCCGGGCAGACATGCCTTACCACATCAAAGTGAATCTTCATAACTCTGAATGCGGTGATGGACGAACCGAAGGGGACGAAGAATGCGACGATCACAACACTGCATCCAACGATGGATGCTCCTCCGATTGCAAACTTGAGGATGGCTTCATCTGTGAGGGGTCCGCTCCCACCGTCTGCACCCCTATGGCTCCGGGCGACAGCTGCAAAAACCCCATCGAACCCGACTTCGGATCCACCGGTTATGGCACGGTCACTTACAATGCAGAAGGCCGTAACTTTGATGATGTCTATACCGATCAATGGACTCAAACGAATGATTCCACCTGTTATGGGTCCGGCAGTCAGGAAGTGATCTACAAGCTTCACCTGTTACCCAAGGATGTCATCGTGATCCAGGAGACCAGCAACGACTTTGATGCCGTGATCTCTTTGGTGAAAGAGGTCGATAACAGCTGTGGAACCTCCTGTCTCCGCTCGACGAACGAACCTGAAGAGCTGGTTTACATCGCAGAAGAAGAAATCACCCTCTATGCCATCGTCTATCCATACATGAACTACAACAATGCATCCCACAAACCCTTCTCGATCAGCATCGAAAAAACGCATACGGAATGCGGTAACGGGATTGTGGAGCATGGGGAAGACTGCGATGGAGGTGCCAATCACCTTGAAGGATGCACGGGTGAATGCAAAGCGGACGATGATTACGCCTGTGTAGACAACATCTGCACGTTCATCCCTGATCACTGTGACTCCGCGATCGAGCTCGAATCCGGCGATGAGATCGAGTTCGATACGACGTTGGCCAGCAATTCGATCTCGACGCTCTCCTGCCTCTCCGACACATATGAGTCCAATTTAGGCCGGGGAAATGAGCTCTTCTATCAGATCACCGTACCTGCCGGCCAAACCCTGACCGCTGAACTGACCAACCTGAGCTCCAACCCATGGACCTCTTTGACCCTGTACCTGCTGTCGAGCTGCGATGACATCACCGAGAGCGCGCAATACGCCTTCTGTCTGACGGGTGCCAACACCAATCAAGTCTCCACTGTCACCTACACCAACAGCAACGACAGCGCGCAGGTCCTCTATATCGTCTGTGATGCCTACAGCAATTACTACGATGGCCCCCGTAAACTGAAGGTGACCCTCGAGTAACAGCTCATCGATCCCGCCTCAACCGCCCAACCTGCCCACCTCCCATCCATCAGAACCGCCCTCAACCGCCCCCTTTCGACGCAGATATCGCCGCTCAATTTGAGTTAAATGACATCTCTCGTCGCAATGCACGCAGATCATCCTTGATCGCTCACTCTCGCAACGGCGATCGCTGCATTTGCGCATCGATCTCCCCTTCTCGCCATCGCCAGATCTGCAGATCAGGCACAATGATCCGATCTCGCCATCACCTTCAGCGCAGATCGCGCAACTTCTTCGGATCCCGCCTTCGCCATCGATGCATCCAAAGCCTTGATCGCTCCACCCCGCGATCGCTCACCCTGCCCCATCACCGCGATCTTTCGCTCCATCTGCCGCGAGGCTCAAAAAAATCGTCTCTTTCTTCAAAAAAGATTTTTCTTTTCACTCCGATCCGCTATCTTCAAGGCATTCATTTTTTTGAGGAGGCTCCGATGAGGAAGCTTTTGAGCAGCAGTTCGGTGCAGGTGACCATGATGGCCCTCCGCTATTTGCGGGTGCAACTGCCCAGACTGCCGAAGGTGGAAGGTCCCAACGCCGAGCATTCCGCCGAGGCGCTGATTGCGGAAGCCAACGCACAGCTTTCCAAGTTAAAGCAGGCGGTCGGACAGCATGAAGAGGCCGAGATCGAACGCATGGCCGTCAATGCCGAGTTAAAGCGCATCGGCAAAGAAAACAACAAGCTCGACGTGCAGATCGGTCGCGAATTGCGCGCCATCGTGAGGGGCGATACGCAGGATCCCCGCTTTTTGCGCATGTTCCCCGAAGCACCGAGCGTGGGTGCAGGCCTTTCAAAGAGTTACCTGGAGCAAAAACGCTTCACCGCCAACATCAAACATCTGATCGAGACCGATGAAGCCTTCAGCGCGCTGCGCAGCTATCTGCCCGAAATCGATGATCTGATGCACGCCTTCCGCAAAACGCTGCATCAGCGGGATCTGCTTCTAAACGCCGAAAAGCAGGCGCTCGTGGCCCGCAATGTGGCCATGGATGAGGTCAAAGCCTTCTACAATCAGGCCTATGCCCGCCTCACCATCGCTTATCCCGGCCAGGAAGCGCTCATCGAAACCTGTTTTTACGCGATCCCCAAATCCCGCAAGGGCAACGCCGACGACAGCGCCAGCGAAGAAGACGCAGGGGAAGAAGAAGAAGGCTGATCCCAACCTCTGCCCGCGCTGATGCCCTCCCTGATGCAGGTTGTTCCTGCAATCCTTCCAGATTGATCCTGCAATCCTTCCAGATTGATCTTGCAATCCTTTCAGATTGATCCTGCAATCCTTCCAGATTGATCCTGCATCATTACAGGTTGATCCTGCATCATCTGGAGTTTCAGCTTTCATTCGTTCAAGCTTCATCCCTGGAGGCGTACAGGAGCCACCTATTACCTGTGAAGCCTTATGCTTGCAGATCTCCTGTTTTGACCTTCAACGGATACAGCAGGGCTCAAGGCTACTCAAAGCCCGTCGTTTGACGGGTTTCAGCATTAAAAAAGCAGCCTGACAGGTGATCGTTAGGCAAAAAAAAGGCCCCCATTGGGAGCCTGATACCCTGGGACTTGGATCAGAACTGGGTGTAAAAAGAGAAGCCGTTATGGGTGGGAATGAGGGCGGTTGATCGATCGAAGAGATGCTCGTGGATGAAGAAGAAATAGCAGCTGGCCAATGTTGTGGTGCCTGCAACCCACCAGGCGATCACGCTTTGGGTCTTCATGGAATCGAAGTCATTCCGATATGAAGCGTAATCAGTGTATTGCTCGGCCTTGTTGGCTTTGTCTCTGTAATCGACGGCCTCAACGCTTGTATAGATGCCATATCCGATCGCGGAGGCTGCAAGGATGCCCGTACCCACACCGATCCAGAAACTTGCAGGCTTGCCTGCTTTTTGTGCCCCCACTTCCTGGGGCTTCGTTTCTTTCATGCTGAGCTTTAATACGAGCTCCGAATCCGAAGCCTTGATGCGCCGCTGTATCTTGTCATACCCCGCCAAACGCAGCTCTACCTCGTGGGGACCTGGCTCCAGCTTGCCTTCGTAGGGCGTTAAACCTGCGTTCTGACCGTCGATGATCACCGTCGCACCATCGGGCTTGGTGATCACCTTTAACGGCACCCAACCTTCCTGTAAGGCCTCCGGAAGCTGCAGGATCTTCACTTTAACGAAGGTTTCCGCCGCCTTCGCAAGCGCTTGTTCATCGCTCTCCCCTTTGGAAGGCTGGGCTGCGATCTCCTGATTCTGCAACAACAAGGCTGCAGACACATCCAACTGATGGAGCTTAAGCTTCAATGCACCCTTTTCACGCACCAGCTTCCCCCAGACCAGCTGATCCGTGTTGAGCATCTCGCCCACCTGTGACATGCAGCTATTGCTCTCTTCGGAGCATCCAAAGGATTCGATGGCTTCCTTTAAGGTGATCTCTGCGAGCGATACTTCATTCTCTTCGGAGAGCTTCAGCCATTCCACCAACTGCTTCGAGAGCGGATCAGCGATGGATTTTTCTCCCTCTAAGGGCAGAACGGTGTATTGGGTTGCCCAGGCCAGGCAAGGCACAAGCACAGCCAAAAAACAAAGGATGATGTGTCGTTTCATGATGTTCTAAAGGAGATTGGTTATTCTGAAAGGGCACTGCCCCAATAGGTGGTTGCGGAGGGGAACGGACCTAGAGGCCCGCTTGCCCGATCGATGACCTTACCGTTTGCATCCCTGTCGGTCGATAAGGTCAGTTCACGGCTGCCGCCTGCTGCATACATGCGGCCTCCCAGGGCTTCGCTCTGAACGCCGGTGCTGCCCACTTGCTCGACCTGAAGTGCGCTCGCGTTGACTGCACCTGTCGCACCCTGAGACTGATCACCCAGATTAAGGATGATGTCTGTGCTCACCTCGTCGCCATCGGTGCAGGAAGGCGTAGAGACCAAGGAGACCCCATAAGCCAGCCGGCCTTCGGGCAGGATGACCGAAAGGGCGTTGTAACTGCTGCCCGCAAGGGTGAGTCGGGGCAATACATTGACGGTCTTGTCGTATCGCTGATAGGTGATGGGCGTGCCCTCGCTGTTGGTATAGACGCGCTCAGCATCGACCCCGAAGAGTCGTCCCACCGTGCTCGCACTGCCGCTGTCTTCCACAAGCTGCGCCGTTGTAAAGTAAGCGACCCCTTCGCGCACCACGGTGGAACCCACCAAGGCTTCACCATCGGCCAATGGGAACGTCCAGTTCTCGCTCACCAGTGTGGTCATAGCCCCCGACGTGCTGTTCAGTCGGCTGCGCTCAGTCAGGCTCACCACGTAGCTCTGGTTCAGACTGCCATCGCCCTCGGATCCGGTTCCAAAGACGATTACCTTATCTCCGGCGTCGTTCTCGATCAGGCTGGGACGCTCCGCGAGCGCACGTCCGGCCTTGTAAGTGGCGCCCAGATCGGGCCAGATGATCTCACCCGTCCAGTCGTCGGGATCGATTGCGGTCAAATCAAACCGCCATAAGCGCCCAACGGCATCGCCCATGTAAACCTGCTCAGCTGCAGCAAGCGCATCTCCAGGCCAGATCGCCGGCGATCCCACCATCGGCCTCGTCATCTGCTCCATGTTCTCAAAGCGGCGGATCACCGATCCATCGGAGGCATCGAGCACCAGAACACAGCGGCCCACAGCGTGAATATCGTCCTGCTTTGCCCGAAGCTCGTCCGTATCCTGTCCGCAACCCGCCACCACCGCAGCCTTGATTTGGTTGTCTACACGCACATGTGTGAGCACTGGCCGGGACACCGTGCGACCGAGCTTGCTCTCATCAGCCTGGGTCACATTCCAGATCGCGTTCTTTGGGAAATACAGCAAAGGATTCCAGTTGCCGCTTGCAATGTTGTTGAAAGCATCGGCAGTGGCGCCCAAACCATCGAGCTGCAGGGCGTAAAGGTTCTGACTCTCGCTCACCGCACCCGAAACAAAGGTCCTCAAAGGCGTATTGCTGACCCCTGCAGGGCAATCCAGGGAGCCGTGCTCCCCCAGACTGCGACAGAGCGCGAGAGGCCTTGCATCCATCAGACCTTCCGCATTGAAACCTGATCCATATTGAGTCAAAGCGTTCTGAGGCAGGAATGAGAACAACTCAATGCCCGTATCGGCCCTGAAGAAATGCACCAAACCATCCTGCGCACCCTGGGCTACGAGCGTCGGACGCTTGGCCTTCTGTTGCTCGTAGAGCTGAACCGCTGCCGTCTCAGCCCCGATAACGGGCGGTGGAATCGCCACCATCTCGCCCCCTAACACCGCACCGAGCTGCCGCCTGCGCAGGGATGCACCCGGTAAAGTCCCCTCCGGGCGCCCTTCTTCCCCAAAGTAACCGTTCAGCGTCATCACCATTTGGGCGAGCGCTGTTCCCGTAAGATGGGTTAAAGCCTGAACATAGGAAGCTGCAAGCAGAGTCCCTGCCCCATCCTCCTGGTTAAAAAGAGAGGCCGAAGCGCCCATCACCGAAAGGGGTAAGCCTTCTGCCAGCGTCGACACGGTGTAACCTGTAATCTGCGCTGTTTCTGAAACCACCCTCCTTACGGACTGCTTCTCCAGAAGCTGCTCGAACTTGCGCGAGGGAAAGGCCACCAAAGCCCCCGGCGCATCGGGATCTACGCGGGTCGCATCACAACCCAGGCGATGTTGCTCGATGTGACCGTAACGCCCCGAATCCCCCGCTTCAGGGATGACCGTATAAGGCTCGAACCGCCATTGACGGATGTCATCGCTGCCCTCATCGTCGCCTGCCCCCGGGATAATGATCAGCGAGCGCGTCTGAGAGCGCACACCCGATGTAAAGCTGTTGGCCACTTTCTCGAGGGCTTCTTTGACTGAGGCGACATCCTGCGCCACGTAACAGCCCGCCTGGCCGTCATATCCGAGCCCCGGCGATCCCTGCTCCGCAAGCGACTGACAAAAGCTTTCACCCTCAGAGCCGGGTCCTACGGCGATCACATAAAGGGGTACGCCCGCCTGACGAAGCTTCTTTGCATAGAAGCTGCTCTCGCTGTAGGGGAACCCTTCCTGATGCCCCGCCCTGCATACGGGTAAACTGTCTCCCCCCAAGGGATTCGGTATCTGCACGCATTGATCCGCTGCGCAGCCGTTGCACCCGGCCTGATCGAAATACCAGTCGGGGGTTGCCTGGGTGATAAAGACCGCTGCGCGCGGCCGGGAGGACATGCTGTCAGAAGACTTGATCTCGTCTACGTAGGTTAAAGCGTCCGACAACATGGGTGACAAGGCGGCACGGCCAAAGGGCACGATGCGACGAATCTCGTTCATGACATAGAGGTTGTGGGATTCGACGTCGGCCTGCGACTCACTCACAGAGGAACTTGCCGCGCCTGAATCTCCCAGCAAGCCCTTGTTATGGGCGATCAAAGCCCCCGATGAAGCGGATGCGTTGCGGATACCTAAGTTGACGGAAGTCACCCCTTTGTCGCGATCGTCGAAGGCGCCAGAGGCCACCGAGGAGGCGACGGAGACGGTGCTGCCATAGGAATAATGGCCGCTTTGACCGTTCGCCTGTGCCGCGGCATTCGGTCCGGGTTCCGAATCGAGGGTCATCAGAGAGAAACGAATGTCGCTTCTGTGGGTGTAGATGAAGCCGTCGTTTGCAAAGCCTGTACCGAGGGCGGCTACGGTGTCACCGGAGGCTGCATTCTTCCCCGTATCTGCACCGCAGGGTATCCAGTCGCTGCAGTCGGCGTCTTTACAACACATGGGTCTGTAATGCGGAATGCCGGAATCCTCACCCAAAAGGTGATCGCTGCGGCTCGCTTCCATGCACCATGAGACCGAACGCGATCCACAGAGCGCATCCTGAACCGCGCTCATGCGGTTTTGACTGTACGCAATGCCCTCTTCGGGGCCTGAAGCCGTAGAGGGCGAACAAACGGGATAAGCCTCACCACCCGCCAGGCGCTCCATGTGATGTGAGCTGTCGAGAATCAGCAAAAGCTCAGGTTTTACCGAATCTTGAGCAAAGGCATGGGTCGTGCAGGCGAAAGCTGCAAAAAGGATCAGCTCGCGCATGTTGTACCTCTTACAGACGGCGGCAACCGTTGGTCACAAAAGGTCCCAGTGAAGCCGCTGCTTTCAAAATATAGGCTGCCCCCCGATCCTGGCTGGTCGAAGTCGCCCATTGCTCCGCCGTTGGGAGCGCGACCGAATCGATGTAACCGGTCGCCGTAAAATCCATGTGGCAATAAATTTCGCCCGAACGCCGAAGCTCCCCCGCCTCGCTGCCCGCGCGCACAGGCACCACGTGAAATCCATCCACCACCACGCGATAGCTGGGCACCGCCTTGTAACTGCCCAAAGGCGAATGCTCCAAAAAATCGGGCGGATCCATCGAAATGGAGGGGCCTTCCGTGCCGTCGGCGTTGCGCACCAGAATGCGGCCCGTGCTCTCGATCTCGATGGTGGAATCCGGGGTGGTTCTCAGGGTTTGAAGCAAACTCTGCCCGCGCTGCTGCATCACCGTCATCGCGTGGTAAAGACCGAGCTCCGCCACCGCCCGCGCCTGATGCGCCGATCGCAGATTGCCCGCATGATCCACGCTGGATCGCGTGGAATGCATCGATAAGATGCCCAGACTCAGAATCGCGGTGATCACCAGAATGGCGATGACCAGCACGCTTCCCCGTTGCTTTGGGCGCAAACCTCGTCGCAAGCTTAAGCGCATCAATGCATGCCTCGATATAGGTTAGGGGTTTCAACCCGCGATAAAACGGCCACAACCCGAGCCAGTCCCGTCGACAGCTGACCGTCCAAATCGTACCATATGCGGTCGCCGGGGACGCGGTTGGTGGCATTGCGGTCGCTCGTAACCTGAAAGCGGGGATCTTCGCGGGAACTGCGCACAGCGAGCAGCACATTTAAGGCGCGCAGGCGTTCGGGCCGCTGGTTCATCACGCTGGATTCCTGCGTGGCGCCGGGCCAGTTGCCCAAATCGTCGGCGGGATTGGTATCGATGAGCAAATTGCTGTTGAGGGCGCCCACAGCGCGCGAGTCGTACTCGCCATAAACCTGAAGGTTGACCACGTAGTCGGCCAGGATCACTTCAGAATTCGGCAGAGGTTGAAGGGTTTCTGCATGCAGCGAGCGTTTGACCAGGGAAGTACGGCTGGCATCGTTTGCATCGGCGACCACCGCGTATTCCACAAGGCGCACGGGGTTGACGCGGCAGGAACCGTCGCATTGCGATACGTTGAGGCAGGTGGGCTGCGACAATTCGATGACCGGCTCACCCGTCAGGATTTGCACGGATTTGATGGGGACGAGGTCGGATTTGCGGCCGACGGGATCGACCAGGTAAAGGAACGAGCCCGCTTTATACATGGCGAGAAACCGGTTCTTTTCAGCATCCGTCAACAGCGTTTTGGCTTCCTGCGAGGGCTCCTGATCCTGGGGCGCAATGTAAACCGAGCTCCCCATCACGCGGGAGGTGATGAGCGGAATCGCGTTGGAGTCGTCGACCATCAGGCGCAGGCGATCGGGCACCAGACTGTTGGGAGACGAGGTCATATTGAGCGGGAGGCCGCTGTTGTCGTTTTCGATCAGTTCGATGGCGGAAGGGACGACGGTTGTGCGGCAGAGGCCCACATCGCGGTATTGCGCATCCATGGTTCCGTTCGCCACCGTCAGCCGCCCCACATTCCGCAGGTCGTTTTTCAGATGCTCGCCCGCAAGGCGCAAGGCGTCCTGGATCGCTCGCTCCTGTTCCTGCTGGTAATATTGTGCGGCGCTCGAACGATAGCTCAGATAGACGGCGCCCAGGACCACGCTGACGCCGACAACCGCAAGCATCAGTTCGATCAGCGTAAAGCCGCAGGCGCGTGCGCGTTGAAAGCGATTCATGAGCCTCCTCTTTCAGTCAGCATAGCGGCGCAGGGCCACAGGAAGCGTGATCGTGCGCCAGTCTGCGGGGGCAGGCGTAAAGGTCGCAGCGACGGCGTCGGTACAAAGGTTGCCGGCGGTCCCCGAAGTCAAAGTCGCCGCATCCTGAGAATGCCTGGGCCAGACCACGCGGATTTGTGCGAGCCGCTGATCGCCCCAGGGCGCCCCGGGATTCAGAATGCGATAATGCACGCAATAATGTTGTCGGTGGTATCTCGAAGCGATCTCGCTGTCGTCTGCGTAAGGCAGGCCGTTGTGATCGACGGGTTGCGGGGTCAATGCGTACCATTGCCCGTCGGTGCGGTTGAGCGCTTCGGGGAGACTGCCCGTCCAGGCAAAGGCGTCGAGCCGGAGCTCGGCGGCATATTGTTCACCCAGATTCACGGCCCATGCGAGCTCGCGGGCTTCCTGATTCCCGTGAAGGTTGCGAATTTGCAGCGTGAAGATGGCCGCAAACCCCACCGCAGAGATGACCACCGCCGCGAGCATTTCAATCAGCGTAAAGCCTGAGGCCGATCGCCGAAGGGAGAGAGGTCGCATCGTCACTCCATCACCAGACGGGCGCCGCCGCCATAGGTCACTTCGACCGCGCGCGCGGGGCCATGAGGTTTGTCGTTTGCAAAATGTTGTATCTTAACCTGCAGTCGGCCCGCGACGGGTGCAACCTGAGTGCCCTGAAGGCGGTTAAAGGCGCCCGATGGGGTCACGCAGAGGATCAAATCGTCGGCAGATGCGGCGGCGCCGTCCACGCTCCAGCCCGTCAATCCCTCCTGATCGATGCGCATGCCGCTGAATTTCTCGGGCATGGGGGTTTTGCCGAAGGGCACTTCCGAAAAGACGCGGCCCGCCGTGGCGTAGTTTTTGGCGTTGCGGCAATGGGACTCGGGCAATTCGTACAATTTGAGCAAACCTTCGGGGGCTGCAGGGTTCAGTTCGTCCAGAAGCATCACGACAGCGCGGTTCCTTCGGGTCCCGTGATCGATGGCGCGGTGGAAACTGTTGACCAGCCGGGTGGTCGCTTCCAGAGTCGCGCCGCCCGTAAACGAAGTGACCACAGGATAAGCCATGACGCTCAAAAGACCGATCAGCGTAACGGTGGTCATCATCTCAATCAGCGTAAAGCCGCTCGCGCGCTTCCGCATCGCCCGTCCTCCCGCACAAAGCAGAATGCTGTTTACAGTTTCGCACATCAAGCCTCAAGTTTCACCCTTTTTGCAGTCATTTCGTGCAATCGAAACGCTGAGCCTTGAAATTGAGTCCAAAAAGGCAAAGACCGCAAGTCGCCCGCAAGAAAAAAACCGGCGTCAGCCCCGGTTCCGGAATCCCGTGAAGCGGGCAGCCCGGATTTGAGCCCCGGGAGGTTGTTGAAAACGCCGGAATCGTTCCCGTCAGCCTTCAGCGCGAAATCCGCTCCGGGCGCATCCCCAATGCAGGCCGCAGACGCAAAAAGCACCGCAGATTTCTCACGATCCATCGCCGTTGTGAACCGTCATGATGAAAGAAATGCCCTTATCAGAGTTTGAAGCCGAACATTTTGCAGCGCAAATCCAGAGGATCGAGGCCGCGTTTGCAGAAGAGGCGCCCGAAGAGAGCGCGATCGCGATTTTGGGTGAGGTCTTGCGGTCGAAGGATCAGGCGCTGCTTCAGCACGCGCTACTGCTTTTGGCGAGGGATTTGCCGCAGTCGAAGGCCGGGGGGCTGGAGCGGGCGCTTTTGTCGCAGCTTTTGGCGTTCAGCGACGTCTCGTTTCTGGGCTTTCTGGAGCTGGCGGAGGGCGACGGCGAGAAGCCTTATCCCAACTGGCCGATGCTGGCGCGCCTTTTGGAGCAGGCGGTGTGGCGTTTGCCGTTGCAGCGGCGCGAGGCGATCGGGGTTTGCCTGCGGGCCCTCAAAAAAGGGGATCCCGGGCGATTTTCGCGGCTGGTGAACCAGGCTGAAGCGCAGGTGGAAGAAGCACTCCAAAGGGGCGATCGGGCGGTCGCGGATCTCGACGAAAGGGCGCTCTGCTTTTTGACGGGTGCGGCCCTAAAGAGGCTTTGCGCGCGGGAGAATGCGGCGTTCCTTCAGAAGCGGGCGCAGTTTTCGCGGCGGATGCTTTCGGAGTTATGGGAGGCGCCGAAGACGATCGCCCAGGCGCAGGCGGAGCGATTGCTTTCGCAGCAGATTTACACCGACAAGGGTCACTTCATCTCGGAGCTTTTGCAGAATGCCGACGACGCCCATGCGCGCTTTTGGCAGATGTCGATCGATCGGACGGTGGAGATGCTCCATGACGGCGATCCCCTCGATATGCGCGACGTGCTCGGTCTTTTGCAGATGGGTCAGACCACAAAGGAGGGCGACGCGATCGGGCAGTTTGGCGTGGGGTTTAAGGCGATCTATGCGGTTTGTGATCGGCCCAGGGTGCAGTGCGACGTCTGGGCGTTCGAGATTGCAGATCGCTCGCGGCCCAAGCCCCTGCCGCAGTCGGCGTTTTTAAAGGGCGCAGGGACGGATCTGAAGACGCGCATCGAACTTCCTTTAAAACCGGGGGTTTCACCCAAGGAGATCGCGGAGAAAGCCTTCGGTCTGCCTTCGGCGGTGCTATTGACGCTGCCCCATTTGCAGGAGATCGCGATCTGCTTTCACGGGCAAACAAGGCATTTGCGGGTGCAGAAGTCGGAGGAGCAGGCGATCCTTTACGATCAGGAGAAGACGTACCGCCTTTTGATGGAGCGCGAGGGGGATCTCTTCGTTGCGGCGGAGATCGACGAAAGGGAGCGCCCAAAGAGGCTTTCGCAGGGGTTGCCTCAGATCTTCAGCTTCCTCCCCATCGCATCGCAGCCCGGATTCCGCTTCATGATTCAGGGGCGTTTCGAGCTGCCCGTAGACCGCGAGCGATTGATCGAGGATTCTTTAAAGAATCAGATGATCCTGGAGAAAGCAGGTCAGGCGTTTTTGCGTCTGGCGCGGCGCATGCTTCAAAAATCCCCGGAAGATTGCACAGCGCTCCTCGAACTCTGCCCTCTGCCTTCGGAACTGAAGCCGCCCTACAGCGCATTTTTGAAGGGTTTTTTGAGGGATCTCGAATCCTTTGCCTTCATTCCGAACGCGCGGGGTGAGCTTTTTGCGCTGCAGCAGGTCTTGTTCGTCAGCGAGCCGTTTGCTTCCCGGTTTTCGACGCCCGTCCTCAAATCTCTCTTAAAAGAGACGCCTTATCCGCTGCAGGGTGAGATTTGCGGGGCGTTTTCTTCGGAGCGGATGCGCGCCTTTGCCAAGGCTTTTGGGGGGAGGAACCTCACGTTCGACGACGCCCTGAAGATCCTCGATGCGCTCCTGCAGGCGCAAAGCGACGAGGCCAAAGCGTTTTTGGGCGAGAACGCGGGGATCCTGCTCGATCTCTTCTGCGCGTTTGGGGCTTTAACGGATGAGGCGATCCAGCGGGAACTTTTGGCGCGCGCGTTCCTGCCTTCGGCCGACGGCGGGCTTTACCGCGCGGAGGATTTGTACGAGGCGGGCCCGGAGTTAAAGAACTTTGCGATCCTGCGGCCGCTGATGGCGCCCCCTCTCGAAGCGCATCTGCCGCTTTTGAGGCATCTTCGGTTGCGGCGCCTGAGGCCCGAGGATGTGATCGCGGATCTGACGGGCAGCGAAAAGATGCGGCTGTTCGATTCGCTCGGTTATCCGCGCATCTGGCGGTTTTTGCAGGATTTGCCCCCCTCGCTGCTCGAGCCTTTGAAGTCGGAGCCGATCTTTTGGGATCAGCAGGGGCGCGTCGGGCGTCTTCAGGGGGAAGATCGCCTCTCTCTGCCCATCGGTCCGCTCCAATCGGCGCTCCGTTCGTTCGATTTGCCCCTCGTTCACCAGACGCTGCAGCGATCCTTCGAGCCGCTTCTCCGAAGCTTCAATGCGCGGATCATCCCCTTCGATCAGCTTTTAAATGCGCTCGAAGCGCAGGCAGAGGATTTTGCAGGGGGGGCGCCCGATCCCAAATGGGAGGCGCTTCATTGGGCGCTTCAGGCCTTTTTGCCCGAGATGACGCCCCGAATGCGGGCGCTTTTGGAGAAAGCTGCGATTTATCCCTGCAGCGACGGGCGGTTTTTGCCGCTCAAAGGTGAGGGTAAGACCGCTTATCGCCTGATCGATCCTGAGTTGTTGAACGCCCTTTCGGGGCCTTTCCTTCCCGAGCCCTTCCCGGGGTTTGCGCATGTCAAAGATTCCGCAGCGATCCTCGATGCAGACGAGCTCGCCCGGGCGCTCCTGACCCCTCACCCGCTCCATCAGTTGTTGATTCAGGCCGATTTTTCGACGCTTGCAGGCTGGTTTCAGGCGCATCCCGTAAAGAGCGCGGTGGGTGGCTGCGATCTGGAGATCTGGCATGGGGAAGGCGGCGTTTTGATCCCGCTTTCAAAGGCGCTCCCGCCCCATTTGGCCCATCTTACGCCCATTGAGGAGGAAGCTTCGGCGTATTTGCGCGATTTTGGGCTGGCTTTTCCGCTTTGCGCTGAGGATTTTGCGCTCGCAGAGGCGCTCGGCTTAAAGCTTTGCCCGGTCATTTCGCAGTTTTTGCAGGCGCTTCAAAGGGCTACGCCAAAGATGGCGCAGGATGAGCGGTTGCAGGGGTTGCTCCAGACCATTTTTTCTGATGCAGAGTCGGAGGAGCGCTTCAGCGAGGCAAAAATGGCCCTCATCGAGGCGCCGATCTGGAAGGATGAGGAGGGGCTTTTCGGATCCCTCGAGGAATCCTGCGATCTTTCGGATTTGCTTTCAGGTGACCGCATCGCGCGGGTCGATCCACCTATGAGGGCTTTTGCAAGGCGCGCGGGCCTGCGGTTGATCGCAGAGGATCATGAGAGGGAGCGCGCAAAGCTCTTCAAGCGGCTCCCGGTTGCTCCCCTGCCCCTGCTCACCCTCTGCAATCTCTTTGAGCATTCATCAAAATCGCCAGAGATGGCGTCGCTTTTTCTTTCGGGGCTTCTGGAAGGCAGGCGTTCGCATCTTTATTTGCCCGATGCGGAAGAGCGCGACCGGCTTTCAACCCTAAAACTCTGGCCGAACCGTTTGGGAACGCTCTGCAGATCAGAGGAACTGCTCCTGGGGCAAAGCTTTTTTGAGGCGCAGATTCAGGCATTTGAAGCGGAATTGTTGGATCTCGAGGCCAAAGATCGCTACGCCCCGATCCTCAGCTGGTTCCATTTCGCCTCCCAGTCGAAGCATCTTTTACAGCAAATCGAGCTGCAGGCGCGATCGGGCGAGCCACTCTCAGAGCAACCCCTCTGGATGAACAGCAGAGAGAAGTTGCTCCAGCTCTTGACCCTGATGCAGGACATCGATTGGGAAACCCTCGGCCGCATGCCCCTCGCGCTGGGGTCGCTTGGCGAGCTGCTGCCGCTCTTGACCCCTTACTCCACAAAAGAGGTCGAATCGTTGAGGCTCCCCTTGCCGCTGATCGAGCGCGATTTTGCAGAGTCGCTTATCTCTTTGGGGTATCCCGTAAAGCCGCTTCAACCCCAGCGGCTGCTCGATCTGATCGACGAGCATCTCTTAAAAAAGGGCGGACCCGAAAATGCGCCTCTGCTCTACGCTGCAATCGAATCCTTGCTCGAAACGCTCGACGATCCCCAAAAGCGCAGGCTCTGCCGCATGAATCTTTGCAAAACACCTTCAGGCAAGATGAAACCGGCCGAGGCGCTCTTGTTTACGCCCTTAAACGATCTGGAACTTTTGCGGGCGGACTGGACGGCGCAGGGCCTGCCGCAAAAGCTTTCGGATTTCTTTTTGGCACAGACCGCAGGCCTTCAGGAAAAGAAGCGGCCCCTTTTGGAAAAGCTGCTCGAGACCCATCAGGATGCGGCGATGGCAAAGGACGGCGAGCTCTCCCAAAAGCTCCTGCAGCTCTTCTGCTCGCTGACCGAGGGCTCGGATTTGAAAGCGCTTGCAGAAACCTTAAAACTGCAGAAGCGCATCCGGATTGAGACCTCCAATTTAACGGCGCCCTTTGCAAGGCCGAAGGATTTGCTCCTGGTGAGCGATGCCGCCTACGCCGAGCTCTGCGCTTTTTGCGATCCGCCCCTTCGCGTCTCTCCGCGCTATGCTGGAATGGAGGCGCTGCTTTTGGCCGCAGGCTGCAGGACTTCTCTGCCTTCCGAACAGCTTCAGGCTCTGCTCGATGCGCAGGCCCAAAACGCCCGCAGTCAAAAGCCCGATGAAGACGACGACAAGCCGCTGCTCCTCTCGCGCGCGCTCCTCAAAGCCCTCGCCGCTGAACCCGCCCTCAGGCAAAAGCTCAGGCTCGATCAGGTGCGCTGGATCCCGAACGCGAAAAACCAGCTCTTTGCCCCGGGATCCCTTTACGCGCCGGGGCCCATCCTGAGAGCCCTCGGGATGAGCGAAGATCTCTATTGCCCCGCCCCCGCATTCTGGAGCGCTTACGTCTCGCTCTTTGAAAAGACCGCGCTGCCGTTCCTGACCGATCGCGATCTCCCGGCGGATTTGCTCGTGCGTCAGCTCAGCGATCAGATGCCCGCAAGCGATCTGCAGCTTCAGTTTTTGGAGCAGAAATTGCTTCAGGGCGAAAAGCCCCAGGCGCTGCGCTCAGCCCTTTTGACGAAGCGCGTCTTGAAGGGGAAGGACGGCCGGTGCCACAGTTTTGAAACCTTGTTTACAGCGCTCCCCGAAGCGCTCCAGTCGGGGCCCTTCTCGCTCTTTGAATCCGCCGATCGCTACCCAAAGCTCGCCCAGGCCCTTCAGATGACGGGCGAAATCCCGTCAGAAAAGCTCAGGATGGCCCTCGAATCGATGGCCGTCTTCGAAAAGCCTTCATTCGGTTTCGATTACAGGGCCTTCGTTTCAAAGCCCGAGGCGGCCGCCTTTGCAGATTGCGCGATCGATTTGCTTTTGAAGCGCGGCGAAACCCTGCCTCAGCCCTTCGCGCTGCCCACGGTGGGTGGAAAGACCGTCACATCGAGCAGCGATTCCAAACTCTATCTCCCCTGCTCCGGCCTGACCGAAGCCGCATTGAAAGCGAATCCGGAATTGTCGTTCCCGGAATGCCGCCAGGCGGACGCATCGATGGTGGAATCGCTCCTGATGCTTCGCGGCGTAAAGGAGATCGCGTCTTACTGGCATCCGCAGACGCTTTTGTTGGGCGATCTGACCGATGAAACCCCGGCGCTTCTCGAAATGACGAAAGCGCTCACAGACATGGGCTTACTTTGCAGCGACGATCCCAGGTCGGCATCCGATGATTCCATTTTGATGCGCTTAAAGCGGGCGTACCCCAAAGAGGATCCCCAAAAGATCGACGCAACCCGGATCCTGTTCGTCAGCGCCATCGCTGAGCGCGGCCTGCTTTTGAAGCAAAAACTCGAGCGACCCCTCGTTCTGGCCGTTCAGGATCGAACCCTCTACCTGACGCCTGAGGCCGCATCGCCCGAGCGCCTGAGCGAAGCGATCCTGACCTTCATCACCTCTGCCCCCTCTGCAGATTTTGCGCAGGTGCTGACCGCATTGCTCCAATGCCGAAAGAAAGAAGCGATGGCGGTTTACCTCGACGCGAAGGGCATTCCCAAAACCGAAACCCAACCTATTCAAAAAGAAGCGCCGCAGCCCAAACCTTCCACAGAGCAGGTTGAAAGGCTCGATCGCAGCCTCAAAATGGAGATCGAACCGATTCTCAGACAGAAGCGCGATGAGGGCTCTCTCCTAAAGAAGCTTTTCTCATGGATCCAGGGCGACGAGCCGAAGCCCGAGTCGACAGCCGTTTCGCTCAATGAAACGCCAAAGCCCAGCGAGGAGCCTTCCCCCGAATTCGATCGCAACTGGTTTAAACCCCAGGAGGATGTGGGGCCGCAGCAGGAAAGCAACAAGCGCTGGGTGGAGGATCGCGATCGCGCGTCGAATTACGGCGTGGTCTTCTCGCCTTCACGGCTTCCGAGGCCTTACCTCTACGCGCCGATGACGGTGGTTTCGCATTACATGCCCGCCCTCGAGCTTTGGGTGCCGCAAAAACTCGATCCGAGCTGGTTTAAGCCCAAAGCCCAGGGGCGATCTCTCGTCCGCTGCACCGCAAGGCTCGATCCCGGACTGAACCAGTTGCCGATGCCCCTCTACAGCGCGCTCTCCCACATCGAAATCATCGGTTCGGCGCAAAAACTCGAGGGTCAGGCGGGGCAAATCTTGTTAAAGAGCCGGAGCGACATCGAGGTTCACTACGATCTTTCGCTCTGCGATCTGCCCGAATTTGAATCCGCCGTGCCCGCAACCTGCGAGGAGATGATTCAAAAGACGGTGCCCGACAGCGAACTGCCCGAAGAATGCCTCGATCTCGTTCAATCGGTGCTCGAATTGCCCGCCATGGAGCGCGCCCTTCAAATCGAGGCCTTCATCAGGCAAAACTACGTCTACGATCCGAGCTATCTCGAAGACGATGCCCTCGCGCGCGCCCTCAAAAAGCGCGCTTCCAGAGCCAAAAACCCGCAAATTGCGATGCTCCATGCAGGCCGCGATCAGAAACATCTGGGGCGTGGCGTCTGCCGCGAACTGAACGCCCTCTGCTGTGAGCTCATCCGCCGATCGGGCATCGCCTGCGCCGTCTCCACTGGCTGGCTCTTTGCGGACGGATCCATCGGTCAGGCCGATCACTTCTTTGCCCTGGCACTGTTCGAGACGAGGCAGGGCAAACGTTTCTTCCCCATCGACGCATCGACCACCGCCGAAGGCCGACCCTTGCACCCGCGCCAGAGACCTCTGAACTTAAAGAGTCCCAAGACCTCATCGCAGCAAATCCTGCCCAAAGAGCCCGCATGGCTGACCTCAAAGAAGCTGCCCCAAAAGCAACCGATCAGAGAATTGATGGTGCTCATGCGCCAGACCGGTGCAGCTTCCGGCCTGAACGACGCCGAACTGCGCAAGCGATGCGCAATGCTCCTAAACCAGCTTGAGTTCAAAGACGCGCTCTCCGCTCTCCTCAAACGGTGAATTCCAAAAGATGCCCTTCAACGCCAAGCCACCCCGCATCAAAAGCGCGCTTCACCGCCGCGATTTTCATTTTCTGCCGGTCGAACGCCAAAAGATTTTCATCTACGCTCAATTTCTATCCAGTAAATTTCAAAATACGGCCAGCAGTTTTCATTTTCTTTCAGCCGAACTCAAATTGAAGGCCCGCATTTTGAATTCACCCCCAAGACGCATCGCACCGAATCCGTTCGATTCAGGGTTTCACCGCAGGCATTCCCGATTGCAGGCCTTCAACTGGAAAGCCCCGCTTTTCAATCCCTGAGCCTTTTCGTTCACCGCAGGCGCCCGCGCCACAGTGAGGCCCATTCTGCGCTTTTTTTAAAAAATCTTTCGTTCCCTCTTGCCAGGCCCCGCCATTCCGCTTAAAGTTCACCTGTTCGTTTTTAAACCCCTTTTGAAAGCAGAGGAACCAGATGAAGCCCATCTCCCGACTTTCGCTCTCCCACATGCGCAATATTGAATTCTCAGGGTTCAATAACCGCATCCTGGTCCACGTCAACGAAGCGCCTTCCATCGCGAACTCCGACGAAGGCAAAGCTTACATCGGTGCGGTCAGCGCTTACAACAAGGCTTTAAAAGCCGATCAGGGCGTCACCTTTAAAGAGGTCCAGGCGGCCCACAAACTGACCTGCCAGGCCTGGAGCAGCCTCATGTCTCAGGCCAAACTCGTCTACAATTTCAAAGACGAGGCCATCAACGCCAAAGCCGACGAGATCATCGACCTCCTAAACCGCCGCGGCAACCCTTCCAAAAAGCCCTACGACGACGCCTACGCGATCATCCAGGAACAGCTGACCCAGCTCGAAGAGATCCCCCACGAGGATTTGGCCAAAATCTACTGCGACCGTTGGGTCAGATTGCTTCGGGAGCGGTATGATCAGTTCCTGACTCTGAAGGCCCGCTTCTCGCGCTCCAATGCCGCCGGCGAACAACCCTCCGTCAAAGAGACGCGCAAAGCCCTCGAGGCCGCTTATCACAAGCTCTGCGAATACATCATCGCTGCCGCCACCTTCCTTAAGACCGACGAGGTCATCGATCTCAACAACGCCATCGCCCAAATCGTAGACGCCAAGCGCCTCACGACCAAGCAGCAAAAGGGTCGCGACAAAGACGACAACGACGGCAAAGGCAAGAAAGACGGCAAGGACGCGAACGCCGACGACGAGAACGATCCCGCCGACGACTCCGAATCCGACGCCCCCGACGCCGACGATGCCGACGATCCTTCCGCCCTTTAAGCACCCTTCTTCAAACCGCCTGCCCGCGATTCCCTAAAACTTGTATCCGTACAGCAAAAGCGCCACCTTCAGTTGCCATCGATGCCCGTGGCGCTCCAACAGCGGCTTTTCGTTTTCCAGATAATCCCCATCATAGTGCGCATACCGCTTGACGGGCACCATCATCATCAGGCTGTGACGCTCTCCAAAGCCCAGAACCGCCATCATCGTCACCGTCCATTCCACATCACCGATTCCCGATTTGGCGTAAATGGGATCGATCCGGGTTCCCTCAAAATAGGACTCCCGCTTCACCTGCACCCCCACCATCTTGACGGGATCAAAAGGCGCCGCGAACCCCAGCATCGCGCTCATCACATGCTGCCATCCCTCAAAGCTGTCGCCATTCCCCATATTTCGCCAGAGCTCACCCTCTTTTGCGCCCGTATACCCCAAATAATGCGGCGCATATTCCGCAGCGACGAACAGCCTGTAAAACGCATCGTTCTGAAACAGCAGCGCGAACGGCAACCCCACAGGCAACGCCAGCTGCGCTTTGGCAAATCCCCGATACCCCCAGTGAACGAACGTATAATCGCCCTCATAGTCGCTCTCCGACGGCGAATAATGCCCCATCACACCGCTCGTTCTGCCGTAATAAAACCCCGTATCGAGCGCACCGCCCAAAGAGAGCTTCAGCAGAGGCGTCAGCTGCAGCCCCCATTCCGAACCGGCGCCGAGCCCCAGCAAAGAAGCCTGCGCCATCCCCTCACCGAACGCCGCAAACGCGGGCATGCGCTTCGAATCTTCCGGCTTTTCTGAAAACGGCTGCAAAAACTTCCATTTCTGCATCACCATCGGCATCGCGACCAAAAAGCACGGCCAGTCGCGCAACCATTTCGTTTTGCTGTGCTGAAAAGCGCTGTTGAAGAGCAACGCCCCCGCCACGATCAGCTGCGATTCCGACTCGACTTCCATCGCTTGCGAAGGCTGCGCGAACGGGACGAGCAAGCAAAAATTCAGCAGCAGCACCCGCAGCCAACGCAAGCCCCCAAACCGGGCTTTGCCTCCAAAGGCCCGCATCATCGACGCCCCCTCTCCGCATTCCGGCCAGATCGCCTCCGGCCTCCTTTCCACCCGTCGCGCTTTCTCATCTCCGCTCCGCAACGCGAAATCCTGCTCCCGCTCTCACTCATCGAACGCCCTCATGCCCGAATCGATGGATCTTGAAACCCCATCCAAAGCGGCGTATGCGGCCCCCATGAACTACGCATCTACTCTCGACCATATTTTTGGCCTTGCCCGCATCGGCGAAAAGTTCGATCTCGAAGGCCCCCGCGCACTCGCTGCCGCCCTCGGTCACCCCGAACGCAAATCGCGCGCAGTCCTCATCGGCGGCACCAACGGCAAAGGCTCGACCTCCGCATTCCTCGAAGCGATCCTTCGCGATGCAGGGCTGAAGACCGGGCTTTTCACCTCGCCCCATTTGATCTCTTACCGCGAACGCATCCGCATCGACGGCGAAAACATCTCCGAGGAGGCCGTCTGCCGCCTTTACGCCCAGGTGGAATCGACCGCGAAGGCTCACAACCTGCATCCCACCTTCTTCGAATCGACCTTCGCCCTCGCCTGCCTCGCTTTCGCCGAAGCGAACGTCGACGTCGCCATCTGGGAAGCGGGACTCGGCGGCCGGCTCGACACCACCAACATCTGTACACCCGAAGTTTCGGCCGTCGTCAGCCTCGGCCTCGAGCATACCGAGATACTCGGCCCCACCCTCGACCATATCGCCCGCGAAAAAGCGGGACTCTTCCGCGAAAACACCCCGAATCTGACCACCGCCACCGACGAAGCCCTCGAAGCTTTGCTCCGGCAGTCGCCCTACAAGGTCACCCCCGTCGATGTTTTGCCCGGGATTGCCTCCCTCTCGCTGCCCCTCGCGGGCGATTATCAAAAGCGCAACGCCTCCCTCGCCTGGCGCCTCGCAGAAACCCTGGGGATTCACCCCCGCATCGAAGCCCTGCAAAAAGTCTCCTGGCCGGGCCGCGTCGAACGCATCGGCAACGTGATCATCGACTGCGCGCACAACCCCCACGGGGCTTCGGCCCTCGCCTCCTACCTGAAGGCGGCCAGCATTCACCCCCTTCACATGATCTACGGTGCGATGCGCGGCAAAGATGTGCAATCCGTAGCCTCCATTTTGATGCTCTACGCCGACAGCGTAACCCTCGTCACCCCCAAATACCCGAGACGCCACACCGCTGCGGAACTCGCGCCCGTCTTCTCCCCGCATCCCTGCGTCTCGATCGAAGACGACGTGGGCAAAGCCCTCGATACGCGCCCCGATCACGTCACGCTGGTTGCGGGTTCCTGTTTTCTCGCCGGCGAAGCGCGCGCCCATCTGCTCCATATCCCCTTCCCCGAATGCGGCATCGTCACCACCGTGCGATAGTTCGCCATCTCTCTGAGCCATCACCCATTCGCTCCCAAAAATCGACGCCTGCACGCCTGCAAACCGAAGTCTGCCCGCAGGGATTGAGGATCGATCGCCTTCATTCTGCAGTCCTCCCGGGGTGATTTGCTTCTGCAAAGCTTCGATCCTCAAAATGCGCTGAATACATTCAAAAAGATGCCGTTCAGGCAAAAAAAATCCCGCCGAAGCTTAAAGCCGCAGCGGGACTGGATTAAAGGCGAGCCGTCTGATTAGAGACGTCCGATACCCACAACATCACAGATGTAAGCGAGGTTGGAGAGCGAGTTCTCGATGGTCTTCAGCTCACCATTGGCGCTTCGAGCATCGTCGCAAACCGCGTCGATGGTGGTATAACCTGCAGTCAAGGTCTCATCTGCACAATCCTTGGTCAAGGCTTCGTATTTCTCGACCATATCGTTGCAGTACTTGACCGCCCTGTAACCTACGCCGTGAACGCTCTCGGAGAGCTCATAATCGACCGCAGCAAAGGTGCGGTGCGACCGCGGCAAGGTGCAGGTTGCCACTTTATCCGCAGGAACCCTCGACAAATCGAAGCCGTCGCCGGAACCCAGCTCGAAGACGCGCATGATGTCGGCAAACGAAGTGTCGGCAAAGTAAGCAACATCCAATGCACCAAAGAGGATCGCGTAGAGGTTGCTGTAGAACTCGGCGCCCGCTTCGACAGGAACGCCCTCAGCATCGTTGTCCAGCTGCGCCGCAAAGTTCTCGTCCGTGGTCGCCATCAGGCCATAGCCGTCAAAGTAGTTGCGCTGCTCCACACGACCCTCTGCGATGTTGAAGCGGTTCGCAATGTCTTTGGTGTCGTTTGCAATCAAGCCACCCACCAAGCGAACGAAGGAGCTTGGGAAGAAGTCAAAGAAGTTCAGGTTGAAGCGGTTTTCGTTCGCCAGCTCCGAAGAACCCCAGTAACGGTTGGTCAAAGTCTCGAGCGCAAGCAACTTGTCATAGTAGCTGCCGATGAACGCCAGGCGGTTGATTTCACCGAAATAGCCGTTCTCGTAAGAAGAGTACGCGGGCTCACCCTGACCGAGAGGAATACCAAAATGCTCTTCGTTATTCGCCTCAGCGCCATCCCAGGCGTCATCCGAGTGAGTATACATGCCACGCACGTTGTTCTTCGTAAAGGTTCCGGACTCAGGCTTCATGATGATGTTCCCCAGGAAGTTGAAGCCCAACACGACGGCGCGCATCATGTCGTGCAAATTGCCGGGGCCCTGCTTGATGCGGAAGCCTTCTTCGTAGATGTACTTGTAGAGCAGAGACTGCATCATGTCGCCGATCAGGCTGAAGTGACGACCGAAGATGCGGTTCACATAGCCGCGAGCGCTGAAGCCCTTACGGTAACGACGGAACTTATTGAAGATGAACGACTGATTGTAAGAGTCGATCATGCTGCGGATGATCTCTTCGGCGGTTTCACCCACATCAAAGCGGTTGCAGAAGGGATCGTCGCTGACGCGCTCGTCGGAGCAGAACTGGTAGATGTACGGATTCAGCTTGCCGTGACGATCTTCAAACCAGTTGGTGCACATCATCTTCTTCAGGCCAGTGCCGTCATCCCGGCATTTTTGGCCATCAGCAAAATGGGGGCAATCTTCATCAGAACTGCAGCTGTCACCGCCCAGGTAATATTGCTCGTAGTCAGGGTTAAACAGCTTGCCGGAAGCGGCGCATTCTTCGAGAGAAGTCGTCGTGTAATCGCAGGCAGGCGCATCAACCTTGTTGGCATACAGGAAGCGCATGAACGCCTTGTCATATGAGCCGAGGCCATTCCAGTCGCCGTGCATCAGCCCGTGGTAATCCATGATGGTGGAGTACTTGAAGAGGCCAATGTTTTCCTTGAGCTCTAAGCGGTGCAACTCATCGCGATCTTCCGCCCATTGGGTGTAAGTCTGCAGATCTTCTACACCATTTAACAATTTAACTTCGCTCACAGGCGCACGACCACCGTGGCTCTCCTTGAATTTCTCGAGAGCGGCGTTCTTCGCATCCCAATATTCCTTGGGGAAGTGAGCGCGGTCGAAAGTACCACGGAAGTTGTGGCGCATACCCTGGTTGTGGCCGAGTTCGTGCAGCGCGGTCGCACGGAACGACTCTTCGCGGCAGATCTGCCCCAGTTCCTCGCGGGTGAGATCAGGACGCTCGTTCATGAGCCATTGGACGTAAGCCCAGATGGCGTCATCGGTGAAGATGTATTCTGCAGGTTCGATGGCCTTTGCAGCGCGCTCATCGATCAACGCATCCATTTGGCTTTGCAAACTATTGCCGCGGTTCAGGGGGCTGATGATCGCCACCTGCTCATCGGTCAGTTCGGCAGCGGTCTTAGCCGCACCACCGCTGATCTCGCGTGCCAGAACATCGTCGATCATCAAACGATCGATGCCCGCTGCCGCCAGCTTCGCCGCGCGATGCTCAAAGAGCGCGTGATTGTTCTGCATGGCGCGTGCATTCCGCTTCACATCCTCGAGCTTCTCGCGCATCTCCGAGAAAGCGGGGCCATCGTAATCGTGATCGCCGCTGGCAACCGAATAAATCGGGGTGACCGGAGGCTTTACGCGACCCTGATTCGCCACAATATCGAGGAAGTTATAGCCGCGCATGAAGACATTCTCGTCCATGGCGTGCTGGCAAATGGGCAAATCCGCCGCCACTTCGCCTTCCGCGATCTTTTGCGCACAAAGCACATCGAGGCGATCGAAAACGGATTGCTCGTAGTAATCGAAGCAGTTGCCGTAAATGTAGGCTGTGGCGTTGACCAATTCGCCGGTATCAGGATCGTTTGCAGGACCACCGACGCCGCAGGGCTGGCCCAGACCGTTGTCTTCGATATGCGCAATAAAGTTGTAGCGCAGATCGCCCATGAACTTTTGACCGTCGTTTTCGTGCAGGTTGAACATGCAGTACTCACCGTCAAAGGGCGCCATCGACCATTCCCACTCGCTGCCCGGCTGAGATTCTGCAATCGTGCAGTCTTTATCCAGCTTCACTTCACCAGACTTTTTATTTTTGCACTGATAGTGGCAGCTGTCTTCCTTAACTTTGTCGTTAATGCCGGCGTAAGCGTTGCTCCATTCCTGGGCAATCTGGAAGGCAATCGGCTTCAGATCGCTCGGGAATTCGCGGTTCAGGTAATAATCGATCGGCTTCGGCGTACGCTCATCGACCGGGATAGGTTCACAACGCTTGTAGATGTGGTGACCGTCGTTCTTGTCGACTTCCACGAAGCAGTTGAACTCGTCGCTGCTGCAAGCCTCTTCGCTGGCTTGGCAGTTCTGGAAGCTCTTCTCCCAGATGTTAAAGCGGGAAGCCTTGTAGTTGATCAGATCGGTGAGGCCGTAACCCTTCAGATACTTATCCTTGCCAACGCGCCAGGCACCGAACCGCTCGAACATTTCATCAGGATAATACAATGGTTCATACTGTTGTTCGGCAGGCAGATTGGGGACCTTCTTAAACGAATAACGCATACCGATTTCGGCCAGGGTGCAAGGCATGCCGTAGCCCATAATCGAATGGACATAGCAGGTCCAGACGCCGCCATCGGGAACGATCGTCATACGGTTGGTGAGCAAAATATTGTCGTCGTCGATGATCGGCGGCAGGAAGCCTTCTTCGCATTTGCTGTAATCGACGCTGCCATCATCGTTGATCACGCGGCAGTCGCCCGTTTCTTCCTGCACAAAATACACATTCTCGATGCCAAACCAGCCCAGGGACTTGGATTGCGAGAAGATGTTGAAGTTGATATCGGTGGCGCTCAGATCGGCCCAGTTGACGCGGATATATTCGCGCTCATACCAGGGACGATCGGTCGTATTTTCACTGATAACGTTGGATTGCTCACCGGTTGCAGCGTTGTAGTCGCGGCCGATGTCAAAATGGGAATCGATCTTGAATGCAGCGATCGGATATTTGCAGGGGAACTTGGCTATGCCCATATCGGCCCGTTCGCCATATTTTTCCTGCGTTAAGTCCTCTTCGCCTTCAACCAGACCTTCGCCTGTTGCAATATTGACGTGGCCGGCGCTTTGAGAATCGCCTTCCGTCACATCGTCGGCACGGCAAGCCAGCAATTTATCTTCTTCAATACGCCAGCGAATCTTCCACGCGGGGAAATCTTCGCCGAACATATATTCCTGACGATCGCCGGTAAAAGTGCCATCATTTTCGTATGGCGAATCGATGGTGGTACGCGTAAAATACCACTCGCCTTCAAAAAGCTTCTTGGGAAGCGCATTCGGCTTGGTGCGATCGATATCGTCCACCGTTTCCGCGCAACCCCAGTTAAAAGCCAAGCCCACGCTCATTAACGCTGCAGCTCTAGACAAACGGAATAAACGCATTAACTTCCTCCAGCATTCATCTGGTCCGGCTGGCACCGCGACCAATTGGTTACCAAAAAAACAACATCTTCCTGTTTTAGCAAAGCTCTTTTATGCGAGTCAAGCTTTTTTGAAATAAAAAATGCAGCCCCGGTTGTTTTTTTTGAAATGGGCGTTGAATCCATCCCCATTTCAGCTGTATTCAGAGGCCCAATGAGGTGAAAAATGCTCGACGCCTACATCATCGATCAGATTAAACGGCGCGAAGAAGAGCGGCAGCGCATGGAACGCGAACGCGAATTGAGACTGCCACTCGAACTTCCGATACCCGAAGAAGATTGGCCCCAAAACGACGAGCCCAAAGAAACGCCAAGGGTGATCATCCTTGATTTATAGCCTTTGACCTGGCGTATTTTTTGATAGTCGCTCATATTTTTTCAGACAAGTCACCATGAAAATCAAAAATATATCCCTCATCTCTGCATTTTTCGCCTGCTTTTACGGCTGCCAATCCCAAAACAACCCCATCCCCACCAAAGGCGTGCTCTCGCAGATTTCATCCGAAAACACGTTCGCCCTCCTGGGTATTGAGGCGCTTCAGGATCTGCCCAAAATCGCAGAACGCCTTCTCGGACAATCGTTTACGCCTTTCGCGCAAGCCGTTTTGGGGCAGGACTGGAATCAAAAAGAGATTTTCGCGACCTATGGTCTCGATCCCCAGTCAGAATGGGCTCTTTTCCTCGATGTCCGAATGGATGGCCCCTGCATCATCGGCCAGATTAAAGACCGCCCTCTGTTTGAAAAAGCGCTGCAAAAACAAGGTATTCCCCCCATTCAAAAGCTCGATGGCGGGCTTGAGCAGATCGATTTTAAAGACCAGAACCAATCTTGGCTCATCGGCCAGCGCGCTCCTTATACGATCGCCTGCCAGGCTTCCCCTGAACCGCTCTATCATTCCCGGTTTCAGGCGATCCTCGACGACCATTCCCCGAGCGTTGCTCAGGACGAGAACTTTTTAAAAAGCTTTAAAAATCGCTCAGATAAAGGCAGTTACGCCTATCTCAACCTCTCGATTATGCCCTCGGGGCTTCGCCCGGGAAACAATGATATCTCCCCGGAAGACATCCTTTTTTATGCCCGGAAGTTTCCTGCGCTCAGCGCCACTATTGGCCTCAAAAGCGATGAAATTGCGCTGCATTACGACCAAACGGCCTATGAAGGCCTGAAGAAAATCTTTGTGCCGCGCGCAGCCGCTCCCCATTTTGAGCGCTACCTGGATCGCGACAGCGTGTTCGTGATGCGCTTCGGTATCAATCTGGAAGAGATCGTCATGGGCGTGAAGGATTTTGTGCCGCCTTCGCTGCTCTCCAAAGCCGCCATGCTCGACATGATTGACGCCTTTTTGCCGATGCTCACCGGCGTCTCGCGCCTCGATTTTGCAGCAGCCCTTTCGGGACATTTTGTCATTGCCGCGTCAAGCCTTACGCTGCCTCAGTCCGAAGAAGAAGCGCCGGCATTGTTCCTTGCGGGCGTTCAGAACCGCGAAGCCTGCGAAAAGCTTTTTGAGCGCCTGACCGCCGCCAAGCAAGTCAGCGGCGTAGAAAAGGAAGATTTTATATTAAACAATCAAAAAGCCTTGCACATCTCGCTCAAAGGGCATCACTTCTATTTGGCCATCGATCAGGACGTCCTCGTCGTCGCCATGAGCCGCTCCAAACTGGAGCGCACCATTCAGAAGCGCGGAACTCTGCCTGCTGATTGGGAAAAGGCCTTGTCGAGCCCGGCTACATTCGTCCTCATCACCGCAAATCAGCACAAGCCGTCCATCATCAGAGGCATTTTCCATCCGCAATTTGCGCAGCTGACCAGCGAGGGAGCGAGCCCCATCGAATCGCTCCTGCAAGCCACAATCTCCCAAATGCCATCCTTCCTGCAATCCCCTGTATCGGGCACGCTTTCGCCCAATCCCCAATCGGATCAACCCGCCTCTTCGCCCGACGAAAATCGATAATCCATTTATTTGTATTGTATTATCTCCGCAAAAGGGGCATTACTACAGATTGTTTCAACCGTAATTGCATTAAGGGGTTCTCATGGATACGCCCAAACGCATCATGATCGTGGAAGATGACGAGAAACTGGCCGCATTGGTCGCCGAATATTTGACGCAGGCCGGCTTTGAACCCGTCATCGAAACCAATGGCCTCAACGCAGTGAGCCGCATCATTCAGGAAGCCCCGGATCTGGTGATTTTGGACTGGATGCTGCCCGACAAAGATGGCATCGAGATCTGCAAAGAAGTCCGCTCCCGCTATCCCGGCGTCATTTTGATGCTGACCGCGAGAAGCGACGAAATCGATGAAATTCAAGCCTTTGAGGCCGGTGTCGACGATTATCTGGCCAAACCCGTCCGCCCGCTCGCGCTCACCAAGCGCATCAAGAGCCATCTGACCAAGACCGAAATCGAACTACCGCCCAACGCGCCCAAGCGCATCACTTTGGGCCGTCTGGTCATCGACGCCGCCCGCCGCGAAGCGCATCTGAACGATGTTCTGCTCGATCTGACCACCGGTGAATTCGATCTGCTCTGGTATTTTGCACAGCGTCCGGGTCAGCAGATCACGCGCGATGAAACTTATCGCGATTTGCGCGGCATCGAATGGGACGGCCTCGATCGCTCCATCGATCTGCGCGTTGCCCGTCTGCGCAAAAAGCTGGGTGACGACGCGCGCATGCCTTCCATGATTAAATCCATTCGTGGCATCGGTTATCTGCTGGCCGTCAACTGATGCTGCGCCTCGTTTTTTCCCTCTCCGTCACCTTCCTCTGCTCGATCATCGCCTCCATCATCGGCGTGGCCTATATCGGGCAGCACAGCCTCGTCAACCATCTCGAAAACGATCCCTCGCAGGTCATCAGCGGCATTTACAGGATCATTCAGGATCAGTTTGAGAGCAGCACCGCCGAAACCCAAAACCAAACCGCTCAAAAAATCAGTCAGCTGCTCGACTGTCCTGTCCGCATCGTCGATTACGATCCTTCCTTTTTGCCCGAACGCCTGAGCAACCAGCCGCTCACCGATAAGCCCATTCTCGATGCCATCCTGCGCATCGCGTATTTTCCGATTCACCAGCAAAAGCAGCTGGTCATCATCGGTCCCATCTCGACCTTTCAGCCGCCAGCAAACTGGTTTTATGCTATTATTTCGGCATGTTACGTCGCATTCGTTCTCGTGCTCACAGCGTTTGCCATCGGGATACCGATCATCCGCTATATGAAAAAACTCGAGCTCGCCACGCGCCAGATTTCAGCCGGCGATTTTTCAGCGCGGGCGCCCCTGCCCAGCTATCACGTGCTCGGGTTCAGCAAATATTTTAGAAATTTTGCACTTTTGTTTAACCGCATGGCGGAAGCCACCGAAAACACGTTCAAGCATCAGCAAAAAATCTTTCAGGCTGTGGCCCACGAGGTGCGCACACCCATCGCGCGCACGCGCTTTGCCCTCGATCTGCTCGCCATCACCGAGGATCAGGAGCAGCGCGAAAAACATCTCGCCGCCATCGACAGCGACATGGAAGAGATCGACAGCCTGGTCTCCGAGCTCATCACCTTCAACCGCTTCGACAACCGCTCAAACTTCACGCAACCGCCGCTCAATCTGCAGGTTTTTAACCCTTACGAGATCCTCAACCAGCTCATCAACCAGCTGCGCTTTTTGGAAAATGGACGCTCGCTCACCCTGACGGGGCCTCAGGAAATGCCCTGGATTCAGGCCGACATCAAAGCGTTTGAGCGCGCAACCAGCAACATCATCCGCAACGCTTTGCGCTATGCGGTCTCAAAGGTAGAAGTTCAAATCGCAGAGCGCGATCAATGCGTTGAAATCCGCGTCAAAGACGACGGTCCAGGCGTCCCGGAGAGCGACCGCAAGCGCATTTTCGAGCCCTTCGTTCGCGTAGACGACAGCCGAAACCGCAAATCCGGCGGCACAGGCCTGGGACTCGCCATCACCGCGCGCATCGTTCAAAGCCATCACGGCCAGCTTTACGTGGAAGAAGCCCCTGGCGGCGGCGCCTGCTTTGTTTCCACCTGGTCCAAAGTCGCCTCGCCCGATGCGTCGTCCGGCAATTGATCGTCATCCCCCCAAACCGAAGCCGCGATTTCGGCCATTTCGCGCAAAAGCCCCCAGATTTTAAAGAGATTTTCGCTACCGAGCGCATGGGGTGAGGGCGGAAGCAGGCGATCCCAAATCACCGCATCGCCGCAAAATTCCAAGGCGCCCTGCTCATCGCAACAAGCCGCTTTCAGCAACCTCACCGCCGATTCATCGCTCAGCAGACGCTGCGCCGCCTCCGAATCCGGGCTATAGGCCAAAAGCGCATCGTCACACGGGATCGCCTGCCATTCCCCGCGCCGCGTCAGCTTTTCGAGCGCCTTTTGGGGCAAATCCGCCGCATCGCGCGAAAACAGCTTCAGAGGCACCCGCGTCTCGAAACCGAGCGTCACATTCAGCCGCAAACGGTGAGCCAAAGGCGCATTTTCAAAATGCACAACTACCTGAAATTGTTGCCATTCTGCCCGCAAATAGGGCAATCCCTGCCGCCAGTCGACCACAACCTGAGAGAGCGCATCCGACTGGCAGAGCACCCGAAGCAACGTCCTTGCCGGCTCAAGCCACAGGCGATCGCCCGCCCGCTCGCGCAGCTCAAGCGCCACAACGCCCAGAAGGCAAACCAGCGGCCCCCATTTCATCACTTCGGGCAAATCGAGCACAAAACCGCAGAGCGCACAGACGGCCGAAAGCAACAGCGTTTGCAATAAAACCGCAAAAAAAGACGTCTTAATATGCCGCCGTTCCAGTTTTTGAAGTTCTTTGGGATCACAATTCATCTTTTTTGCCTGTTTTGAACGCTTCCAACGACGATGAAGCCACAACCATTGCTCCGGATGAGCGCGCACAGCCCGTTCGATCTCGGCCGTACAGCGCGCGGTGACCTGCTCCAGCGAAGACGCATCCGCCGCCCAAATGGGCGCTTCAATCCTCACATGATGCTCATCATCGACGCGATACCCAAAAACGGGCACGATCGGCGCTCCGGTCAATCGCTGTAACCGCGCTAAATCTGTAGAAGTTTCGGCAGGTTGGCCAAAGAAACCGACCTCTGTCGCGTGACGTCCTGAAGCATGCTGATCGAACACATAAGCGACCATGCCGCCCGATGCCAAGTCCCTTAAAACCTCGCGCGCACAGCCTTTTGTGGGGCAAAACTTCACCAAAGCGTCTCCCGGGCCCGATCGCAAATACCGCCAAACCCGCTCCGCCGTAAGGGAATGCATCGTTTTAGTCACAACCGTCAAAGGCAAACCAGATTGCGCAGCCGCCCTCAGCGTGAGCTCAAAATTTCCGATGTGAGCCGTCAAAACCAGCACGCCGCGCCCCAGACTCAACGCCTCGCGCATGAACGCCTCGCCTTCCAGCTTCAACGGAGGCGAAGGCAAGCCATGTAAACCGCCGTAACGCATGAATTCTACAAAGCTTTCTCCCCAATGCAGGTACATACGGCGCACATGCTCTTCAACCATTTTGGGCGCCCATTCAGGGTAAGCCCTCGCCATCTGCAAACGCACGACGCTGCGCCGGATCGGCAGAATCCTGTACCAAATCCAGCCCAGAAAGCGCCCCAGAGTACGGCAGTGGGAAGCGGATAACTTGCGGCAAATCAAGCAGCAAATGCGCACAAAGAGCAAAAGCATCAGCGAACGGCGCCCTTCAGAAGATCGTCGATGCGCCCGAGATCACCTTCCATCGAAAGCCGGATTTCGAGCACAGCGGGATCAGGAACGGATTTGGGCCAATATGCAAAATTTTTACTGGTGGTCACCCAGACCGCATCGCCTTTTTGCGACAAAAGCTCTTTAAAATCAATCTGTTGCAGCGTTGCGTGATCGGGCAGCGCGCAAACCTGCTCTATTTTTGCCCCCAAGGTCTGAAGCAGATGCACCACCGACTGCGGGCGCGCAATGCCGCAAATGACAACCATTTTTTTGCCCTGAAGCCATCGCGGATCCCTGCGCTGCCCTTCCCACCAGACCGCCTCCAGCCGCACCGCGCTTTTGACATGAATCTCACATTCCGGACAAGCCGCCCCCGGTTCATTCACCTTATGCAGCCAGACGGCATCTATTTGTGAGGTTACATCGAGCGAAGCGCGCAGAGGCCCCGCAGGAAACGCGCGAAAAGGCGCCGTCGCATCCAAAACGAGCATCTGAGCACTGCGCGGCAACCGCCGGGACCAAAGCCCTCCATCGCAGAGCACCAGGTCGCAAAGCTGGCTCAACTCAGGCAAAAACGCCGCTCCCACCGCCACCGGCAAACGCCCCTGAAACCTGCGCCAGCAATCCACCGCCTCATCACCGAACTGCGCGACGTCTTCAAAAACAAAGCCCTTACACCGCCCACCATAACCGTGGCCCAAAATCCCTGGTTTTAAGCCCAGTTGCAGCGCCCGATGCGCCAATTCCAGAAGCACAGGCGTCTGCCCCGATCCGCCCATCGAGAGGCCTTCCACCACCAGCACGGGACAAGCGACGCCCTGCGCCCGGAGCGCATCCTGCGGGATCGGCCGAACCACCCGATGGGAAGCCCAACGCCCATAAAGGCGCCCCAGCCACATCAGAGGCGGCCAAGTCCGCTCACGACAAAGAAAATCGAATCCGGATCTTCGCCAGCCCGAATCGATCAGGCGACCCATTTATTGGGGTTCTTCACCGGATTCTGCGACTTCACCGGACGCCTGTTCGACCGGCTGCGCTTCTTCAGACTGCGATTCTTCTGACTGCGCTTCTTCAGACTGCGATTCTGTGGCCTGTGCTTCTGCGGCTTCGGCCTGCGCCTTCATCTCTTCCCGCACCGCTTTGATCGAAGGCTTGACCGCAAAATCTTTATAGTCGGCCTCGGGAATGACCCCTTCCGCGTCCACAAAGCTGCCCGTCTGATACAGTTTTTGATGCATCTGCCAGGTGAGAATCAGCGTGAACAGCTTCACCGCATAGCGCGCAGCCTGGGCGGTCGAAAGGAATTGCTGGAACTCGAATTTAAGTTTCGAGCGCGTGTAAGCGAGGATCGCTGCGGCCAGCTGCATACCGTGAAGCGGCGTAAAAGCTACGGGATAAAGCCCGCTCATCACCGAAAAGCCCTGATGCGTCACGACGCGCGCCACGATCCACTGCCCACGCCTCAGGTCGAGGGTGCCTACATGCTCGTAAACACGACGTTTTTCGTTCGTCACATGGCATTGCAGATCCGCCCAGCGCCCAGGCTCCACGTCGAGCACTTCCCAGACGCCCATCCACACCGCTTTTTGGGAGTTGATCCACGCCTTCATCGCCTCGGAAGTGCAAAAACCGAGCTCCGCAAAGTGATACGCCCAGGAGTGATTCTTCGGCCCGTTGTCGTAAAGCGCCCAAAAGAGGGTCATCGCCTTGGTCTTGGGATCCGAGTCAAAATCAAAGGGCGTCTGCTCGAGAATTTTGCTGCCCGCCCATTGCGCTACGGCAGAAGCGGTCTCCTGATCGAGCGCAGCGAGCTCCTGGCGCCGCCGTTCCATGCGATTTTCATCGGGATGATCCATGCAGCATTGCTTATATTTTTTGCCACTTCCGCAGGGGCAGGGATCATTTCTTCCAGGTTCCTGAGACATCTTTCTTCCTCAAACGCGCAGGCGGCCAGTGACCACCATCATCCATCGAATCAGAGGGTACCAAACAACCGATCGCCCGCATCGCCAAGGCCCGGAATGATGTAGCATTGCTCGTTCAATCCGTGATCGATGCAGGCGGTATAGATTTCCACGTCGGGATGCTCGGTCTCGACCGCTTTGATCCCTTCTGGAGAAGACAAAATGGTGATCAATTTAATGTTGCTGTACCCGCGCTGCTTGACCAAATCGATGCTCGCGATCACGCTGCCTCCGGTAGCCAGCATGGGATCGACGATCACGACCACCGGTTCCCGCACGCCTTCAGGCAACTTATCGTAGTAAACCACGGGCTTTTTGGTTTCAGGATCGCGATACAGTCCCAGAAAACCGATGCGCGCATTCGGCAGCAGGCGCAGCAATCCGTCCAGCATGCCCACCCCGGCACGCAGGATCGGCACCACGATCACATCGTGAAAGATGCGTCGCCCCTGTGTTTGCGCCAAAGGCGTCTCTACCGGATAAGATTCCAGCGGCAAATCGCGCAGAGCCTCATAGCTCATCAACATCGTGATCTCATCGGCGAGCTCACGAAATTCCTTTTGGATCGTCGTCTTTTCGCGGAGTTTCGAGATTTTATGTGCGATCAAAGGATGGTGACTCTCGTAAACCATCGCGGCCTCCAGCTGCAATCAAAGGGTCGCATGGTTGTCTAAACGGAGTCTCAGTTCAAGATTTACGCAATGGCTGCCAAAAAGCGTTTTTAATTTCAATCGTTACGATTCTTTCATTCAGGCCTTCGGCCTTTTGCCAGGCCCGATTCACCTCCAGACCATCAGGCGCAGCCAGGCGCACGACCTTCTCAGGCTTTCTGGTCAAAAAAGCTTCGCTGAGCTTCCTCCGCTTCATCTTTTTCATGAGCGCTCAAGGCTTTTTTCACCCTCCCTTTCATCGTTTGCGCATGCCAATGATTCTTTTTCGCATAAACCTTAAGATTCTGTATGGGTTCATCTTGCAACATGATTCATTTTGCTGCACTCTAACTCGCCCACATTCACCTTGCGGAGACATTATGTCGCTCGAAATCCAGGTTCCCTACGAAAGTTTCATGCACCCGGCCGTCTCCAGAGCGCTGTCCGATCTGATGCTCGCATTGCATCACTATCTGAACCAGCATCCAGACGCACCTGCACTCACAGAAGAGCCACCCGCAGAGCCACCCAGGCTTTTCATGCAGCCGGCCAAAGCGCCCACCGAATCCAACACTGCGCAACCGGCCGCACCCGCAACGCCTGCAACTGCAGCGGCGCCCGTACCCGCACCTGCAGCCCCTGCAACCGCTTACAACCAAAGCAGCATCTCGGCTTCATTTGTGCGCGACTTCGATGTGCCTCAGCAAAAGCCCCAAAGGCAGCCGCGCCATTTAAAGCCGGGACTGCCGCAACTCATCACGCCCAATCCGCAGACCGAAGCCCCCAAGACGCCTGTCATGCTTTCTTTGCCCGTGATCGAAGATGTGGAACCGATCTCGCTGGATCCCATGGATCCCAGCCTGATGGGCTGCGCGGGCGAAGGCGATGAGCAATGGCAAAAGTTTTATCGCGATCTCAGGCCGCAGGCTCAGCAACTGCTCGATCTCGTCAAAACCCGCAAGGCATGCAACTTCAGCGAAGCGGTCACCATCCTCAACTTTAAGAGTCCACGCGCTTTACCGCCCATCCTCGCCAAGATGCGCCGCGACGCCGCCACCTATACGGTCCGCCTTCCTTACGAAGAATGCATCATCCGCGGGGAGCGCGCGATGCGATGGATCGCCGCTTCCAAATAACGCTGGAGCCTATAGAGAGCCGAAGGAGCCCAGATGAAACTTGAAAATCATCGTCGCGCAGGTTTGCTTTTACATCCAACATCGCTGCCGGGGCCTCATGGCATCGGCGATCTCGGGCAGTCTGCGCGAGATTTCATCGCCTTTTTAAAGCAATCGGGCCTTTCATTGTGGCAGGTTCTGCCGCTGGTCCCACCGGGGGCGGGCGAATCGCCTTATTCGAGCTGGTCCGCCTTTGCCTGCAGCCCCTGGCTGATCGATCTGGAAGATCTCGCCAACCGCGGTCTGCTCGATCAGAGCGATCTTCAAGGGTACGAAACCCGCGATCCGAGCCGCATCGATTTTGAATCCATGCGCGCATTTAAGGGGCCCCGCCTCGAAAAAGCCGCCGACAACTTCCTGAAAGGCCAATCGCCGCTCTATCAGGAGTTTTTGGCGTTTAAGAAGCGTTCGCCCTGGCTTGCGGAAGCGGCGCTCTTCAAAGCGCTGAACGACGAACAGCAGCAGCCCTGGTGGATGTGGCCGAAAGCGTTGCGTCTGCACCAGGATGCGGCGGTGGCCGAAGCGCGCGAAAGGTTAAAGGCACAGGTCGAGCGGGCCGAGGCGCTGCAATTCTTCTTCGACTGGCAATGGCGCACCTTAAGGCAGATCTGCAAGGATGCCGGCGTCCAGCTCATCGGCGATTTGCCCATTTACGTCGACGCCAACTCCGCAGATGTCTGGGCCAACCAATCGATGTTCGAACTCGATGAAGAAGGCCAGCGCACCGATGTTTCCGGCGTGCCCCCCGACGCCTTCAGCGCCGAAGGTCAACTTTGGGGCAATCCCCTTTACCGCTGGGACGCGATGGCGAAGGATCATTACTCCTGGTGGGTCCGCCGCCTGCGCCGCGCCTTCGAACTCTGCGACATCATCCGCATCGACCATTTCCGCGCCTTTGCCGCTTACTGGTCCGTCCCCGCATCCGCAACCTCGGCCAAAGAAGGTCACTGGATCAAAGGCCCCGGAATGGCGCTCTTCGACGCCCTCAAAAAAGAGCTCGGTCAGCTGCCCATCATCGCAGAGGATCTCGGCATCATCGACGAGGAAGTTTGCGCGCTGTTAAAGGACACCGGCTTCCCCGGCATGAAGGTGCTGCAGTTCGCCTTCGGCGGCACGCCCGACAACTTGTATTTGCCCCACAACCATACGCAGCATTCGGTCATCTATACGGGCACCCACGACAACAACACGACGCTCGGCTGGTGGTTTGAAGCCTCGCCCCGCGAGCAGGATTACGTGCGCCGTTACTTCAGCATCGATGGCAACAACCTGGTGTGGGACATGATCCGCGCGGCGTTCGCCTCTGTGGGCGAGACCGCAATCGTCCCCGTACAAGACATCCTCTGCCTCGACGCCTCCGGCCGCATGAACACGCCGTCCGTCGCCAACGGAAATTGGAGCTGGCGCATGAAGGAAGGCAGCCTGAACGCTTACCACGCCGGTCGTCTCCGCGAGCTCGTCTACCTCTACCACCGCCATCCCTGAGCCCCTGCCAAAACTCACAACTTCCGTTCACGGCAACCCAAGCTGGCGCATGAAGGAAGGCAGCCTGAACGCTTACCACGCCGGTCGTCTCCGCGAGCTCGTCTACCTCTACCACCGCCATCCATAATCCCCACCCAAAGCCCACAACCCGAATTTCCCCTGTCATCTTCTTGCCCATTCGCCGCTTCCCTCCACACAGACGCCCCTTCGCCCGTCACTTAAAAAGCAGCCCTCAAACGAGAGTCGCCATCGCAATGCGGAATCGCTGCTTTCAGCCCCGTCGAGCTGCCCTTTCGATCGCGCCTTCAGGGCGTCTTCATCGCTCAAACGGCTTTTTGCAACAGGGGTAATCGACTTTGCTCAAAATCCGGCTGCCGTAACTCTGCGACTTTGTTTGCAATTTAAAAAACTTTTTTATTTCTCGCAGTTTAGACTCGCCCCTTTCCATGCGAAGGACTACCTTATGCCCAGCTTTCGAGGCGGTTTCTCGAAAGTGACAAGTCTTTGCCGGGATCTCGAAATCCCAACTGGTGAGCTTATGAGCAATTCGTCGTTCAACCCCTACGAGATGGCGCAGAAGCAGTTTGATCACGCTGCCGATCTGCTCGATCTCGATTCGGGCACCCGCGCCCTCCTCCGCATTCCTTCGAAGGAGTTCCATTTCAGCATCCCCGTTCGCATGGATGACGGCACGGTGAAGGTGTTCCAGGGTTTCCGCATTCAGCACAACGACGCGCGTGGGCCTTGCAAGGGTGGGATTCGCTTCCACCCGCTCGAAACGGCCGATACCGTGCGCGCTCTCTCGATGTGGATGACCTGGAAATGCGCTGTGGTCGACATTCCACTTGGCGGCGGCAAGGGCGGCATCATCTGCGATCCGCATCACCTCTCCATGCTCGAGCAGGAACGGCTCTGCCGCGGCTATATCCGCCAGCTGGCCAAGAATGTGGGGCCATTGGAAGACGTGCCCGCCCCCGACATGATGACCAACGGACAGCACATGCTCTGGATGCTCGATGAGTTCGAAACCATCCGGGGACAGAAACTGCCTGGGTTCATTACCGGTAAACCCGTGGGATCGGGCGGATCCCTGGGCCGCACAGAGGCCACCGGCTACGGCGTCGTCTATACCCTGCGCGAAGCCCTCATCGAGAAGGGCATCGACATCAAGTCGACCAAGGCCGCAGTTCAGGGGTTCGGCAACGTCGCGAAGTACGCGGTCGATCTCTACACGAAGCTCGGCGGAAAGGTCATCTGCGTGGCCTGCTGGGATAACCAGGACAAGAAGTCCTACAGCTTCCGCCGCATGTCGGGCGTCGATCGCGTCGAGCTGGAGAAGATCACCGACAAGTTCGGCACCATCGACAAAGAGAAAGCCAAAGCCATCGGCTACGAGATCTTACCCGGCGACGCCTGGCTGGAGCAGGATGTCGACATCCTCATCCCCGCCGCGACCGAGAATCAAATCAATGCCGACACTGTGGGCAAGATTCGCCCCTCCGTAAAGATCATTGCCGAAGGCGCCAACGGCCCCACCACGCCCGAAGCCGACGAGGTGATCAAGCAGAAAGGCATCTTCGTCATCCCCGACTTCTTAGCCAACGCCGGCGGAGTCACCTGCAGCTACTTCGAACAGGTGCAATGCAACATGAACTTCTTCTGGGAGAAGGACGAAGTCCTTGAAAAGCTCGACAAGAAGATGACCTCCGCCTTCCACGCCGTCAGCAATCTGGCCCGCGAACGCGGCTTGTACATGCGCGAAGCCGCCTACATCATCGCCGTAGATCGCGTCGCCAAGGCCGCCAAGGCCCGTGGGTGGGTGTAAAGTTTTTTGCGCTCCGCGCGAGCGAATGTAGCAAATGCTGAAGGGGGCAAGCCCCCGACGGAAACAGAAAGCCCCGGCAGAGGTATCCTGGATGCACCTGCCGGGGCTTTTTGGTTTCAAGTTTTGGGAGTGGGGATTCTTTTTTGGAAAATGGTGGGGGGTCAATTGGAAAGCTCAGAGCCGATGGAAGAAGCTGAGGCTTCTGAAGCTATAAACTTAGATTCCGCAGGGAGAAACTGAGGCTTCTAAAGCCATAAACTTAGAGGCCGTCGGAAGAAAATGAGGCTTTCCGATCGATCTCCTCCGATACCACTGGCAGAAATTCAAGCTTCTAACTTCATAACCCCCTACTCCGCAAAGCGAAATCCCTACTGAATAGCCCGCACACTACCCAAAGCTCCCCCGCACTTAGATGTAATGGGCTTTGGTTTCATCGCATCGCGATGGAGCCAAAGCCTAATTTTCAAACTCAACCCCAAGAAGAACGAAAGCGAGGTGCGGTGCCCCTTCGCCGCACCGTCTGTTTCCACTTGG
>DBWM01000038.1:0-184 GCA_002309015.1 Myxococcales bacterium UBA1238 | reverse complement strand
TTCTTATCCTCTCTGCTTTAAAACGAGTATTGGAGATCGTCCAGGGTAAGTATAAAAGTTTGAAAGTTCACCTTTCCGAGCAGAAATCGATGCTTCTATATAAAGAAACTTTGTCTTTCTCTCACGCGTTTATAAGTAAAAGTTTGGAGAAGCTTACCTTTCTCTCGCGGCATCATCAGTTTTT
>DBWM01000071.1:17238-96532 GCA_002309015.1 Myxococcales bacterium UBA1238 | reverse complement strand
GACGACACCGAGACCGAAGCCTGCAAAGTCGACTGCGATGCAGACAACCCCTGCGAGAAAAAGGTCTGCATGAGCGAAACCTGCAATGCCAGCGGCAAATGCGAATATGCGCGCATCACCGAAGGCAACGAAGGCTACTGCGAATGCACGGCTGACACCCTCGACAATGACTGCACCGCAACGATCGATGTTTGCGACAAGCATGTCTGCACGGCGGAAAACACCTGCGGTGTTGAAAAGAAAGATGCAACCTGCTGCAGCGAAAAATATGACAACGTCTGCCAGGAAGGCGAAGTCTGCGGCAGCAACAACGTCTGCGTATTTGATGCCAGCGGCGTCAATCTGTTCTTCAGCGTCTATTATGCAAACGGCAACGACAAAGCGCTCACCATCTATAACGCGGGCGATACCGCCATCGATCTCGCCCATTGCAAACTTTATCAATATAACGGATGCAAAGCTGAATACGAAGGCCGGATTCTCTCACTGGAAAGCCATTCCCTTGCAGCGGGAGACAAATGGACTATCTGCAAAAACAACAGCCAATCGACAGATGATTATAAAGCCAAATGCGATGCAATCATCGGTTCCAATGCATTGGACTTTAACGGCAACGACGCCCTTGAGCTCGTCTGCGGCGAGATTACACAAGACTTCTTCGGTCAAAAGGGTTTGGCTGCAGCAGACTGCCCCGACGAGATATTCGTGCCCAAGAAGTCCATTCTCACACGCAAATGCAACAACGAGAAGGGCGACAACGATGGCACCGATACATACGATGCCTCTGCGACCTGGAATATTTTTACCACGACGGAAGCCGACTTTAACGTCTTCGGCACCTTCGGCTGCGGCGAAGGCATGACTTGCAATGAAACCAGCGGCGTTTGCTATACCTTCTGCACAGCAGCAGCAACGGAATGCCCCGCCAAAGCCTGCCAAACAGCCTCCTGCGAAATCGCTTCCGGTGACACCGGCGTTTGCAAGTACGAAGCCAAAGCCAACTGCTGCACAACAGAAGGTGACTGCACCGCCGAAAACCTGAACGCCTGCCAGGAAGCCTACTGCAAGAAAGCTGACGCAGCCGACACAGAAGGGACCTGCGATGTGAAGGCAAAGGATGCCGTCGGTTGCTGCACTGAAGGCCAGCTTAATCAATGCACCGATGCCAGTGATTGCTGGATCGCCTCCTGCTCCGAGGGCAACACATGCGACTACAGCAAAGGCAGCGGCGATATTTGCTGCGCAGGCTTTAATGACTGCACCGACGGAAAAGTCTGCGGCACTGATCACCAATGCGACTTTAAATCCTGCACCGGCAGCAACGACGATTGCTTTTTAGATGTTTGCCATACTGGCGTCTGCTCCGACGGAGCCACAGCGGAAAACCCCGGTACCTGCTCCTATACAACGGTTGAAGGTTGCTGCCTGAACGATGATGATTGCGTATCACCCAACGTCTGCAACACAGTCAGTCACGTCTGCGTCGATCCCAGCACTCAGCCGAAGATCTTCTTCTCTGAATATGTCTACGGCACCAACAGCCGCCGTGCGCTTGAAATTTACAACAACGACGATGAAAGCTTCTCTTTAACAAACTGCAAGATCAATTTCTATCAAAACTGCGCGAGGGAAGCCAATACCTGCAAGGCGCCGACGAAGTCGTACAACTTAAAAGACTTCAGCATCGACCCCAGGGGGGTACTCGTACTTTGCAGCAGCAACGTTGGAAACGACGATACCGACAAGTGCGATGTCAAGAATCTCTCATTCGATTTCAATGGAACTGAGCAAGACGCGCTCCACCTGGTCTGCGATGATATCGTCATCGACTCATTCGGAACTGTAAACGGTGCAGATCCCTCATTTGCCAAGTCGACAGCCGTCCGCAAGGGCAACATTTACGTCGGAAGTCCTGTGTTCAGCGAAGCTCAGTGGTCCCCAACATCTAACAATGACTTCTCGGGCCTCGGTTCCCACGACATCATCACGCCCTGCACTGCGGACACCGCAGACACCGTTTGCCCCGCTGGCAGCTCCTGTGAAAAGATCGTTTGCGTCGATGACAACGGCGCTCTTGTAACAGGCGCAACAGAAGGCGTTTGCTCGTATGCTTTGGCCGACAATGCCGGAGATGAATGCTGCGACACCACTTGCGCCGATGACGGCGATGTCTGCACCACAGACGCCTGCGTCGCTCACGTTTGCACGCATATCGATATCGCGAATTGCTGCACCGCAGACACCATTGCCACAGCCTGCGCCCAGGGCAGCGCCTGCGAAACCCCGGTTTGCGTCGATGGCAACGGCGAAAAGATTACGGACGCATCTGCGGCGGGTACCTGCAGCTTCGAACTCAATGCGGCAGGGACTCCGGGTGATTCGCTGACCTGCGTTGAAAATGCGGCCGCCTGCAACGACGACAACATTTGCACCACCGATAAAGTCGAAGCTCACGTTTGCTCGCACACCCCGATTGCGAATTGCTGCGAATCTCAAGATGACTGCGGCAACGGCCAGATTTGCAACTCTCAGAACCACAAATGCGCCGCAGACACCACGACCTGCACCGACAGCGATGCAACGGTTTGCGTAGCCCACGTCGATGCCTGCCACAAGGCAACCTGCGAAAGCGGCAAATGCACTTACACCGCAGCGAGCGATGAGGCAGTAGCCTGCGGAACAGACAAATATTGCGATTCCACCACCGGTTCCGCCGTCTGCGTCGATTTGCCCAACATCTTCCTCTCGGAATACATCCACGGTGGCGGCAACCGTCGCGCCCTCGAAATTTACAACGCGGGTGATGCAGAAGTCTCTTTGGATGGATGCCGCATTGAGTCTTATGAAAACACCACAACAGACGATGCGGCCCCCAGTAAGACCTATGATCTCAAAGGCAAGAGCATCGAAGCAGGCCATGTCCTCAGCCTCTGCAGCGCAAAGGTCGCAGTCGCGCAAGGTGACTGGACTCAAGCCAAAGTCGACGATGCCGAAGCCAGATGCGATACGCTCGATCTCGACTTTGCCTACAACGGCCAAAGCAAAGATGCCATCGTTCTCGCTTGCGGCGGCACCCGCATCGATATCTTTGGCACCATTAACGGTACAGATCCAGCAAACGCAGAAAAGCATTCCCTTCGCCGCAAACCAGTGGAAAAGGGTGAGACAACCTTCGTTCCAGCCCAATGGACGCCTTCATCGGAAACAGACGACTTCTCAGACCTCGGAACCTACAAATCAAAGGAATGCACCGGAAATGACGCATCTACCTGCACCGATGCCCCCGATTGCTACACCAATACCGGCGCGACCTGCGTGAACGACAAATGCGTGTATGCGCGCATCCCAAACGGCCAAACCGGCGCCTGCGAATGCGTCAATCCGGCAACCGATTGCAGGAACCCTGACTCTTGCTACGTCACCGAAGGCGCGACCTGCTCCGCCGAGCATCAATGCGTATATCAGCGCAAAGAAGCAGCTCCCGGCGAAAGGTGCGAATGCACCCCAGAAACAGCGGCCGCTGATTGCACCGATGCTCCCGCTTGCTTCACCACTGCCGACGTGACCTGCTCTTCCTTTAAATACCAGTGCCAATACAAACGCATCGCTCAGGGGAACGAGGGCTATTGCGCATGCGTTAGCGACTCAGACTGCCAAAACGAGTCGGGTAAGTCCACATGTGATCTGAACGAGGGAGACACAAAGAATACATGCATCCCCAATGCCTGTGACCATGCAAAGCCGCTCACCGGAACATTGGAAAATGAAAGCATTGCAACAAGCGGACATATTGGTGATATCACATGCGCATACCCATTTGAAGGTAACCAAAACTTCTACACTGTAGAGGTGCCTGCAGAGAAGCAGACGACCGTCACGATGACGGTCAACGACAACGAGTCCGATTTAGTACTCGTCCGCATCACTGATTGTGCAGTACGTACATGTGTGGAGCATTCTAACACCCCCTTCAACCCAACAGAAAAACTGACATTTAGGAACACCGCCGATCACGCGCAAACCTTCCTCATCGCTGCAACTTCACCTAGAGCAGATATCATCAGCAGCTACACGATATCAGCTGAAACCACAGATCTCCTTCCTGGTGATTTTTGTATGAATGCGATTGCAATCACTGCGAGTGGTACCATCACTGGCGACACAACAAACTATTATAAGAACTCCTATTGCGACTCAGGTGCGTCTAGTGGTCCAGATGTAACCTACAAGATGACTATACCAGCCAATTATAAAGCTGAAGTCACTCAAACAAGCGGTGCAAATCTGGTATTCTACTTCCTCGAAGATTGCGTTCGCTCATCCACTTGCACGAGGTATGTAGACAAGGGCGATGGCAGCTACGATCAAACGAGTTACATCAATGACACAGGGGCCGAAAAGGAAGTTGCTTTCATCGTTGATGGTGTATCTGAGGAGCATTACGGTGCTTACACCCTCAGCGTCAACTTAACCCCCATCAGCTCTAAGTAATCCCCTTCCCCCTGCGCTGGTGCTCCCCATCACCCGTCGCATCCCTCACTCCGCCGGAATCGGCGCCTTGAGTTTCGAAGCCTCCCTCGCCCGCCCTTCACCCCGGGGCGTCTGCATCTTTTCTGAATTGTTGTCAGCGATGTCTTGTGGGATTGCGGCCTTATACCGAGGAGGATCGATGGCTTCCCGCCGAAATGTCGCCCCTTTCCCCCTAATACACGAACCCGATGCCTGTGTAGGCGTTGATGAATCCAAAGGGGACGAGGTTGTCGCTGGTGCCTGCGTAGATTTCGCCACCGAGATCGACGGGGATATAGATGTGGCGGGTGATCATGATGTCGAGGCCGAGTCCCACCTTGCCAACGGGCGCCCATTCTCCCTTTTTGACCTCTTTGCCGCTCTGGTCTTTGCTGTGGAATGTGAAATGTCCGGCGCCGCCACCAAACTGAACTGCGAAGTTCAACCTGGGGTTGTTGACCACAAAGAAATGGAGCTCCAGCTGTCCGCCATAAAGATCGCCCGTGTGCGGTTCCGCATCGTCGCCGAGCAGCTTCAGGCCGTAGGTTGTAGCAAAGATCCCTACCTGAGTGCTGTGATAACCCAGATGCATGCTGGTTGCAGGACCTACAATGGAGGAACCTTTGGCACCATAGGGCCCCACAAAGCCACCCAGAGCGAGTCGAGCTTCAAACCCGGTGATGGGATCCGGCCGATATTCTGGATTTGAAACTTCGGTGTCTTTCTGTGCCTCGTAGTTCTTCCCTTTGGAGGCTCTGGAGGCTTCCGCAGAATAGCGGTCGGACTCGGATTGCAGCTTTTGGTAGCGCTCCAGGGCGCGCCTTACGGCCTGACTCGTTCGGGATTCTGCGGAGGTACCCTTAAAGCGTTGGGCCAGATTCTTCAACGATTCCAGGTTCTTGTTGGCGCAGGTTGCCTGACACGACAGATTCAGGGCTTCGAGCATCATCTGCCGAGCATAGGCTTCACCCTCGTTCGAATCTTCGGAAGACAAAGGTTGCACGGGCCAGAACGGCCATCCTTCTGGATTCGCGCCCGATCCTTCGCGCATTGCCGGGGCTGCGCTCTCATAGCGGGCCACCTTGGCTTCAAGAACTGCGATCTTCGCCTCGGTAGCGTATTGATCGGCAATCTTTTGAGCGAGCGTGTAATCGTCGCAGGCTTCCGAGGCTTCTTCTGCCGTCTTTTGGGCGCGCTCCCCTTCTTTGGCGGCCTCGGCCTTGGCCTTGGCCATCTCGCATTTCACCTTCATTTGGCGCGCCTGCTCCATCGCGCTTTGAGCGAGCGCAACCTTTTCCTCGGCCACCCGTTGCTTTTCGAGGGCTTCGGCGCTCATCGGTATTTTCTGCGCGTCTCCATCCGAAGCAGAACTCACGAATCCGCCCAGGAAGTTACCCAGAGCTTCGGCTGTATCGTTTTTGGCCAAAGCCTCAGATGTTGACCACAACAAACCCGCGGCCATCAAAAGCCATCGTTTCTGAACTTCCATCTTCCACCTCCATTGAACACGCTGCAGATCCTGCTTACGCTTTTTTCGCCTCTAGTTTGTTGATTGTTCAATCACCTGCAAAAGCATCTAATCAAAATTCTTCAGGAGGCAATGTCAATCAACCTTAGGCGGTCACCAGATTCAACCTTATAAGGTTGGAACCCCATCCTTTATAAGGTTGGTATCCTCAACCTTATAAGGTAGCCCTCACTTACCCGATAGCAATCAGGGTTTTGGCAAAGAATCCCTTCTTCAGGTTCTTTACGGACTTGCCGGTGTCGTTGATCAGTCTGGTGCGCACCTCAACCGTGAACTCGCCCATGGGCATCTCTTTGGGAAGCATGACCAGCAAGTGGCTCGGGCTGTTGCCTACAACCCCGTCGCATCTCAGCTCGCCGGCAGAGGTGATCACGAATACGCCCTGCTCGGGATCGGAGGCGTCGAACTTTAAACGTGATCCCATCACATCGATGACGGATCCCAGCTTGATCTCGCTCGAATCACCGGTCACCTTGTCGATGACGTTGGTGATCAAAGGATCGGTGCTCGGGCGATCCATCTTTTGAACCTTAATCTTCGAAATCGCCTCGCGAAGAACGCTCCCGGCATTGATGTTGAGCTTGATGGTGTGGCGCAGTTTGTCGAAGCTGTCTGCAGGGGTATGGAACACGCCCCCGATGCTGAGGTTGGTGGAAATCAACGGCGTGCTGATATGGCCACCTTGCTCGATGATCGAGGCGTACACTTCAGCCTCAAGCTTTTGATAAGCCGCAATATCGGCCCGCGTCAGCGATGAGCCTCGCTTCAGCATCTCCTCTGCAATGTCGTCCTGACTGTAAATGCGCGCGTCGGTCTCCTGTGCAAAGTAATCGTCAGGATCCGCCGTCAGATTGTTCTCGCGTAAAATGTATTTGAGCATCGTCAATCTCCCCAAAATGGATGAACCAGTAAAGAAGGCGCAGGGTGCAACTCCCGAAGGAGCGCAAACCCAAATCCCTGCGCATGATCCGGATTTGAACAGAAGGATGGCTCAAAGGTCAAACTAAAATGTAGGGACTCCCATCGAAGAGGCTCAGGACGGCGCGTCAGAAGAGGAAGCCGAACCCGCTGTTCAAAGTGAGCGGGGGCGATCAGTTCCCAAACCATTCGCTGGAATCCTTGCGATTCTCCTCGATCTGAGCTTCGGTGCGATTCACCTCATCCTGATATTGTTGAACCAGATCCTGAAGCAGAAGGAGCTGCTCAGCAGCGGTGCTGGCGGCCGCCCTTACGGAAGCTTCGTTTTCCTGACCCACGGACTGACGCGCCAGCTCCTCTATGGTCATGGACATCTGCTCCACAGAGCGAATCACCTCATTCAACTGATCGACCTGGGACTTGATCTGCCCGGCATAGGCTTCCAATGTATCCAAAATCCTGGTGTTGGGCATACAGAGGTCAACCTTCAGTTTCATCGGCGCACGGCGGACCTGTTCTTTTGAGCTCGACGGCTCATCCGTCTTTGGGGACTCTGGAGTTACAGGCTTAGGAGCAATATCTCCCACCTGAGGTTGAGGATTCTGTGGCAGAGGGGTCGGCAGCTCCACCTCCGGCGGCTCTGCGGGCGGATTTACGGGAGCCGTCATCTGATCCCCCGCAAGCTTTATGGCCGCATCCGCCTCGCGACTGGCCTCTTTCGCTTCGTCTTCGAGCTGCTCCGCCTTCTTGAGATCGCTCTCATATTGTGCACAGATCGTCTCTGCATTCTCCCGGGCCGAGGCCTCCTGCCGCGTCCCCTTTGAATACTCCACCCTCGCCTTGGCCGCACCGCAATCCCCCTGCGACTGAGACGCCTGATCCCTAGCGGCCTGGGCGGCCATCTGCTTCTCATCGGCGATCCTCTGCTTCTCTGCCACATCGCCCGGATCACTTTGAGCCTGCGCCGCAACCCCCGAGAGGATCAGGGCTCCAAACATCAACGCTTTGATCTGCATGGTTGCTCCTGTTTTCAAGCTGAGCCTGCCCCTGGAGGCAGGGATTTCGTTCGTTGTACGGATGCGCCCGCCTTTTGCGGTCAGGCTGCGTTTGCGCCTTCGCCCGGGGCTGCTATCGGTTCCCGTAATAGAGCCCCGTCTGCTCCTCGTTGCGATCGGTGGTGGGATTGGGTGTGGGCCAGATGTGGTCGAGCTCTAAACGCACGTCCTCTTCGAGTTCCATATCTGCGGCGGCAAGGGCGGGCTCGAGCTGCTCCAGGGATCTCGCCCCCAAAAGCGGCGCGGTGACGCCGGGGCGATCCTTCACCCAGCAAACAGCCAGAGTGGCGGGATGCACGCCGCACGACTTCGCGATCGCCGTCAGCCGATCCGCCGCACGGAACATGGCCGGATCGCGGTAACGCACGCCGTACAACTTGTTCTCTACGATGCGCCCTTCCTTCGGTCGCAGATGCTCGCCGTATTTGCCGGTCAGGAGTCCCGCTGCGAGGGGGCTGTAGGTGATCACCCCCAGATGCTGATCCTGCGCCATCGGTAAGATCTCGACCTCCGCCTGGCGCTTGACGAGGTTGTACATCGGCTGGATCGCGCGGATGGGCGTCAGGTGATGCCGGTCGGCCGTCCAGAGAAGCTGCATGACCTCGTAGGCTGCAAAGTTGCTGGCCCCAAGCATTAAAACCTTGCCCTGATGCACCAGATCGTCCAGCGCCCGCAGGGTCTCGTCGGGTGCCGTCTGCCGGTCGCTGCGGTGAAGGAAGAAGAGATCGATGCGATCGGTCTTCAACCGCCGAAGGCTCGCCTCCACCGCCCTCACCAGGTGATACCGCGAACTGCCCCGCGCGTTGGGATCGTCGCTCTCGGGGAAGTAAGCCTTCGTGGTCAGGATGATCCGGTCGCGACAGGGCGCGATGAGCCCGCCCAATATCTCCTCCGACTGCCCGCCCGCATAGACGTTCGCGCAATCGAACAGGTTAATGCCCGCCTCCAGACATCGGTGGAACAGCTGCGCCGAAACCTCGGGAGAAGCCTCCTGCCCAAACGACATGGTCCCGAACCCGAGCTCCGACACCCGAAGCCCCGTACAACCCAAAAAGCGATATTTCATCGAGAGTTACCCCGCATGCAGTGATGGTGACCATCGAAGTGATGAAGGGGTTCAGGCTGAATTGCAAGGGATTTTGCGGAAGGCGATGTGGAGTGCAGAAACAAAAAGGGGGTCTTCCCGAAAGAAGACCCCCAAGAACATCAACCTACAACGAAAGGAGCGAGGCCTTTATACACGAGGCCGTTTTGGATGTCAACCATTTTTTTTGCAGGGCGGTATTTTTTCTGGCGAGGAAGGGTAATCGTTGGGAATTACAAGGGATTTATGGATAGCATAAAGGCGTGAAGCCGCGCCGGGGCATAAAAAAAGGCCCTTCCGGGTGGAAGGGCCTTGGGGAAAACGAAAGCTCTGCGAATCAGGACTCAGAGCATTTGTTCCGCATGGTACCAGAGAAGGTCATACCCCCGCATGGTGCCGGAGAATATCGTAACTATGAAGTATTGGATGATTCTCAGCATAGGCCAACGCGCTTGGCGTTTGCGCTAAGCTAAATAACCCGGTGTAGGACAAGCGCAATGGAACCTGATGCTCGTGGCGGATCAGGTTTTCGGTAATGCGAACGACAGCGTGATCTCCCTTCGGGCTATTATCATGGTGATTATGCAGGAAATGTGAGCGCTTGGTATCCATCTGATCGGGGTCAACCCACCATTTCTCCGTCAACCCCACGGTTGCCGCTTCTTCCATGTCACCACACAAATTAACGCCCACTGCAAAGTGGTAGGCATGGATCAATTCATGCGCCAGAGCAATAAACGGAGGTCTGTCAAATCCATCCTGGGACGTCTGCATACTTGCGTCCCACAAAACCTCACTGTAGGAAGGTTGGTGATCCAAGATTCGCTCGCATTTATTGTCATTGTGCATCGATCGGATGCGAACAACGTAAGGCCAGTCACTGTGCCTATTCTTTTGATCGCTGATCCTCTGCAGAAGGGCAGCGCCATACGGCTGAGTCGAAAGTTCGCGCAATGCGCTTTCAACTTGTGAAATATAGCTGTCGCAATCCAAAGCGCTCGAGACCATCACCACCATCGATTGGTTTTGGCTGTTACTCAGCGGCATTAAAATATACGGCTTCCGGGCCGACGTCGGAATGGATGTAAGCGCGCCACAATGAATATCGACGGACATCTGACTCATGAGCGCGGTGACGGCATCCTGGCGACAAGAAACAGACTCAAATTCAACTTTTTTATCTGGATGAGCCTCCATCTTATCGCCTAACCAGGCAAAGATCGCCTTAGCGAGTGCGATGCGAGCGGGACGGTAGTTCTTATTTCTACGATACACCTCAACCGCTTGATCAATCGCCTTCAGACGTGATGAACGGATGGTTTTCTCACGAGCAGAAAACTCTTTCCAGTTCGACAAATCCGCATTAAGCGTTACATTAGGCATGATTTAATTCCTCACCCCTCTTGCCTAAAAGCCCTCGTGCGCCCCCACAAACCCATTTTTGCAGGCGCGCAACCGGAAAAAAAAATACCAGAACCATCTACGAATTCAATCACAAACCGCATAACTCACCGAAATTTCGTCATTATCCGCACATTCCTGCCTGGATCGCCTTTTGCCCGTGAAATATGCCCTCAAGGATCAAAACCCCATAAAATCGCGGTCGGTGCATTTTTTGTGCGCGCTTCGATGCGAGACGGTCTAGATTGACGCAGTAAACGGGAGATCGCCGATGAACGAACCGCCCCTTCTCATCTGTCCGCGTTGTTTGCAGCGAGGCTCGTATCGCCGTTGTCCCAGAGACGGGGCATTTTTGGTGAGCGAGAGCGCCCTGCGCCAGGCACCGCGCGACAGCAGACTGGGGACGCTCGTCGCCAACCGTTACGCGATCATCCAATGTCTGGGCGTAGGGGGTATGGGGGCCGTTTACCGTGCGCGCGACGAAGTCAACGGAAAACCGCTCGCCATCAAGTTTTTGCGCGAGGAATATTCCAACAACGAGAGCATCCGCACGCGGTTTGAGCTCGAAGCCGCCGCCTCTTTAGCGGTCGACAGCCCGCATGTGGTCAGGCTTTTGAACTTTGGAGTCGAGGCCGACAAGACGATGTGGCTGGCCATGGAGTTTGTGCAGGGCTGGACTTTGCGCGACGAGGTCAATCACAACGGCGTCTTCACGGTGGCGCAGTCGATCGAGCTCTGCAGGCAGATTTTGCTGGGGCTCATCGCCGCCCATGCCGCCCATCTCGTGCACCGCGATCTGAAGCACGACAACATCATGTTCTCGGGTACGCGCGATCATTTCGTGGCGCGCATTCTGGATTTTGGCATCGTCAAGGCCAATACCGAAGAGGATCCGCTGGATTCCCGTGAATCGGATCCGCGGCCCATGCTCCCCGTCTCGCAAACCGGCGAGCAAATGATGATCGGATCGCCGAGTTACATGTCACCCGAGCAAATTCGCGGCATCGAAGTGCACGCTCCGGCGGATCTGTACAGTCTCGGGGTGATCATCTACGAGACTCTGACGGCGCGCAGGCTTTTTACCGTAAACGATCAGGAGGAACTCAAGCGTCCCGATGCCCAGCGCGAGGTGCCACCCCTCTTTTGCACCGCAGGAGGCGAGCCCATTCCCGAGTCGTACAACCGTTTTCTACAGAAGGCCCTCGAATTGGATCCGGCGGATCGGTTCCCCGACGCCAATACCATGCTCCTCGCGCTGCAACAATTGGACCTTTCTCCCGATCGCTTGCCCGAAGATCTCTTTGCGGATCCACCTGTACAATCGATTCCCCTTGAAGAAGAAGGATTGCAGGCCTCCCATTCCGTCATTGCACCCTTGCCCATATCGCTGTCTTTGCAGCTCTCCCAGCAGGAACAGCTGTTAAGCGAGCCCAGTCTCGTCTGTATACCGTCGAATATGGATAACAAACGCAAGCCGAAAGTATTGCTCATCGCCCAACAACGCAAGCAGCCCGCCCGATGGATGCCCCCATGTTTGGCGATCGCCTCTGCTCTCCTCGCGTTTTTGATGGTCACGATCTTCCTTTAAGGTCCCTTCTTTTTGAAATGGACTACCCTTTTTAATCAAACCCAGTACAATGCCGCGCTTTTAAAAGGAGCGCTTATGCCGTTGACCAGTGATCCAAACGCTGTAGAGTCCACTAAACCGACGGATCAGCCCACTTCTGATGCACAGGAACAGCCCTTAACCGACGATGATGGTCAGTTCCAGGCTTCAGAAAGTGACAAGATTCCGCCGAATGAGGGGCTTTCTTCTCAGGAAATCGAGCCTGATCCAGCAGAATCTGTGGATTTGAAGCCTAAGTTCACAGATTTCTCGCTGTCAAAGCCCATTCTGCGCGCTCTGAAGTCTGCACAATATATTCACCCCACGTCGATCCAGCAGGAAGCCATCCCCTTATTGCTTGAAGGACGCGACCTGATCGGTCAGGCAAGGACAGGTACCGGTAAGACAGCAGCGTTTGCGTTGCCGATCTTGCAAAAGATCGATCTGTCAAGGTCGGTTGTGCAGGCGTTGATCCTGGCCCCTACACGCGAACTGGCCATGCAGATCTGCGATGCAATCCATGTATACGGGCAGTTTATGGCACGTTTGCATGTGGCGGCACTCTATGGTGGTCAGCCGATCCCTCCGCAGGAAACGGCGCTGAAGCGGGGTGTACAGATTGTTGTGGGTACTCCGGGCCGCGTGATCGACCATATCAAGCGCGGTAGTCTCGTGCTCGAAAACCTGGATTACTTCGTCCTCGATGAAGCAGATGAGATGCTCAAGATGGGCTTCATAGAGGATGTCGGTTGGATCCTCGACCAGGTACCGGCGGAAAGGCACCTGCAAAAGGCGTTATTCTCGGCCACCATGCCGAGTGAAGTGAGGGCTGTCGCCGAAAAGCGTCTGATCGATCCCGCGTTTGTGCATGTCGACGGCGGAGAGATGACGCTTCCCACCATCGAGCAGCGCTATTTACTGGTGCACGGGCACGATAAATTGTTTGTGTTGTGCCGTTTACTGGAGGCGGAGTCCGCCCGCGCGTCGCTCATATTCACCCGTACCCGTCAGTCAGCGGGGGATCTCGCCGATGCGCTCGAGGAGCGAGGGTTTGTGGCCGAGCCTTTGCACGGCGATATGAGCCAGGCCCACCGCGAAAGGGTCGTGGAGCGACTGCGGAGAGGCAAGGTTGACGTCGTGGTGGCCACCGATGTTGCGGCGCGGGGCCTCGATATCGAGGGGTTAACCCACGTTATCAACTACGACATCCCGGTTGAACCGGAGTTATACCTGCATCGCATCGGAAGGACGGGCAGGGCCGGCCGCGAAGGCATCGCGATCTTATTCGTACGACCGAGGGAGCGCGACCAGTTAAGGGAGATCGAGCGCTTTACGCATTGCAAGATCGAACAGATGAGCGCGCCCACAGCCGAAGAGATCGGGCGGAGTCGGACGGAACTCTTTAAAGCCGCCATCCGGAACCAGATGCAAAGCGACGATCTGGAGTTTTTCCGCGGGTTGATCCGCAAGATGACCGAAGAAGGCGACGACATATTAGACGCGGCAGCGGGTCTTGCCCGTCTGGCACAGCTGCATCGCCCGCTTCAGCTGCCCCCTGATCCGGTGCCCATCGCCTCGGGAAAGATTGTGCTTCTGCAGCTTTCGGCGGGGAGGATCCATGGCGTGCGCGTGAACGACGTGGTTGGCGCGTTGGCCAACGAAGCCGGCATTCCGGGGCCCATGATCGGGGCGATCACCATCTGCGATCGCGACAGCTTCGTCGAGATTCCGCAGAACTTTGTCGATCAGGCGCTGCAGGAACTGGCCACATTGCGCGGTTATCCCATCCGCTGCCGCATCGCACCGCAAAACATTCAGCCGAGAGGTTCCAGGGGACAAAGCCGACCGAGGCCCTTTACCTCAAAGAGGCAGGATCGCACCGAAAAGAACGAGCCGATCGAACCGATCACCCAGTCTGCCCCCCAGCAATCCGCCCCCTGCGAGATCGAGCGGTTTGAATCTCCGCGAAAGCCCAAAGACCGATCGGGCAAACCACAGGCCAAGAGCAAGCCGTCGGAGTTCCACCCCAAGCAGACCAGGCAGGATCCGCGCGCGGCGAACGGATCACAACCCGCCAAGGCCCAAAAGCGCGAGCGTTTGAACCGACGCATTTCGCCCCGATCCTGAGACTTCTTTTTTAAACGATCGCACCATCACCTTCCGTTACTCCCCATATCGATGCCGCCCATGCGGCCTTTTTGGAAAGTCCGATGCGCCAGTTTTTCATTTGCTGCCTCTCCTTCCTTTTGATCGATCTGTTCCAGCCCGTAAAAGCCGATCCGATCCGACCGAGAGACGAGAAGATCCCCGGCCGATGGCAGAAGGGTCTCACGTTTGTGGCCGGATCTTTGTCCTGTCAGTCGCAGGGACAGCTCGCAGCGGGCACTGCCACCTCGGTGGCCTACGCAGGTAAGGACGGATCCCGCCTCCTCGTAGGTTTTAACGACAACCGCCTCCGCAGTTTCGATCCGAAAACCGGCGAGCAACTCTGGCTCTCCCGGCCGTTGACCAACGATGTGGCCGATACGAGCGGCTGTGATCAACCGGCATGGGCCGTTGCGCGCATCAACAACGGCGACGTTTATCTGTTCTACAGCGAAGACGAAAAAGAATTTATACGGTTCACCCCCGGTTTACACCGCTTAACCGCCCTGACTCCCGACTGTAAATACGTGGTGATGGGCACATTGAACGGGATTCAGGTCTACGATTCCCGCAGTGTAGTCAAGCTCGCGACGATTCCACAGTCCGATCGCTACGATCACGATGGGGTTCGCCTCTTTGGCAACGACATGATCATCGATGGTGAGAAGGGTTTCGAGCTCTGGCGCATCAACAAACCGAGCGGTCCCGTGCCCCTCGCGCAGTTTAAATATAACCTCGACTACAAGTTAGGGGACGAAGATCTCCATCTGACCCAGGTCTATAAGCAGGATGATCTCCATTTTCTGATCGAATATTGCGGCCCCAAACATTGTCACGTGGAGGTTCAGAACCATCGGAACCATATCTGGTCGACGTTTGACTTTGCAACCGAAGGGAGCACAGAGGCCCCCAACAGGCCGTCCACATTGGAACTGAGCCCGACCTTCGACTACCTCTTCTTTACAAGGCTCGGTCTCCCCTCAAGCGTAGTCCACCTGAAGAGCCAGACCGTCCAGGAACTCGCGATGATCCCCCCCAATATTTCCGGAGGACCCAGCGCTGCCTTCAGCCCCAAAGGGGACCAAATCGCCCTTTCGATGTACCCCAAATCCTACGAAGTCACCCTCTTCGACCTGATCTACCCCGAAGACACCGAAAAGAAGTGAGCTTCACCGGCCGTAAACTGCGATCCGCGCAGATGCAAAGCCCCGTCGACCGCCCGATCACCCGACTTCAGTTCGATCAGAACGGATGTCCACCTTCGGATCACGCTGCATCCATCCCAAAAGTTCCGACGTGATCCGTTCGTTTGAAGACGATCTTTTGAATCCGAAGCGGGCTTCACCGCCCAAAATGCCCGTTTAAAATGAATGTTAACCCACTGTTTGAACGGTCAGTTCGCTTTTTGCTTCATCAGATCGCGCATGATCCGTTAAAAGCCGGGATTTTCATTCAAAAGAATGGAGCCCAACAAACGGATCACCACGGTCTTAACGTCAAAAATACTGCCCCAACCCGCAAAAGGCTTTTGACGATCACGTCAAAACCGACCCTCACGGCATGATCACAGCCGTTCTCACTCAAAAGTTGTGCCCATCACGAACCGTCATGCCCATTTCTTGGGGATCAGATCTGACCTTTACCGGCCGTCCTCTGCCGATCTTTTACGCGCCATACGATGATCGCGATCAATGCAGCCCAGCAGATCCAGATCGGCCATGGCCCCAACCGCGCGTAGAGGGTCGAATCCTTCCGCAGGTTGACCTCCCCTTCGATCAGACCCGCCTCAAAAAGCGGCATCATTTGAAGCTGATCCCCCCGTGGATCGATGATCGCGCTCACGCCCGCCTGCCCTGCCCGCAGAACATAGCGCCCCAGCTCCACCGCGCGGACGATGGCACGGTTGACCATATGGTGGGAGATCGGCGATCGACCAAACCCCGCATCGTTGCTGAGCACCAATAAAATCTCCGCGTCCTTCAGGGATCGGCCCATCTGCGGGTAGACCGACTCCAGGCAAATGAGCACCCCAAGCGATCCCAGGGGCGTCTGAAGGATCGGATCCCGCGTCCCCGGCTCAAAATCGTCCTCCACTCCGGGCACCAACCGCTCTTTATCGTAAGTATCCCATATTTTTCCGCCCGGCCCCACGGCCACCGCCGAGTTGTAACGCAGCCCCGCCTCCTCGCGGATCACCCCCGCAACGAGAAGGCTCCGATCTTTTTCGGAGGGAAACAGGCGCCTTTGAAGCGATGGGGTCTGAAGCACCGGCGCGCGCACCGCTGTCTCCGGCCAAACCACCAGATCCGCCCCCGACGCATAAGCCTTCTTCGAGAGGATCTCGTAACTTTGAACCACATCCTTCATCGCTAAATGATCGATCAGGGCCGCATCGTACTGCGCATTGGCGAGCCCCCCCTGAACGATCGCCACCTTCACGGGCGTCCCATCGATCGATGGCGGCCGGATCACCCCCAAAATCCCCACCGCAAAGAACAGGCCAAGGCCCGTCAAGGCCGGTTTCAAATGGGTCTTACGGCAGAACAACAAAAAGAAGAGGGCACTCTGCGCCAATGCAATGAGACCGCTTACGCCGATCCCCCCCATCCAGCGCGCCGCGTAGAGCCACCAACGGAGGAACCCCACGTCTGCAATGCAGCCCACATAGGAGGCCGGCATCGATAAAGGCCCCACCGTACGGATCCATTCGGTGATGCACCAGGCGATCACGGGCAGCGCCACGTCGAGCCACCGACTCCGCTTCCACAAATAACGGAGCATCAGCGCGTACAGAACCATCTGGCTTCCGGTGTAAAGGCCGAATCCCACGAAGAGCCCCACCCCATAACTCCAGATCCCGTAGATATGCAGCCCCGCCAGAAACCCCGTTAACCCCCCAAGCAGCGCCTGCCAAACCGCGCGATCGCGCCCAAACCACAATGCACAGAGCAATGGCACGTTCGCGATGAGGGCCAGACCGCCGTTAAAGATGAAGGCGATCCCATTTAAACAGCCGCTCAACGCCGAAAGGGCAAAGCAAAGCGTCCTCACCACGGCGCCGATCCTTTGAGCTTCATCGCTAAACATCGCCCCGAAGGGCTGTGATCCAACAAATACATCCCCTTCTTTGGATAGAAGATCATCGGGTTTCGCCCGTATACCCCCGTTTGAAGCAGCGTCTCTCCACCCTCAAACCACAACATGGGCCATTGCTCGCCGTTTAAAGCGTCGCATGCGAGCGTCTCAATCCCCTTCTCACCCAAAATCTGCCGCCATTCCGCCTCACCCTGCGGCTTCTCCTGCAACAGAAGCCCGTATCTCTGCCCGATCTCCTGCCATAAATCCCCCTCGCGCGGATCATAACAGAGCCCCAGGGCATCTTCATACGGCCGGGAATAGATCCGATTCACCCCTTTAATGCGGTATTCTTCGGTCAGAACCCCATAGGCCGAGCAGCAAAGCCAGCTTCCATAGCCAAAGATCGCCCCCCATAACAAAAACGCCCACCCTTTTTGCTTCATCGATACCGCCCTTTTAACGCCTGCCCCACGATATAAAGCGCAAAAAATACCGGCAAAAAGATGAGATAGGCGCTTCCCGTATGCCAGAAGCCCATGGCCCAGTCATCCCCCCCGTAGATCCCGAGCAGCATGATGACCGCCACCCGCAATCCATTGGCCAGCATCGCCAGCGGAACCACGCATGCACAAAGGATCCCCCGCACCCAAACGCGCCGATCCGTCAGCCAACCGAACACCAACCCATACATCCACAACGTCCAAAGCAGGTTCATCCCCGAACAGGTCTCGTCCACGCGCACATAATAGAGGGCGTTATAGATGGTATGCTCGCCCCACATGCGGATGTTGTACCCTGCAACGTTCAAAAACGCCTGTGCCAGCGTAGCCGTCAGCGCCTGCAACGGCGCATCACAATAGGGCCGCAGAAAATACTCGAAGGGCAACAGAAAGATCAGGAAGCAACAGGGAAACAAGAAGCGGCGTGCACGATCGCCAAGCGCCAGTTTACAGAGCCCGTAAGCCCCCACCGGCAGCGAAAGCCCCGCGATCATTAAAAAAGAAGGCTGCCACAACGCCAAAAGGTTGCCCGCCATCATCCCCAGAATCGCCCCTGTATAAAGGAGTGACGCCCGAACGCCACCCTGCGATGCGACCTCATCCGACCGTTTGGCCGCGATCACCGCCAGTCCCACAGCAATCAACGGCGTAAGCAGCGCGGGCACCGCCCCCCCAAGCACCCCATCTATCCAAAGATGCCCCGACCACAGCGCTGCGGGCAACGCGCTCCATAAAAAAAGGAGCAAAAGCGCCCAAAAGATGCGCCCTGCTCCCTTTGTGACCTGCGCTTCCTGTGCAATCAAACCGAACTACTTCTCCCGACGATTCGATCTCATCGCGCGTCGAACGAAGAATGCACAAGGTGCAGCGCTGAATAACATCATCGCCCAGAGGCCCGGTTCGGCACCACCCCCGCCACCATTTCCGCCCCCCCCCGGAGGTGCACCCGAAGAGCCCGCAAACGCCTCGAACGCGAGCAAAGTCACCGCCAAAGCGGCCCCCAAAATCCAGAATCTGCGCATCGTCACCTCCCGTAAAAATCCAGCGTCACCCAAAATTCAGTTGTACCACAGCCCGCGATGCGATCAAGCAGAAGGCGATCCGCGGAAGGCAATGGAGAACGCAATGGCGCGAGAGATCACGGCTTTTTGAATTCCAGCAGCGCATCTATCTTTGAACGAATCTGCTGTGGGCTCTCTACCAGCGAAGCTTCGTCCCGGGCATGGTTTTCGTCCCCCTCAAAACCCAGAGCTCTTTTGGGAGCGATGGGCGAGCAATCGATTCTTTCAATCTTCTGGGTCTCATCTCCCGTCTCTTCCCATACCACCTTCTCTGCTGCCGGCTTTCCGGAATTCCCGCCCGCTGCGTGTTTGGCCCTGATGCGCTCCTGCTCCTCGTTCATCAGCCGACCGAATTGCTTTTCATCGATGTTGCGCACCTGTTCCGCAGCCACTGAACGATCTGCAAACGCATTAAATTCCGCTTGCTTTTGAGCCAATAACTCGGTGAGTCGCTCGTCGATGGTGCCTTTGCAAAGCAAGCGATGAACCAACACATTTCGCGCTTGTCCCATACGGTAAGCTCTTGAAATCGCTTGCATTTCGGTTGAAGGCTTATATTGCGGCTCGCAGATCACCACGACGCTTGCAGCCTGAATATTGAGACCGTAACCGCCCGCATCGATCTGCGCGGCAAGCACCGTGCCTGCAGGCGACTGATCGAACTGATCGATGATGGCCTGACGGCGCTGAGCTGAAACGGATCCATTGATGAGATCGAGACATTGATGCCCAAAGAGTGAGGCCACCTTGCGCAAGGTCTCCAAAAAGAACGAAAAGACGAGCACCTTCCGGCCTTCGGACTTCGCTTCCTCCACGATCTCTTTTAAGCGACTGGCTTTTGAAGATTTCCTGAGATCATTCACATTCCAGGAAAGCTGCCTGACCGCCATATGTGTGCCGTAAAGGACGGTCTGCTCATAAACCTCCTCTTCTTCCGGCTCCAGCTCGCACCATTCCTGGTTCTCTATCAGTTCCGGAAGCTCTGTTAATACATCCTCGCGTTTGCGGCGGTAATAGACGGGCGCGATCGCATAACAAAACTGCGAAGCCTGAGACCAACTGGTTAAACCGGAAGCCTTTTTCGCAATCTCCGGTTGAAGCATCGAGATGAGTGAGAGCATCTCGCCCGCGCGATTCTCGAGGGCGGTGCCAGTCATAAAGAGGCGGCGATCCGTGTACTGCCCCACCAGCTCCGTACATTGAGTCCGTTTGGCTGAGCGGTTTTTGACCGAATGCGCTTCATCCACGACGAGCATTGCAAAATGAAACCGCGGCTGGCTTACAACTAACTGAACGAAATAATTCAGGTTTTGGTAATTGGTCACCGCCACGCCGCCTTCGCGGAACCAACGACGAAGCCCGTCCGAGCGTTCGATACCGTGCACCTTGATGGCCGTCAGATTGCTGTGCCTTTCGATCTCTCTGCACCAATTGATGAGCACGCTCAGCGGGCAAGCCACCAAAAAATGAGTGGCGCCCTGATTGCGAAGCGAAACCATCGCGGCGATCGCCTGCACGGTCTTACCCAGACCCATCTCATCGCCCAGCAGCACGCATTTTTGATGAAGGATGTATTTCACACCCCATTCCTGATACTTCCTCAGCGAGCAGCGCAAACCATTTAAATCAAGCGGCTCTGACTCGATCTCGCGCGCGAGCTCATCTGGCAAACCATAGATCGATTTATCAGATCCCAGAAGATCGGGCACCAGATCTTCGAGGATTTTAAAGAATGGGATCGGATCGCGGTTGAAGGCATACCAGGCCTCTTGCCCCGTGATGCCCTCCACTTCCTCTGAGTCGCGAATCGTCTGAAGAGAACGCTGGCCATATTCTTCCCGAGTCAGAGGCCTGAGCCAGCGATAAGCCGAGCGCGCGATGTCTCTCTCTTCAGCTGAGGCTAAAAACCATTTTAATTCAGAAGTTGCAGGTTTTAAGCAACCGATGTTCTGAGCAACCGGCGCTTCATATTGTTCGAGAATCGCCGCCGACTCTTCAGCGCAGGCAGCTTGCTGTTTGTATTTCCATACAGCCGTGACGAGCGCGGTCGATGCTGTGTTTTGATGATCCGCGCTGAGCCTGATTTTCATCTTTTGGCGGAATTGTCGAAACAGCTCGTCCGTTCTCTGAGAAATCTTTCTGTAATCAGAAGCCTTAAAACGAATATTGCCTCGCGTGATCGCAAGAAAGACCTCTGCCGCATTTGAAAAACGCATGCCTTTCAAAAGCGTTTCCTGCGGGCCGAACTCAAAGAGCGGAACATCCTTCAGCTTTTCAATCGTCTCCTGATCCGCGAGCTCTTTTGCAGCCGAGATCACCTCCGACTGATATTGCGTTGCCTGCGCATTGCGGATCTGGCGAAGCTCTTCCAACCGCTCGCGATGCTCCTCTATGAGCTGATTCACCTGATCGGCACTCAACTGATGGCTGTCATCGCAATCCCCAAGTAACCCGGGACACAGCTCTTCGATGATGCCCCTGAATTCTGTTTCATTGGCCTTAAAATCCTGGATTCCCGACTGGTTGGATTGCTGAGTGATCTGCGCAAACTCCTGCAATAATGCTTTCACCTTCTGACCATATTCATCAGTCAGGAGCGATGTGAGCCTGCGATGGGTCTCTAAAGCTTTCTGCTTTTCCGGCTCCGGTGTCATACACCATCGATAGGCATTTTTGAGCGGGTCAGCATCCTTAAAAGCCTGTTCCAGCAGCGTTTGATACTGGCGCAAAAACTGATTGCAGGGTTCAGACCACAAGCGCGCCTGACGATATCTGGAGACCGCAGAGAGAAGCTGGGCGCATTGCGACAACGATTGATCCCGATGCAGATCAATCTTCATCCTTTCGTTGATCCTGGCGAGTAGAGACTCACGCTGTCTGACAAGCTGCCCGATGTCTCTTACGGCAAACGCGGCCAACTGTTTCTCTGTAAGGGAGATGGCATCCAAAAGGCTTCGGCAACCGTGCGCACTGAGGCAGTTTTTGAGATTGCGTTGTTGCGGCCAGTCGAGCTCGTCGATCGAAGATTTTTGAAGGAGCGCATTCACCTTGGCTTCGAAGAGTTCTTTGGAGAACGCTTTGATCTCATCCTCACAGCACTCAACGATGTTCTGATTCTTGACAAGCGCTCCAATCAGACTCCAGTGCTCAGCGATCACACGCTGTGAATCTTCCGACAATTGCTTCGAAAAGCGATGAGCATTGCGCCCCACGCGAACCGGTATCTCTGCCGCGCGAACGGTTTTCTCTAAGAGATCCGAATAGATATCGGGTGTTTGCTGATACAGGGCGAGCGCCTCTTCGTCCGAGCATCGATCTTCTTCAAAGATCTTCAATAAGTCTTCAGACTTATTGCCATAATCCCCCGAAAGCAGGCTTTCCAGAAATGCATGCGCCTCGTTCGCTTTTTGTTTTCGCTCTTTTGAGGCGAACAGATATTTGAAGAACCCTTTGGCGGGCTTGAAAGCCTCCAGCGCCTCATCGATCTTTGAACCTTCGCTCTGCTGCATCTGCAAACAGTTTTCAATGAGCGGATCGTTCTGCCGGCATTGCTCAAGAAAATGCTGGTATCGCACAAGCTCCTGAATGAGTTTTTGACATCGCTCATCGGCCATATCGGAAAGATCAACTTCGATCAGAGACTTCACGCGCGTCTTCATCTGCGCGATTTGATCCAGAAAAGCGCTGTGCTCCTCCATCGTCAATGAAAGGAGATACCGTTTGAGCCAATCCAGCTGCAGAGCGCGATTGAACTGGGACTGAAGCGCGTCGCTCCATTGCTGTTTCTGAGTCAGTTGCTCTTTTTGAGCCAGAAGGTTCAGATCCTCAACGAGCTGTCCCCAGGTCTGATAGCCCGCCGCTTTCATCTGCGAGCCATATGTTTGATCGAAACCTTCTTCGATCGGTGCGTCGCTCAGGACTTCCGCCAGCCCCTGCTCGAGCAAATCCGCCATATTTCTTTTGACTTCAGATAAAAACTTTCCCCGAAGCTCAGAAAGCTGCTGGAATCGATCTCTGATCGAGCGATGCTTCTCGATCAGATTTGCTGCTTCTTGTGAAGAACAAGGTCGAACCATCGATGAAGCCCTATCCGTCTGAATGTTCCCCCCTTATCACAAACCGGGGGGAGCATCAATCGGGATGAGCCCACAACTCTTACGCCTTTGAGGGCTCCAACAGGCGATCGAAGAGGGAGATCAGCTTTTCGCTCACGCGCTGCGGATCGCCGTCGGGTTTTCGCACGTAGCGCACGCGACCGAGAGATTTCATTTCGGCTTTGAGCGCATCGGTGAGGGGGGCTGAGGTCAAAAACAAGAGCGGCGTGGTCGAGCAATCGAGGCCCTTTTCGATCGCCCGGATGGCATGGGCCAGCTCAAGACCGCTCATCTCATCGAGATTGAGATCGCAGATCACCAGATCGGGTCGCGAACCTTCGATCGCAATGCTCATCATCTGCTCGACTGCGCGACCCGGATTGGCCATTTCGAAGACTTCTTTGGCGCAATGGCGATCCAGGATGCGCATTTTGGCCATCGCCCGAAAAGCGTCGTCGGGATCGACCAAAAGCACGCACCGCATCATTTTTGAAGCGGGTTCCAAACTGCTTGCAGGCGGATCGGACCGCGAATTTTCTCTTGTTTTTTGAGGAGTTGCAACCGATGAAGGCGATACTGCGGGCGCTTCAAACACGCTTTTTGAAGACTTAAACGTCACCGCGCTCACCGCAGGGCGCTCGCCCACCGCAAGCCCCAGACCCATACCGCAGGAGGCGCAAACCAAGAGCGAGTAATCTTCGCCGTCAAAGCGCTTCACTTCCATCTCGCGCTCACAGTTGGGGCAAAACCTTGTCAACATGCGCTTCTTCCTTTAGGCGTTTCGCAGTTTGGTGAGCCAGGCCGAAAGATTTTGAGAGAGCCGCTCCGCTTCAGCATCGATCGTCTCGGCGGGATTGCGCGGCAGATGGGCCGCAAAGCCAACGGATTTCATCAGTGAAGCCGCCTGGGCATCGCCAAAATACAGGATCGGCGAAGGTTTCCAGCCCACAGCACGCTCAATGGATCGGATGCAGATCATGCAGGCGGGTGCGTCGATGCGCTTTAACGGCGGCACCAAAACCGTGAGCACGGGCGGACGTCGCGTCTTGGCGAGCCTTGCAAACACGCTCACGAGCCTCGCACCATCCTTCACAGCCAAAAATTCGTAACCGGGATTCAGCTGCTCCAGCCGAGGGCCCACGCGATCGGCCAGCGCCCCTTCTTCGGTAAACAATATGCGCCCAAGCGACATGCAAACCTCCCCAAAACCGCCGCGAGTATCACGACCCCCACTCTAAAATTCAACCGCGTCGACCACAGGAAGAACGCCTCACCAAGGCGCGCGTCCGCCAGAATCCGCGATGCTTGGTCTGATTTCAGAAAATGCTTATAACCAGACATGGTTGGGGCTGTTCATTTGGGCGGCCGAGGAGTTTTGAAATGGTGAGTCAACGATTTTCCTTTTTGCTGCTCTGGCTATGGGCTGTGGCCTGGCCTCTCGCGCATCAGGCCCAGGCTCAGACCAGCGGGTTGCCCGACGTCAATCAGCCTCTGCGCACGGGCGTCAAATCTCCGAACGATGCGGCGGTCGTGGTCTCGATCGAGAAATATCCGCTGCTCGACGAGCAATACGGGGTGCCCTACGCAAGCCGCGACGGCGACGGGTTTGAGCATTTTCTGACTTACACCCGGGGCGTGCCCATGGCCAACCTGCACCGCCTTCAGGACAGGAGCGCCACGGCCGATCAAATCAAAGACGCGTTTCACACCGCCTTAACCGAAGCCAAGGGCGGCACCATTTGGTTCTATTTTGCAGGACACGGTGCCGCATCCCCCGAGGATCGCGACCAGCTCATCCTTGGGGCCGATGTGCCGATGAACGAGCGCCTGATGGCGGGGCATGCAGTGGCGCTCAAGGCGCTTCAGGAAAAGGTTGCGCAATCCGAAGTGGAGCGGGCGATCTTCGTGATCGACGCTTGTAACGTCGCGTTTGGTAACCGTTTTGCCGCGCCGGTCAGCCTGTCGCTGCAATCGAATCCAAAGCCGATCATCCTTTGGAGCGCCGCCTCTGAAGGTGAAAAATCGGGACCGCTGACGAAAGCCAAACACGGTGCGTTTACCTACGCCGCTTTGGGCGCAGTTCGCGGCTGGGCCGACGGCGAGCTCAACGGTCACAAAGATGGCATCGTCACCACCGACGAAGCGAGCGCCTTTGTCAAACGCTTCTTAAAGGAGCAAGGCGTCCGCGACCAGAACCCACAACTTTTGTCGGACAAAGACGAACAGCTTTCGAGCGAAGTCCGCGAGCTCTCACCCGTTGCAGGCGCCATTTCGACGTCCACCACAACCGAGACGAGTCTCACGCCCAAGCCCACGCCTCCGGCCTCTGCAACGCCTGGCGGTCTGAGCACATCCATTGCGACGCCCCATGAACCCACCAAGCATTTTCATGTGGATGCGGGCAACCTGGTCACCGCGATCGCGCTGACCACAATCGGAATCGGAGGCATCAGCTCGGGCGGCTGGATGAAATGGAATAAGGCCCAGAGCGTTGCGGACAAGCGACAGGAATCGATCGAAGCCTTTGGGCGCGGCGAAGGCCAAACCTACAGCAAAATGAAAGAAAAATGGGACTCCCAAAAGGATGAAGCCCGCGTCTGGGAAGGGCTGGGTTACACCGCCATCAGCGTAGGCGCCCTGCTGACCCTGATCAGCATCCCCTATTGGATCGATTCCTTCCACATGTCTTACGATTACAGCTTCCAGCTGCAACCCGGCGGCTTTTTTGTAAAGGGGCAATGGTGAGCGAGATGAAGAGCTTTAAATCTGACGTGATGTCTTCGATGGCCAAAGTCCTCACTTTCGCGGCCGCTTTGCTCGCCACTGCCTGCCTCGAGATCAATGCAGTCCCCGACAAAGACGAGATTTGCGCCGAAGGCTACCAGTTCGACGAAGAGAGCGAAAAATGCGTGCTCTCATCAGAAAGCATTGCCAAAAAATGCGGCGAGCAGGCCAGTTACAACAGCGAGACTCAGAGCTGCGAATGCCACGGGAGCGGCGTCTTCGACGAAAAGACCCTGACCTGCACCTGCAACGCGGGCTTCAACTACGAGATCGTGCGATGCCCCAGGAGCTTTGACGCAAACGGCGACGAGATCGAAAGCGGCATTTGCGCTTACGGCCTGGGCACAGTGTTTACCTACCAAACGCACGGCGATTGCGAAGACATCGACGAATGCCATGTAGAAGAAGTCAGCATCCAACCCACCTATCTCTGCGGTGATCCCGCCCGTAACAGCTGCATCAACACCAAAGGCAGTTATCGCTGCGAATGCGGCGCTGGCTATGAACCCGCCACCGGCGATGATGGCAAACCGACCTGCGTAGCCACCAGCAACATCTGCGACAACACTCCCGGGGCCTGCACCGATCAGCCGCATACCCACTGCGTGCCCAATGACGACAGCTACAGCTGCGAATGCGACTCAGGCTACGACTGGGGGACCGGAATGTTTGCCTCCCAAACCTGCAACGACATCGACGAATGCAGCCGCAACGCAGAGATCTGCGGGACAAACGCCACCTGCAAAAACACTGAAGGCAGCTACATTTGCACCTGCCAGGACGGTTCCACCGTTGAAGGCGCCGCTTGTCCTGAAAACGCCTGCAATTCCGATCCCTGCAGCACGCTGCCGAACTCACATTGCGTCCCCATCGGCGATACTTACCGCTGCGACTGCAACTCGGGTTACGAACCGGCAAGCGGCTTGTTCGGCGCCCAATGCAACGACATCGATGAATGCAGCCAATCCGCTGATTTTTGTGGCTCAGAGTCCTCCTGTGAGAACACCGCCGGCAGCTTCATCTGCACTTGCCAGAACGAGCACGAGCCCCTCCCCGAAGGCGAGCGCTGCCCGGACTAAACATCGTCCCCGCATCCACCAGACCACCCGATCGAAATCCCCCCACTCCAGACGCTTTTCAGGCATACTTTTCAAAGCTGCGTCATGCGTCAGGAGGTTCTATGGCGATCAACCCCTTTTCTTTTTTAAAGCCATGGGTGTTTGCGGCAGCAATCTCGGTTGCACCTCAGACTTATGCCCAATCCAGCCTGCCCGATGTCAATCAGCCTTTGCGCACGGGCGTCAAGGCACCGAACGATGCGGCGGTCGTCGTCTCGATCGAAAAATATCCGCTGCTCGACGATCAATACGGGGTGCCCTATGCCACCCAGGACGGCGACGGGTTCGAGCATTTTCTGACTTACACGGTCGGCGTACCGATGGCCAACCTGCACCGCCTTCAAGACAAAAGCGCCACGGCGGCCCAAATTCAGGATGCCTTTGATGCTGCTCTCAGCGAAGCCAGGGGCGGCACCGTCTGGTTTTATTTTGCAGGGCACGGTGCAGCCTCCCCCAAAGATCGCAATCAGCTGGTCCTTGGGGCCGATACGCCCATGAGCGAGCGTCACATGGCCGAACATGCCGTCGTGCTCAGGACACTTCAGGAAAAGATCGCAAGCTCGCAGGTGGATCGGGCGGTCTTCATCATCGATGCCTGCAGCGTTTCGTTCGGCAAGCGCTTTGCAGCCCCCATCAACCTTACGCTTCAGGCCAACTCAAAGCCCATCGTGATTTGGTCGGCCGCATCGGAAGGCGAAAAATCGGGACCTTTGGAAAAAGCCAAGCACGGCGCGTTTACTTATGCCGCCCTGGGGGCGCTTCGCGGTTGGGCCGACGGCGAAATCGACGGCCAAAAAGACGGCACGGTCACATCGGATGAAGCGCAGGCCTTCGTGAAGCGGTTTTTGAAGGAACAGGGCGTCCGCGAACAAACCCCCAAGATGCTCTCGACCCGCAATCACAAGCTGGCCACCAGGGTAAAAGAGAACGCCCCCGCACCAACAGTGGCCGCAGAGCCTTCGCCCCAAAAAGAGGACTCCCGGAAAGAGAGCACATCGGGATCCACATCCGGCAGCAAGCCTTCGTCCCAAAAAGAACCCGCCCAGCAAACGTTGCAACCCATCGGCTGGGACATTGACGATGAAAGCGAACCCAAATCCTCAGGCCGCTCGAAAGAAAAGGAGCGGCATACAGAAGTTCACATCGACTCCGACAACTTGTGGCGGGCGATCGCCTTTACAGTGCTCGGCGGAGCGGGTCTGGGCTACGGCGCTTATCGCTACGCAACCGAAAAAAACATCATCGAAAACCCGGACGCCACTTACAGCTATCTGCTCATGGGTGGCGGTGGCGTCTTGCTGTTGGTCGGGATTCCTCTTTGGATGGAATCCTTTTACACCACTGAAAGTTACAGCCTTTACCTGACGCCCGGTGGCCTGTCGCTCCATGGGCAATGGTGAGCGCCATCAGCGCTCAGTCCCCTGCAGCATCGCGTTCTATCCCGCCTTCACCTTCTCCCCCCACAATCATCAAAAAACCGCTGGACAGAAGCCGCGCAATCCTTCACTTTTATGCGGTCAAAGAAAAACTGATTTTTTTGGCACGGCTCGCGCAACAATTGGGCGGTATCGCCGATACAGAGCATGAACGCTCGGTTACGAGGCTAAACCTTTTAAGCGCAGCGTTTGGAGTTGAACGTTTTAAGTTGCAGCCGCGCGCTGCCCCACAAACCGAGCACAAAATGCTCACCACCAGGAGACGACATGATTCAAGTCCCCTCTTTCCCGTTTAGCTCGGAGACCAATGCCGCAGTCTACAGTCACTGCTCGTTTGTGGCCTCCGTCCTTGCCGCTAAGCTCACTCTCGAAGAGCAAAGCCTTTGTGCGGACTTCTCCGAGAAGGTCAACCTGTTTCAGGATGAGCTCGATAAGGTCTCACTCACGTATGGCGCACGCGTCAAGAAGGCTGACGGCGCCGTCGACAACGCGTGGATCGCCACCAACCACCAGATCAAGGCCAACGTGCTGCATTATCTGCACGAGATCAAAGAGGCCGCTGAGCAGGTCAACGCGGTTTTCTCGCGATTCGAGAATCCCACGCGCCTGAGCTTTAAGAAAAAATATGGTCTCCTGGACCGCTTGATCACCGAGCTGCGGGATCTGCCGCGCGACGTACTCGAAACGGCCGGGATTGAGGGTTGGCTTGAACAACTTGAGCAGCGCGTCGCCCATTTCAGGGAGATCCAGCAGCGCAAGTATGAGACCCAGACCGAGACCGAAAAGGGACAGACTTCGAACGCCCGCGAAGCGCTCCTGGCCAGTTACAACGAGCTCGTGCTTCAAATCAACGCGCGTTTGGTACTCCATCCCACCGATTCGCTGATCGATGCTGCGCAACAATGGTGTGGCTATCTCGAAGAGCAGCGCGCCATTTTGAAAGCGTCAAATACACGCAAAAAGAAGGCAGCAGAGAACGCGGCTGCCGAAAAAAAATCTCCAGCGTCCGAGAGCGCTTCGCCAGAGCCGCTTGAGGACGAATCTCAGGAAATTGCCCCCGTGCTCGAAGAAGTGGACTCGATCCCCCAAGAGTGATCATCCATTCCGCCTGTCTGCATGATACTCAAAAGCTGCATTCGACTTTGCCTGAAGATCGCTCAGCGCTTACCGCTTTTACGGGCGTATCACCAAAATGCAGCTTCCCTTTCACTCAAATCGAGATCGCCTTTGCTGCATTCATCGCGATTCCTTCACAGTTTGCGTTCAACTCACCAGATTGCAGGATCATCGATCTCAAAGCAGGGATCGGTCTTTTTAGGCTCAGGATCCCTGATCCCCAAATCGGGATCGGCCTTTTTAGGTCACTCAAGTTCGATCCCGATTTGGGGATCATATATCCAGCATCAAAGATGCCCGATCCCAAATTGGAGATCGTTTAGTCGAAGTTGTGAATCCAGATCCCCAAATGAAATCGCCATCTCGATGATGCTGGATGCTCGATCCCCGATTTGTGAACGACCTTCTTGTTTACTTGTAGCATCCCATTCATTTGGGATTGCATTGCTGAAGCTGCCTGATTGCAGCATCGCTTTTGTCCATCGGAGTTTGGTTCATCCATCCGAGCCCCAATCATTTTTTGAACAACCGTTCGCCTTCATTTCATAGGCGATCGCATTTGCTGGAGGCATGAAAATGAACGCCATCTTTACCAGACGTTCGATCCGTAAATATACCGCAGAGCCCGTAAGTCAGAGCGACATTGAGATGCTGCTCAAGGCTGGCATGGCCGCCCCATCGGCTTTTGGTCGCGCCCCCTGGCATTTTGTGGTCATCAAGAACCGCGCGCTGCTCGACCAAATCCCCACCGTTCACCCTTACACCCAGATGTGCAAACAGGCGCCCATCGCCATCTGCGTCTGCTACGACAAGCGCGTCGAAGCCTCAAAAGACTGGTTCATGGAGGATCTCTCGGCGGCCGCCCAGAACATTTTGCTTGAAGCCACAACCTTAGGCCTTGGTGCGGTCTGGTGCGGCGTTTACGCCCATCAGGAGCGCGTGGAAGCGATCACTCGCATCCTCAGCCTGCCCGATCACCTGCTGCCCTTCGCCCTCATTCCCGTAGGCCACCCCGACGAACAAAAAGAAGGTCACAGCAAGCTCGACGCCGACAAATACAGCGTCATCGAGTAAGGCCTTTTTCCTGCGGGGCCTGGGTTTTGATTTGCGGCGTGATGTTGGGGATGGGGTGCTTAGTCTGCTCCAGATTGCGCTGCATCCAATAAGAAGCCTTGGCCTCGTCCTTTGGTACGCCCTCTCCGTTCAAATACATATCGGCCAGCATCCTCTGAGCATCGGGGCAGTCTGCCTCGGCCGATTTAGTGAGCCAAAACAACGCGCGCGTATCATCCTGCTTGACGCCCAATCCCTGCGCATAAAAACGACCGAGAGCCCATTGCGCCCAGGGTTCACCCCATTCCGCCGCCTTGCTGTACCAGTGGAGCGCCTGCCCCAGATCCTTTTCGATGCAGTCACCGTGTTCGTAAGCGTACCCCATTAAATAGGCCGAGTTTTTGGCCCCAAGCGCCGCTGCCTTCTTGAGCCAGGGGATCGCTTCAGAACGCTCTCGATTCACCGCCACTCCCAAATAAAGCTGCATCCCCAGCACATCCTGCGCTTCGACCACATTTTGCTTGGCGGCCTGCTCAAACCAGTTCATTGCCGCTTCCATATTGGGCTCCTGCCCGATGCCCAAAAGCGCGCTCTTTCCCAACGCATTTTGCGCCAGCGCATCGCCCGCCTCGGCCCGCTCGCGCAATTGGGGCAACCCCTTTAAGATCCATTGAGTCCCCGCCTTTGGATCCTGCACCCGCCCGCGACCGTCAACCATGCAACTGCCAAACTCAAACTGCGCCAGCGCATCGCCCTGCTGGGCCGCCTGCTTCAGCAACTCGGCCCCATCGAGCTCGTCCATCGGCGTCCCCCAGCCGTAAACCTTCATCAGCCCCACCAGCGTCATCGATCGCACATGCTGCTCATTCGCCAGGGCCTGAAGCGCCTCCAACGCCTCGCTATTATTCGCCAGACGCGCCTTTTTGACCTTGGCCGCCCATTTGCGATACGCCAGCTCGCGCTCTACTCCGGGCGATTTGGCCTGCATTCGTCCCGCCCCCGGCTGCTGCACAGGCTCCTCCGCCAAGCCCCGATCGATCTGCCCCAAAAAGCCCACCGCTGTTGCCAGCGCCCCATAGATGATATTGCGCATTGCACTCACTTTTGCGCCTCAAAGGCGGCAGCTCGTTTGACGAACCCATCGCGCCCCGCCGAATGCGAAGACCCGCGAAAGCACCCTACGCATTTGCCCGATTTTTTGAAACCCCCTCAACCACCATCCCACTCCCAGGCGCTCGCCATATCTCAAACGCAACGTTCGCCTCACAGAGCTCACTGTAGAAATGGGCTACAAAAAAAATGCAGTCCAAAATCTCGCCAAAAGCCACATAACCGTCTCGCCAATAAACTAAAGGATTTTAACAACAAAGGCGCCCAAACCGGGGTTCTTCCCCAGGCTATGCACAATCTGATCACAGTTTATCCACAGCTTCTTCACAGTTTTCCACAGCCCCTGGTGACAAGTTTGCAAGCGCGCAGAATTGCGCCGCTTTTATGGAAGCCTTTTTCTAACCCGCTGAAAACACGAGCGTTTTGCACAAAAAAAAATGCTTTACATCGGGGCCAAAACCCAATAGAAGCCCGCCTTTTTTTTCGCGCTCCCGCCTACCTGTGGATAACTCTGTGGATAAACCGGTGCGTTTTCCACCTCCTTTTCCACAGTCCTCCCCCGATCCTTAATGCATTCGCGCGGTTGCACGAGCGCCACAAAATGAATGATTTTGAGGAAACGAAACTTGCAAATGAGATCAAAGGCGCGATGCGTTCGCGTTGAGGTAGGCAGCAGTGAAGGAAGGAGCGGGGAAGCTTAAGGCTGGGCGGGGAATGCGACCGACTGGCAGGCCATCACGGTCTGACCTTCGACAAGGCCCATCTTCTGAGCCAAATCTTCGCGATCGACCGCCGCGCGGATGACCGTTGAAAGCCCGTTGGCCGCAGCGAAGAGGTAGACATCCTGGGAAGCGGCGCCCGCATGCATGGCGTTCATGTAGTCGCGGTGCTGACCGGCTTCGACGGGCCTGGGCCATTTGTTGTCGTCGGCCACAAAGCAGAGCTCGACGCCGCCCACGCCCACAAAAGGCTGCTTACCGGTATCTTTTCGCAAGTCAGCGTTCTTAATGGGTTTCAAGGCGTGCGCAGCGGGATCGTAAAGGAAGAGCCCGTTTTTGAGCGCCACGTAAGTGAGCATGTTGCGCGCGTTGATGGCGGTCGCGATGGTCCATCGGCCGTCCTCGCGGTTTTGCCCCGTCGCCATCCACAAAAGATCGCTCAGCATCTCGATGGTCAGCGATTTTTCGCCCATGTTGCGATCGGTTTTGCGCTTGCTCAGCAGCGTGTTGATCGGCTCACCACCGCTCTTGTGGGGCGGCGGCAACACGATGTCCTGACCTTCAGTGAACGTGAGGCTGTCGGTATTGGCAGCCTGCAAATCATAGGTGATCGCCGAAGAGACTTCCTTTACCGCCTGAGGCTCCGCCTTGGGGCATTCGGGGCAGGTCTTCTCGGGGCATTGGCAACCCGCGAGGGTCCCGAGAGACAACAACATCCATAACGCTTTCTTCATCGCGTCTTCCCTTCAGGCCTCAGGCGTCGGCGCCCGCATTGATCACCTGGCGGTGAATCTCATGCTTTTCGAGCAGGCGGTTCTCGATCTCTTCCAGAATCTCAGGGTGCTCCTGCAGGTATTTCTTGGCGTTCTCGCGGCCCTGACCGATGCGATCGCCGTTGTAGCTGTACCAGGCGCCGGATTTATCGACGATGTCGGCATCTGCAGCCAAATCGAGCACGTCGCCCGCGCGCGAAATGCCTTCGCCAAACATGATGTCGAACTCGGCCTCACGGAACGGCGGTGCGAGCTTGTTCTTGACCACTTTGCAGCGCGTGCGGTTGCCCACCACGTCGTCGCCCACCTTGATGGCGGCGGTACGGCGGATGTCGATGCGCTGAGAGGCGTAGAATTTGAGCGCGTTGCCGCCGGTAGTGGTTTCGGGGTTGCCGAACATGACGCCGATCTTCATGCGGATTTGGTTGATGAAGAAGACAGCGGTGCGGCTGCGGTTGATGTTGCCGGTGAGCTTGCGAAGAGCCTGGCTCATTAAGCGGGCCTGCAATCCCACGTGAGCGTCGCCCATATCGCCTTCGAGTTCGGCTTTGGGCACCAAGGCGGCCACGGAGTCGACCACGATGACATCGATGGCGCCGCAGCAGACGAGGCTGTCGGCAATCTCGAGAGCCTGCTCGCCGGTATCGGGCTGAGAGATCAATAAGTTGTCGGTATCGACCCCGAGCTTGCGCGCGTAGTTCACGTCGAGGGCGTGTTCCGCGTCGATGAAGGCGGCGACCCCGCCCAGACGCTGGGCCTGCGCGATGGCGTGCAAGGTGAGCGTCGTCTTGCCGCTCGATTCGGGACCGTAAATCTCGATGATGCGGCCGCGGGGGAATCCGCCGATGCCGAGCGCGATGTCGAGGCTCAGGCTGCCTGAAGGGATGACCGGCACGTTCTCGGTTAAGGTTTCGCCGGATCCGAGGCGCATGATCGCGCCCTTGCCGAACTGCTTTTCGATGCCGCTGACGGCCAGGCTGATGGCGCGCTCGCGGTTTTGTTTCAAATCCTCATCTGAGGCTTTGGGACTCAAGGTTCATCTCCTCTGCTGGAAGGGGGTTAAACCCGCTGTGATCGATTTTGAGACGGAGCGGACGCGCCGCCCTCATTCTGTACAGAAACTTCGTTTTCACCTCTGGATTCGCGACGACCGCCGCGACGCCTTCGCCTTGAGGGCGATCGCTCGCTTTTTTCGGGCGGCGCACTCACTTCAGGCGTCTCGTCGAGGGCTTCAAATCCGTCGTTTTCCAACTCATCTTCGTCATCGTCCACGCTGTCATCGAGCGCTTCGTCCTCTTCGCGCTCCAGGATGCGCGCTTCAAGCTCGGCCACGCGCCGCGCCACCCTTCGCGATGTGGGCGGCAAAAGCGCCGTGCGCGGAACAGAAGCCAGCCGCAAATCGAGCGCTTCCTCGATGGCCCGGGTTTCGGCTTCGTCGATCGCGTTTTCTTCAGAAGCGGAAGCCAGATCGCTGAAACGCTGCAGTTCCATGCGCCAGCGCGGACGAAACTTAGGCCCCGGCAAATCGCCCAAAGGCCGCTCGGGCACGGGCATCACGGGACGCGGCTGATAGAGCGCCAGACTCAAAATTCGCAAGTTGTTAAAACTATAGGACAAATCGCTCACATCCGGAAAATCATCGCCGATTTGCGCGATCACCACGTGAGGCCAGTAAGGGCGCTCGTCGAGCGTAAACCCGTAATCGAGCAGCGCGCGGTGCAGATCGGCCCGGAGCAGCGTCAGACGCCTGGCATTATCCAATACGCCCACCACCAAAAATGCGCCCATCGGCGTCTCGATGCGCCTCAGCCCCGAAAGCTTGAGGGTAAAGGCGCTCTGATGCAGGAGCGCCCGCTGCGCCACCATCGAGACCACCTCGGTCACCTCGTCCTGCAGCTTCCCCAAATCCTCGACAATCACCTGCAAAAACAGCGACGGCACGAGAGTGATCTTCACCCCGCGCTCACGCGCTAAGCCACCGAGATAACGCTGCAGCGCTTCGAGATCGCGCCTGGCGGGCATATCAAAATCGAGCGCTAAATATTTGCGGGAATCCAAATCGAACTCAGACATCTGATCTTGGGGTCCATGTGCTGCTGGGTTCCAATAAAAGCGTCTTTGCGAGCGTGTCGAGCGCAAACATGCAGGAATTCAGGCGAATCAGCCTGCGGTCGTCGGACGGGAATCTGGATTCATGCGCCTTTTCCTGAGCGATCACCCGGAGTCCGGGGCCCCCAAAGGCAAAGCAGACCGTGCCCACCGGTTTTTCGATCGAACCGCCTCCGGGTCCTGCGATCCCCGTCACGCTGACGGCCACGTCGACATCGAGCGCTTTGCTGGCTCCCAGGGCCATTTCGGTTGCGCAAAAGGTGCTGACCGCTCCAAATTCAGCCAGCGTTTTGGCACTTACGCCCAGCAACTTGCGTTTGACCTCGTTGCTGTACGCCACAATGCTGCCGCGAAACACGTCGGACGCACCGGGAACCGCCGTTAAACAGCCGCCCAGCAATCCGCCCGTGCAGCTTTCGGCCGTCCCCAGGGTCAGACCGCGCTCACGGCAAAGCGAGAGCACTGTCTCGGCTTTTTCGTAAAGGTCCTTTTCAATGTTGTATTCGGATTCGTTCAAAGCCCACCTCGTTCTCAACCGCGCTCAGTCTAAAGCATACTGCTCGCTTGGCAAGTAAAATTTGCAGGCGGCCGGTCTTTAGCTCACAAATCCGCTTGTTCATTAAAGATTTGAGCGCGTTCAAAACATACAAAACGACAAAATTAAATTCCAAAGCAAACAGCGCGCGTTTTTTTTCCCCATGCCTTTTCAGTCGCGTTAAAAATGCTCCCGTGAATTTGGGAAAGCGCAAATGAACGGAAACGCGCCCCATCCAGAATCCCATTCCCAAGGCGAAGGCCGCTCCTTTCGCGCGCCCTTATCGCCCTCACTTTGCCCAATCGCTCAGGCTGCATCCGCCACAAACCGAAATCTTGTAGACAGCAAGCGATTTTGATACACGCAAAGGCCATTTTGGCCACGGAGAGCACCATGAAATCGACCGTTCTCAAGACCGCAAACGCCCTCTGGCTCTGTAAAGACGGCAAACTCGTCGCCTTGCCTGCCAACACCGATTGCAGCGCCTACGACGTCATCGATGCGAGCAAGGCCCAGGCGATGCCGGGTCGAATCTGCGCCCACACCCATATTTACAGCGGTCTTTGCCCGCTCGGCATGCCCGCTCCCGAAAAAGCCCCCGAAAACTTTTTACAGATTCTTGAGCGCATCTGGTGGCGCCTCGATCGCGGCATCGACGCCCAAATCCTTCGCGCCTGCGCCCGTCTTTACGCCGCCGAAACCCTGTTTCACGGCACCACCACCTTCCTCGATCACCACGAATCGCCCAACCTCATCGAAGGCTCTCTCGACATTCTCTCCGAAGCCTGCGACGAGATCGGCATCCGCGCGCTGCTCTGCTACGGCGCAACCGAGCGCAACTACGGCTACGACGAAGGTCACCGCGGGCTCGAGGAATGCCGCCGCTTCATCAAGGCCAACAAGAACCCGCTGCAAATCGGGGCCGTCAGCCTGCACGCTTCGTTTACCTGCTCCGATAAAATCGTGCGCGAAGCGGGCGAAATGTGCCAGGAACTCGGCGCGATCATGCATGTCCACGTGGCAGAAGACGCCGCCGACATCGCCGATGCCCGGAGCCGCGGTTACGTGGGGCCTTTCGAGCGTTTGCTCGCCTTTGGCGCTCTCCCCAAGGGCTCGATCATCGCTCACGGCGTGCATCTGACGGCCGAAGAAGTGGCGGCGGCCGACGCCCTCGGGATTTGGTTTGCGCAAAACCCGCGCTCCAATCAGGGCAACCGCGTGGGCTACGCCAAAAACCTGGTCGCATCGAAGCATGTGGCGCTCGGCTGCGACGGATGGGACGCCAAGATGCAAAACGAGATCGACTGCCTCCGCAAGCTTTCCGCCGAAGCCGGCGAAGACGCAGAAGCGGTCATCAAAGCGCGCGTTGCGGGCGGTTACAAACTCTGCGAAGCGCTCTACGGCATGCCTTTTGACCTGGTCGAAGGCGGCGCTGCGGACGTGATCGTCGAAAAAGAGGGCAAAGTGAATGACGTCATCGTGGGCGGCAGGATTGTGGTTCGCGATGGCAAACTCTGCACGGCCGACATGGATGCGATCCGCGCAGAAGCGAAAGAAGCGGCAGACCGGCTGTGGGCTGCCATGAAGAAACTGGCCTGATTCATCAAAGCGGCATTTTTATAAAGGATTCGTTATGCCTAGCCTTGGTCTCGAGAAGCATATTGTCAACGAAGCGGTTTACGCCAACACCGTCAAGAGCCTGAAGGCCGCCGGCGTCATCATGCCGACCTTCGCCGAACTGGCCGATCCCAAAAAGATCCCCGCCAAGATCCAAAAAGCGCTCGAAAAGATCGATCCCGATTCGCCCAACCCGCTGAACCTGTTCCGCGTGCATTGGTACAACGACGCCGATCGCAAGGGCCAGACCGATGTGCCCGCTTACATTGTCCTGCCCGAGGCGCTCACCGGCGTGAAAGCCAAGATCCTGGTCGCCGTCGCCGATCGCTTCACCATGATCAAAGCCCACAAGGTGCTCGCCGCCTACGCCTGCCTGGCTCCGCGCCTGGTCACCGGTCAGTTCGATCCCACCCATCACCGCGCCATCTGGCCTTCCACCGGCAACTACTGCCGTGGTGGTGTCGCCATTTCGCGCATCCTGGGCTGCCGCGGCGTCGCCATTTTGCCTCAGGAGATGAGCGAGGAGCGCTTTGCGTGGTTGCGTCAGTGGGTCGTCAACAAGGACGAAGACGTGATCGCCACGCCGGGCTGCGAGTCCAACGTCAAAGAGATCTACGACAAATGCAACGAGTTAAACGCTGACGAGCAGAACATCATCTTCAACCAGTTCTGCGAATTCGGGAACCATCTCGCTCACTTTGCGGTCACCGGCAAGGCGCTGGGCCATATCTTCACCGCCTTCACCAAAGGCAACAGCAACGCCAGACTGCGCGCCTTTGTCTCGGCCACCGGTTCTGCGGGCACCATCGCTGCGGGCGATTACCTCAAGGAGACCTACGGCTCCAAGACCGTCGCGGTCGAAGCCCAGGAATGCCCCACCCTGCTTTACAACGGCTTCGGCGGCCACAACATCCAGGGCATCGGCGACAAGCACGTGCCTTACATCCACAACGCCTACTACACCGATGAGCTCGTGGGCATCAGCGATGTCGACACCGACTGCCTGAACGTCCTCTTCAACAGCGACGCGGGCAAGCAGTACCTGATCGAGCGCAAGGGCCTCTCGGCGGACTTCGTCAGCAACTTAAAGCATTTCGGACTCTCGGGCATCTGCAACATTCTGGCCGCCATCAAATGCGCCAAGTACCACAAGATGGGTGAAAACGACGTCATCGTCACCGTCGCCACCGACAGCGCCGCCATGTACGTCACCGAAGCCCAGAAGACCGTCGACAGCAAGTTTGGCGGCAAGTTCGATCTCATCAACGCAGGCGAAGTCTTCGGGCGCAGCCTTGCGGGCATGAGCATCGATCACCTCGAAGAGCTCGATCAGCACGGCAAGGACCGCATCTTCAACCTCGGTTACTTCACCTGGGTGGAGCAGCAGGGCGTCGAGTTCAAGGACTTTGTTGCACGCCGCAATCAAAGCTACTGGACCAAGCTGCGCGAACTCCTTCCCGCCTGGGATGAAATGATCACCAACCTTAACAAAGCCACCGGAGTCCTGGAGAACCTGTGATCCTACGCTGTGACGGGTGCGGCACAAGGGCGCTGGTCGACCAAGAGCACCCCTTTCCTTTTCGATGTCCCCATGCCGGCGATGGCGCGGATCACCTGCTGGTCCGCCGCCTCGCCCGACCGCCGCGCTGGCCTGAAGAGGCGCACGAAAACCCCTTTGTGGCCTACCGCAGCATGTTCCACAGTCGCTGGCTCGCATTGCGCGCGGGTCTCGACGACAGCGCCTACGCCATGCTCGTCAGGCATTTGGATCAGCAAATCGCCCATATCGAGGGGCACGGTTTTCTCTGCACGCCCTTTGGTCGCGACGAGGCGCTGAGCCGCAGGCTTGGCTTTGACAGCGGCGGCGTTTACATCAAAAACGAGACCCAGAACGTATCGGGATCGCACAAGGCGCGCCATCTGATGGGCATCGCGCTGCATCTCGAAGTCGTCGAGGCGCTCGGATGGACGCGCAAGAACGACAATCCCCTTTGCATCGCCAGTTGCGGAAACGCGGCGCTGGCGGCGGCGGTGGTCGCGAGGGCTGCGGGACGCGATCTCAAGGTCTTCATTCCCGAAGACGCCGAGCAGAGCGTGGTCGATCGCTTAAAGGATTTGCGCGCGCAGATTCACATTTGTGAACGCAGACCCGGCGAGCTCGGCGATCCCTGCTACCTGCGGTTTCAGGAGGCGCTCGCACAGGGCGGACTCCCCTTCTGCTGCCAGGGGCCCGACAACGGCCTCACCCTCGAAGGCGGCCAGACGCTCATGTACGAAGTCTGCGGTGCGCTCTCGTCTTACGACAACCGCATCGATCACGTGATCATCCAGGTGGGTGGCGGCGCATTGGCCAGTTCCAGCATCCGGGCCCTCGAAGAGATGGTGGCGATGGGTTACCTGCCCCGCATGCCGCGCGTGCACACGGTGGAGACCCAGTCCGCTTACCCGCTTTTGAAGGCGTACGAGCGCGTTCAGGCCAAAGCCGACGAGCTCGAAGACGACGAAGCCGCCCTCCGCTATGCCGCCCATCACCGCAACGAATTCATGAAGCCCTGGCCCACGACGCCCCACAGCATCGCCCACGGCATTTTAGACGACGAGACCTACGACTGGCACCGCATCGTTTCGGGCATGCTGCGCACCAAAGGCTGCTGCATCACCGTTTCTGAAGAGCGCCTGGCCGAGGCCCACCGCATGGCCCACGAGATCTCTCACGTCAACGCGAGCGCGACCGGCACCGCAGGGTTGGCCGGCCTCCTCGAGCTTCAGGCTCAAAAGCAAATCGCGCATAACGAGCGCGTCCTCATCCTCTACACCGGCATCGAGCGCTGAGCGCTCCCCCGCCCCTCACTCAGGGATCCATCCAATCTCTGCCTCCGGAAGCACGGGGGAAAAGATCGCAGCAGCTTGTCTTTTCGCGATTCTGCGCAGGCCATCGCCTTTGGTCTTGCACAGGGAGCGAATATCGGCCAAATGACTGCTGAAGAAGGCGCATTTCTGTCTCGGCTGCAGGCGCGATCGCTTAAGCCCACAGAGAACGCGTCCTCGGCGCTCTTTCTCAAGTGAGTCCGTTTTTGAGGGTCCCGGCAGGCCTCCCCGCGATCGTTGAGGCATCGGCAGAGGTAAGACTCGCGATCGCCTGCATCATCGACGAAGCGCGAGGGCAGACATCAGAAGTAGGCGGATGCTCACCAGTTTTCGAGCTCTTCTTCGGGCAATACGGGTGGGAAATAGGCGCGGATCTTATCCTGCCGGGAGTTGATGCATCTGATTGCGTCTGTGTTGAAGTAATCCACTTCTTCGTACCAGGTGCCTTTGATCTCTTCCCTGATCTCTTCTAGTCTTGCGTTCGCGCGATCGCTGCAGCTCAGATTGAAGCCATCCTCCGCGCTCAGACGATAGTGATCGAGCAGGCCATCCATGTCTTCTCTGCCCCAGCAATGAGGCTTGTTGGGATCCATGCATCGATAGAGATAGTCCTCGATTTCTCTCATCAATGTGCGGTCTTTTGCAGGCATAAAGTGATCGCGCATCAGATAATAGCCGAGGGACTCGATCATATAGCCATAAGTCACGGCAGGGCTGTTCTGATAGAGGAAAAAGCCTTGTTCATCTCTGACCGCTTCAACTTCTACGGAGGCATCGATCGCTTTGACGGCTTCAAAATGCATCCTCGCATCTTCCAGGCTGCCGTAGATGCCCAAAAAATCGTAGGCGCCGATCAGAACCGTCTTCCGCGCTTGATATTCATCGGGATCGAGCTCGGGATCGAGCTCATATCTTAAAAGCGCTCTCGCGAACCGGACGATCTCTTTTCGCGAGGTCAGCCCTGAACGGATCAGGGTATTGGGATTAAAATAACGGATATGGACGGAATAGCGGAGGGCATCAAACCATTCGTCGGGATAGGGCCAGTCCGAAGGCTTTGGGGGAATCACCACATAATCGACGGCGCCCGTATCGTGAAAACAGGGATCCTGGGGCTTCTCTTCCTCGGGCTCTCTTTCGTTGGAGTCGCATTGAAGATGGCAGCAGGCGAGCGAAAGCAGCGCGGCTTGGAGCAAAAATCGTTGAAGCATGGAGGCCATCCCTCGTCCTCGGTCGAATTTTTCAGCCATTTAAAGCCCTGTTTGTTGCGATTTCAATCATTTTATCCGTTTTTTGATCATGCGCCCATCGGGGTGAAACAACTTCATACAAAATGTGGCCGGATCGTTTCAGAGTGAAACCAGCATCCGATTTTGTGGACACGCCGGCATCACGACGAAAAGCAGCGTTACGGTTCATATACATGCAAACATCGCATTGAAAAGATTTGTGTAAATTTGGGAGATGCAAAGCTCAGCGCGAAAAGATTTGTAGAAATTTCGGATGCGCAAGTCTCGGATTGAAACAAACAGATATAGAGTGATCGATTTTAAAAGCGTCACTCATCCATTTTGATACAGAAGCTTACAACACAAAGAACCTCATCAAAAGCTTTAAGAAATGCTTGACAGATTTTTGGTTTTCCGGCGAAGATGAGTTCGATCAATTTGTGGAGAAGAGCCATGCCTGAAGATGATCTGTCCGTTGAACTCGAATTGCTCGATATGAAGGCTGCGCACAGCGAGGTGATGAGCTGGCAGGAATCTGTGGAGCTGCCCAACCAGACGCCGCCGCATCTCAACCGTCAAAAAGCGGTCAGCCACGTGCTTTCGCTCTGCAAACTGCTGAAGATCCCCGAGGTGGCCCATCGCTTTACGCTGATCCACGACGAGCTGCTCGATCACCGGATCGCCGATCGCCTGCACCCCCTGGCTCTGGCGCTGATCTATCAGTTCAACCTGGTCAAAGACATCAAATCCACCTTCTCCCGGGGCAAGCTGCCGCCCAAACTGGTGGAGGAAGCGAGCGAGATGCGCAGCCGCCTGATGTCGATGGTGAGCTACAACCTCGAAGAAGATCCCGTCGCGATGGTCAAGATTTCAAAGCTCAAATCCGGCACCGGATATCTCGATTTGGCCAGCGATCTCGGGGCTCTGGCGCTCATCATCCAGGAATACGAGGAGATCCTCTCGAAGGATCACCGCAAATATCAGCCCGACTGCGCAAGCGAAGCCCAGAAGATGCAGCAGCGGATCCTCACCCTCTTAAACGACAACCGCATTCACGAGCAAAACCAGATCAACCTCTATTACAGGCTCTGGTCGATCCTCTATTTTTATTACAACGAGATCTGCAGCGCCGGTAACTGGATCTTCCGCCGCACCGAATGGGCCCAGCGCTTCCAGACCCTCGCCACCCGGATCCGCAAGGACAACGTCAACAAGCGCAAAGACAAAGACGAGGAAGAAGACGAATTTGAGATCGAGGAGCCCGCGGAGGAGCCGAAGGCGGAGTGATCCCGGAGGCGCGCGATCGCGCAGATGGCCCCGCTGATTCCCCTTTTCTCTCGCGATCGCTCGCTGTATGCTGCGGTTTCTTTTGGGTGATTTTTGAAGATGTCTATAATCCGGGCTGACCGCTTTTTGAACCGACTGCTGCCGATCGGGCTTTCGATCCCGATGGCATGTCCGGTGATGCCGGTCTTTGCCCAGGAGCAGGCGGCAGAAACGGCCCCTGCCCCTCAAAAAGAAGCTCAAGAAGCGCCCGCTCAGACGCCGCCTTTGAATGGGCGCATGCCCCGCAGGCGAAAAGTCGACGGCAAGAAGGTCGAAGCTGCGGCCATCGAGAGCGGATACAAGGAGCGGCCCGATGATGAACCGGCGGGATCTTTTTTGGGGACCACCCTGGCCGTATTTCCGGGCATCTTCATTCACGGGATCGGGCATTACGCCGCAGGCGACGAGAATTCGGCCTGGAAGCTTTTGGGTGCCGAGATCGTCAGCATCGCTTTGGGCCTTGCGGGTTACTTTTTGCCTTACGCCACCGACAACGACGGCAAACTCGCAATCCCCTGCCGCATCCTCACCCAGGCGGGCACCATCGGATTCATCGGCAGCTTCCTGGTCGACGTTCTGGGCGCTTACCGCGGCGCAGAGCAGTTTTACGAGAGCACCGCCCATATGGAAGGGGTTCGCCTCGGCCTCGCCTACCGCTACACCAAGGATCCCTTAAACCCCTTCCGCCACCATCTCGCCCTCAGCCTGAACGCCTTCATCGGTCGGCTCTATTTAAAGCCCGACTTCGATCTCGAGACGGGCACCTACGCCCGGCGCATCAACCTCGACCTGGGCTATGCCCTCTACCGGGGGGCCATCAATCCCCATAACGCGATCACCCTGGGCACCAAACTGCGACGCGTCGAATTGCCTTCGTACGGCCTTGCGACCAGAGGTATCGAGGGCTATGTCGGCTTTCAGAAAGACATCGGCGACTACATCCCCTCGATCAAGGGCTTCTATTTTGTGGGGCGCATCGGCTACGGCCTCGAATATTATCAGTTCGGCCAAGAAACCGGCGAAACGCCGAACATCTTAGATGACAGCGATTTTCAGGACAGCTATCTCGTGATGGAGAGCGGATTTGAGCTCAATACGGGCCGCCATACGCGGCTTCAGGCCCTCCTCATCCAGGATCCCACGAGCGATGTGGCGCCCATCAGCAACGACATCGGCCTCATCAAACTGGGGCTCGTCCACAGCTACAGCAACGCCTTCGATATCCAGTTCAACTTCACCTACGGCGACGGCTGGGTCCTCTGGCTCGGTCTCGATTATGGGCTTTAAGATGAACCGTTGCTCCGCCCTCCTGATCCCCCTGCTGCTCCTCGGCTGCGGCGAAGAGCTCGCCAATCGCGACGTCGAAAACGAGTCCGTTCAAAGCGTCAAACTCGACGACAACTTCAAGATCACCGTTCAGGGCGGCTCAATCCTCAAGGTCGACAGCAAGCAGAACCCGCCCATCGCCTACGTGCGCAGCCAATCCTTCGATCTCCGCATCGAAACCGTCGATCAGGCCTGCCAGCCGCGCGCCATCACCTTCGTTTTGAGCAACCTGCCCGAGCGCGGCATCGAGCCGAGCGTGCGCGTCTTAATGAACGCCCCCACCCCCGAAACGGTCGCGGCCTCTGCGGCTCTGGGCGGAGGCCTCTCGATCACCGCCGACGAAAACAGCAAGAACGCGACCCCCATCACCGCCGACATCCCCTACGAACTCGCGCGCGAAGAGGATCTCTATACGGTCACCGTCGTCAGCGACCGCAACCGCATGAGCGCCGATCTGCTCCCCGGCCGCCCCGGCGTCCTCGACGGCGTCAACGGTGCCTGTGCCCGCCTGACGAAATCCGGTCAGGGATCCCAGGTCGACGAATCCGCCCTCATCCTGCGGCAGCGCATCCACATCGATCCGCCCCCCGAGGGTTACGCCTTTGCGGTCTTCGGCAACAATCAGAGCCACAAGAAGGCGCTTTCCACCATCATCGACCAGATCACCGAACAGGGCGACATCGCTTTCACGCTGATCACCGGCGATCTTTACGGCAGCGACGGCTTCTATTCGGTCACTAAACTCACAGAAGAGCTCGACCGGCTGCCGAGCCCCTGGTTTGCCACCCTGGGCGACCACGACGTCTCCGAGCGATCGGCCAAGAGCCTGATCAAAGCCTTCGGCCAAAGCAGCTTCGCCTTCGACTGGGCCCCCGTACGCTTCATCGTTCTCGATTCCGCCTCCGCCACCTTCTCGTCCGAGACCCACAGCCTGCTCGAAACCTGGTTAAAGCGCGAGCCGCTCTACTGGTCCGACGTCGAAGCCCCCGGCGAGATCGCCGTTTTCACGCATTACGCGCCCTTCGATCCCAACGGCGCCCGAAACGACGGCTTCAAACATCGCCTCGAAGCCGCCCGCGTCATCGCCAACCTCGAGCGCGCCGACGTCCACCATCTCTTCACCAGCCATCTCTCGATCTTCGACAGCGAACGCCAGGGCAAAGTGGAAGTGATCCACGCCGGCGGTGCCGGTGCCCCCATCTCAGGCGGCGGCGATCACTTCTGGCTGCGCGTCGAAGTCAATGGCGCCTGCTCGAACAGCACCGAAGGCGGTGCAAAACTCGACGAAGCCTGCGGTGAATGCGAAGCCCATCTCGCCTGCACCGAAGGCCGCTGCAAACCCTGCATCACGTACAAGCCCCAATATTTTTAAGAAGGGCGCGCACCCTACTTCAGGTGATAGGCCCACAGCAGAAAGACGCCCGCTTCTGCATGCCCGCTGTATCCCAGCGCGATCCCAGGCTCCAGACGCCAGTCATCCCCCAGCAAAAACGACCAGCCCGCCCCTGCTTCGAGCACCGGATGCCACACGCGCTTAAACGGCCCCACCGTCATATTGATACAGCAGTCCGAAAACATCTGATCCTGATACCCGCCGATCTCCGCGCCGAGCTCTCCGTGAAACACCAGCGGCCATTTCCAGTCCGGCCGGTAATCCACCAGCAGCGACCCGCGCCAAAAAGACTCCCGCCAGGTTTCGCCATACCATCTGCGCACCTCCCGCCCCGCACGCTCCGAGCGCCAATACGATACGCGCCCCCCGATCCACCAATCCCCCTTCAGCGGCCTCAATGCCCCAAACCCCACCAAAACGCGCTTCATCAACCCCTTCGCATCGCTCGCCTGCTCGTAAATGGGATCCGGATCCTCCGGATGGCCGAACGACAACGCCGTCTGACCGTGCAGCCACCAATCTTCCAGCGCCGCATGCGCCTGCCCCTGCATGCAGAGCGCAAGACCAAGGCCCCAGGCAAACGCGCGCACCTTCGCCTCACGCATAACAGGTCAGCAGCACGCCCGCCGCCACCGCCGAGCCGATGATCCCCGCCACATTGGGCGCCATCGCCGGCATCAGCAGGTAGTTCTGCGGATCCTCCGCCGCCCCCAGACGCTGACAGACCCGCGCCGCATGAGGCACCGCCGAGACCCCCGCCGCTCCGATGATGGGGTTGATGGGCTGCTTCCGCCAAATCAGGTTCATCAGCTTTGCAAACAACACGCCGCAAGCCGTCGCGACCGCAAACGACGCCGCCCCGAGCAGAAAGATCTTCAGGGATTCCGGGCGCAGGAAATACGTGGCCTGGGTCGATGCCCCCACCGTCAGCCCGAGCAGGATGGTCACGATGTCGATCAGCGCCGTGCGCGCGGTCTGCGCCAGACGATCCGCCACGCCGCATTCCTTTAATAAATTGCCAAAGAAGAGCATCCCGAGCAGCAGGATCGCTCCGGGTGCAAGGCAGGCGCAGATGAAAAAGGCGATGATGGGGAAGCAGATGCGCGCGCGCTTAGAGACAGGCTTCGTCTGAGGCATGCGGATCCTGCGCTCGCGATGCGTGGTCAGGCATCGGATGACCGGCGGCTGAATCACCGGCACGAGCGCCATATAGGAGTAAGCGGCGATCGCGATGGCCCCGAGCTGATGCGGTGCCAGCTTCGAGGTTAAAAAGATGGCGGTGGGACCGTCAGCCCCGCCGATGATGCCGATGGAAGCCGCTTCGAACGGTGTAAACCCGAGGGCCAGAGCCCCGAGATAGGTTAAAAAGATGCCCGCCTGCGCCGCCGCCCCGAGCAGGATCAATCGCGGCGATGAGATCAGAGGCGAGAAATCGGTCATGGCGCCCAGGCCCAGAAAGATGAGCGGCGGGTAGATGCCCTTGCTGACCCCCTGGTAAAGCAGATTGAAGGCGGTCCCCTCTTCGTAAAGGCCCACGTCGAGCCCTTCCTGAAAGGGGATGTTGCCCACCACGATGCCAAAACCGATGGGCACGAGCAGCAGAGGTTCGCAATTCTTCTTAATGGCCAGCCAAATGAAGGCGAGCCCCACCGCGATCATGATGAAGTGACCCGGCGTCGCCTGCCCAAAGACCCCCGACTGCAAAAAGCGCTCTACCGCATCCATGCCGAGACCCGATCACGCAAGCTCAAACAGCGGCTGACCTTCCCTGACCGCCTCGCCCGAAGCCACCAGCAAGCGCGCAACCTGCCCCGATGCCGTGGAAACCACCGTGGTCCGCATCTTCATCGCCTCGATCACCGCCACCGGCTCATTGACCGCCACCTTTTGCCCCACCGCCACATCGAGCGACACCAGCAGCCCCGAAAGCGGAGAAGGCACCACCGATGCGCCCGCGCTCACGGGCTGCGTTTTTTGCTCCACTGCCGACGGCGGCAACGCCTGCGGAACGCTTTGAGGCAAGGCCTGAGGCTTTGAGGCGTGCGGCGCATCTTCCTCCAACACCTCCACATCCACCTCGTAGGCTACGCCCTGCACCGTAATTTTAAGCTTCATCTTGAACCCCAAACGTCCGTCGGGCCAAAGGCGGCCTCGCCTTCTTCCATCGCTGCCCAGGCGCGCTTCTGGATCGGCCGCACCCGATAAATCCTTGCAGGCTTCTTGACCACCGCCGCTACCGCCGCCGAAATGAGCACCAGCGTCAGCGGATCGATCGGGAGATCTTCAGAAGGCAACGCCTGCGCCGGCTGCGGATTTGGCAACGCCTGCGACCCGCGATCCGCCTGCGCCCTGCGATCGAACCATTGGAAAGCCTGCATGAACAGCGCGATGCAGGCCAGCACCGCAAAGACCACGCCGCATCCCGTGGCGGTGACCACCCATGGACTCATCGAAGCTCCTTAAAGCGGCATCAGCCCGTGCTTTTTATGGGGACGGGACTCGCGCTTGCCCTGCAGCAAATCGAGGGCCGCGATCACGTAAGCCCGGGTATCTGCAGGCTCGATGATGTCGTCGAGCATCCCCAGCTCCGCCGCGCGCATGGGATTTGCAAAAGTTTCGCGATAAGACCGGCAAAGCTCCGCCCGCCGCTGCTCCGCATCCTCCGCCTGCGACAACTCCTCGCGATAGAGCACGCTCACCGCCCCCTCTGCACCCATCACCGCGATCTCGGCCGATGGCCAGGCGCAGACCCGATCGGCGCCCAAATCCCTGGAGCACATCGCCAGATAGGCCCCCCCGTACGCTTTGCGCAAAATCACCGTCACTTTCGGCACCGTCGCCTCGCTGTAAGCGTAGAGCATCTTGGCGCCATGGCGGATGATCCCGCCCGTCTCCTGCGAAACGCCGGGCAAAAACCCGGGCACATCGACGAGCGTGACCAGCGGGATATGGAACGCGTCGCAAAAGCGAATGAATCTCGCGGCCTTATCGGCGGCATCGATGTCGAGAACCCCTGCTTTCTGTATCGGCTGATTGGCCACAAAGCCCACCGTCTGCCCGCCCATGCGCCCAAAGGCGACGATCACGTTCGTTGCAAAGAGCGCCTGAGGCTCCATCAGATCGCCGTCATCGGCCAGCAGCCGCAAAACCGCGCGCATGTCGTACGCCTCGCGGGGATCTTCGGGCAAAACCGCATTCAGCGCGGGCAGCGGACCGTAAGCCTGCGCCCTGCGATCCTCGAGCACCGGCGGATCCTCGCGGTTGCTGGAGGGCAAAAACGACAGCAGACGCCTGCAGATGCGGATCGCATCCCCGTCATCTTCGGCCACAAAATGGATCACGCCCGAGCGCAGCGCATGGCTCATCGCCCCACCGAGCGCCTCCGCCGTCACCTTCTCGCCCGTCACCTCCTCGATCACCCGAGGCCCGGTAATGAAGAGCTGGCTCGTGCCCTTGACCTGAATCAAAAAATCGGAAAGCGCCGGAGAATAAGCGGCGCCTCCCGCGCAAGGCCCTGCGATGATGCTGATTTGCGGCACCACGCCCGAAAGCTGCACGTTGCGATAAAAGATTTGCCCAAACCCCGAAAGCGCCCCCACGCCTTCCTGAATGCGCGCACCGCCCGAATCGCAGATCAGCACAAAAGGCGCCCCGTTTTTGAGCGCTTCGTCCATCACTTTGCAGATCTTCTGGGCCGTCACCTCGCCCACGGTGCCGCCCTGCACCGTAAAATCCTGGCTCGCCGCGTAAACCGGCCGACCATCGACGAGCCCCGCCCCCACGACCACGCCGTCGCCCGGTAACTCTTTGGACTGCATACCAAAATGAACGCAGCGATGCTTCCTGAACAGCTGCGACTCCTGAAAGCTGTCCGCCTCAAAGAGCGCCGAAAGCCGCTCGCGCGCCGTCCATTTGCCCTGCGCATGCTGACGCGCGATGCGAGATTCCCCGCCCGCCTGGAGCAATCTGGTTCGCTCACGCCTCAGCGCATCAAGATCCATTGCAGCCTCAACTCACCCAACCCTTTAAAAATGCGTCATTTTCTGTTTGAACACATCGTTTTTCGGGGCAAATGCGCGTTGTTCCATACTTGAAGTCAGCATAAAAATAAAGCGCATGTTCACTTCATTTTGACGCAAAGGATTTCATGCGCATCCTCTTCTTAAATCCCTACCACGGCGGATCCCACCGCGCGTTTGCCGAAGATTTTGCCGCCCGCTCGCGCCATCAGATCACCCTCTGGACCCTGCCCGCCCGCAAATGGAAATGGCGCATGCAGGCCGCTGCCTGTTTTTTTGCAGAGCAGCTGCGCCGGTCGAGCGATCCGCCTCCCGACTGCATCCTCACCACTGACATGCTGAACCTTGCGGAATTAAAGGCTTTATTGCCCAAAAGCTGCGCAGGGATCCCGCTTTATCTCTATCTGCACGAAAACCAGTTCTCATATCCCAACGATCCGCTCGCGCCCCAAAACGAATTTCAATGGGGCTTCATCAACGTGATCTCCGCCCTGGCCGCCGACGCCACCGCCTTCAACTCGCAGTATAACCTCTCGGATTTCTTTGAAAAATGGCGTCAGGGCAACCGCATCCTTAAAGAATCCGCCCTGCCCGAATCCGCCATCGATCGCGTGCAAAAGCGCGCAACCGTCATCCCCGTTGGCCTCGATTTCGATGCGCTCGATCGCTTCGAATGCCCCAAACAGCGCGGAATTCCACTGTTTTTATGGAATCACCGCTGGGAGCACGACAAAAACCCCGAATCGCTCTTCAGTGCATTAAAAGAAGTCATCCAGCGGGGCCTCGATTTTCAAATCGCCCTCTGCGGCGAAGGGTTCCGCCATCGCCCCGCCTGCTTTGACGAAGCGCCGCAGTGGCTTGGCGAGCGTCTGGTCGCCTTTGGGCATCAGTCGCGCGAGGATTACGCGCGCTGGCTCTGGCGTGCAAACGCGGTGATTTCGACGGCCAATCAGGAGTTTCTGGGCCTTTCGGTTTTGGAGGCGATGTATTGCGGCGCTTATCCCATCCTGCCCCGGCGCCTCAGCTATCCCGAGCTTCTGCCGCCCGAAATTCAGGCGGATCACCTCTACGAAGGCGATCGCGCGCTCAGCGACTTTTTGTGCAAATGGCTTTTAAATCCAAAGAGTTTTCAACCAAAAGCCAAATTTCTCAATAAATATAGATGGTCACAAGTTGCGCCCGCCTTGGATCGCTGGCTCGAAGGTCACCAAAATTGTCTTTAATTTTCGCCGCAGTTGCGCGAAAGAGCGCCGCCTTTTGATTTGGAGATCGCATGTCCCGCACCGCAACGCTCGAAGAAGCCATCGCCCAACGGATCCTCTGCCTGGACGGCGCCATGGGCACCCAAATCCAGCTCCAGAAGCCCACCGCCGCCGATTTTCACGGATCGCAGTTTGCAGATCACCCCGTCAGCCTGGTCGGCTGCAACGACGTCCTCTGCCTCACAAAGCCGTCGATCATCGAGTCGATCCATTGCGCTTACCTCGAAGCAGGCGCCGACATCATTGAGACGAACTCCTTTAATTCACAGCGGATTTCGCTCAGCGACTACGGTCTTGAAGACTACGCCCGGCCGATCGCCTGCGCCGCCGCCAAAGTGGCCCGAAAAGCCTGCGACCGCTTCAGCACGCCTCAAAAACCGCGCTTTGTAGCCGGCAGCATCGGCCCCACCAACCGCAGCGCCTCGCTTTCGCCCGACGTCTCCGATCCCGGCAAGCGAAACGTCGATTTCGATGCGCTGGTCACCGCTTACCGCGAATGCGCTCTGGGTCTCATCGACGGCGGCGTCGACCTGATTTTGATCGAGACCATCTTCGACACGCTCAACTGCAAGGCCGCCATCTACGCCGCAAAGCGCGCGATGGAAGAGCGTAACATACAGATTCCATTGATGATTTCGGCCACATTGAGCGATCGGGCAGGCCGTTTGCTTGCGGGGCAGACCCTCGAAGCCTTCTGGAACTCGGTCCGCGACGCCAATCCCTGGAGCATCGGGTTGAACTGCGCTTTTGGCGTGGCCGAAATGCGACCGCACATCGAAATGCTCTCGCGCCTGGCCCATTGCTTTGTGAGCGCTCACCCCAACGCCGGCCTTCCAAACGCCCTCGGACAATACGACCAGACGCCCGAATTCATGGCGGAGCAAATCCGCGATCTCGCAAAAGCGGGCCATTTAAACATCGTGGGCGGCTGCTGCGGCACCTCGCCCGCCCATATCGCCGCCATCGCAAAAGCCGTTCAGGACTGCGCCCCCAGAATCCGCGTTCCCCGCGAACAAAGCTGCCGCTTAAGCGGCCTCGAACCGCTCAACGTCAACGCCAAAAGCCTCTTCGTCAACGTGGGCGAGCGCTGCAACGTGGCCGGTTCCGCGCGTTTTCGCAACGCCATCCGCAAGCAGGATTTCGACCGCGCCATCGAGATCGCGCGAAGCCAGGTGGAGGGCGGCGTTCAGATGATCGACATCAACATGGACGACCCCATGCTCGATGCCGAAAGCGCCATGGTCACTTTTTTGCGGCTTTGCGCCTCAGAACCCGCCATCTCGCGCGTCCCCTTCATGATCGATTCCTCGCGGTTTGAGCTCATCGAACTGGGGCTCAAAAACCTGCAGGGCAAGGGTGCCGTCAACTCCCTCAGCCTCAAGGAAGGCGAGGAAGCGTTCCTTCAAAAAGCGCGCATCGTCCAGCGGTACGGCGCCGCCGTCATCGTGATGGCCTTCGACGAACAGGGCCAGGCCGACAGCCTCGACCGCCGCGTCCAAATCTGCAAACGCGCCTATAACCTACTGACAACAAAGGCGAATTTCGATCCCAACGACATCATCTTTGACCCCAATATTTTTGCCATCGGCACCGGCATCCCCGAGCACGACCGCTACGCCCTCGATTTTTTGGAAGCGACCCGCATTTTAAAGCGCGACCTGCCCGGCGTTCACGTGAGCGGCGGTTTGAGCAACCTTTCGTTCGCCTTCAAAGGCAACGACGCTTTGCGCGGCGCGCTCCACACCGTCTTTTTGTATCACGCCATCCAGGCGGGCATGGATTTTGCCATCGTCAACCCCGCGCAGCTCGGCCAATACGAATCGATCGATCCCGAACTCCGCGATTTGCTTGAAGATCTCATTTTTGCCCGCCGCCCCGACGCCTCGGAACGGATCCTCGGTTGGGTGGCCCAAAAGCCCCTCGAACAGTCGCAGAATGCGGTTTCCCCACAACAAAATGCCTGGCGGCAGGAAGATGTGGAATCGCGCATCGCCCACGCGCTCATGCAGGGTGTAGACAGCTATCTCGCCCAGGATCTGGACGAAGCTCACCAAAAATATACGAACGCACTTTCGGTCATCGAAGGCCCCCTGATGGCGGCCATGGAAAAGGTGGGCGAGCAATTCCGCGCGGGCAAACTGTTTTTGCCGCAGGTGATCAAAAGCGCGCGCATCATGAAGGACGCCGTCGCTCATCTGCGACCCCATATCGAAGCCGAACAGTCCAAAAATCAAAGGAAAAAAGGCCATGTGGTGATCGCCACCGTCCGCGGAGACGTGCACGACATCGGCAAAAACATCGTCGCGCTCGTTTTGGAATGCAGCGGTTACGAGGTCACCGATCTGGGCGTCATGGTGCCCACAAACGCGATCCTCGAAGCGATTCAAAAGCCCGGCGTGGACGCTCTGGCCTTAAGCGGCCTCATCTCGCCTTCCCTCGAGGCGATGGCCGAAATCGCGCGCGAAATGGAGCATGCCGGACACAGAATGCCGCTGCTCATCGGCGGGGCGACTACCTCAAAACTGCACACAGCGCTCAAGTTAGCGCCCCTCTACAGCGGTCCCGTCGTCCATTGCCTCGATCCGCAATCCGACGTCTCGGCCTTAAACGCGCTGCTCAATCCAGAAAAAAGCGAGGCCTTTATGGCGCAACTCCGCACAGAACAAAGCGAATTGCGCTCGCTGGAGCTGCAGAAAACGTTAACCCCCATCGAAGAAGCGCGCGCCGGCCGGCCGCAAATCGACTGGCAAAAAGAGCCGCCTCTGCTGCCGGATTTCTGGGGTGTGGAGCCGCTCAAAATCGATTGGGAGCGCGTCGTTTGCAACATTTCGTGGGATGCCTTCTTCCACGCCCTGGGGATCGCCGGAAAATTCCCCGAACTCCTCGATCACCCCGAACGCGGTCCGGCTGCGCGCGCACTTTACAAACAGGCGAAGGCGCAGCTCACCCCCGATCATTTTTCGCCGCGCGGCTGCATCGGCCTCTTCCACGCCCATTCCGAAAGCGACGACATCATCGTCACAGATCCTCTAACACCGCAGAAAACATACAGAATCTGCACATTAAGGCAGCAGCAGTTCAATACTCACCGCGCCCTGGCCGACTGGATTGCGCCCTCGCCCTTTGAAGACGCCATCGGCTTTTTTGCGGTCACCGCAGGCGACCCCACCGGTTATCGCGACGACGAGCAGGCTTTCATCGCCAAAGCCCTGGCCGACCGCATCGCCGAAAGCCTTGCAGAATCCGCGCATTTGCAGCTGGCCCGACATTTTGGCCTTTTAAACGACTGCCCTTGCTGCGACCACGCGCAACCACACAAGGGCATCCGCCCGGCGCCCGGCTATCCGGCCTGCCCCGATCATTCCGAAAAATCGTTAATTTTCAACCTATTAAACGCCAGCGATACCATCGGTCTCGCTTTAACCGAAAGCTACGCCCTTCAGCCCCAGGCTTCGATCGCGGGCTATTTCTTTGCGCATCCCCGCGCGCAATATTTCAATTTGGGTGCCATCGGCCGCGATCAGCTTCAGGACTACGCCAGACGCAAGCAAATCACCGAGCAGCAAGCCAAATCGCTCATCGCCCATCAGCTGTCCTAACACCCCGAAACGTACGCCCAAAATTTCACGGGCAAAATTCTTTTGAGCGGCGATCGCTCAGATCTTCCCCAATATTCACATTTGCGGCCACAAAATTTGCCAGAATTGCGCCAACTTATGACAATCGTCACCAAAGAGGCTCTCCCGCTCGCAATACAACTGCTCCCATTTGGGCCAGTTGTGGTAAAACTGCGAGAGAGGGCTTAAATTTCGTTCCACCCTCAGGTGAGATTGGTCGTGCCAAACCTAAACTAACGACCGATCGTGGCGGTACCAAATGGCGAATTACACCCAGCACGCAGGACTGAAGGTCTCTACCCCACTCGGGGACGACAAGCTGATCCTCCGAGGCCTGCACGGTGAGGACCGGCTTTCGGGTTTGTTCCATTACCAACTCGAACTGCTGTCCGAAGAATCCGACCTCGATTTCAGCGCTATCGTAGGTGAGCCGGTCACCGTAACCATCGCCAGTGGCGATACCGAGTATAAGATCAATGGGATCTGCTCGCGCTTCGTCCAGGCTGGGTCAGGACCTCGGTTTACCACGTATTACGCCGAACTCCGTCCCTGGTTCTGGCTGACGACCATGATGGTCGACAGCAAGATTTTCCAGGAAAAATCCGTGACGGACATCATCGACGAAGTGCTCAAGGCCAAAGGCTTCAGCGACTTCGAGATCAAATGCGAAGGATCGTATGAGCCGCGCGTTTACTGTGTTCAGTACAACGAGTCGGTCTTCAACTTCCTCTCGCGCCTCATGGAAGACGAAGGCATTTACTACTTTTTCACTCACGAAGACGGCAAGCACACCATGGTCATTGCCGACTCCGCAAGCGCCCACGAAGAGCGGGAAGGCCAAGCCCCAGGCCGAGTGAAATCGCAGGAAAGCACCGGCGATACCGAGGACATCATCACATCATTTGCGGTGGAAGAGCAGGTCACTGCCACCGCTTACGCGATGACGGATTACAACTTCGAGCAGCCGACCGGCGATCTTGCGGTCAACGTTCAAGGCGATTCCGCTGACCGCGAAATCTACGAATATCCCGGCGGTTACGCCGAAAAGAGCCCCGGCGAAACGCGCGTCAAGGTGCGTTTGGAAGAGCAGGAAGCGGCTGCCAAGGTCGTCAAGGGCCAGAGCCACTGCCGCGGCTTCCTTTCGGGCTACAAGATCAAGGTTGAAGAGCACGTTCGCGAAGACCTGAACGGCGATTACGTTTTGAAGTGGGTGTCCCACATTGCGAACTTCCGCAATTACACCAACACCTTCGAAGCGATCCCGGCTGACGTGCCCTTCCGCGCGCCTCGTATGTCGCGCAAACCCCGCATTTACGGGTCTCAGACCGCAGTGGTCGTCGGTAAGAGCGGCGAAGAAATCTATACCGACGAATATGGTCGCATTAAGGTCCAGTTCCACTGGGACCGCGACGGCGCTGACGACGAAAAATCCTCCTGCTGGTGCCGCGTCTCCCAATATTGGGCAGGCAAAGGCTTCGGTGCGTGGTTCCTCCCCCGCATCGGTCAGGAGGTTGTGGTCAGCTTCCTCGAAGGCGACCCCGATCGCCCGCTGGTCACTGGTTCTGTCTATAACGCAGAGCAGACTGTGCCTTACGCTCTGCCCGACGACATGACCAAGTCGACCACCAAGACCCAGTCGAGCAAAGAAAAAGCCGACGGCTACAATGAGATTCGCTTCGAAGATCTCAAAGACTCCGAAGAAATCTACATGCATGCCGAAAAGGACATGAACATCGACATCAAGAACTGCCACACCCGCAACGTGGCAGGGGCTGAGACGATCACCATCGGCTGGAAGGATGAAAACGGCGATCACCAGGGCGGCGGTCGCACCGTGCTCATCAAAGAGGGCGACGAAACATTCACAGTCGAAAAGGGCAACCGAGCTCTCGAAGTGACCGAAGGCGATGAAACCTACACGATCGGCGGCAAGCGTACGGTGAAGGTCTCCGGCGACGAAGATCGCACCAACGAAGGCAACTACGACATGAAGGTTTCGGGCAACTACACGCTTAAGGTCGACGGCGACATCACCATCGAGGCGGGCGGCGCGGTCTCTGTCAAGTCCGGCACCAGCTTCGCGGTGGAGTCCGGCACCGACATGAGCGTCAAGGCGGGCACGTCTCTCGCTTCGGAATCCGGTACGTCCTACGAAATCAAGGCAGGGACCACGTTCTCCAACAAGGCGAGCGTGACATCTGAAATCAAAGCCAGCGCAACCATGACTGTGGACGGCGGTGGTATGTTGACCCTTAAGGGTGGATTGGTGCAAATCAACTAATGGCAGACCCAACATCCATCGTAAAAGGTGTAGGCAAGACAGCAATCGTCTCAGGCGACGCTACAACTACAGCGTACGCTGCCGAATCCGCTGCCAAAGAAGCGCTTAAAGGCAAGCAGATCACGGGCCAGCTTCGGAAGGCCAATGCTCTGCTGGGTCGTTTACGTGGCGGTCTGGCTGGCAGCAAGAGCAAGGTCAAGAGCATTGTCGGTCGCAATGTGCCTCACAAAGGCCGCGAACTGCTCGCCCTCAAGCGGAAGGCGATGGCCACCGCAGCAGGCGTCGCAGCATTTGGTGCGATCGGCAAAGCGATTGCTAAGCATGGTGGCAAGCTGGGCATCGGTGCTGATGGCGCAGAGCAGCCGGAAGCTCCGGAGGCCATCGATCCTTCGTTGATGACCGAAGAAGAGCTGCTCGCGGCTCAGGAAGCGGAAGCACAAGATCCCAGCCTGGGCGACAAAGCAGAAGCGCTCGCTGCCAAAAAGATGGCCTCCGCTCAAAAAGGCATCGCAGGTGCGAAGGCGGCGATGTTCGCCAAATTCGGCATCAAGCCGGGTGCTGAAGAGGCCGAAGAAGAGGAAGCTGAGCCCGAGCCACCAGAACCCGATCCCGAGATCGACGAAGCGATCAAGGTGGTGCGTTCCGCGCGTCGCGATGGCGGTGGCGATCGTTCTGCGGTTGAGCAGGACGAGGAAGGCCGCATCTCCGGTGCTGCAGAAGACTACGATGAAGACGGCAACGTCATCATGCAGGCCTTCTATCTGGACGGCGAGCTCCAGGGCCCGATGACCTATTACGATTCCGAAGGGAACGTGACCCAGGTCATCGAGTTTGACGAGGGCAAGCCCGAAGGCAAATGCACCAAGTACGACGATCAGGGTCGCCGCGTGCAGGAAGCCTCCTTCAAGGAAGGTCTGCTGCACGGCGAATGCCTGTTCTATCGTGAAGGCCGCCTGGTCATGAAGATGCATTACGCATTCGGTAAAGCGATGGGTCCGGGCACCGTCTACAACGATCAGGAAAACATCCTGATGGAAGCCAACTACGTAGACGGCAAGCTGAACGGCCCTGCCCGTTTCTACGACAAAGCCGGCCAGGTCACGCGCGAATGCAGCTATCTCGACAACAAACTTCACGGACAGCTGACGGACTATTACCCGAATGGCAAGCCGATGCTGGTGGCCACTTATATGATGGGCAAGCAGACCGGCCAGGCGACCGAATACCACGAGACGGGTGAAGTTCGCCGCGAAGAGACCTACGTCAACGATCTCAAAGAAGGAAAGTCGATCGGCTATTACCCGAACGGCGAAAAGATGGACGAAGCGGTTTACCGCGAAGGCCGCCGCAAGGGCGATCTGGTCCGTTACGATCAAAACGGCAACGAACTGGGCAAAGACGGTTCGGCACCTGGTTTCTTCTCAAAGATCAAGAAGACGATCGTGGGGTAAGCCATGGGGATGCAAGTCATCGGCAACGCAATGCTGCAATGTGCCATGGGCGCTGCGCCTGGAACGATGATGGTTCTGCCCGTCAACTGCGTGATGGCGGGCGGTCAGCCAGCAGCGAACATTCAAGACAACAAGCCTATGGTCAACATTCTGCCGTTTGGCGTCTGCAAATCGATCGCCAATCCGACGGTCGCTTCGGCCACCGCTGCGGCTTACGGTTCGTTGACCCCCATGCCCTGCATCCCGGTCACAACTGCGCCCTGGATCGTGGGCGCCCCGACCGTGATGGTCGGCGGCATGCCCGCTTTGAACGACTCGTCCATGTTGCTCTGTAACTGGGCGGGGACGATCCAAGTCAGTTTTGCCGGCCAGGTTACGGTTCAAATCCCATAACGTCTTTGAGTTTGACAGCAGGCTTGGTGGCTTCCCCGATGGGAGGCCACCTCACCCACGATTGTGGGGCAAAGGTTTAAGGTAAGCTTCAGGCTTTGCCTTAAAGGCCGATTTTATCGGCTAAAGAGATTTAACCCAAAGCGTCGCAAACGCGGCGCCACCCAAAAAGCGAGAGCGGCAAATGAGAGCCGATCTTCAGTCCAGCCAGGGGAATGTCGTCTCCCTCTTATCGGAAGAAGAACTGATCGACTTCTACTCCGAAGCAGGCGCCAAGGCGTTCCTCAATCAATTCATCTTCGATCCTTCCAACATGGAAACGATGCGGCGTGCGCTGGGCGAAGAGCTCGGTTTCATGGAAGTCGCCATGATGACGGATCAGCAGGTGATCGACGAGCTGGCCATCCGGCTTGCACGCACCTGCGTAGCATGGACGAAGGTCGATATTCTCCCGACCATTTCGGCCGAGTACTCCGGCGCAGAACCAGACGATTCCGAACAAGAAGCAGCCGAGGCTTTGTCGGAGGAGCAGGAGCACGAGGAAGAGGACGTCAAGCCGAAGCCCGTTATCCCGCCCGAATATCCGCTGCTGGCCAAGCGCGAAGGCGACGCGATCAAGGACAACACCGAGAACTACAACCTCAAACTCGATTTGCTGCGTTACGTGGGTCTCGGCTCAGTGCCCGAAGCGAAGGTTCCCGAAGTGGCCCAAAGCGCGGGTTACTCCATGGCCAAGCATGTGCTCTCTGAGACGCTCGGCTTTGGAGGCAGCCTGCTGGCCCTCGCCCGCGCTGAAGATACGCTGCCCACCGAAACAGAAATCGGTGCTGAATCGCGCGCGCTCGGTAAGAGCATGCGCCATCCGCTGGTTCTGGTTGCCCTCGCTTTTGCACAAAAACTGCGCATGTTGCTCGGCATGCCCGGCGAGCCGATGGATTCGGAAGTCGCCGCCATCTTCCAGCTGCTGTGCGGCAGCCAGGGCGACAAGCTGATCGACAGCACGCAAGGCATCGCCAACGTACTCAACAAGCTCTTCGGCCCCGCCGAACCCGAAGAAAAGCCCGAGCCTCAAAACCTCACGTTCTCGCTGGAAGGCGTCTACGCCATCCCCATGGCCGACGAGCGTTACTGCGTCGAATTCCCTGATGGACGCAGGGTTTACGGGCAACTCGATCAGGACGGTTTTGCCAAGCTCGAGGACGTGGGCGAAGGGCCTTTCAAGGTTTCGTTCCCGAGCGTCACCTCCCCCTGGAAGATCGTTGCGGGCGAAAACCCCGAAATGAACGTCTACAAGATCGTTTCGGGCGATACGCTGGGCAAGATCGCCAAGCAATTCTCCCTCGAATCCTGGGTCAGCCTCTACGAGCACGACGCCAACGAATCTTTCCGCAAGCGCCGTCCCAACCCCAACAAGATTCAAATCGGCGATCAGATTTACATCCCCGATCAGCCGCCCGTCGTGTGGGAACTCCGCCCCGGCGAGCCCAACCGCTGCCGCCTGATCGACCCTCTGAATCCGGAACTCGCCGACGATACGCGCATCTGGATCAAGTACATCTTCCAGAAGGGCAACGATTTCAAATCGGTGGCCAACGCGCACGAAGACGTCAAATGGGACGACGACATCTTCGATCATCCGCGCAACGCCGATCTCAAGAGCAAGCGCAAGACCTACGCCAACGTCAAGGTGGGCGATGTCTTCTACATTCCGGTTCCCGACAAACCGTACATCCGCTACGAGGTCCAGGAAGGCGACTGGCTTTCCAAGATCGGCGATGCGCACGAAAAGGAATGGCAGAAAGACATTTACTGCTACGAGATGAATGCCGAGTTCAAGGAGAAGCATCCGAACCCCGACATCATCTACCCTGGCGAAGTCATCTACATCCCGCTCAAGGATCTGGACGGCATCGAATTCGTCACGTACGAAGTCAAGCCCTGCGATTACCTGGAGCGCATCGGTTACGCCTTTGGCGTCGACTGGAAGGCCGACATCTACGATCACTGGCGCAACGCCGCCTTCAAGACCAAGCGCCCCGATCCGACGCTCATCTATCCCGGCGATGTGCTCTACATTCAAAAGGATCGCATCAAGAAGCTCATCCCGAGGCCGGTTGAAGAGCAGTTCAAGGTCTACACGATCAAGAAGGGCGATTCGCTTTCGCTCATTGCGGCCAATCAGGGTCTCACCGACTGGAAAGCCGATCTCTACGAGCATCCGGTCAACGCGACCTTCCGCAAGAAGCGCTCGAACCCGAACCTGATCTACCCCGACGACCAGATCTGCATCCCGCTCGACGACGCCACCGGCTGGGTCGAGTTCGAGATCATCGAAGACGGCGGCAAACCCGTTGCAGGCTTAACGCTCCAGCTCGAACTGGGCGACGGTCAGCTGCTCCGGGTCACCAGCGACGAGAACGGCAAGATCAGCCTGAGCGAGATCAGCGATCAAAACTTCAAGATCCTCGGCATCCTCGACCAGCAGGTTGGCTACATGGTCAACGATCTGGTCGACGACAAAGGCAACCATTACGAAGCCCCCGACGGCCCCGGTGGCGGTGGTGGCGGCAACGGCAATGGTGGTGGCAACGGCGGATCCAGCGGCAACAGCAGCCTGACTGGCGGAAACGGCGGTAACGCTGGCGGCGACAGCACGCCTCAAAAAGGCGGCTCGCCCGCAAACAACGACAACAGCAAGCCGGGCGACAACTCGAATAACAACAGCGCGAATAACAGCGCGAATAACAACAACAGCGCGAATAACAACAACAGCGCGAATAACAACAGCGCCAACAACAACAGCGCGAATAACAACAACAGCGCGAATAACAACAACAGCGCGAATAACAACAGCGCCAACAACAACAGCGCCAACAACAACAGCGCTAACAATAACAGTAATAACTCGGGTAACAACGCCAAGCCGAACAACAATTCGAGCAACAATAGCTCGAACACCAGCGGCAAGACTGATGACAGCAAGAAGCCTGAGCTCAAGTTTGAAGTATACGAAGCCCTCGATCCTCGGACGAAAGAAATCTATCATTTACCAGAGCCATACTATAAAGCTCTTATTGCTTACGCTCAAAGAATTGAAAATATCCGCAAGAAGCTGAAGAAGATTAACGAGAAGTCGACCGAAGCCGATCTGAAGCAGAATGAAGCGGTTATGAAGGAACTCCTGACCGCTTGTGGTGGCAAAGAGGGATCTGTCGATCTGAAGGATCCGCCCATTCGCGAATTCATGATTGGTAAGAAATCGTCCAAGAAACTCAAAGTTTATTATGTTGGCAAGCTAGATGCCGATGAAATGATGAGTTCGGACCTGCAGAAACTCGCAAAGTCTTTTAAGAAGAAGAATAAGAACAAAGAGTTCGACGCCATCATTAAGGATCTCGAAAAGACTCAGCAACAGGTCGAAGACGCTTCCAGAGAGCTCACGGAAGTCAAGATCGCGCATGAGTTTTTCAAGAAAGACTATGAGAAGATCTACCCTGTCTTCGGCAAGGTGATAAGCAGTTCAGGAAATTCTTCGGGTCAAAAATACAATGCATCCTATGAAGCAGCCTTATTCCGCTTCTCGGCGGGATTGAGCGGTTCTGCAGAATTCGATCCCGATTCAGGCAAATTTAACGTGAAGGGGGAAGCCAAAGCGGGCTTCGATCTCGCGAGAGCAAAGGGCACCGTTGACTGGTACATCGCGGGCCAAGATGGCTTCCTGCTGATGCCTGCATCACTTCAGAAGACTTCTTCGATCTACCCGAAATTAATGCGTATTCGCGGTACCGTGAGTCTTTCTGGTGAAGGTTATGTCGGCGTAGTCGCTGCCGCCTCTGCTGAAGCGGGGGTCAGCCTGACCAAAGGCAACAACTCATCTAAAACGAAAGTTGGCCTCTCCGGCAGCATCAGCGGATTTGCAGGCGCAGCCATTGATGGCGAGATCAGCGGTAAAATCGAATGGCATGACGGCCACGTCGACACCAAAGAATGGAAGCAACTCGCCAAGATTGGTGTTAAGGGCAGCCTGAGCGCCGGGATTGGTGGGGAAGCGTCCTTCGAAGTCGGTTACAACAACGGGACCTTCATCATCCGGGCGAAAGCCTCGTTGACAGTGGGTCTCGGTGCGGGCGTCAAGTTTGAGCTCGAAGTTGACCCCATCGAAATCCTTTCGGTCATCAATACGATGCTCAAGCGGTGCGATTATCAAAAGGTGACAGCTATCGCGGCTGAAGCCTTCAAGCAGTATCGCATTTTGGCCATCGGAGCCACGGCCTTCGCAGCGATGAACCCGGGGGCGGTGGTCGCAGCTGCAGGCCTCAAGAAGCTGGTTTCCAACTACTCGAGCTGGGCGACCAACCAAACTCGCATCCACACGATGGCCAAGCACATCAAAGAGGATAATAACGACAAGATTTGGTCCAACAGCTCGCCTGAGGTCAAGGGTGAACTCATTTACCAAATGACCGAACGCGGTATCTTGTTGCCTGACGAACTTGAGGAAGAGGCGATCATCAAGATCCTGAAGTCCGCCAAGACCAAGCGCGAAGCTTACCTGATTCTGAATCACTGCGCAGCCAACGGTGCCGCAATCGACATCAAGACCGCAGTGAAACGCATCGACGACTTGGTCGACTGGGGCGAACAGGATCAGTTCGACGCATGGATCAAGAAGTGGTTCGGCTCCCGTAACCAGCTACTCAGCGGTGGTAAGCCAGCGGCTCACAGCTGATCCCTTCCATCTCCCTCCCCCCACCCCACTCCACCTTCCTTAAAGCTTTTCCTTTAAAATCCGCCCCTAACGTGCGATTCTCTGCGCACAGACAGCGCGCTCTTTGAAGGGAGAGTTATGTTTAATCAAAGCGTGTTCGTGTTGTTTTCGGTGGCGCCGTCGCTCGACGAGATCGAGACCGTCATCGGCGATTTTCACATTCTGGGCCGCACGGAGCAGGGCGAGAAGGAGCATTGGGCCTGCGACGGAGAGGCGCTCGTGCTGGGTCTTCAGGACAGCGCGGGAACGGGGGTCATCATCGACGTGGTCGAGCATCCCTGGGTGGACTGGCCGAAGCCGACGGAGGATCAGAATCTGTTTCGGGCGTTCATGGAAAACGCGTTCGGTTGCCATGTGACGCCGGGAGCCATGCGCCGCGCAACCAAGCAGACCTGGGTCTGGAAGGGCGCTCAGGAGGCAGCCAACAAGCACAAGGCAATGGTGCGCATCCGGACGACGCATTTCGATTTGGGCAACGCCGAGCAGGAAGACGCCGAACCGCTGGCCCCCGAGGTGGAACTCCGCACGATCACGGCCATCGCCGCCAACATCGCCGAGCTCGAAGGGGCGCTCGCCTACTTCAATCCCTCGGGCGAATCGCTGCGCACGGCCGAATTCGTCAAAGAATCGATGGAATGGGCCGAGGACGAAGGCTGCCTGCCCCTGGACGTCTGGACGAATATCCGCATCGGTCTGCTGGAGCTCGGATCAACGTGGCTTTTGATGGATACCATCGGCATGTCGCAGCTCGAACTGCCCGACGTCGAATGCTGCTTCGAAAACGGCAAATACAACCGCGGCGAAGTCGACACGTTTTTGCATAATGTTGCAGACTACATCGTTTCAAACGGCGGAGACATGCTTCGCGAGGGCGATGTGATCGAAGGCCCCGGAAACATCAACTGGGACATCTACGCCTTCAACAACCCCATCGCCAACCCCATGCGCAAGACCATCCGCCTGATCCCGCAGGATGGCACCGAGCGCCCCAAGATCCTGATGGAACGCGAAGCCCGCGACCGCGAACCCGGCTTCGGTGCGCCCGCGATGCCCGATTTCTCAAGCTTCATGCCCGACGCCAACGATCCCGAGATGATGGAAAAGATCAACGCCGAGATGCGCGCCAAGGCTGAAGCCGAAGCCAAGGCCGCCGCCGAAGGCACCCCCGCAGGGGACAAGCCCGCCGAAGACAAGTAAGCTTCACGTCACCCCCCATAAAAAAATCTGAATCAAATTCAGCAGTTCAATCATTCTTCCCCCGTTTTACGCGCATCAATCTTGGCATAAGGTGCGGCATGATTCAAAGCGCCGCCCTCTGTCATTCGATATGGTTCAAAAGACTGCACGCCCAATACACGGTGTGTATTCCAAAGGCACTTAAGCACAAAAGAAAGGCCTGTTTGTTGCAGCCTTACAGCTCAATTTTTTTGACTCTTATCCCAGATCGCGCCGCCATCAAAAGCGCGTCAATGCGACGCCATAACCCATTGAAAGTAGACATTTTTCTTCATCTTACGTCCGACGTAATGAGCCACTCGTCGACCAGCCCATTTCACGGGCAACTTTCAGTTGGCGAAGCGGGGAACAAAGCCACGATCTGTCTCGAACAGACACTGATTTTTCACACCATAGCACAATATAACCAATTGACTTTAAACAACTTTTCATTTTCGCATTCTTTTTTTTTCAGTGAATCGACTGTTTTCTTTGAAATCATCGCCGCAACAGCTCGCCAAACGTGCTAAAATAGCGGCAAAATCAATAAAAAGGAAGGCCAGTCGCCACCTTGCTTACACCACCGCTTCACCCATCCATACAACCACTAATGACACGCTAATGGTAGTTTCGATCACAGAATGGCTCGTTCACCTCCTTTTAACCTTCTTGCCCGCAGTAACCCTGTCATCTGCGCTTTAAACGCGATAACGCGCTATTGTGCGCCTTTCACAAGAAAGGAGACGCTGTCATGCGTCCTATTCAGCAAACACCCCGTCCCCCTGCAAAAGGGAGGCCTCAAGTCCCGCCGGATTTTCCCTTCAGGATTCCGTCGGACATCCCCATTCACCACCCATTGCCGAAGCGGCCTGTTAAGCCCACACGGCCTAGGCAACCGCACGATGACATACATATTTACTAACCCCGAGAGGAGGCTCAAACCACTTTTAAACGCGATAAGGTTCACCCTGATGTTACCAGCATCAAGGTGAACCCGGCGTTATGCCTGTAGACTGCTCATGGCGGGGCTGTCTGCAGGCATGCTCTCTCTGTTAAAGAATTTTTTCAAGCCTACTCAGCGAGTAGGCTTATAGGAGATTTATATGCCTGAAATTAATCAAGATGGCATCCAAATGGAATTCGAGTTCATGCAACAGTTTTCTTCGAATTCCGATAACTGCATTAACACACAAGCCCAAAAGTCGAATCTCAATAAAAGCAAAAAAGCTCCGCGCGCAGGCTGTAAAGATATTTGGAATGCCTTCATGTGCAAAGGAGCTCAATTCGGCCCTCACGACATTCCATACTGTCCAACGACAGCAAAAAACTTGCCCAAAGGCATGATTCTCTGGGAAGACGCAAAGCATCTCTACAAGCAAGAGATTGCGCGGCATCATCGCCACTTTCATTGCAACAAGTTTGTGTGTTTTTACCAAGACGACTACAAATTTGATGGCCCACAAAAAGGAATTTGGAATCACGCAGTTTCGGTCCTCAAAATGCTCAGGCATTTTGATGGCTGCATCACACCCGACTTTTCCACCTACCGAGATTTCCCAGAACCTGAAAAAATGTACAACACCTTCCGTATGAGAAAAATCGGTTACTGGCTAGGAAGGAATGGAATCCAAGTCATCAATAATGTGCGTTGGGGAACTCAAGAAACTTGGAATTATTGTTGGGTTGGCATTCCCAAAAACAGCGTCGTTTGTATTGGAACAGTGGCAAGCGGACTAAGAAACAAAGTCAACAAGCACATCTTTGAAGTAGGGCTACGTGAATTGATACGCATTCTTCAACCTCACACCATCCTAGTCTACGGATCTGCAAACTACAATTTCTTCCATCGGCTAACAGCCGAAGGTATCAGCATTGTCACTTACCCCAGCAAAACTGCTGAGTATTTCTCAAAAAGGACGCAAAATGTGTAAGGAGAGTTCGAATCTTTACTCCGGGACAAGTGGCGAAAGCCAAGCATTGATCGCTGAAGTCATAGCCAACAACTACAAAATATCACCAGAAAAAGTCTTATTTATTACTCGATCTCCTTCTGGTCAAGTCGTGTGGCTCGAAACTGGCAACTCTGGAGCAGGACTTCAGCACATTATCGAAAAACATGGGCATGAATTTAATGGAAAAGGCATTACCAATGAGGAGCTGCCTAATTATATACTAGAAAGGTCACATTATAGGGACACAAGGTAAAAGGAATCCGCGAACCATCTACAAATTCACCTATAATGGGCGTGAACAAATAATCTCCATACAAATCAGCAGCAATGGATTTATCGTTGGCGCCAATCCCAGAAGACTAAAGGATTTCGAAAATGATTAAAAAACTACGTCTCATGCTAGAATACAACACCTACTGCATTTGGCTCTACGACGAGAACGATGAGATCATCGGCAATGATAACCCACCGGAATGGGACAACGATGATGAATTAACCGCTGCATTTATGGCTGTGAGCGATCTCTATGACTCGTTCTTTATCGATACACCAAAAGAATTCAGCTATGTCGGTTGCCCAAATGAAGAAACCAGACACAAACTTTGCTCTCTTATCACAAGAGCAGTAGAACTTCTCATACATAAAAATGCTGGAAAATACGTGATTCAAAATGACATCTGCTGTAATTTCTAGGCATCTACTCTAATTTCCAAACAAAAAGATTCTACTCAAATCAGCTCTCTCACCAATCATCTCTTTTCATCTGCCATTCCCTAATTTTCTAGCACGGTTGAGTAATAGCATTTGTTTGCACACAGAGCTCAGAGTAATTCTACGCTTATAAAGCGTAGAAAGGCGCCCCGCGATGAACATTTTTGAATTCTTTAGTCTGATCTACTTACTTCTCGATCACAGCTGGCAGGAATCGAAAGATGACGACCACGGTGCATTTCTGGGTGCAATGAATCCATACCTCTGGGCATCGCAGGATTCAGGCGATCCGGCTGTCTATGAGGATTTTAAGCACTTCATGCAGGGCAAGACCCTCGGCGAAGACAACGGGTTTCAGCTCGCAAAAGACTATTTGAAGACGATCACATTCTATCCAGGATTAGAGAAGTACCTTGAAGAATATGATCAGGAAGGCTGGGATGATGCCATGAGGCAGTTGTTGAGTCAGCCGCATAAGGGGCAGGATGGCATTGAGGAGCCGAAGAAGCGCGCCAAGAAGCGCAACCAGAAGTCGTAATCCCTCACCTTCTCCCGCCCATCCGCTTTAAATCTCCCCCAAAATGAACACCGCCGGTGCTATGCTCCCCCAGGCTCGAAACCGAAAGGCGCCCTGCGATGAACAGCTTTGAATTCTTTTGCCTGATTTACTTCATGTTGGATCACTGTTGGGAAGAGACCAAGGATGAGAAGCTCACATGCTCTTTAAGTGATATGAATCCTTACCTCTGGATGACTGAGGATTCAGCCGATCCGGCGGTTTATGCGAATTTTCAAGACTTCATGCAGGGCAAGACGCTCGGTGACGACAATGGGTTTCAGCTGGCCAAAGACTTTTTAAAGTCACTCAAAGACTCTTCAGAGTTGTATGCAGGATTAGACGCATACCTGGATGAATACAGCCAGGAAGAGTGGGACGATGCCATGCGGCAGCTTTTGAGTCAGCCGCATAAGGGACAAAGTGAATGTTAAAACGCATCAGATTCCTTTTTGAATATGGCGCCTATCCGGTGTGGCTCTATGACGAGGAAGACGGTGTCATCGACACATCGCTTCCGAAGGTGCTCGCTTCGGACGTCGAGCTGGATAACAAGCTGTATGCGCTCCAAGACCGCTACAATGCGCTGTTCATCGACAATGAGCACGAGTTTTCGTACGTCGGATTCAAAAGCAAGGCAGAGTGGGCGCAGTTCATCCGCGATTGGCAAGCGGTTGCAAAAGAGTTGAGGCAAAAGCTTCGCGGGCAATATCCGATCACAGATGATGCCAGCAAGCAACTCCTGCGAGAGATCTGAATCCTCTGCGTTCTCCCCCATTACATTGCAGGAGAAGTCAAGTTTCCCGGGGCAATGGCGCGTCTCCTGGCGAGCAATACAGCGTTGTCGGCGCCGATGGCGTTTATCTTCACAGGAGAGGTCACGATCCCAAAAATTTCTTGCAGCCGCAGGTTAAGCAAAGCGGCGTTGCCGGCGCCAATGGCGTCTATCTTCACAGGAGAAGTCAAGTTTCCCGGGGAGATGGCGCGTCTCCTGGCGAGCAAAGTTTTTTGAGGGGGTTTTTGGCTGGCATCGCCGGCGGAGAGCAAAAAGAGCGTGAAGGCGGCGGAAGAGGCGTAGATGCGGTTGACGACAGATTTGACAGCGAAGAATGTGCAGATGGCTTGAGGCCGCGATAACTTGAGAGATTGCGAGAAGGTCAACCTCAATACACCCCTACCCAGCCTTCAAACTGCGCACTCACCCCTTCATTACGTAGTCTTCACCCCTGAAGTCCCTTTTATCAACGTTGATGTCTTTTACACGAACCGCGCCCTCACGGAAGGCGCTTTTTGTAGGCGGGGGGCTTACAGGCGGGGGGAACTGAAGCTTACGGGATCACGCTTCTTTTACATCGTCGCCATTGACGGTCGCTTCGTCGATGCTGTCGAAGACGTTTTCGGTGCCTTCATCTTCGTCGTTGTCGGTGCGGCGGTTGAGGCGGCTGCGGAGGGCGTCGGAGATGATGTTGATGCGCGCGATCGCTTTTTCGGCGCCGGGGATCGATTCGTTGAAAGCGCCGGCTTCGAGGACGGTGGAGAGGGCGATCCAGGCTTCGTAGCAACGATCGCGGGCTTCTTTTAAGACGCCGAAGCGGCGATCCGCGGATTGATTGATGATGCCGGACTTGGCGGCGCCGAAAGCCTCGACGGAGGCGCGGAAGGCTTGCAGATGTTCGTCCAAAAGCGCGTCTGACATGACCTGGGATGGGATGTCGCTGAGCCTGCTCAGGAGGTTTCGCATCTCGGCGAAGGAGACTTCGTAGGATTTGCGCGTGGGGTTCGGCGTCTTGTTGAAGACGGCCTTCACGATTTCGGCGGCGGCGCGCACTTCGGCCCGGGGATGCAGCGCGCTCGCTTTGACCTGGGCGTTGAAGCTGCTCCAGGCGTCGTCGGTCGCCTTGTCGTAGTCGGCCAGGCTGTGCGAGGGGTTCATGCCCTGCTCTTTATAGGCGGCGTCGTATTCGGCGGCGGCCTGCTTGAAGAATTGATAAGCCTTGCCGAACTCGCCGCAGCAATCGAGCACAATATTGAGCAGGTTGTAGTTAAAGGTCGAAACCTCGGCGCGGTTCAGCTTTTGATGCGCAAAGCGTTGAATGGTCAGCATTTTTGAAGATCCTCCGTTTACCTTTGAAAGAGTATATTTAAGCTTTGATGCGGCGTCCAGGCCTTTTGAGTTTTATCTTCATTTTATGGATGTCCTACCGCCGCGCCTTCAGCGATTTGCCCTTTACGCGGGCGTTTTGCGGCGCACGCATTCCGCATAATAGAGATCGATGCGGCCCTTGAGCAGCGTTCCCTGGGTGATCGTCAACCCCTGCTGTGTCAGGAACGCCTTGTAGCCCGCCTCGTCCCACGCGTGCACAAAATGGATGCCGATGAGCCTGAGGAGCTTGGGCCAGAGGCTCAGCTTATGCCCATGCATCGAGATCAAAAAGTTCGGCGCGATCAGGAGCCCGCCTTCGACGAGGACGCGATCGATCTCGGCAAGCGCCTTCTCGGGATTCGGGATCAGATGCAGGGCATTGGCGATGACGACCACATCGAAGGAATCGTCCTTAAAGGGCAGCGCGCAGGCGTCAGCCACTTCGAAGCGCACGTTCGAGGCCCAGGCGCGCTTCCTGGCCTGCTCGATCATCTTCGGCGAAAAATCCGTGCCCACCACCGACTTTGCGCTCGATGCGATGTGATTGGCGATGAGCCCCGGCCCCGTCGCGATCTCGAGCACGTTTAAATCTTTGACCGCCTGCGCGATATGCGCATACATGTAGTCGTAAATCTGCTTTTCGGATCGCATCACCCATTCATAAACGGGTGCATAAAGATTCCAAATCCGCGCTCCCATCGCGTTCTCCTTACAGGGCATCAAAGGCGCCGCTTTTGCTATCCTATGGGATCAATCGCCGTTTTTAAAGCCCGCCTTTGCTTGTTGAGCCCGCCGGCGATCTGTTTATTGATGATCGTCCGCCAGGATCCTCTTTGCCATCTGCGCACCCACATCGTATGCCCGTCGTAAGTCCTGCGGCCATTGCTCCTCATGCCAGCGCTGCTTGTCTTCCACAGAAAACGCGGCCATTTCGTAGCGATCGTACTGTTTTACCTGCAGCGTATTCTGCGCTTCAATCCGCTCCGGCTTCTCAAGTCCCATCGCGATCAGGGATTCGAAGTGATCGAAGAAAGGCTTCATGTTTTCTACAAACTGACCCCACGCATTCATCGTATAAATCACGGCAGTGGGGATGCGCTTAGGCGCTGTCACCGCCATCTTGCTGTATGAAAGCCAGGGGAAGATGAGCCGCTCGATGAAGGCGCGCATTTGCGCGGTCACCTGGCTGAAATAAATGGGCGAGGCAAAAACCAGACCATCCGCATAAGCCGCCTCGCGCAGAGCGTCCGATAATCCGTCTTTATAAGCGCAGACTTCCGTGAATTTGCTGCCCTTCACCTTGCAGGCCAGGCACGACATACAGCCTTTGTAATCGAGATCGTAGAGTCGAATGATCTTCACTTCGATCTGATCGCTCACCGATCGCGCGCCATCCTTCAGGGATTCGATCAGTGCCGCCGTATTCATCGCCTTCCTTGGGCCACCATCCACAATCACGATCTTTTTCGACATCGGATAAACCTTTCATTCCAGAATCTGGTCTTATTAAAGCCTATCATCCTGTACTGTCAATCTCAAAAACTGCATTTCATCCCTTTTTAAGGTCGATCTGCCGTAAATGGACTCCAAACGCTCGCGCTGAGACCTCATCTTCCGATCCTGCCCCATTATGCACCGCTGTTTTGTTTCAAAATACCGTATTCTGCATCAATACATATCTGCAAAATGGCAATCTCTCCGTATATGCCCTATTTATGTAACAGCAAACAGGGCGCCTTTCCGTATTTGGGCATTATTCTGAAATATAGAGAGGTGGGATACCGTATTTTGCAGCGTTTCGGGCGGGTATAGCGACAGATACAAAAAAGCCCGCACGATGGCGGGCTTCAGAGGCGCATCTTACCGTACGCTCAGGCGTATTGGTGATGCCTGACGATGTTGTACGAGACGGCGTCGACGGGGCAGATGTGCTTGCACATGAGGCAGCCGAAGCATTTCTCGTGATCGACCTGCGCCTTACGATCGGCGTCGAGGCTGATGGCGAACGCGCCCGCATCGCGGCAGGAGAGGTAGCATTGACCGCAGCCGATGCATTTGTTCTTGTCGATGATCGAGACGGCCTGAGTCTCGTGGCTCAGATGCGCGGGATCGGTGACGTTGGGCAGCGCCTTGCCGATCATCTCGCTCAGCGACTTGTAGCCGTGATCGGCCATGTAATACTGCAAACCTTCCTTCATATCCTCGACCACGCGGTAACCGTGATTGAGGATGGCCGTCGTGACCTGAAGGGTGGTCGCACCCATGAGCAAAAACTCGGCGGCGTCCATCCAGGTGTAAATGCCGCCCATGCCCGAGATGGGGAGCTTAAAGCCCGCCATCGCCAAATCCGCCAGGAAACGGAGCGCGATGGGCTTGCAGGCGGCCCCGGAATAACCGGATGCAGAGGACTTGCCCGCGACGTTCGGCAGAGGCACCAGCTTTTCGAGATCGACCGCCGTGATCGCGCGCACCGTGTTGATGAGCGAGATCGCGTCCGCCCCGCCTTCTTCGGCTGCGCGCGCCACCGTCACCATGTCGGTGATGTTGGGCGTCATCTTCGCCATGACGGGGATCTTGCAGGCCTTCTTACAAAGCTCGACCGCACGCGCGATGATCTTGGTGTTCTGGCCCGCCTTGTGGCCCGTCCCTTCGACGGTCATCTGAGGGCAGGACAGGTTGCATTCGATCATGTCTGCGCCCACGTCTTCCGACATTCTGGCCAGCTCCGACCAGTCGGATTCGCGGGTGAGACCCATGATCGAGGCGATCAGCACGCGATCGGGGTAATCGCGCTTCAAACGGGCGCAGTCCTCAAAGTTTTCTTTGGTGCTGCGATCCGAAATCTGCTCCAGGTTCTGGATGCCGATCACGCGATCGGTGCCGCGGTGCAGGGCGTTCAGGCGCGGAGAGGGGTGCACGATCTTGACCACGTCGTCGAGGCACATGGTCTTGTAGGCGACGCCACCCCAACCCATATCGTAAGCGCGGGCGCACATTTCGTACGTATTGCCCACGGGCGAGGAGGACAGGCAGAAGGGGTTCGGGAATTTGACCCCACAGAACTCGACTTCAAGGCTCGGCAGCTTCAAAGCGTTTCCTCCGACATCAGCAGGTTGTGGATCGCCAAGGCGGCGCGCTTTCCGTCGCCCACCGCTTCAATGGCCGTACCGGGTCCGCGAGAAATATCGCCGCCCGCAAAGATCTTGTGCACGGATGTGGCCTGATCGGTTGTGACCGTAACCGTGCGCCCGTACCAGTCGACCGCGCCCAAAAGCGCCTTGGTCTGATCGGTGACGCCTTGCCCGATGGCCTGAATCACGTGAGAAACCTTGAGGTTAAACTCGGTGCCCTCAATGTCGCGCGCGTTCTGGGGGCTCAGGTTTCCGGGGATCGCCCATTCGGTCTCGATGCCCTTCAGGGCCACCACCTTGCCGCCTTCGCCCACGATTTCGACGGTGCGGCTTTGGGGATGGAAGATCACGCCGTCGGCCTGCGCGTGCTCGAGCTCATCTTTGGCCGCCGGCATCTCGTCCATCGCTTCGAGGCAAAGCACGTAAATGCGCTTGGCTCCGAGCTCGCGGGAAATGCGCGCCACGTCCATGGCCACCGAACCGCCGCCGATGATCGCCACGTTCCGGCCTGCAAAGCTGGGCTTCAAAGCCGCCGCATCGTTGTGCGCCGCTTCCAAAAACTCGACCGCGCTCGTCACGCCCTCGAGATCGCTGCCCTTCATCTTCAGTTTGATGCCGAGCTGCAGACCGGGCGCCATAAAGACCGCGTCGAAGCCCTGATTCAAAAGTTCGCTCGCGTCCGCAACGGCGGTGTTCAGCTTGATCTCAACACCTAACCGCTTGAGATCATTGACTTCCCGATCGAGCAGCGCGTTCGGAAGCCGGCTGTCGGGCACGCCATAGCGCAACATACCGCCCGCCTGAGCCTTCGCTTCAAACAGCGTCACGTCGTGGCCGTATTCGCCGAGCTTGGCTGCGGCCGTANNCCGCGCCCGCAGGGCCCGATCCCACGACCGCCACTTTGCGACCGGTCGATGCCGCGCGCTCGGTGGCCACAAGCCCGCAGGAGACGCCGTAATCGACTGCAAACGACTGCAATGCGGGGATGTTGATGGGGCGATCCATGCCCTGACGCGTGCAGGCGCCCTGGCAGGTGCTCTCGGTGGGGCAAAGCAGCGCGCAGGTGCCCGCGAGGGGGTTGTTGCGCATCGCCAAAGCCGCCGCGCCCTTCAGGTTGAGGAAGCGGATCTTGCGGATGAACCCACCCGGATCGGTGCCTCCGGGGCAGGCGGCGGAACAAGGCGCATCGTGGCACAGGAGGCAACGGTTGGCCTCGTCGAGGGCTTGCAGCAAGGTCATCCCACTTCGCTGCTGCACTCTGTTGATCGTCATAAAAAGCTCCTTCATCACGGGGAAGCCCTGCGAATGCAGGACTTTGGGAGCTTAAACCGGCCTTTGAACCAATTACAAGGGCCAAATCTTCATTCGATCAGAAAAAAACGGGGTTGTTTGAGGGCTCAAACAGTGAAAGAGGGGATTTTTTGAACCGATGAAGGCAATTTTCCTCCATCAGCGATCGGAGGAATCGAGGATGACGAACTCGACGCGCCGGTTGCGCTCCCAGGCCTCGCGGTTTTCGCGCGTATCGATCGGCATCTGATCGCCGTAGCCTTCGCTCACCAGGCGATCGGCTGCGACGCCGCGATCGATCAGATATTGCCGCACCGCCGCCGCGCGCTGCTTCGAAAGCTTTAAGTTGTGCGCCTTCTTGCCGCGGCTGTCGGTGTGACCCTGAACCTCGAGCATGAGGATTTGCGGGTTTTCCTTCAGCGTCTGCGCCACCTGATCGAGCAGATCGTAACTCGTCTTCTTGATGACCGCCTTGTTGGTCTCGAAATACACCTTGTCGATGATCTCGAGCTTCTCGGCGGTGACGGTCACCTTGCGCTGCGGCTTTCGCGTGTACTCGTCGGGGCAGCCGTCGGTGTCTTCAAAATCGTTAAAGGTTTCGGGGTCGTTCGGGCATTTGTCGTTGACGTCCAGGATGCCGTCGCCGTCGTTGTCGGGATCCGCGCAGCCGTCTTTATCGGCGTATCCGTCCAAATCTTCGGGCTCCGTGGGGCAGCGATCCAGGTAGTCGGGAATGCCGTCGCCGTCCGTATCGCGCAGGCCGTCGGGGCAGCCGTCTTCGTCCTCAAACTGGTTAAAATCCTCGGCGTGATCGGGGCACATGTCGTACATGTCGGGGATTCCGTCCTGATCGTTGTCGGGATCGGGGCAGCCGTCGCTGTCTTCAAAGCCGTCCTTGTCTTCGGGATCTTCGGGGCAGCCGTCCACGTCGTCGGGGATCCCGTCGCCGTCCGCATCGCCCACCGTAGGCTCGTAGAGGATGCCGGCAAAGATGCGCAAATCCGGATCGCCCAAAGCCGTCATCCAGCCCCGGCTCACGCCCAGCGTAAAGTTCGCGTTGCGGCTCAGATAAGTGCGCGTCGATAAAAGCGTTTCGAGCGGATCATCCTGCTCGCCTCCGCCCACGGGCTGCGCTCCAAAAACCTCGCCCACGAGTTCAAAGCGATCCTTGATCAGCATCACGCTGACGCCCAGGCCGTAGGTCACCTGGTTGCCCACAACGATCGGCTCGCGCTTCAAGGTCTCGACCCGCGTATCGCTTTCGCGCTCGCCCAAAATCGTGTGGGTCACATCGCGATCAAGCGAAAGCTCATCCTGCATGCGGTAGCCCGCGTTCAGCGCCAGGCCCACGCGCTTGTATTGCCAGTCGACGATCAGTTTGGGATGAAAGATCACCTGATCCGAGGTCGCAAACGCCCCATCGCTCCCCGTAGGCAGCTGCAGCACCGGCATCACCGACACGCCCACGTGATACAGATCGCGATCGAGGATCCGCAGCTTGGCCATCAGCCGCATGTCGCCCAGGCCCTCGCCTGCAAGCTCCATGCCATCGCCCACGCCGTCCGAATCGCCGCGCACGATCACGATCGGCATATCGATCCCGAACTGCACCCAATGCGCCAGCCCCATCGCGAGCATCAGGTTCGCGGCTCCGTAGCTGTCGATCAGCGTCGTCTCCTTACCGTCGATCTTCTGATGCAGGGGATTAAACGCGTAATTTAAATAGAGCCCCACCATCGGCTCCAGAGTGCCGAGGATCTTGGAGCGCTCCACCGTTACAAAACTGCGAGCGTCCATGGCGGGCCTAAAGTTTTCGACTTCAACATTTTTGGGATTCGCCGCACAGACGACGGGCAACAGGGCCAAAGCCCCCAAAATCGAGGCCGCTCTCATGCTCACAGTCCTTTAATGAAAGAGCACATTTTCATCAGAGCATCGATTCGATATCTTCGATGCGCTTTTGAATCATTTTGCGATAGGCGTCGGAAGGCGCCAGCTGAAGACATTTGCGACAGTATTTGAGCGCCTCTGCATATTTTCCCTGCTTTTCGTAAAGCTGGCAAAGATTGAAATAAGGCGGCATGGCCTGGGGATTCAGATGGTTGGCCAGCAAAAACATCCGGATGGCTTTCGAGGTCTCTCCGCTCTCATTCGCAGATTGTCCCTTTGCCAATGCGCTCTCATAGGTTTCGTTCGGATCAGAGTTGACTTCCACCGCCGCAGAATCCCCAGCCTTCGGGGGGTCGTTTTTAGGCAACAGGGCCGCTTCCTGAGCCCCCGCGCCCTTCACATTGAAGGCTGCAGCGCCGCTCTTGTTTTCTTCCGGCCTGGATTTCTGATTTGCGATCTGTTTAGGCGGCTTGAATCCGGATGGATCGCGCGTCTGTCGCTCTTCCCGCTCGATATCGACCTGTAAAGCAGCCGCCTGACTCTTCGCAAAAGGATATTCCCGAAGCTGGTTCCAAATCTCGCGGGCCCTGGACAGATCGCCCGCCCGGAGCATCGCCCGGCCCTGATCCAGCTTTTCTTTGGCATAGCCCTGCTTCACTTTGGGAATTCTGCTCTCGAACGTCTTCAGCTGCTCGTCGTCGAGTTTCCCTAAGGTTTCAAAGGCTTCGCCCCAGCGCGCCGCATCCGCCTCAGCTTTAAAGCGCACGCCCAGCTGCTCCTGCTGATAATGCCTGACCGCTTCCTTCAAACCGAACGTCGCCGTGGGATCATCGGGCCGAGCTTCGAGCACGCGGCCAAAGACCGATCGCGCTTCGGTCCAGCGCTTCTTCGCCAGATACCCTCTGCCTTCCTGAATCAGCCCCGAAATCTCGCTGTCGCTCAGGCGCATCGAAAGCGTTGCGGGGGCCGGCTGAGGCGGATCCCGGCGGGCGCGCAGCACGCAAAAAGTCCCCGTCGAAGCCGCCACCAGAATGATCGCCGCAAGCACCATGCGCAAAGTGGTCGGTCCCTCGGGCAGCACATCTTCGATCTCGCTGCGATCGAACACATAAGGATCGCCGGGCCCCACAAAGCGCAGCTTCACCTGCCCCAGTTCCACAATATCGCCGTTGCGGAGGGTGCAGGATCCGTAAGGCTGACCGTTGACGCGGACGCCGTTGGCCGAAGCGAGATCGATGATGGTGAACACCTGGTCGCGCACGAGAATTTTGGCGTGGTTGCGCGAGATCGATCGGTGGTTGATGACCAGATCGTTCTCGTCGGTGCGCCCGAGCTTCATTTCGTTCTGCTCGATGTACCAGGTCTCGCCCGCGAGGTTTGAGGAGAGCGCCACAAAATGCGCCTGCAACTCGGGCGGCAGTTCCATCTGAGGCGGCGGCGCCACCTGCGTCCCGGAATCCGAATGATCGACCGGCGCCGACTCATCCGCGACTTTGGAGGGCTCATTCGGCTTTTCGCTGAGCGGCTGATCGAGCTTGAGCGCCAGGCGGTAATCGCCGATCTGAATCGAATCGCCGGGTTTAATATGGGCGCGGCCCACAATTTTTTCGCCGTTCAGCCGCACGCCGTTGTAGCTGTCGAGATCCTCCAGCAAAACCACGTCGTTGGCATCGCCGGAGCAATGCAGGCGGGCATGGCGTCGGGAGATATTGCGTTCAGTAAGCCGGATCGTGTTGCCATCCTTGCGCCCGATGGTGATCTCGTCGCGGATCAGAGGCACGACCGTGGTTTGACCTTCATCGTCCTCAATGACCAAACGCAGCATTTGCATCCCTCATCCTGTGGCTCGATACCTCAACTCCATAGCACAGCAAGCCCAAAATCGACAATGTTCTGTGCGACTTTTGATCATAAAACGCGCTCAGAAACCGCAAGCAACCTCACTGCGCGCTGCTCCATTTTTTTGAGCCAGGCTTCGAGCGCCTGCAGCGCCACATCGTCCGCCGAAATCGCGAGCACCGCATCGCCGTTCAAAACCAGCGAAGCTTCGAGGGCCTTCAAGCGATCCTGAAGCGCCTCTGACGGCCCCTTAAAATACTCGGTCACGCTGAGGACCCGCGTCCCCAAACGCTGCGCCGCATCCAGAAGCCGCCCCACGCGCGCCACGCAAAGCGAGAGCCCCCGATCGCGCAGCGCTTTTGCCCCCGCCTCCGCATCCGCCCAGGAGAGATCCTGCGCCGCATCAAAAAAGACGCCACCCGACTCCGGCCAGCGATCGGGCAGGAGATCGCTCACCTGCAAAAAGGCCTCGTGGGATTCCGAAAGCGGCGAGCCCAGCGCCTCGCCCGAAATCGCCAGCGTCACAGCCGGAAACGACTGCAAAAGATGCAGGAGCGCCGGCGTTTCCTTCTGCGCCAGAACCACCACCGAAAGCTGCGGCCCCGAAGGCATCGCCCGAAGCGCGATCAGCGCCCGATCCGAGGCGTCGCGAAGCAGCGCATATTTTGGACCCCCTTCGCGATCTTTCTTTGTGGGCGGCACCAGCTTCAGACCCGCCGCCTCGCTCTGGACTGCAAAATCCGAAAACAGCGCGCCGCAATCCGCCGGGCAGACCCACTCGATCAGCGGCAATTTTTGATCGGGCGGCAAAAACGCATGCCCAAACCGCAGCCTCGAGACCCGGTGCGCCTCCAGCCGATCGAGCAAAAGCGCACGCCCCCGCGCCTGCTCCGCTTCAAACGGCGGCGCTGCAGGCTTCGGCGGTTCCACCTGTGGTGCAGGAGTTGCCGCCAGCGACGCATCCGCCAACGCCCCCAAATCGAACTCCGGCCCCGATGACCCCGAAAGGCCCCAAATCGCCAGCACCGTCACCAGAACGATCCCCGCGCCGGCCACCAGCAGAATCTTGATCAGCCTCGACCGCTGGATCGTTTCATCCTGAAAAATCTCTCTCATCGCTCTCCCCAGCTTTCAGCGAAGGCGCGTTTTACACGCAGCTCCGCAAAATGGAAAAGAAGCCGCTCAAAGAATCTGCACGCCCCACCGCCGCTGCCACCAAAAGGAACCCCGCAGCCTCCTGGCCGTTTTCAAAATCGATCGGGGCTTTCGCGAACCCTTTTTTGGCCGT
>DBWM01000071.1:0-17091 GCA_002309015.1 Myxococcales bacterium UBA1238 | reverse complement strand
TTTCAAATTCGATCGGAGGTTTCGCATCCCGCAAAAAAGCGTTTTCAAATTCGATCGGGGGTCTCGCGAACCGTGTGGGCCATTTTCAAAATCGATCGGGGGTTGCACAAACCGTGTGGGCCATTTTCAAAATCGATCGGGGGTTACACAAACCGTGTAGGCCATTTTCAAAATCGATCGGCGGTTTTCGCATCCCGCCAAAAAGCGTTTTCAAAATCGATCGGGCCTTGAGTCGCAGGCCTCACCGGGCTCCGAGCCAGGGGGCGGGATTTTGGGGTTTGCCTTTGTAGCGCAGTTCAAAATAGAGCATGGGGCCGAAGAGCGAGCCTGAGTCGCCGGATTCCCCGATTTGCGTGCCTGCCGCCACCGATTCGCCGCTCACCCGGTTGATGGCGTCGAGATGGCCGTAGAGGGTGTGGTAATCGCCGCCGTGATCGATGATCACGAGGTTGCCGTAGCCCTGATACCAGCCGCTGTAGATCACTTTGCCGTCGGCGACCGCGTGAACGGGGGTACCGATGGGCGCCACCCATTCGATCCCTTTGCAGCGCGAGCGGCTNNACCGCCATGGCAGCGCCGAATCCGCGAAGCAGCGCGCCCGAAAGCGGCCTGGGCAGGCGGCCCTTCTTTTGGGCAAACCCGCTCTCTTCGTTCTGAGGCAAAGGTTTCTGAGCGACCACGAGCGACGATCGTTCCCGCTCGCGCCTGGCTAAAAGCGCCTCAAATTCCGCCCTGCGACCGCGCACCTCTTCGAGCAGCGACGCCTTTTTTTCGCGCTCCGCCGCCGCCTCCGCCCGCTGCTGCTCCAGATGACGCCGCGCCGCATCCTCGCTCGCCATCGCCTCCAAAAGCTGCGCATTCAGCGCCTCGAGCGACGCCCGCTGCGCCTTCGTCTCGCGAATCAGCCGCAAATCCGCTTTGAGCACGCGATCGAGCAGCGTCTGCCGCCGAATCCAGTCCAAAGGATCGACCGTCGAGAGAAAAAGCTGCCAGACCGAAGCCTGCTTTAAGAAATAGCGCGCCTTCAGGCGCCGGGCCAAAAGCGACTGCTTCTTTGAGAGATCCAAATCGAGGGCCCGCTTCTGCTCTTCGATCTGCACGCGCGAGCTCCGCAAAGTCTCGAGGCGCTGCTGCCCTTCCGAAAGCGCCTTCTTCGCGTTTTCGATCTCCCGATCGAGGGCGTCGAGCCGTTCAGAAACCTCGGCTTCCTCGGCCTGAAGCGCCGCCGCCTGCTGCTGCGTAGACGGCGCCGCCTGCACCCCGAACGCCCAAATCAGGGGCAACCCACAAAGAAACGCGCAAAACCGGCTCAAGAGTGATGCCCTGAATCCTGCAGATAGCGCGTAGCCGCCAGAAAGCTGCCGAGCACGCCCACCAGCATCGCGCCCAGAGCGATCGCGAGCCCGAGCGAAAACGGCAAAAAGCGCACCGCACCGCCGCCGCCCCAATGCTCCGCGCCGAGGAACCGAAACGCCGCGTAAAACCCCAAAAGCCCGATCGCCGCGCCCATGCCGCCCTGAAACGCGCCCTCAAGATAGCAGGGGATGCGGATGAAGCGGTGCGTCGCCCCGACGAGCTGCATGATCTCGAGTTCCTCGCGCCGCGCGAACAGCGTCAGGCGGATGGTGTTCGAAATGATGAAGATGAACGCGAAGGCGACCAGCCCCCCGAGCCCGAGCGCCCCAAACTGCAAATAAGCCCGCCAGTCGCTCAGGCGCTTCATCAAAGCGTGCGCCCGCTGAACCTCGTCGATGCCTCCCAAAAGCGGATGCGCCTCCACGCGCTTTAAGATCTCCGCCTCCGCCTCGGGGCCTTCGAGCTGAAACTCCACCGATGCGGGCAAAACCTCGGGCGAGACCCCGTCGAACAGCGAATCGTCGCCCATCGCCGCCCGCAACTCCGAAAGCGCCTCCGCCTGCGTCCGCCCCGAAACCTTCACCACCCCCGGCCAGCGCTCCATCTCGCGCACCGCCTTCTGAAGCTCCGCCGCCTCCGGCTGGGCCTTCACAAAAATGAGCAGCCGCAAATCGCGATCGAAGCGATCCACAAACGCGTCGAGATTGACGAGCAGCGTTAAAAAGAGCGCAAAGATGAGGGTCGAGACCGCGATCGTCGAGACCGCCACCAGCTGCACCATCGCCGACTGCCGCAACGAGCGCAGCGTGCAGCGCAAAAAATACGCGATCCGCTCCATCATGATCTCACCGCTGATGCGCCAAATCCCGCAAAGGCTCCGACTCCGCACCTGCGCCCCGGTTCAGGGATTGCGTGTCGTCCACCAGACGCCCCTGCTTCAGCGTCAGAATGCGGCGGGGAAACGCTTTTAAAATCGAAGGATCGTGCGTCGCCACGAGCACCGTCGTCCCGCGCATGTTCGCATTCACGATCAGGTTCATGATGTCGAGCGTCAGCGCCGGATCGAGATTGCCCGTGGGCTCATCGGCCAGCAAAATCGCCGGCTCGTTGACGAGGGCCCGCGCGATCGCCACCCGCTGCTGCTCCCCGCCCGAAAGCCGCAGGGGCGAAACGTGAAGCTTGTCGCCCAGCCCCACCTGCCGAAGGATCGAAGTCACCTTCATCCGAATCTCAGACTGCGGCCGCCCCAGAACCTCGAGGGCAAACGCGACGTTCTCGAACACCGTCCGCCTCGAAAGCAGCTTAAAATCCTGAAACACCACGCCCACATTGCGCCGCAGATAAGGGATCGAGGCGTCGCGCAGCCGCTGCAGGTTAAAATCGCCGATGAGGATTTGCCCCTTGGTGGGCCTTTCGGCACAAAACAGCAGCTTAAACAGCGTCGTCTTGCCCGAGCCCGAAGGCCCCGCCAGAAACGCAAACTCGCCCTTGGTTAAATGCAGCGAAACATCGTCGAGCGCGCAGGCGTCGCGGCTGTACTGCTTGGTCACGTGAAAGAGACGGATCACGGCAACGTTACATATCGTCGGTTTCGAGCAGGGTGGCGACGAGCAGCGGATCAAACAGGCGCTGCCCGGGATGCGCCGTACGGAAATGCTCATCAGACGCACCTTCGAGCGCCAGGTTGGCCCGAAGCTCGCTCAAATCGAGCGAAGTGGAAGACGTAAGGATGGCCGCGCTCGCCGTTTTGACCGCAGGCTTGGTGGTGGGCGCAGGCGTCTTTTGCAGATCCGACGGCAACGGTGGTGGCTTGGAACGCCCAATCCCCCGCACCAGCGGCGGCGGCGTGCGGTTGGGCGGCATGAGCGAAGAAAACGTCGAAGGCTGCGCCGACTGCCGTTCGGGAGGCGAGACGCGCGAATTGGTGGTGGCGGTCGTAATCGAATCGAAGGCGGATTTTTCGGCGCCAAGCGGGCGCAGGCGATCGGAAGTCTGGGTCACCGAAACCGAAGTGAACGGCCGAAGCGAAGGCTCAGGCATAAAACCGTTGATGGGCGCATCCGAAAGGGGATTCGACCCCACCAACGATTCCTCGGTGCGGGATTCAAACGCCGACAAAACATCGTCGGGCACCATCGTGCGCGCCTTGCCCTTGCGCGCCAGCGGGATGTCGGTCCGCGCCGATCCTAAACCGCGCACCTCGTTGTCGTATTTGCCCGCCCGCAAATCATCTTCCACCTGTGCGTGCTGCTTGAGCATCAGCTGGTGGACGTAAGTCTCCATATCGTCGCGATCGAGCGATTCGCGATATTCGCTCCGCACCGAGACCACAATTTTGCCGCCCAGAAAGATATGTGTCGCGAGCACCGGATTCTGAGGCCCTGAATCTTCCGTCTGCACGTGGCACAGGCGGCCGCGATAGCGCACTTCAGTGTTCAGACCCTGAATCATTTGACCTCCAGATCGACCTGCTCAAACCGCAACTCTTCGCCCACAGCCTGCCCCCAAAAGCGCGAGGCGACCGCCTGAGCCTGCTCGGGCGCGTCGGTCACAAAAAAGCGCCGGGTACCCTGGCCGCTACGCTGCAAATGCAAGGATTCCAACAACAATTTCACTTCCATGGCGACCGCATGCGCCGGATCGAGCATCTGCACGCCCGGACGAATGGTTTGGCAAACTTCCGTCAGCAACGGCTTTAACAGCGGGTAATGCGTGCAGCCCAAAATCACCGTATCGACATCGGTGCCTTCCAAAAAGCGCAAATATTCGCAGGCCACCGAGCGCGTCACGGGATGATCGAGCCAGCCTTCCTCCACCAGCGGCACAAACAGCGGGCAGGCCGCCTGAAGCACCCTGCGTCCGGGATCCAGCGCCGCGATCGCTTTCACGTAAGCGCCCGATTTGACCGTCGCCTTGGTGCCGATCACCGCAAGCGTGCCTCCACGGGAAGCCGCAAGCGCCGCCCTCGCCCCCGGCTGAATCACGCCGAGCACAGGGAGATCCAAAAACCGATTCAAATCGAGGACCTGCGCCGAAACCGTGTTGCAGGCGATCACGATGAGCTTGACGCCCAGATTCTTTAAGAACGCGGAATTATTATAGAAATAGCGCAAAATGGTTTCGGGGGATCGCGAACCGTAAGGCACGCGCGCCGTATCGCCCAGATACACCAAATCTTCGCTCGGCAACGCCGCAGCCAGCGCGGCCGCAACGGTCAGCCCGCCAAGCCCCGAATCGAAAACGCCAATGGGCGCATTTTGAAGATCACCAGTTCGCATGCGCAAAAAATGTACGGCGAAACGCTCGCACTGTCGAGAGTGAGGTTCAAACACATCTTTGAAATGAGGTTTTTGCGCCCATTTGGGCAAAGGATGCAACCCCAAGGTTGCTTTTAAGGCAGGAAAATCGCAGGCGGCTCAGCGGCAGATCGACTCCTGGAAGATATGGGTCTTTTGATTCCCGCTGGCGTCTTCGTACGAGATCGACACTTCCACTTCGCTCGTCGTCGAATCCGTCTTGCCGCTTTCATCGGGCACAGGCTCTTCGCCTTTATCGATCACCGCCCATTTCACGGCCGCAACCTGCGGATTTTCATAGCTTCCCATAAAGCAGGGGATGTCGAAGTTGACGTTCTCGAACACATCCTCGTCGAAGGGGCGCTCGCTGTAAACGAGGTTCGGCGAACTGCCCACGATGCTGTAATCGCCCGAAGCTGAAATCGAGACCTGACCCTTGTGATAACCGTCGGGGCAGTTGCCGTTTTGATCCACAAAATATGCGGTCACTTCGAAGGCGCCGCCTTTGGCGGTATAGAGCGCCAGGCCAGCGGGACAGTCGGGATTGATGGGTGAGCGGCTGCAGCCTGCGCCTTCGCGGCATTGGTATGTGATGGAAGATTCGCGGCCCATCTGCTCGGTGCGCACGTCGCCAACCCAAAGCACGAGCGTCGATTTCCAGATTTCGGTGTCGGCATCCCAGCGACCGTTGGGGGGTGAGAACTTCTTCTCCTGGCCTTCAGCGCGGTTGGCATCCCTGAATTCCTCGCAGTAATTGGCGTTGCAGTCGTATTGACCGTTGTCGTTGGCGTCAATGTAGGGATCGCTCAGATCATGCTCGCCGGGGATGAACTCGTCGATGCCTTCGTCGTAAATCTTGTTACCGTTGACATCGATGAAATCTTCCTCGCCGCGGGTGATCGCGACCACGCGCACCAGACCGTCCTTGGGGCTCGGACCTGCGGGCGCGATGTCTACAGGAACGGGCGTTCCAATGCGCATCAGGCTCGAAGCGCGGCCATCGGTGTCGGTGGGCACAGTTTCATCCATGGTGCCCGCTTCGGTTAAGAAGAAGACCTGCGTGTTGGTATCGATACGACCCTGAACGCGATCGGCCAGCTGAACGGTGCAGTGGGTCCCTTCTCTGTCCACCAGATGCCAGCGGCCATCCTGAGAGCGCGAAGTAAAGGCGGGAATGATGCGATCTTCGCAGGCGAATCCAAAGCTGCGCATGCTGGGGGTACCGCCGCGAATGACGATCGCCTCGCTGCGGGCGGTTTGCTCCAACTCTTCGTAGACTGCGGTCGCCGTGATCGAGACGATGCCCGGGGAGCCTCCGGCGTAAAGGATCACCTGCGCGTAGCCGTCTTCATTGGTGACCGCCGTGGGAGGTTCCAGAACCAGCTGCGGAGGCGAGTTTTCGGGCAGCTCGAATTTCACCTCGACGCCTTCGATGGGCCCCACGGAGTCCTGCACCTTAAACGTGATCGTGAGGCTGTTCGGATAACCGCTCGTGCCGCCGCGTGTGCCGATCACCAAATCATTGGCGCTCGTTGCCGTCACCGTCGAGATCGTCCAGGGCGCCAGATTCACTTCCGGGATCTCTTCACCGCCATCGACGACCACTCCTGCGTCCTGTTTGGCCGGGGTCCTTTGGGGACCGCAGCGCTCCTTGTATTCAGACTCCGAGATGCATTCAAATTTAACTTTATTGCTCTCGTAATTCTCCGATTCTCCAACACCGCCCGCCTGGTAAGAGGTGTGCGCGGTCAGCGTCACGGTGCCTTCCTGAGTGCAATAAAACTGATCGAACGCCTCGCCTGAATTCAAAGCCAGAGGCTGGCTCACGCTGGTTTTGGCGGAAGCGTCGACCTGACGGTTTAAGATCGCCTGGCGCGTCGAAAGAAAATACACATTCCCGGCATCCGCGCTCGCGTTTTCTTTGGCTTCGATCACGATCGGGGTATCGGGCAGCATGAAGCCCGACTGCGTGTGCGGATCGCGACCTTTAACGGTCAGGCTGCCCGTCACATATTTACCCGACTGCAATGCGTCCTTGGAAGGCACCGGCAATTCATTTCCACCGCAAGCCGCATTGGTCCCCGAAAGTTTTAAAGAGGGTGCGGCCACATCGTCGTCGTCGTCATCCCCTCCGCAGCTCCACAAAAACGCCCCCAACGGCAAAAGAGAACAAAACAGCAAAGCAGAAGTTTTCATGAAAGCCTCCAGTCCGTATGCAACATCCACTATCGTCCAAAATTACGGCCCGCGGGGCAACTTTTTTTCTTACGGCGCCAGTTACAGGGGATGGTCTGCGCCAGCCGGCCCGCGAAATCTCAACGCATTCGACGCAGAACAGGCGCAAACGGGCTCAGCCACCTACGACCGTCTCCCCGCCCCCCACGCTCATCCTCAAAACGCAGCGAGAGCGGCGAGCGGACAAAAGAGCGTTGACGCCCACGCGCGCAGCCCAAGATCCCCTTGCATCCTAAAATCACTTTCGCTTAGCTTGCGCGATACCCAAAAACAGGAAGCTCGAAAGCATGCAAAAACTCCCCATCACCTTAAGCCTTTTCGCGGCGCTGTTTGCGATCTCCGCCTGCGACGACGACGATTCGGACAACGATGCCTGGATCCCCCCTCAAGATGCATTCCAGAGAGAAGACGCCAGCCACGACGCCACTGTAGATGCCAGCCACGACGCAAGCCACGACGCAAGCACCGACGCCTCTGCTGATGCTGAAAACGACGCAAGCACCGACGCCTCTGCTGATGCCGAAACCGACGCCAACGCAGATGCCGAAAACGACGCCGAAACTGACGCCGAAAACGACGCCGAAAACGACGCTGAAAACGACGCCGAAAACGACGCTGAAAACGACGCTGAAAACGACGCCCAGATCACCGATTGCGATCCCGCGACCTGCATCGGCGATCACTTCTGCATCGAAGATCTCGCAACCTCGGCCCAGATTTGCGTACCCGACGCGACGCCCGAGATCATCCCCACCGGCAGTCACGCTTACCGCTCCCCACTGAAGAGCGATCGCCTGCTGGTCAAACTGATCGGCAAAGATCTCAGCCGCGATGTGGTGGGCATCGATATCGAATTCGTCGACAGCCAGGGCAACGTCCTCACAGCGAACGACCCTTCGATTCAGGGCACGCTGTTTTCGCTCACGCTCGACGAAATCGAGAAGCCGCCGGTCTACGGCCACGAAAACTTCGAGCTGCGCATCCGGATAGACGGCCTCGATCTCTTCCCCACAGCCAGCAAGCTGCACGCCCGTTTGCGCGACGAGAAGGATCACGTGAGCGCATTCATCGAGCTGCCCCTCGAAAGCCAGCCGCTGGCCCATGAAAACGCTGTCTGCGATCCGCTGCATGTCGACAACGTATGCATCGATCAGAACAACGAATGTCTCGAATCCGGCGATCAATGGCTGTGTTTGCCGCCGCCGCCGCCCACGATCGAGAGTTTCGAGGCCTGGTACAACCATCGCACGAACGCGCTGGGCTTTGTGGTGCAGGGTAAGGTGCAACAGCTGCCCGTCGAAGGGGCGGTGATCCATCTGTATGACGAGGATCACGAGGATCTGCACTACCTTGGGCTCTATGATCCCGCCCCCGGGACGGCGCGCGATCGCTTTACCACACTGGAGCAAACCGCAACCGAATACACCGGAACCTTCAATGAACTTTTGGTGAAGGGCTTCGAGACGGCTTACAGCATCACGTTGCAGGTGTTCGACGAGTCCGGCTTTGTGAGCGAAGCGAAGGATCTGGTGCTGCAGGAGCCGCCCGTCAAGAACGAAAACCAGTCCTGCGATCCGAAAACGGCGCTCAGCCGCTGCACGGACGGCACACTCTGCCTCGCCAGCGGCAATCGCTACACCTGCCAGATCCCGTCTGCATCCTGCCCTGCCGCCTGGACCGTCGCGAATCTCAATGAATGCACCACCGAGACCGACAATCGCTATTTGTGCTCGGGCAATCTGCAGACTGCAACCATCGAGACCATGAGCACCTGCCAAATCAATGAACAGCAGATCTTAAAAGCCGTGCCTTACAAATTTGTGGCCCCCGTTTCGGGGAAATGGCATTTTGAGACGAGCGGAACAGAGATGGCCGGCGATACCCTGCTGTTTGTGCGCCAGTTCTGCAATTACACGGATCCGGATGCCGAGATCGCGTGCAACGACGACATCACTCCACTGACGAATCAATGGAGCGCGCTCAATCTGGATCTGGAACAGAACCAGGAGATCTACATCTTTGTTTCGAACGTTGGCGGGTTCAACGACTGGAAGGGCCCCTACAGCCTCGAGGTACAGCTGAGATAACCCCCCTTAATGCCCTGCCGCAGCCAGCAGTTCCGCCGTAAACTTCTCGGAACGCCCCTCTCTCTCCCCCTCAGAATCGAGATCGAGCACCGCATCGTAAGGTCCCAGGCGCTCTGCGATCTCGTCCAGCCGCCGCTTACAGACCGCACAGCAGAGCACCAGGGGCGATCCCTCGCATGAGAGCAGCTTTTTGATCGCCGGCAGATGCCCCTTCCCCGCCGCTTCCTGATGGCCGAGCTCGTCCAGAAAGAGGATCTCAGCGCCCGTAGCCGCATCCAGCGCCTCTTTTGCAAGGGTAAACCCCGCATCATCGAAGACGAAGTGATCCGCATCGAAGGTTGCAAGAGGCGCGATCCGCTCGTCCGCAAGGGATTTTAATTGGTAGCCGTCGCGCGTTCCGGGGTTTGGTTCCCGAAGCTGCAGGAATCCTGCGATGCGAATGCCCTGCTCCTTTGCCTTCTGGGTCAGATTCAAAAGAAAGACGGTCTTTCCGGCCCCTACGGCACCGGTCACAGCAAAAAGCTTTCGCTTCTGCGGCTCGGCCATGCGCGCGGTCTCATCGAGGATCCGGACGATCAGCGCAAACATCGCCTTCGGTTTCAGGCCCGCTTCCTTGCGGATTTCGGCCCATCTCGAGCAAAGTCCCGGGAGATAAGAGATCGCCGCATCGACCGCCGGGGCGAGCGCTTTCAATCCCAGGCGTTCGGCCCATCGCATGAAGCGATCTTTTTTGATCGATCGCGCAAGAAGGGCCATCGAGAGCAGCAGGACCGCGCTGCGAACGACCATTCCGGCGCCGGCTGTGAGGCCTTTGATCGAGATCTTCACGCCGTAATAAACCTCGGGCTTGTCGCCCAAAAAAAGACCCGCGAGGCAACCGATGACGAGGCTTAAGATCCAAAAATGAATCTTGCCTAAGAAGCGGAGCGCTTTGCGATCAGCGATGAGCGCACCGATGATCAGCGCGAGCAGGCCCCCCAGAGCCCATCTGAGATCGCCCAGCATCTGGGTGACGAGGGCGCCGATGGAGAGTGCGATCAGGGCGATCCGCTTTGCATTCATGGCGTCTGCACCCCCTGTTTGCGCGATTTGAGCACCGCCTGACCCAATTTATACCCGATCCATCCCCCAAAGATGCCCGTCAGAGAGAGCAATGCCCAGAAGAGAATGAGCGCAGGCCAGCCCCAGGACTCGGGCAGCGCGAAGGCTTTGGCCCCTTTTTGAAGCAGGGCGACGTAAAGCTCGAAGATGGTCGTCCCATAGAGCAGAAGCCGAAGCACGATGAACTGCCCCAACGTCCATAATCCGGCAAACCAGCCGGCAATCAGGGCTGCGGGATACGGTCGCCTGATCATAAGATAGGCCGTTTCAATCATGAGACCTTCCCCCAGGATCGCGCACATGGGCCCAAAAATAATGCCACCGGGTGAAAAGGACTTCAGGACCGCGCAAACCAAAGCGGCACGAAGCGCAAAGCCCCTCTCATGAAAGAGTTGCTTGGCTGCAACCATCAATGCGGCGCTGCAGATGGTGAGGATCGTGCCTGTACCCGGCATCCTTAAGCTGTGAAGGAAGGCCCCCAGGGTCACCTCAAGGGATCCCCAGAGTGCGCCGAAGACCGCAGCATGCCTCCATTTGGGGTCGCTGTCGTTCACGATCGCTTGTTCCGGCATTGCGCACATCTTCCATAGATGACCATTTGCTTGCCCTGCACCTCGAGATCGGGGGGCAGTTCAATAAAAGGAAGTGCATACGCCTCCAGGCACATCATCGCGCCGCAGCTCAGACAGAGAAAATGGGGGTGATTACCGCCACATTTGCCTTCAGGAGAGGGCAGATGCGCGCAGTAACGCCAGATCCCGTCTACGCCCTGAACGCGGTGCGCAAGGTGATGCTCGTGCAGGGAGGCGAGGGTGCGGTAGATGGTGACCCGATCCAGGCTCTTGTCGAGGTTTTGAACATCGGCTGGAGAGAGCGGAACGCCCGCCTCGCGCAGGAGACCGAGGATCTTCTGTCTGTTGGCGGTCAGTCGGAATTCTTTGGTGGCTTGTTTCATTTCCATAACTGCAACTTAGTTGCATTCGATGAGGCTGTCAATGCCCATCGATCGGGGGTTCAAAAAAAACGGGCTTTCCATAGCGCGCATGATCCCTTATTTTTGAGGCTTCAGACGGGGCGTTTGCAGCCCCGGATCGACATCTTTGGAGGGCAGCGTGATTCAGATTCAGGCCTATAACGTCTCGCAGGAGCCGAACAGCAGCCTTTACAGCCTCTGCTTTTTCGTCTCGGAGCTCATCCGAAAGCATATCGACGCGCGCGAATGGGCCATCTTTGAACCCTTTATGCAGGCGGTCACCGCCTTCAAGGCCGAGCTCGATCAGCAGATTTGCCGCTATGGAGAGCAGATCCGCGAGGCCGACGATGCGACCGATCGCATCTGGGCGGGGCTAAACCATTACCTCAAGGCCCACGCGCTGCATTATCAGCCTGAGATCCAGGCTCTGGCCAGGCCCGCCATCGCGATCTTTCAGCAGTTTGAATGCCCCGTACGGATGCCCTACAAGAAAGCCTACGGGATCTACGACCGCCTGCTCTCTGCCATGCGCGATCTCCCTTCTGAAACGCGCTCGGCCATTGGGCTCGACGGCTGGCTCGACGCCCTCGATCATCAGATTCAAAGCTTCTTAAACCTTCAGCGCGCCCAGCTCTCTCAAAAAAAGGAGCAGCTGCAGGCGCCTTTGATCGCTGCGCGCGAGGCTTTGATTCAGGCCTATAACGAGATGATCCTGCAGTTAAATGCGCGCATCCTGGTCTTCAACCAGCCATCCCTCTGCGATCTTGCGGGCGAGATGATCCATTACTTCGATGATCTCCGCGCGATGGTCAAATCCTCGGCCACAAAGAAGCGGCGTGCAGCCCGAAAGAAGGCATCAATGGATGCGCAAAAGCCGGAATCTGTGGCGTGATCGCCCGATCGCGATGCATCGGAAGCTTCGCGCAAAATCGCGCGTGCCATTTTGTAACCAACAGATCCTCGAGCCGAACTGCGGATCACGGATTGTATTTCAAAGAGCATTTCGCAAAGTCGCATTCGATGGCGTGCGCATATCGACATGATCCGCCAGACCGCGCATCTGATCACCAGAAGATCGCCAGCGCTTCGATCTTCTGCGCGTTACGGATGGTCTGTTCAGCTTCAGTGCGCCAGACTGCGGATCCTTTCAAACGGCAGCGGAGAACGATCCCCTTTGGGCGCAAAGCCCCCATCGCTTTGGGATCCCGCGTTTCAGGTTTAAAAACGCTCTCCACACCCAAAAAGATCCGCATTTCGCATTCATGAACGGGCATCGATCCGTAAGGTTGGCTTCAAAATCAGCCCAAAAGGCGATCGAAGATGCTGTCGAGGAGCTCTACGGAAGCGCGAATCGATTTTTGCCAGGCGTTCTGGCCGTATTTTTCGATGCCGTTCCGGTTCTTTTCGCTGTGGGTCAGGCATCCGGCGCCGCCGATGCATCCGCCAGTGCAGGCCATGCCCTCTATAAAGTTGGCTTCGAGTTTCCCCTTTTGTTTTTGCTGCAATGCCGCTCTGCAGGCCTCGATGCCGTCACAGATTTCGGGCTTCACCTCAAACGGAATCCCCTGCTCGCTCAAAGCCTGCGCCACCGCTTCGCTTAAACCGCCCACGCGCCCAAAGATGCGTCCAAAATACGAGGCGTCGCTGAGCTCGTCTTCGGGCAGCTGGGTGATGTCGATGTCGCGGCTGTCGAACAGGGCCTGAAGTTCCTCAAAGGTGAGAACGGCATCGACCAGCGGGCGCACGTCGGGCTTGTTTCGCTCCGCTTTTTTAGCCGTGCAGGGGCCGATAAAGATGATCTTGCATTCGCCTTCGTGCGCCTTGATGTAGCGGGCGGCCTCGACCATCGGCGATCGGTTGTGCGAAATAAAAGGCACCATCTCTGCAAACCCCTGCTCGATGGCCTTTACAAAAGCGGGGCAGCAGGAACTCGTCAAAAAGCCTTTTTCTGCAAGCTCGGCCGATTCCTTCAGCGAAACCAGATCCGCACCGATCGCGGCTTCAAAGATCGCGTCGAAACCGAGGGCCTTCAATCCCGCGATCACCTGTCCCTGCTTTGCATAGGTGAACTGGCTCGCAATGGAGGGCGCCACCAGGGCGTAAACGCGCAGCATCCGGTTTTGGGCGCTCTCCTGCAAACAGCGAATGGCGTCCAGTATCATCGACTTATCGCTGATCGCGCCGAAGGGGCATTGGTAGACGCAAGCGCCGCATTGAATGCATTTGCTGTTGTCGATCCTCGCCGCGCGATCTTCTCCCTGCGAGATCGCTTTGACCTTGCAGGCGCTCTCGCAGGGCCTTCTCCGCATCACGATGGCGCTGAACGGGCAAACTTTGGCGCATTGCCCGCAGCCGACGCATTTGCTTTTGTCGATGCGGGCCACATGATTTTCGTCAAACGAGATCGCGCCGCGCCGGCAGACGTCTTCACAGCGGTTGGCGAGGCATCCTCTGCAGGCGTTGGTGACTTCATAACCGCCCATGGGGCATCCATCGCAGGCGATCCCGATCACCTCGATCACGTTGGGGTTCTGCAAATCGCCGCCCATCGCCAGCTGCACGCGCTCCGCCAAAATCGCGCGCTCTTTATGGATGCAACAATAAACCGACGACTGATTTTCGGGCGCGATCAGCTTTGGAATCTGTAAAAGATGCTCCTGCAGCGTCTTCTGCCAGGCCTGCCGCGCGACTTCGCGCAATACTTTATACTTTAAATGCTGTACCTTGGTATCAAACTTGCGCATATCGACCTCCTCATCACCTCTCCCTCATTACATAGTTTTTTCGATAAATAAAAGAGTTTATTGATCAGTCTGGATATCCTTCTTTGCAAAAAAAATGGGGCCCTACCTGCGCGAGGCCATTGATTTTTCATTCCAAAGGCGGCTTTGATAACGACCAAAGATTCACCGCGCCCCGTGCGCCCGCTCTTTTGGCCTTCAAACTTGGGAGATTTTTATGAAGACGATCATCATCAACGCCAGCCCCCGCCACAACGGCAACACCGCAAAGCTTCTCCATTTTGCAGAAGAGGGCGCCAAAGCCAAAGGCGCCGAAGTCTCATTTTATAACCTGGCTGAATTGAAAATGAGCGGCTGTCACAGCTGCCTCTCGTGCAAACGCAAAGGCGCAGAGCGCTGTCACTGCTACTGGCAGGACGATCTGGGCCCCGTGATCAACCAAATCTACCAGGCAGACGCCCTCATCGTGGGCTCTCCCCTCTATTTTGGCGATACCACAAGCTATTTTCACGCCTTCCTGGAACGCCTCCGCTACTGCTCGCTCTCTTACGAAGACTTTTCCTGCTATTTTAAAGGCAAGATCGACGTGGGTGTCATCTGCACCATGAGTGCCTCTCAAAAAAGCTACGACGATTACTACAAGCAGAAGCTGCGCGACCAGGTATCGCTGTTCCAGGTTTTAAACGGCACCGTCAAACTTCAGCCGGTCCACGATATGATGGTGACCAGCGACTTTTCACCCTACAGCATGACGGGCATGAACGAAGCGGAAAAGCGTCAGCTCCACGATGCGCAGTTCCCCGCCGCCCTCAAAGCCGCCTACAACCTGGGCGAGACCCTGGGCAACAAATAAAGCGCGCGTTTCAATACAAAAACGGCGCCTCCATCACATGGGGCGCCCCTCTGCAAGCTTCCAAAGCCTCCAAAACCGCAGCCGCCCTCCCTCAGTCAGCGGGATCCGACGGATCCCCTGAAGGCGAAATCGCATCGAGCGTCCGCTTCGCCACCGCCTGCATCTCTGCTGCCATCTCGCGCAAATCGGTCAACAGATCGTAGACCGCATCTTCCGACAAAACCCCGCGCTTCAGGCCTTCGGGCAAAAGCCCCGCCTCATCGGACTCGAGATCGCGGCGATACGCCTCTGAGCCATAGTAATCTGAAAGCGCACAGAGCGCCGCTTCCGTCGAAGAAAAAGCCTCGAGCGCCTGCGACAGCTTCCTTTGCGCCCAAGAGACCTCGTCCAGCGCCCGCTCCATGCTTTGAATCCGCTCGATCGCATCCATGACCTCTTCTCCCTTCGCATCAAGTCCCAAATGAGACCGCTTTTTTTGGGGATCGCCCGCAACCTTTCAAAATATACCCCCATTCCCGGACGCCGTGTTGCTTTCGAGCGGGATCTCCACGCGATTTTGCGAGATCGATACACAAGAGGCTGAGCAAATTGGCGAGCTTACGGCCCTCTTTGGCGCGCATCGCGCAGCGGCTGGTGAGATCCGACGATGCTGCTGCCTCAAAAAAACGCCTGCATCGCCCCTCTGCGATAACCCACTTCGCTTACATTCCGTTCTCTGCAACGCGTCACCGATTTTCCATAAAAAATGCATGGTTGCATAGATTCCTAAAAAAACGCCTCCAAAACTTAAACAATTCGTTAGAAATAATAATACTAAACGGTAGAGTAATAATACTAAACGGTAGAGATGTTACAACCCTGTGAGGTTTTGGGCATGAAATTCACCACAAAAGCGTTCCTTCTTTCTCTGTTTGCGCTTCCTTTTGCAGCCTGCGACGACGACGATAACGACAACAACCCGCAAATGCGACCGATGCAAATGCGACCGATGCAAATGCGACCGATGCAAATGCGACCGATGCTTCAACGGAAACGGATGCGACTCTGACGGATGCTTCAACGGAAACGGATGCGACTCTGACGGATGCTTCAACGGAAACGGATGCAACCCTCGATGATGCTTCAACGGAAGCGGATGGAACCATATGTGTCGAAACCGACGCGGGTTATGTCGAGTGCGGATTCGTTGTTTCGGTCTGCGAAGAAACGCTGCTTTCCGTTTGCAATCTGGCCTGCAACATGACCCAGCAAATTGCGGCTCAGATTTGCAACGCCGCAAACGATGAACAAGCTGCAAACATCAGGGCCTTAAGAGAGTCAACGCAATGTCAAAGCGCGATCGACGCCGTGGGCATCAATCTGGCCTGCCATGAAGTCGCGCCCTGCGAAGAAGCCTGCGCGCATGTCGACGAATGCGCTGACATGTGCGGCATCGACGGGCTCGACGACGAATGCGCGACCGCTTGCAACGACAACAACGCTGTACGCATCAGAAACCTGATCACCTACGAACAATGCGACGAATTGATGCCCATGCTCGGAGTCACCGGTGCTCGATGCGATGCCCATCTTTCGGCCTGCGGAAAGAAACTGCTTTCGACCTGCGGGCTGACCTGCATGATTGATGACGGTGTCGCTCATTATATCTGTGCCAACGCAACCGAGGAAGGCGTCGCTCTCATTATGAACTTACCCGAGTCGGCCACAGCGGAACAATGTTACGCCACCCTGGTTTCCCTGGGCCTGAGCAGTATGCTTTGTGCCCCTCACCGAGGCTGCGAAGAGGCCTGCGCAGATGTCAACAAATGCGCCCATATGTGCGGCTTCGACAGCCTCGAAGAAAGATGTGCCACCGCATGCATCGATCGCAACTCACACTTCATCGACAACTATATCTACAACGCCTCTTGCACCAACCTGATGCCCATATTGGGGATCACGGGCGCCCAATGCGTCACCATTTCGGACTGCAAGGCAAAGCTCGATGAGATTTGTGGTCAGCCCTGCGGTCTCGACGACCTGACGTCGGTCGAACTCTGCCAGATCGCCGCAAACAAATATCTGATCTCAGACGTCCTGGCTTTAACCTCCTCTTCGCAATGCCAAGAGTTGATCAGCACCCAGCTGGGCGCCGATTTGGCTTGCGAATGAGCGCCCGCCCCGCGAAGAAGCCTGCACCCGACAGCGCCCCATCCTGCGACATAGACGGAACGCTCGCCGATGATTGAGAGCGGGGATGGGGTTAAGGACGGACGACAGGCCTGATTCGCGATGTGATGCAGGCATCCATCGAAATCGAAGAAACCAGGCCTTGCCGCAGGTATCAGGCCCGAAGAGTTCAGAGGGCGGCAACTAAAAATATTGCCGGAACCATACCCAAGCCGCCTCTTCTAGCATTCCCTCATCGCGCGCATAAAAAAAAACCCCCTGAGGGATTCCCCAGGGGGCT
>DBWM01000027.1 GCA_002309015.1 Myxococcales bacterium UBA1238 | reverse complement strand
CATGCGGTTCTCGTCGCCGTCCAGCAGCGTGTCATTGGGAACGAACCGTTCGTCCTGCATGGTGCAGTCGAGCACGGGGTGCCGTCCGGCCTGAATGTCAAGCACATCCGAATCGTTGACGCGCGGCCGGATGTAGGACCGGGACGCGGCGCAGTCGGCGAGCGCACCGAGCACGTCGATCTCGGCCAGAGCGCCGGCGGTCTGCTGGATCTGTGCGGTAAAGGAGCGGGCATATTCGCGCAGTTCGGCGAAAAGCTGAGCTTCCAGCGCCAATGCCTTGTCCTCCGCACCGAGGATACGGCTTTCCATTTCCTTGAGTTCCGGCGTGATGAACCGTTCGGCATTGACGAGCGTCTGTTTGCGGACATAATCATCGGGCACGTTGGCCAGATGACTCTTGGTCACTTCGATGAAATAGCCGAAGACGCGGTTGTAATTGACTCTGAGCGTTTTGATGCCGGTGCGCTCCTGTTCGCGCGACTGGAGTTCGGCGACCCAGGTGCGGCCGTCGCGGGCAGCGGACCGGAACGTATCGAGCTCGGGGCTGAACCCCTCCCGGATCACGCCGCCGTCGGATACGACCGCAGGCGGCTCGTCGGCAATGGCCTTGAGCAGTCTTTCCGTAAGTTCCGGCATGTCGCAGATGCGGTCGCGGAGACGTTCCACCAGGGGCAGATCGGACGATTGAAGCAGCAGCCGCACGGCGGGCAGCATTTCCAGGCTGCGGGCAAGCGTCAGCAGATCGCGCGGATTGGCGGTGCCCACATTGAGCCGGGCGACGATCCGTTCCAGATCGCGGACGGCGGACAGGGTCTCGCGCAGTTCGGCCAGCGTCAGCGGATCGTCCTTGAACATCGCCACCACGTCCTGCCGTTCGATGATCTTCTCCACATCGCGCAGCGGTTTCAGCAGCCAGTCGCGCATCAGCCGTCCCCCCATCGGCGTGCCGGTGCGGTCGAGGACCTGCAGCAAAGTGTTCTCCCGGCCCGAACCGAACATCGGTTCGACCAGTTCCAGATTGCGCTGGCAGATCGGGTCCAGGGAAAGATACTGTTCGGGAGTGTGCAGCGCCACGGTCCGGATGTGGCCCGTGTTGTGGCGCAGATTTTCTTCTGCGTAATACAGGATCGCTCCCGCCGCCCGGATGGCCAGCGGACAGTTCCGCAGTCCGAATCCATCCAGGGTCATGACATTAAATTGGCGTTTGAGCAGTTCTTCGGTGTTTTCCAGCGAGAAGATCCAGTCGTCCAGAGGGGTCCACAGCACATTCCCGCGGGTGAACGGGAAGGAATTGTCCTTTTCCCATTGTTCATATTGAGCGGCGCACAGCAGACATTCGCGGGACTGAAGACTGTAAAGCTGGGCTTCGAGGTCGGCGATGGCGGGGGATTCCATGACGCGGAATTCCCCGGTGCTGATGTCCAGCCAGGCGAATCCGAAACGGTCCTTGCCCGAGGACAGCGCACAGAGAAAATTGTTTTTGCGGGGATTCAATACCGAGGAATCCATGACGGTACCGGGGGTGATCACCCTGGTGATGCTCCGTTTGACGATGCCCTTGGCCAGAGCCGGATCTTCCAGCTGTTCGGCGATGGCGACCTTGACTCCGGCATCCAGCAGTTTCGGCAGGTAATTGTCGACCGCATGGTAGGGAATGCCGCACATCGGGTAGCCGGCCCGTTTGGTCAGCACGATTTCCAGGATCTGGCTGGCCCGCCGCGCATCATCGTAAAACATTTCATAAAAATCGCCCATCCGAAAAAAGAGCAAGGCGTCGGGATAGCGCTCTTTGGCGGCGATATATTGTTGCATCATGGGCGTCAGCTTGGCCCCTGCTGGAATGCCGTGACGCGCTTCTGTTGTGACTTCTACTTTTGCCATAATCGCGATTTACGCCTGCTGAACCGGAATCTCCAGACCCGGTTTGCATCAAAAATGCAATTTGCGCTCAAAAAAAACATCCATTTTGAACAAAAAGACCTCACCTCACGTCTATGAAACTTGATCTCGCAATGGATATTTGTTTAAGTTTGCGCGATCAAAAAATCGCATTTGTACAGGAGATGTTATGCGTTCTGTCCTTTTCTCGACTGCAATCCTCTCGATCGCCTGCGGTGGCTGTGAACTGCTCGACGACGTTACTGGCGATGGTGGTGTTTTGGATCGCGCCCCAGCCTGCTCCACCGTTTGCTCCAAGGTGAACGAATGCGGCAACAAAGTGAATCCTCCGGCCGCTCAAAGTATTTTTGGCAAGGGAGAAACCGGCAACGATACCGTCGATTGCGCTGTCACCTGCGTCGATCCTGAGGGCGCAGTGAAGCACGGCTATTCGGATTGCCAGATCAGATGCCTCAAAGCCGCTTCCACTTCTTGCGATGAAATGAACGACTGCTGGAAGACCCGCAGCGAACTCTACAAGCAATATTGTGGCAAGCGCGAAAACAAACCCATCGACATCGACAACGGTGATGACGAAGTCGATAACGGCTCAAGCTCGGGCAACACAGAAGCGGACGAGATCCTCGATGATGACGCCGTCAACGGCGCTGTCGATGATTCCGATACCCATATCTATGGCGGTGATACACCTCCTGAAATTTCAGGACTTTACACCGTTATCGGTGCCATCGATAAGTCTGAAAACGCGCGTCCCAGGGGCAACCCCATTGAAACCTCCATTTGCTTCTGGGGTATGAGCACCAACCTCGCCGGAGGACCCGAAATTCACTATTGTGAAAACGGTGTCTACGGCACAGCTTCCGCCCCGATCACAGGTAACAGCGATAAGTTCACCATTTATCTGGACAATTACTCCGGCGGCGCGACGATCCTTTTCTCGGGCAAAGCCTCAGACGGCGGCAAGAAAGTTTCGGACGCAGAAGCCCTGGTGGTCTACACTTTCGGCACCGACATCTGGGAACACAGCGTCACCCAATGGCAGCGCACCGGTTCTTGCAGCGGTTGCGAGTAATCGCCTAACCCACCGAAATCCCGTCATTTTTCCTCCTGCATCCAGCCCACAGCATAGCGCTCGCAGGTTTCATCGATCTCCAAATTCGCAAGCGACGAAAAACGCAAACAGCGGTTGACCACCGCCAGGGCCCTCGCGGAATCCCCATTTTCGGGCAAAAGCTGCGCCGCGAGAGCGAGCTTTACGGCTTCAAAACCGAGCGCGCTCAAAAGCGAATGAGCGCGTAAAAACGCCTTTCCAAACACCGCATTTTGCAACTCGGCGCGCAAAACCTCGCGATCGAACAGGAGTTCGCTCAAAGCCCCGCCGCGCAGGCGCTCCACCGCAAGCAACAGTGAGCGATTAAACCCCGCATCGATCGCATCATTTTCGAGCTCACTCTTTTGCGCCTCCGACGCAGATAACTCTTCAATTTTATTTAGGATTTCATTTCTAAACTGAATCATTTCGCTCTTTTTCGGAAACGCTTCCGGCGCATCTCCGCAAACATCCGCGATCATCGATTTGAGCCAGGGACCATCGGACTCCAGACGATCCAGCCAGGGCCGTTCGAAGCGATCCAAGTACGCGTCAAATGAAATCTTTTGACCCGTTCGGGGATAGATCTCTTCTGACACAAACAGCGTCGCCTGCTCGACCAGCAAATCGAGCTGATCACCGATCTCTTCGACCAGCAGGGGACCTTTGCAGCCTTTGGAGAAGCCCTCGCATTCCATGTTCAGGCTCACGTAAGCGACGCCGTCGGGCGCCAGGGTGACATTGAGCGGATAAATGCGGCACATGGCGGGCTTGGCGTCAAATCCGAGCTCTTTATGGATGACGCAAAGGCGATCTTCGGACTGAAAGACGCAGCGGCCATTCACCCGGCGCAGCACGCGCACCCGCTCGCCGTGGATCTCGGCGGTCTCAAAGGGGCCCTGGGGATAAATGAGGTGAGCGTTGCCTGAAAACCGATGATTTTCGATGCGTTCCGCGACTTCGTCTTCGATGGGACCGTACAGATAACCGCCGCAGCAGCAACCTGAGCAAACGCAATGCCAGCGAGCGCCATCCAATACAGAAACTTCTTTGATTTCAATCATTTAAGTTCTCCACGCAGGGATTTTGATTGCGTTTTTTGCCCTGATTCTATTGACTGCGCGCAAATGGCGACCATCTTTTCGTTTTTTGAAGGGAGATTCCGATGATCATTCGCACCAAAATCATTGCAACGGTAGGGCCCGCCTGCGCTGGCGTGGACGATATTCTGGCTTTGGCCGAAGCGGGCTGCGACGTGTTTCGCATCAATTTTTCGCACGGCACCGCAGAAGAGCACGAAAAGACCTTAAACGTCATCCGCACAGCCGAAGCGAAATATGGAAAACCATTGGCGATTTTAGGCGATCTTTGCGGTCCTAAAATCCGTCTGGGCGATGTGGAACCCGGTACTTCCGTTTGCAACGGCGACGCGATCATCATCCAGCGCGCACCGATTCTGGGCAACGCCAGGCGCATTTCAACCAACCTGCCGAGCTTAATCGACGAAGCGAAAATCGGCGAACGGCTGCTCATCGACGACGGCAAACTCGCGTTGGAAGTGACCGCCAAAAACAGCGACGAGCTCCTCTGCAAGGTTTTGCGCGGCGGACCGATTTCGAGCCACAAGGGCTTAAACCTGCCCGACACCGATTTGAGCCTGTCGGCGCTCACCGCAAAAGATCGCGAAGACGTCAAATTCATCGCCGCACGCGATTTTGATTACGTCGCATTGAGCTTCGTGCGTCAGGCATCGGAACTCATTGAATTAAAAGAAATTTTGCGCAATTTAGGCAGCCATGCCGACGTGATCGCCAAGATCGAAAAGCCCCAGGCGGTGCATAACGCGGAAGCGATCGTCGATGCGGCGGACGCGATCATGGTGGCGCGCGGCGATTTGGGCGTCGAGATGAAGCTGACCGAGGTGCCGGTCGCTCAAAAGCGCATTGCGGCCCTTTGCCAGACCCACGGAAAGCCCTGCATCATTGCCACGCAAATGCTTGAAACCATGACGAATTCGGCCACTCCAACCCGCGCTGAAGTCTCGGATGTGGCTAACGCCGTGCTCGATCACGCGGATGCGGTCATGCTTTCGGGCGAGACGAGCGTGGGACAAAATCCTGCGGCGGCAGTGGCGATGATGAACGACATCGTGGCCGAAATGCAGGCGTATCACGACGAGCACGCTCAGCCGGTGCGCGTCTCCTGGCCCGAATCGCCAGTCACCGCAGCGCTGGCGGGTGCCGTTCACGAATGCTGCGAAATGCTCGATCTTTCGGCGATTTGCGTATGGACGGCGACCGGTTCCACCGCGCGCATTCTGGGTAAAAACCGCTTTAAGCGCCCCATCCTGGCCCTTTCGGCTCACCTGCCGGCCGTGCGCAAGATGTGCCTCTATTACGGCGTCGAAGCGCGCTACGTTGAAAAAGTCCCCCAGCACACGCACGAACTCTTTGATTTATTTACGGAATTCGGATTGGCAGAGGGCGTATTCAAGGGTCCTGGCGATCGCTTCGCGCTGCTTTCGGGGCGTCCGCTTGACAACCCCGGATCCACCGACAACCTGGCCATCTGCGAGCTGCCCAGGCGCTGAACGCTCCCCTTTGACGATACCCGCCGCTGTTTAAAAACGAAGCATCCAAAGCCCCGAAATCGCCTCAACACGCAGCGTTTGAAGCAACCGCCACCTTGATTTCGCACCAGTGGGATTGAACCCAGGCGCCCGGCGTGATACCCACCATCTTTTTGGGAGGTCACAGCTTGCGTTACAGACGCGTCCGCATCGAAGGGCTCGCCCATTGCCTGCCCGAGGTGGTGATCAAAACTTCGGTTTTAGAAAAAACGCTGCAGAGCACATACGATCGGCTCGGGCTGCCTTTGGGTACGCTCGAGATGATGACGGGCGTTGCGGAGCGGAGGATTTGGCGCGAGCAGGTGACGGTGGCCGATGCCGCGATTTTGGCGGGCGAAAAGCTGTTGCAAAACACGGGATTTGATCGCTCAAAGCTTTCGGCGCTGATCAGCTGCTCGGTTTCGCGCGATCACCTGGAACCTTCGATCGCAGCGCTGGTGCACGGCGCGCTCAAGCTCCCCGATCACTGCCGCAACTTCGACGTCGGCAACGCCTGCCTGGGCTTTTTAACCGCCATCGAACTCGCAGCCGGCCTGATCGAAGCCCAGCAGATGACCTCGGTGTTGATCGTCGCAGGCGAAAGCAGCCGTGCCGTCACCCAGGCGACCACGCGAAAACTGAGCGCCGAGGGCGTCACCTTTGCAGACTACCGCGACAACCTGGCCAGCCTCACTCTGGGATCCGCGAGCGTCGCTCTCCTTTTGGCGGATGAGCGCATCAGTCAGAGCCCGCATCTCCTCTTTGGCGCCACCGCATGCGCCGATACCGCTCACGCAGGTCTTTGTTTGGGCAGCAACGAGGGGATGACCACCGACGCACCGACGCTTTTAAACTGCGGCGTCGCTCTGGCGCAGAAAACATGGCAAAAAGCCCAGGCGGAACTGCAGATCGATCCCGATCAGGTGGCCGAATTTGCGTTTCACCAGGTGGGCAAAGCCAATCACGACGCCGTGCTCAAAGCGTTGCAGCTGCCCGAATCGAAGGCGGTGAGGCTGTATCCCAGGATCGGGAACGTCGGCGCAGCGGGTGTGCCCCTCACGCTCTCCTGGCTGAACGAACAACAGCGGTTGCAGGAAGGAAATCTGGTGGTTCTGATGGGCATCGGCTCGGGTTTAAATGTGGCCGTACAGGGGATCCTGTGGTGAACAAGCCATTACCAAGCGAAGTTGCAGCGTTGTACCCATGGGCGGGGCATTTTATCGCGGTCGAAGGCGGTCAGATGCATTACATCGACGAAGGTCCCAAAGAGGCGTCGCCGATCCTCTGCCTGCACGGCAATCCCACATGGTCCTTTTACTGGCGGGCGGTCATTCGGGCGTTTGCCGGAAGATATCGCGTCATCGCACCGGATCATATTGGATGCGGATTTTCGGACAAACCCCAGGATTTTGCGTATCGCCTCGCGCAACATGTGACCAACATCGAGACGTTGATCACTTCGCTCGATCTGCACGACATCACGCTGGTCATGCATGACTGGGGCGGTGCGATCGCGATGGGGGCTGCTGAGCGCCTGGCCGACCGTGTGCGCAGGTTCGTGATCACCAATACCGCCGCATTTCTTTCACCCCTCATGCCGAAGGCGATCGCCTCCGCAAGGATCCCGATCTTCGGCGCGCTGATGGTGCGCGGGTTGAACGCTTTTGCAAGGGCCGCAGCCCGAACGGCACATCAGAAACCGTTACCGGAAGCCGTCCGCAAGGGGTTGCTCTGGCCTTACGACAGCTGGGCCAACCGCATCGCCACCCTGCGCTTCGTGCAGGATATCCCCATGAAGCCGGGCCACCCGAGTTACGACACCCTGAAAGCGATCGATGAGCAATTCGGCGCATTGGCCGATAAACCCGCGCTCGTGGTTTGGGGCGAAGAGGACTGGTGTTTTACTCCGCAATTCCGCAAGGAGTGGGAAAAGCGCCTGCACAACGCCGAGATCCACGCGCTTCAGGGGGTCGGTCACTATGTCTGCGAGGACGCTCCCGACGCATTGATCGCTGCGATGGGTGAATGGATGGAGAGAACGTGAGCGAGAACTTCAACATCGCCGCATTAATGGAGGCCCAGGCCGCCGAGCGCCCTTACCAGCGCGCGGTCGTATTCCCTGCAGGGCGCGATCCCGAGGGTCACATCGCCTGGACCGAGCTCACCTTTGAGGCTTTAAACCGGCTCACCGACGCTTACGCGCGCGGATTGCTGAAGATGGGGGTCAAGCGCGGCGATCTCACGAGCTTATTGATCCGTCCGAGCCTGCAGTACATCCCGCTCGTCTTCGCGATCTTTAAGATCGGGGCCATCCCCGTCATGATCGATCCCGGGATGGGCTTAAAGCGCTTCTTAAAATGCCTGCAGCATGCCGCGCCGCGCGTGCTGATCGCCGAACCGATGGTGTTTCGCTTCACGGCTTTGGGGTTTGGGCGCAGTGCGTTAAAGAGTGTCGAGATCAAACTCGCGACCGGCAGCTCTTGGTTTGCAAAGAATGTGTACGAGGAGCGCGTCGAATCCGACGAACCGTTCCATCCCGTCGAAGTGAAACGCGACGATCTCGCCGCGATCCTCTTTACGTCGGGCAGCACGGGCCCCGCGAAGGGCGTCCTCTACACGCACGGCATCCTCCATACCCAGACGGGCCTCATTCGCGACATGTACGGCATCCAGGGTGGAGAGATCGATCTCGCCTGCTTCGGGTTGTTCGGGCTCTTCAGCATGGCGATCGGGATGACCGTCGTGATCCCGGAGATCGATCAGACGAAGCTTGCGACGGCGGATCCTGCGAAGGTGGTTCAGGCGCTTCAGGAGCAGGCCTGCACTTCGGCGTTTGGAAGCCCGGCGGTCTGGAAGCGGGTCGCCCCTTACTGTCTGGAACATCACATCAGGCTGCCGCGGCTGAACCGCATCTTAAGTTCAGGGGCGCCTGTGCCCGTATCGATGCATCGGGACTTTGCCCAAATCTTAAATCCGCAGGCAGAGTTCCATGCGCCGTATGGAGCCACGGAGTCCTTGCCGGTGGCGACGCTCGGCAGCCACGAGATCTTAAGCGAAACGGCCGAGCGCACCTTAAACGGCGAAGGCATCTGCGTGGGATATCCGGTTTCCTCGATCGAAGTGCGCATCGTGAAGATCTCGGACGAGCCCATCGAGCGCTGGTCACCGGAGATCGAGATGCCGCAGGGGCAAATCGGAGAGATCTGCGTGGGTGGGCCGATGGTGACGCGCGCCTATGACCGCGAACCCGGCTTTACGGCCGCCGCAAAAATCGCCGTGGATCCCGGCCTCATCACCAACAGAGTCGCTGGTGACGTCGATCTGCTCCATCGCATCGGCGACGTAGGCTACATCGATGAAAAAGGACGCCTTTGGTTCTGTGGCCGAAAGGCGCATCGGGTGCAACTCAGGGATGGATCGCTGTTGTTTCCCGTCAATTGTGAAGCGATCTTCAATCAGCATCCTGCGGTTGCGCGCACAGCGCTCGTAGGGGTCGAAGGTGAACCCGTGTTGGTGGTCGAATTAAAGCCAGGGCAAGCGCAAACAGAGGCGCTGAAGACAGAAATTCTGCAATTGGGGCAAAGCTGCAAGTCGACGCAGGCGATCAGGCGGCTGCTCTACCATCCGGGTTTTCCGGTCGACGTGCGTCATAACGCCAAGATCGACCGTGAAGTCCTGGCAGCATGGGCGAGGCATCAGAAATGAAGGTCTTGGTTACAGGTGGGGGCGGTTTCTTAGGGCGTGAACTCTGCAAACAACTGATCGCGCAAGGCGACGAGGTCGCGTATCTGGCGCGCAATGCGTATCCCGATCTCGAGGAGATGGGTGCGAAGGGCTTCCGCATCGATTTGGGCAGCGAGGATCCGCTCGAACCGGCCCTCGAAGGCGTGGAGCTCATCTACCACGCCGCCTCGAAGACCGGCATTCACGGTGCGAAGAGCGAGTTTTTGCGGATCAACACCCACGGTACGGAGCGTTTGCTCGAGGCGGCCAAAAAGGCGGGCATCCGGCGCTTTGTGTACACGAGCTCGCCCTCTGTGGTGTTCAGCCGCAACTGTGAGGGCGCAGACGAAAGCGCCTGCCAGTATCTCGATCACTATGACGACGCTTACGCGGAGACCAAGTCGCTCGCAGAACGCGCGGTGTTAGCCGCAAACAGCGAGAACTTCGCCACGGTAGCGCTGAGGCCGCATCTGATTTGGGGTCCGGGCGATCCCAATCTGATCCCGCGACTCATCGCGCGCCAGAAGGACGGCAGACTCAAGCGTGTGGGCGACGGGAAAAACCGCGTGAGCATCACCTACGTGGCGAATGCAGCCGTGGCGCATCTTCAGGCGGCCAAACGGCTCNNTCGAGCCGCAGAGTCCGATTGCGGGCAAGGCGTATTTCATCACCGATGCGGAACCCGTGATGCTCTGGCCCTGGATCGACCATCTGCTGACGGAGCTTGGGCTCGGCCCCGTGAAGAGCAGCGTACCCTATGCGCTCGCTTATTTTGCCGGCGCCTGCACCGAAGCGCTGCATGCGCTGCTTCGAAAAACCTCTGAGCCCACCCTCACGCGCTTTTTGGTCCGCGAGCTTTCTCAATCCCACTGGTACAGCATCGAGGCGGCCAGGCGGGATCTCGGTTATGCCCCCATCGTCACGCCTGAGGAAGGCCTCGAACGCACCATCCAAAGCTTCCGCGCTCTCTAAGAAAAGGCGATGCAGTCATGCTCGGTTTTTGGCAGCCTTTGGGCGATTCGCCCGCTTTTTCACCACGCGATCTCATCAAAGCCGTAAGTCGATTCCGCGAGACGGCATTCGTTCTGCGCGACGATCAAGGCAACGTTGGCGTCGGATTTGAGGGTCAGCTTTCGGCCCAAAAGACGGCGGAGAGCCCATATTGTTGTCTCGCGATCCTGCCGCCGCTCTATCCCGAATGGATGGGGGATCGCGGCTTCTGCGAGAGTTACAGATGCCGGTTCCCTTACATGACCGGCGCCATGGCCAAGGGCATCGCGAGCGAAAAGCTGGTCTGCGCTGCGGCGGAGGCGGGGCTCCTTGCGAGTTTTGGGGCCGGCGGGCTCAGCCTGGATCGCGTCGATCGCGCGCTTTCGACCATCGAGTCGCGGTTGCAGGGCCGGGTTTTCGCCTCGAACTTCATGCATTCGCCGCACGATCTCTCGTTTGAACGGGCGCTGGCCGATCTTTACCTGAAGCATCGCGTCCCGGCCGTCGAGCTGGCCGCCTTCATCGAGATCACGCCTGCGGTCGCCTACCTTTCGGCCAAGCGGTTTGCGCCCGAGGGTCAAAAATTCCGCCTGATGGCCAAGATCTCGCGGCCCGAAGTCGCGCGGCGCTTTTTGCAGCCCGTCCCTCAGGCGTTGCTGCAGGATCTCTGGTCGCAGGGGGCCATCACAAAGGATGAGGCCGAGCGGGCGGCGCAAAATCCGGTCGTCGACGATCTGACGGCAGAAGCCGACAGCGGCGGGCATACGGATCGGCAGTCGTTTTCAGCGCTCCTGCCCAGCATTCTGGAGCTTCGCGATCGGATGGCACCACGGGTTCGCGTGGGGGCGGCCGGTGGGATCAGCACACCGAGGGCGGTCGCGGCGGCTTTTGCCATGGGTGCTGCCTATGTGGTGACCGGATCGGTCAATGTGGGCGCCGTAGAGAGCGGGTTGCACGAGTCTGCAAAGGCATTGCTCGCACAGGCTGATCTCTCCGATGTGGCGACCGCCCCTGCAGCCGACATGTTCGAGCTCGGTGCTGAGGTCCAGGTTTTGAAGCGCGGCACCTTGTTTGCCCAGAGGGCCAGGCGGCTCGGCGCGATCTACCGCGAATATCCGTCGCTCGAAGCGCTCCCGGCGGCCGAACTGCAGCGCCTCGAGCGGGAGATCTTCCGGCAAAGCCTCGATGAGGCCTGGAAGCAGACGGCGGAATACTGGCAGCGCCGCGATCCCGGCGAACTCGAGCAGGCGCAAAGGGATCCCAGGCATCAGATGGCCTTGCTCTTCCGTGGGTATCTGGGGCTCGCGAGTCAATGGGCCATCGATGGCACGCCGGAGCGCAAGCTCGACCGTCAGATCTGGTGCGGATCGGGGATCGGCGCCTTCAACGCCTGGGTTCAGGGCAGTTTTCTGGAGCCGCAGGAAGCGCGGACCGTCTCTTCGATCGCACTCAACTTAATGGAAGGCGCCGCATGCATCGCGCGCGCACAACAATTGCGCACAGCAGGGGCGCCCATGCCCGGAAGCGCATTTCAGTTCACCCCTCGCCCGCTCGCCTAATCACGATTTCCATCCAAGGTATCCCCAAATGTTACAGGACATCGCCATCGTGGGCTTAAGCGCCCTCTTTCCCGGATCCATCGATACGCACGGCTTTTGGTGCGACATCCTGCGGGGCCGCGATTTACTGACCGACGTGCCGCCCTCCAAATGGTTGATCGACGATTATTTCGATGCCGATCCCTCCGCACCCGACAAGACCTACGCCAAACGCGGCGGCTTTTTGTCTCCGGTGCCGTTCGATCCCCTGTCGTTTGGGATCCCGCCCAAGCAGCTCGAGTCTACAGACAGTTCTCAGCTGCTGGCGCTCATTGTGGCGCAGCGCGTATTGGAAGATGTGAGCCAGGGACAGTTTGCGGCGCTCGATCGATCGCGCATTTCGGTCATTTTGGGCGTGACATCGGCGCAGGAACTGTTGCTCGACGCCACATCGCGCCTTCAGCGACCCATATGGTTAAAGTCCCTGCGCGATGCCGGGGTGCCCGAAGCCAAAGCGCAGGAGGTGTGCGACCGGATCGCGAACCATTACGTCCCGTGGACAGAGACCACTTTTCCCGGATTGCTCGGTAACGTGGTCGCCGGACGCATTGCCAACCGCTTAAACCTCGGTGGATGCAACTTCGTAACGGATGCCGCCTGCGCATCTTCCCTTTCGGCCATCGCGATGGCGGTCGATGAGCTGCGACTGGGGCATTCCGACATGGTGGTGACGGGCGGCGTCGACACGATGACCGACATCTTCATGTTCATGTGCTTCTCCAAGACGCCGGCCTTGTCAAAGAGCGGGGATTGCAGGCCCTTCTCGGCGGATGCCGACGGTACCTTACTCGGTGAGGGCATCGGGATGGTCGCTTTGGAGCGTCTGGAAGATGCGCGGGCCAAGGGGCATCCCATCTATGCGATCTTAAAGTCGGTGGGATCGAGCTCTGACGGGCGCAGCGGAAGCGTTTATGCGCCTTCAGGACCGGGTCAGGCCGTCGCATTAAAACGTGCGTACGCCGAATGCAGCATCGATCCGAAGACGGTGGGCCTTGTGGAGGCGCACGGTACGGGCACAAAGGCGGGCGATGCGGCGGAGTTCGAGGGACTGAAGATCGCATTCGAGGGATCCAAAGCCCAGAGCATCGCGCTCGGCAGCATCAAATCCCAATTGGGACATACCAAAGCGGCTGCGGGTGTGGCGAGTCTCTGCAAGGCGGTCTTCGCACTCCATCACGGCGTTCTCCCGCCCACGATCAAGGTCTCGCAACCGAACCCGAAGCTTCAGATGGAGCAGTCGCCGTTCTACCTCAACACCCAGGCACGCCCATGGATCAGCCAGGCACCCCGTCGGGCGGGCGTTTCAGCCATGGGTTTTGGCGGATCGAACTTTCACGCGGTGGTCGAAGAGCCTCCGAGGAGCGATCGGCGCGGTGTGGAGCGCAAACTGCGCATCAGGGATCTGCCGTTTGAGCTCGTATTCGTGACCGCAAACACCAAAGCGGAGCTGGCAGAGCGTGCGCGCGCCTTTGCAGAGAAGGTGACGCCGGGAAGCCTGTCTTACCACGCGTATCAGACGCAGAAAAAACCGCTCAGGGAGGCATCCGTCCGCCTTTGCGTGCTCGCCCACGACGAAACCGAGCTTTCGGCGAAGCTGAACGAGGCCGCCGAGGCCTTAAGGAGAGGCGCCGCGCTGCCGATCGGAACCTGGTTTGGCCAAGGCAGTCCCAAGGGCGGGCTTGCGTTCCTCTTCCCGGGGCAAGGGAGCCAGCATGTAGGGATGACGGCCGATCTCGCGATGCATTTTGATCTGGCCCTCAACCTGTGGGATCGCGCGTCGGCGCCTCAGTACGGCTTACCTGCGGTGTCGGATGTCGTGTTTCCGCCGCCGGCGTTCAAAAAAGAGGATGCGGATGCCCAGGATCAGCGGATCCGCTCTACGCAATGCGCGCAGCCGGCGCTCGCGGCGGGTTCGGCCTGCTACCTCGAGCTGCTCGATGCTCTGGGGCTTCATCCCGACGCCGTAGCGGGCCACAGTTTTGGCGAGATTGCCGCTTTGTACGCCGCGCAGGCGATCGATTTTGATGCGCTGATGAAGGTGGCGCACGGTCGCGGCGAGTTGATGGCTCAGGCGGCCACCACCGACGGCGCGATGCTCGCGGTGCTGCACCCGTTCGACGAGCTTCAGGCCGCAGCGCGCGAGATTCAGATTCCGGTCACCTTCGCGAACCTGAACAGTCCAAAGCAGACTGTCGTCTCGGGGCGCACGGCCGACATCGATGCCTTTGCGGAAGCCCTGCAAAAGCGCGGGATCATCTGCAAGCGCCTCGCGGTCTCCACTGCTTTCCACTCACCCATCGTCGCATCGGCGGTGAAGCCGTTCCATCAATTCTTAAAGACGGTCGACCTTCACCGTCCGGCGATTCCGGTTTACGCCAACGTGACCGCCAAACCGCATCCCGAAGATGTGGAAGCGATCCGGGAGTCCCTGGCGGAGCAGATCGCAAAGCCGGTCCGCTTCGTGGAGCTCATCCGCGCGATGTACGACGCCGGGATCCGCAACTTTGTGGAGGTCGGGCCCGGGAACGTACTCTCGAAGCTGGTCGATCAGATCTTAGAAGACAAGCCCGACGTCCTCTCGGTGGCGGTCGATCACAAGAAGAAGGGGTTTGAAGCCTTCTTTGAAGCTTTGGCGGTGCTCGCAACGCGCGGGTTTGATGTGAAATTCGGTGCGCTCTGGAGCGAATACCAGAAGCCAGTGGATCCGAGCCAGAATCCGACCCCGAAGATGACCGTGATGGTCTCTGGTGCAAACTTAGGAAAGCCTTATCCGCCCAAAGGAGGCACCGCTGCGCTGCCAAAGCCCGTTCCTGAGCCTGCAGCGATGCTTCAAAATCCCGCAACTGCGGCTTCCTTCCCCGCTTTGCAAACTCAAAAGAAGGCTCAACTGCGCATCGATCACCCGATGCAAGCCGTAAAAGAGGTTCAAATGAACGACAAGCAATCTCAAGGTTTGGTTCAAAATCCAGCTTCCAGGCCAGAGGCGGGAGATGCGATGTTGCAAAATGAGCCCTCCGCATGGCTCAAAGCCTGGCGCGAGACCGAAAGAGCGACGGCTGAAGCGCATCTCGCCTGGCAGAAGGCGATGACCGAGACGCATCTCGCCTTCCTGCGAATGGCGGAAGCGCATCTGAACCGTCTGGGGAGCTTACAACCGGGTGCGGAAGCGCTCTCATTCACCGATCCTGTAAACATCAGCGATCGTTTACAGGATGATTTGAGAGCATCACAGTTTACATCGCCTGATCTATTCACTCCCGATGCAAAAGATAACCTTCCGCACGCGAATGTATTTACTGCAGACTCAAAACCAGACCTTTCGCACAGTGAAGTTTTGGCCCACGGAAGTCAAGCAGGCCTTGCAACCGCAAACAGCAGCGCTCAGGCGCAGATTTCTGAGCGTCCGGCGGCCCATGTAAAGGCACCTAAGGTTTCAGCCAATAATCCTGCACGCTGCGGATACACCCACGGGCCCGCTCCGGTCTCTAACGACAAGCCCGATGCCAATCAGATCCTGCGATCCGTGGTCGCCGAAAAGACGGGGTATCCCCTGGAGCTCTTAAACGACAGCCTGACTCTCGAAGCGGATCTGGGGATCGACTCGATCAAGCGCGTCGAGATCCTCTCTGCACTCCGTGAAAAGCTCAAAGACGGGCTTAAGCTCGAGCTCGATTCACTCAACGGCGAGATGACTCTGGGTGATCTCGCAGAGAAGATGGGCAGCCTTTCGGGCAGCGACTCGATCGAAGAGACCGGATCGATCGTGGAAAACGCCGATCACAGCTCCGTCGCTCCTGCGCATGTTCAGTCGGCCTCCTCTGCCCTCGTCCTCCACAACGTGATCGCCGAAAAGACCGGTTATCCCCTCGAACTTTTAAACGACAACCTCTCCCTCGAGGCGGATCTGGGCATCGATTCGATCAAGCGCGTCGAGATCCTCTCGGCCCTGCGTGAACAACTGCCGAACGCATCGGCGCTCGCGCTCGACCAGTTAAACGGTGAGATGACGCTCGGCGAGCTCGCCCAAAAGCTGAGCGCCGGTGAACCGAAAGCACAGCCCAAAGCGCCCAAATCGCAGCCTGCAACGCCCAAGGCAGCGCCTGCAAACAGCGTATCGGTCGAAAAGCTGCTCCGCGATGTGATCGCCGAGAAGACCGGCTATCCATTGGAACTGTTAAACGACAGCCTTTCCCTCGAGGCAGACCTGGGCATCGACTCGATCAAGCGCGTGGAAATCCTCTCGGCGCTCCGCGAACAGCTGCCCGACGCTCAAAATCTCAGCCTCGACGCCATGAACGGCGAGATGACGCTCGGTGCATTGGTCAACGCCTTAAAAAAAGCACCAGCGGGAAGGTCGGCGCCCCCTGATCCCAAGCCTCAGATCGTAGAAGTACGCTCTGAAAAGCCCCAACCACGGCCTCACCTTCCGCAGGTTTCGATCCGAACCCTCTCGATTGCGCCTCACTCCGAGGATCGACGCCCGAATGCGCAGGCATCCGTAGAAGAGAGCACCGCCGATCTGACCGCTATGGATTCCATAGAGGATCTGATCTCGCCCGAAAGGACGCCTGCGCAGCAATCCGCAGAGCCGGTAGCGGTCAGACCCACAACCAACGCCGAAAAAGCGGCTCCGCCGGTGGATGCAGCCTCTAAAGAGCGCCCATCAGCCCGTCCGAAGCCCGATCTGAAGGCCAAAAACGCGCATCATTGCCGCAGATTGCTCGTCGATTCGATCCCCATGCCGCCTTCCGGGATGACCTTACCGTATCTGAGGGGCGGAAAGATTGCGGTGACGGACGATCCACTGGGACTCGGCGCCGCGCTCGTGCCTTTGCTCTGCGCGCAAGGCCTCGATGCTCATCTGGTGAGCGATTTTTCGGACGAACATCGCGTGATCTGGACGCACGGAGTCGCCTCTTCGAGCGATCTCGAGTCGGCGATCGCCGCAAACTTTAAAGCCTTCAGCGACGCGCGGAAGTTTGGAAGGAATCTGGGCCAGGATCACGGCTACATCGCCTTTGTGCAGGACACGGGCGGCCGTTTTATGCCCGAGAATAACCGTGCCTATCTCGCAGGGCCCGCCGCTCTGGCCAGAACTGCGGTGCTCGAATGGCCGAACGCCACGGTCCGCGCCATCGATCTGCAGCTGGATGGCGTGGATGACATTCAGGCGGCCGCGCAAGCGCTGTGCGATGAACTCCTTGAAGGCGGACCGGAGCTCAATGTGGGCTTAACAGCCGACGGAAGGCGCTGGATCGTCGTCATGCGCGAGACGGACTGCACGCCAACGATGAACCGGCTCAGCTCACAGGATGTGCATCTCGTCTCAGGCGGCGGGCGCGGCGTCACTGCAGCGACGGTTTGCGAGCTGGCCCAGCAGTTTGGCGGCCATTACATGTTGCTCGGCCGTACTGAGCTCAAACCAGAGCCTGAATGCTGCAAGGGATTGACCGCAGAGCCCGATCTCAAGCGTGCGCTCGCCTCCGCAGCCTCTACGCCCGCCGAATTAAACCGTCTGGTGAAGGATGTACTGGCGGTTCGCGAGATCAGAGCCACTCTTTCGCGCCTCGAAAGCCTCGGTTGCCCCGCAGCCTACCGTACCTGCAACGTGACGAAGCCCGAAGAGGTCGCTTCCTGCGCATCCGAAGCGCGCAACCTGTTCGGTCCCATCACTTCCGTGATTCACGGCGCCGGTGTGATCGCCGACAAAGCGATCGTCGACAAATCCGACGAGGCGTTCATGCGCGTGTTTGAGACCAAGGTGCGCGGCCTCGATGCGCTGTTAAAGGTGACCAAGGACGATCCGCTGAAGATCCTGATCGCGTTCTCTTCGGTGGTCGCCACCTGCGGCAACAAAGGCCAGTGCGACTACGGGATGGCCAACGAGATCCTCAACAAACTGGTGCAGAAAGAAGCGGTCGACCGTCCGGGACTCCTCGCGCGCGCCTTCGGATTCGGTCCTTTCGACGGCGGCATGGTTACACCTTCGCTCGCAGCCCATTTTAAGGCCCGGGGCGTCGATCTGATCCCCGTAGCAGAGGGTGCAAAGATGATTTGCGCCGAGACCATGAGCGATATGCCGTCGGAGATCGCGCTCTGCGTGGGTTACGGCAAGACGATCAGCGGCGAATTGCCGCCTTCCGAGCAAACATTGCTGCTGCAGGTGAGCCAGACCTCGCATCCGGAGCTCATCGATCACAGCGTGCGCGGCGTGCCGGTGGTCCCGATGGCATTGGTGATCGAGTGGTTCCTGCGTGCGGGGCAAATCTTCAGGCCCGATACGCCTTACACAAGGCTTAAGGATCTCGAAGTGCTGCGCGGCATCCAGCTCGAAAACCCGAAGAAGGCGGTTTTGCTCGCTCTGCATTGCAAAGCAGGCTCTGAAGGGCAAATTGAACTCTCTCTGACTCAGGGCGAAACGCGCCATTACCGCGCAACCCTCTGGCCTCACAGCGAGCAGATGCCCTCCGAGATCTTAAACCCGGCATTGGAACCCTGGAACGATCGCCCGATTTACGGCGATGTGCTCTTCCACGGCCCGAGCTTCCAGGTGATCGAGAAGATCGAAGGCGTAGGTCCCACAGGGCTTGCCGGGCAGCTCAAAAAATGCAGCGGACTCCTCGCGCTGGACGGTGCCCTTCAGTGCGCCCTGCTCTTCGCGCGCGAAAAGCTCGGCTGTGCGACGCTCCCCATGCGCATCGGTGCGGTGACGTTGCGCCCCGCCAAGAGCAAACTGGTCCGCTGCGTGCTTGCGGGCGAAGCGCTCGACGAAAACCGCGTCCGATCCACCATCCAGTTAAAAGACTCCGACGGTCATACCGCCATCTGCCTCAAGTCGGTTGAAGTCCTGCGCATCCCCGAGGCCCAAAAATGAACGAACCGATAGCCGTCATTGGCCGCGCCTGTCATCTCCCCGGCGTAGACAGCCCCGAAGAACTCTGGCAGGCGATCTCCGCCCAGCGCGATCTCACGGACGAATGCCCCGATGCGCGCTGGCGACTGAATACCGAAGCCGTCCTGAACCCCAGGGGCGGCCTCGATCGCACCGTCACAAACCGAGGCGGCTATCTTTCAAAGCCTCTGCCCCCAGAAGCAAAGCTTCCCCTGCCCGAATCTGAGCTTCGATCCCTCGATCCATTGTTCCAATGGACCCTCTGCTGCGCATCCGAAGCGCTGGAGGACGCCGGGATCGCCCGCGATCAGATGCTCCGCACGGGCGCGATCATGGGGAATCTCTCGTATCCTTCCCGTGAGATGTCGCGCGCATCCGAAAACATCTGGCTCGGCGAGCCTGCAGAGGATCCGCGCAACATCGAAATGTCGTTCGGCCCCGTAAAGATCCTCTCGAAGGCTCTGGGGCTAGGCGGTCCCTGCTTCGCCCTCGACGCCGCCTGCGCGAGCTCTCTTTACGCGATCCGCTATGCCTGCGATGCGTTGAACGACGGCAAAGCCGACATCATGATCTCCGGCGCCGTCAACATGGCCGACGATCTCTTCATCCATATGGGCTTCACCGCCCTCAAAGCCCTCTCGCCCACCGGTCAGAGCCGCCCCTTCGATCGCGAAGCGGACGGTTTGCTTCCGGCAGAGGGTGTCGCCTTCGTCATCTTAGAGCGATTGTCGGATGCGAGGGCCAACCACCACAACATCTTAGGCGTCATCCGAGGCATCGGGCTTTCCAACGACGGCCGGCAGGGGGGAATCCTTGCGCCCTCGGCTTCCGGTCAGCTTCGGGCCCTTCAGGCCGCCTACAAGGACGCCCAGCTTTCACCTGCGGAAGTCTCGCTTTTGGAATGCCACGCCACCGGCACCCCTGTGGGCGACAAGGTTGAGCTTCAGAGCGCCTTCCAATGCTTTGGCGAACGCCCTGATCTCTATCTGGGATCCCTAAAGAGCAACATGGGCCATCTCATCACCGCCGCAGGCGCCGCCGGTCTCATCAAGCTCCTCGAAGGTTTCCGCCACAGCGCGCTTCCGCTCACGCGACCCATCGCTCATCCCCTGCAATCCCCCTATCCCTACGCGACCGAAGCGCGTCCCTGGATGCGATCCGAGGGTCACCCGCGCATCGCTGCGATCTCCGCCTTCGGTTTTGGGGGTAACAACGCCCATCTCATCGTCTCCGACGACGATCCCACGATCCCCTGCAAGGCGATCAAGACGCCGGTCACGGCCGCGCCGCGCATCGCCGCCCTAAAGCCCAGCTTCGAATCGAACGCGATCGGCCTCCTCCCCGCGATCGACGCTCAAAAAACCGCCCCCGAGGCCTTAAACGAGTCGGCCGATTTCCACCAGACCGCCGAGTTCTCCCACGCGATCCAGCTGAAGCGCATCAAAATCGAGGATCCGATCGTGATCGCGGGGATCGGCGTCTGCGCGGGCGGTGCGGAGAACCTGCAAGCCTTCATGCAGGCTCTGGAACGCCATCAGCCCCTGGGCAAACTCGATCGCGTAGGGATCCCCAAATCGAAACTGCGGTTTCCGCCGCGCGATCTCGATCAGACTCTGCCCCAACAGCTCGCTCTGGTGCAGGCCGCAATCGAAGCTTTGAAGGATCCCGAGCCCTGCGAGCGCGCATCGGTGTTTGCGGGCATGACGACCGATCCCAACGTCTGCAAATACGGGCTCCGCTGGCGGCAAATGGCGGTCTCCAACCCACCGAGCGAGGCCGAACTGGACGCAATCATCCCCGCCCTGCAGTCTGCGGGCGTCGTGGGCTGCATGCCGAACATCGTCGCCAACCGCCTGAACGCCTGGTTCGACTGGGGCGGACCGAGCGCTGCGATCTCCGAAGGTCCGATCTCGGGGATCGAGGCCCTGATGCAGGCGAAGCGCGCGCTCAAAAACGGCGAAATCGACCATGCCCTCGTCTGCGCCGTCGATTTGAGATGCGATCCCGTGTTTCTTGCGGCCAAAGAGAAGCTCGCAGCGGCCAAAACCGCAGCTTCCGGCGATAAAACCAGGGCGCCCCAGGCTAAAACCATCTCGTCCTCACCCTCAGCGGAAGCTTCCCTGGAGTCCTCTTCGCCTTCCTGCGATGCAGCGATCGCGCTCTATTTAACCCGCGCCTCGATCGCCGGCGATCGCGCGATTGCCAAACTGGAAGACGAGAGCGACGCACCGATTCTGGAGCTGCCTTTGCCCGATGCGGGCGCAGCCGACGCGCTGCTGAAACTGGCCGCAGCGCTCTGTCTGACTTCCCCCGGCGAGAAGATGCAGGTTTTGGCGGGCGGGACGCAAAATGCAGGTCAGAAAATCGCGTTTACGCTGATCCAAAAGCCCGCTGCCAATCCGCAAAACGAAGATGCGCTCTTCTGGCCCGCCCATGTGGCCCCGAATGTTTCGTTTGCGCTGAAGAACAAGCCCCAAAAGATGCCGCAGGCGCCGGATCTGCCTTCCGTCAGTTTCTGGGCCGAGACGCAACCCGAGTTTCCGCGCATCGAAAAGCTTCATGAAGCCCCGCAAACCGCGCCCCTCGTGAGCCAGCCGCCCAAACCGGTCCCGTCGACCGAGATCCCGAAGATCCCGACGGGCGATGCGGGCCTGCAGAAAGAAAAGCACGCGACCTCACCCTTCGATGCATTGCCGCCGGTTCAAACCGCACCGCAGGGGATTCAGGATGCAGGCCTGCAAACTCCGTCCGCAGCTTTCGGGATTCAAAATGCAGCCCTGCAAAACGGTTCCCAAACTTTCGGGATTCAAAATACAGCCCTGCAAAACGGTTCCCAAACTTTCGGGATTCAAAATGCAGCCCTACAAAACGGTTCCCAAACTTTCGGGACTCAAAATGCAGACTTGCAGGACGAGTTCCGAACCGATCAGACGGATTTTGCAGCCTTGAAGATTCGGGCCCGACTTTCGGGATCGCCCTTTGCAAACCTGCATCAGGGAACACCGGAGAGCGCGCTTTTTGAAAGCAGACCTGCAACAGAAACTGCAGCCACCGCGCAGGCGCCCCTGCAACCCTGCAATGCAAACTGCACCGCAGAGCAAACGCAATTTGCAGACTGGGCCCGGATTCACCGCGCATTCTTAGCACAGCAGTCAGCCGCACATCGCGCGTTCCTGCAGTTTGAAGCGAAGGCGAAAGCCCTGCTCCTTCAAAACCCGGCGGCCCGGATCGAAGATGCAGCCCCGCAAATCGCGCCCCGAGCGAGCGCAACCAAAGATGCAGCCCCGCAAACCGCGTCCCGAGCGAGCGCACCCAAAGTTGCAGCCCCGCAAACCTCGCCCCGAGCGAGCGCAACCAAAGATGCAGCCCCGCAAACCTCGCCCCAGGTGAGCGCAACGAAAGATGCAGCCCCGCAAAAGGCCTCGCAGCCGGCCTCAAGCCTGCCGATCAGGCGTGGAGATCCCCTCTGGGATCGCGCGCAGCTCGAGATCCATGCCGCAGGCAAGCTCTCGCAGATCTTTGGCCCCGAGTTTGCACCCCTGGATGATTACCCCATCCGCGTCCGGATGCCCCGTCCACCCCTGCTTCTTGCGGATCGCGTGCTCGAAATTGAGGGTGTACCCGCGCAAATGGGAAAGGGGCGCATCGTCACCGAGACAGACGTATCTGCAAAAGCCTGGTACACAAGCGACAACTGCATGCCTGCAGGCGTCATGATCGAATCCGGCCAGGCGGATTTGCTTTTGATCTCCTACTTAGGCGTCGACTTCCTCAACAAAGGTGAGCGTGCATATCGGCTTTTGGCCTGCGATCTCACCTACAGCGGAGGATTACCGCGTGCAGGAGACACCCTGCATTACGAGATCTCGATCGACGGGCATGCAAATCACGGTGACGTGAGGCTGTTCTTCTTCCATTACAACTGCACGGTGAACGGCGGGCTGCGGTTACAGGTCCGTGGAGGTCAGGCGGGCTTCTTTACAGCAAAGGAACTCGAGGAATCCAAGGGTGTATTGTGGGATCCGCCCACCGCGCCGAGCCTCGATCAGGCCTGCTTCGTCGGTCCCAAAGAATTGGATCTCCTCTGTCAGGGCCGCATTGCCGAGGTGTTCGGTGCGGGATTCGAGCGTGCATATACGCATACGCGATCCCCGCATCTTGCAAAGAAGACTGCATTGTTCCATCGCGCATGGATCGCACCCCGATATTTGAAAGCCGAATGGGATTTCTCGCCTGCAGACTGGTTCTTTGACGGTCATTTCCATTGCGATCCCTGTATGCCGGGCACGCTGATGTTTGAAGGATGCCTGCAGGCGATGGCGCTCTACATGTTAAAGCAGGGATACAGCCTTGCAAGAGACGGCTGGCGCTTCGAGCCTGTGAGGGATCAGGCTTACCATCTGGTTTGCAGGGGTCAGGCAACGCCCCGATCACACCGGCTTTGCTACGAGATCTTCGTGCAGGAAGAGATTGCAGGCCCGCAACCCGCGATCTTCGCCGATCTGCTGGTCACCATCGATGGGTTAAAGGCGTTTCACGCTGCGCGCATGGGGCTTTGCATGGTTCCCGACTGGCCCCTGGAACAGAAGATCGAGGGTTGCAGCCTTGATCCGCGCGGTGCGATCGCGGGGGATCACGTTTTCAACCTGCGATCCCTGCTTGCGACCGCCTGGGGCCGGCCGAGCGAAGCGTTTGGAAAGATGTACGCGCCCTTCGACGGGGGACTCAGGGTTGCAAGGCTGCCTGGCCCCCCCTACCATTTCCTCTCGCGGGTCGAAAAGATTGAAGGCGAGCCGGCGGAATTAAAGACGGGGGCCCGCACGGTCATCGCCTACGACGTGCCTTCCGATGCGTGGTATTTCAAAGAAAATGGCGCGCCGGTGATGCCCTTCTGTGTGTTCCTCGAGGTCGCTTTGCAACCTTGCGGATGGCTCGCGAGCTATGTCGGATCGGCTTTGGGCCAGCCGAAACCCCTCGCGTTCCGCAACCTGGACGGATCCGGCGCGGTGCTTTCCGAGATTCAGCCCGGCACGGAGACTTTGCACACCGACGTAACGCTCACGAAGGTTGCCAAATCCGGTGACATGATCATCGAAGGCTTCGATGTGGTGCTGTCGCAGGGATCCCGACCGATCTACAGCTTCAATACAGTCTTCGGTTTCTTCCCCGACGAGGCGTTCCAGAACCAGCCAGGCCTGCCCTGCTCACCTGAGGATCGCGCATTCCTGGAATGCAAATCTGATTTCGCGATCGATCTCCGTCCGCGTCCGCCCCGCTATTTTGAAAACAGCGCCCGCCTTCCGCGACCCATGCTTTGCATGCTCGATCGCGTCACCGGCTACTGGCCGAAAGGCGGAAAGCAGGCTTTAGGTGCGGCCCGCGGCGAGAAGGATGTCAACCCGCAGGAATGGTTTTTCAAAGCGCATTTCTTCCAGGACCCCGTGCAGCCCGGATCCCTCGGTCTGGAAGCGCTGCTTCAGCTTTTGCAGTTCTGCATGTTAGAGATGCAGCTCGACGAAGGCTTGCATGCACCCCGGTTTGAACCGATCGCATTGGGCGAAACCCTCACCTGGAAATACCGAGGCCAGGTGATCCCCGAAAACAAGGTGATTTGCACCGTTCTGGAGCTCACTTCGATCGAGCGGGAAGCGCATTGCATCACTGCACACGCCGATGGCGCCCTCTACGTAGACGGAAAGCGCATCTACGAGGCGAAAAACCTCGCGATGCGGTTGGTGGAGCAGATGTAGACGCCCAAAGCCCGGGCGTCGGAGGGCGAAATGCAGGCTTGCAGGAGGCGATCCGAGTTTTCGGGGGTTGTTTTGCAGACGTGCAGGATTCGTTCTGAAATTTCGGGAGATGATTTACAGGGTTACATGGCGCATTTCACCGAGCCGGGATTTATCTTTCAGACATGCACAACGCGTCCCAAAATTTCGGGATTCATTTTTCATACCTGCATAGCTCGTCCCGAATTTTCAGGATTCATCTTGCAGGTCTGCAAATTCGATCCCGAATAGCGCAGATCAGATTTGCAGCCCCGCATCCTTGATCCTGTATTTTGGGGATGCCCCAGGCAACCCATCAGCAGCGCTCCCAACCACCAGGAATCCTCTTTTCATCGTTACATCTTCAATTTTCCACAATCCGGTTACGCAGGGAGATAAGGGAAACCC
>DBWM01000056.1:31907-32227 GCA_002309015.1 Myxococcales bacterium UBA1238 | reverse complement strand
GATCCCGAATAGCGCAGATCAGATTTACAGCCCCGCATCCATGATCCTGCATTTTGGGGATGCCCCAGGCAACCACGCAGCACCGCTCCCGAGTTTTCAGAAGACTTCCTGCAGCCCCGCATTCCCGCCCCCAAAATCCCGGGATGCCTCAGGTACCCCAGTATACCCACTCCCAACCACTCAGATCTTCCATAGGGGCCCAGCCCTCCGACCGAGCGCAGCGAGGAAGGACCTGGGCCCATAAGAGATCTCCGATCCGAAACGCCGCTTTTCAAAATGATCGTCCTCGGGTCTGGGGGCGACATCCGATCTTTCTCTCA
>DBWM01000056.1:17011-31853 GCA_002309015.1 Myxococcales bacterium UBA1238 | reverse complement strand
CCCGCAAGCGGGTTTCCCTTATCTCCCTGCAATTCCATAAACGTGGAAATCAAAATCAACCCTCGAAACGTTTATCCCCCCACCAAGACCTGAAATTTACGGCTGCCAATGATTAATGTATCCCCGCAAACAATTGGGTTCCTCTCTCCCCGTAAGCAATCTCCAGAAGAAAACCGGAAGCATCGATTGAAAATGAATCTTTTCCACCCTATTCTCTCAACATTCACGCCAAAAAGGAGTCTCATCGATGATAAAAACCATCCCCTGTGATAAATGTGGGACAGAAATACGCCCTTTAAAACAGGGTTATACGGTGGGGATGACTTGTCCTCGCTGTGGATATGGCTGGGTGACCACGCAAATGGAAGCGATCGACTCTGATACTTCGCAATATACCCTCAAAATTGCGCCTTCCCCATCGAAAAACCTCGATGCAATCAGGGCAATCTCAGGTATATGCGCATGCAACTTTATAGAGGCGCGTGCCATCTTAGAAAAAGGATATGAATTTCCCCCAATGAACGCGCGCGAGACGAGAAAGACGGCGGGAATTCTATCAGAGGCGGGCGTCGGTTACAGGATCACACCAGAATTTCCTTATGCGATCCCTGAAAGCAGAGATTTCTTCAAAAGAAAAGATGAGATGCAGGATGAAAATTGAAGAGATCGGAGCGTTTTTTCATGTGCCATTGGATGATGAGGGGGTTTTGGAGATGGAAACCCTGGATTACATCGATACCCCCTCGCCTCGCATCAGGGAATTCTCGCTTCCTTACCGTCAGTTTGATCTGCTCTATCCGCTCTATCACCAGTTGAATGCACAATTTGGGATCCTTATTTCGCTTAATGAGAATGAGCGCATGAAAAAGGAAGATGTTCCGCAGGATTTAGAGATGGCGGAGGCCTTTAAGGCGCAATGTACGTGCGGAGATCACCTGGAGAGGGTTCAAAAGCTCATCGAAATTCTGGCTTTTGCCAAAATGCACGGTGCAATGGTGAAGTTTTGGTTTTGAAAAGGGGGTGATGTACCCCAGGAGAGGCGATTTCAGCAGATAAAAGCTCAACGGAGGGCAAAGAACGGAGGATCTTGCGGTTTTATTTTATCGACAGCAGCACAAATCGGGCATTCTCCGCAGAGTCAAACCGCATCTTCGCCCGCCATCGCAGTTCAATCAGCGATCAATCCCCTGTTGACTCATCGTCACCCTTCTCACCCTTCCGCTTCCCCATCTTTGCGCTCAGGCGCTGGTCGTTGATCGCCTGGATAATGAGATCGCAGAGGCGTTGATGGGGTTCGTCGGGGAAGAGGAACATGACGGAGTTCAGACGTTCGATGATGTAGTTGTAGGTATCGATCAATGACTTGCGCAGTTGCTTGGTTTCGCCCAGGACCTGGTCGGATTTATGCTCAGTCTTCTGGGCTTTCAGGCGCATAAAGGCTTCTACACCCTCACGAAGGCCTTTCACCCACGAGAAAACGAGCGCTTTGCGGAGTTTTTCTTCACCGAACGCATCGAGTTTCTCGATCAGCGCCTTCAAAGCACCGTATTCCTCGGCCTGAGGGCGCTTTGTAGGGTCAGGAAGGTCGGAGAACACGGCGAAAACTTCCTGCGCAGCGGTGCGGATCTCTTCATCGGGATTATTGATGTTGGCCTTCAGGTGATTTCGGGTTCCGCGCCAGGTTTGATCGACGTTGTGATCGATCTCGCCCAGGTTTTCGCTCATTAAATGGTTCTTTTTGCGGATCGCCGTCTGAAAGGCCTGCTGAGCCGCCTGAAGTTTGGCTGCAGATTCCGCTTCGATGCTGGGATCCTTTAAAAGGATCGCGACGATCAGCGCCATGAAGCCATTCAAAGACTCGTTGGTGATGCGCTGAAACCCTAGTTCTGGAATAGTCGGCATGCGTTAACCCTTTCTTTGCCGGTTTACGTCTCAAAACCGTTTTAAAGATAGCGCAAATTGTGGGTTCTGCAAACAGAAAATGCAGGTTTAAGACGAAAATGCAGGTTTTCTTTGCGGAAGATCTGCGTTTTGGGGATGAATCTTGCGGATTCCGGTTGATCAAAGGGTGATCGTTGGCCGACGAGGCCGGATTTCGGTGGGGAGAACGGTGATTGAGGGCTGAACCTTCAGGGGTTCCAAAAAGAAAAGCGGCATTCTTTAACGAAGTCGATCAAAATCGGAGCTTAAAAGCCTGATCCATTGGGGCATCCAGAGTTTTAACCAGAAGAAAACCGCCGTTGTCAGCCCAAAAGGCCGCTTTTCCAGTAGAAGATCGGATCCTGATGCTCCGGAACGAGGGTTTTCTCTCCGAGGATCCCGCATTCTCTCGATCAATTGCCGCTTTCCACCAGGGAATCACCGGCACATCCCAGAGCGATGAGGACTTTTTTCGCCGCAAAGGCGCCATCGAGGGCTGCGCTCGTGATGCCGCCGGCGTAACCCGATCCCTCACCGCAGGGGAAGAGGCCTTTTAACGAGGGGGATTCGCCGGTTTCGGAATCGCGCAGGACCCTTACGGGTGAGCTGCTTCGGGATTCTACGCCTACAGCGATGGCATCGTCTGAAACAAAGCCCTTCATGCGCGCATCGAAGATCTTTAACGCCTGAACCATGGGCTTGTAGATCGATTTGGGCAATAACGACTGGAGATTACTCGGCGTGACCCCAGGCGGATAACTGCATCGGGGCAGCGAACCCGACGCTTTACCCCTACAAAAGTCGGTCAGCCGCTGGGCAGGGGCTTTGTAGGCCCCACCTCCGAACTTGTACGCTTTTTGCTCGAGCTTTTGTTGCCATACAAGGGCGGACATCGCGTCCGAAAAGCCCTCGTTTGAGACGGTCACCACGAATCCCGAGTTCGCATAAGGCGATCCCCGGCGTGCAGCGCTCATACCGTTGACCACCAACTGCCCTTCTCCGCTGGTCGAGGGCACGATCGTGCCGCCGGGACACATGCAGAAGCTGAACACGCCCACTCCATCATCAAAAGTATGCTTGATGCTGTAGCTCGCGGCGCCCAATGCCGGGTGACCCGCATATTTGCCATATTGCATCTGGTCGATGAACGCCTGGGGATGCTCCAGCCGCACGCCAAACGCGAAGGGTTTCGCCTGCAAAATGGCGCCGCTGGCCTGCAAAAGCTGGTAAACATCCGGAGCCGAGTGACCTGTGGCCAAAATCACCGCTTTTCCGGCAATCTTCTCGCCGTCTTCAAGCCTCACGCCCGTTACGCGATCGCCCGACTTCATAAAATCAGCCACCTTGCAGGAAAATCGAACCTGAACCCCGTAATCTGCAAGCCTCGATCGCCAGTTTCCAATGATCTGAGGCAATCTGTCGGTGCCCAAATGGGGTCTTGCGTCAAACAAAATGGAAGGATCAGCCCCACACGCCACTAAGAGCTCAAAGAAAGGCGCAATTTCACCCCTCTTGTTCGATCGCGTGTACAGCTTACCGTCCGAGAACGTGCCCGCTCCCCCTTCTCCAAAGCAGTAATTGCTCTCTGGATCGAGCAAACCCTCGCGGTTCAGCAGCGCAACCGCATGTCGTCGGCCGCGAACGTCAGGTCCCCGTTCGAGGATCACCGATTTGATCCCCGATAACGCCAGAATCCATGCGGCATAAAGCCCCGCTGGGCCTGCACCGACGATGATCACCTGGGGATCCCCCGGTATCACCCTCGGATCGGGCATTTTCAGCGGCGGATCCTCCAATGGTTCGTCTACAGCGACCCTTAATTCAAAATGCAAAGTGACCTTGCCATGCCTCGCATCGATGGATCGCTTCTGGATAGAGCACCCTGTCAGGCGATTTTGCTCGATGCCCAGTGCGCGAGCCGCAGATTGTTTTAATGCATCGCCTGCTGCATCGTCCGGAGACAGCGAAAGTTCGATTACTTTGCGCATTCTGAATCTTCCTTTTGGCCCTCGCGGCGCCTCGTCAATAAATACGCCAGCCCGATACTGATAAAATAGAGCGCAATCATCGGTAATGCGAGCATCAACTGGCTGATGATGTCGGGCGGCGTCAGGAATGCCCCGAGCACAAAGCACAACACCATCGCATAACGCCAGAATTTCAGCAGCGTACGGTGCGTACACAGCCCACAATACGCGAGCAACGACACGAGCACCGGCATTTCAAATGCAGCCGCAAAGGCGCACAGCAGTTTTAACGTAAATCCCAGGTATTCTTCGATGTTGATATCGGGACGAAGCTGCATTGAGGGGCCATCGACGATGGCGTAACCCAGCAGAAACCGGTAAACGTCGGTCAACACTTCAAAGTATGCAAACGCCGCACCGCCAATGAAGCATGCAGTCGAGGCTGCGCTCATCAGAAACAGCGCCTTGCGCTCCTGCAAATAGAGTCCCGGCGCCACAAAACGCCAAAGTTGATAGAACAATACAGGGGATGCCACGAACAACCCGCAAAATGCAGCGGTCTTGAAGTGAAAGAGAAACGCCCCCGACATCGTGCGGAATGAAATCGTCGGTTCAAACGCCAGAGACTTGAGCGCGTAGAACAACGGCCGCGTTAAAAAGTTGAAAAGCGCGTCATGTACCCCGTAACAACAAATCCCCGCCAGTAAAACCGCGAGCACCGCACGCCAAAGCCGCGATCGCAACTCCTCCAGATGCGTCATCAGCGGCGCTTCGGTGGTATCGAGCCCGTCTTTACTCTGCATCGCGATCTCCTTCGACGGATCCCTGCGGAATCCCCGCGTTGTTTACTGCAGATGCCGTTTTTTCATGCGAAGGAAGCGCCGTTTGCGGTGCAGATTGCGACTTTTCAGGCGGGAGAACTTCGGTTTGCATCCCAGGTTGCGGGTTTTCGGGCGGGAGCGTCTCTGTTTGCGCCACAGGTTGCGGGTTCTCGGGCGGGAGCGCCTCCGTTTGCGCCCCGGGATGAGGGTTTTCGACCTCAGGCAGCGCGTCTTTTAAGCCCACATCGAGCGTTTCTTTTGGGGTCAACCCTTGATTTAAAGTCGCCTCGGGGGCAATCTCTGAGATCACCTGGGTTTGTGCATTGGGAGGCGTCGCTTGCCACGGATCCTGAAGCTGATGCTCCAAATCCTGAATCTCTTCGAGTTGCAGAGCCGACTGAAATGCATGCGCCGTCTTCTTGATCGCGCGCAGCGAACGCCCCGCTTTCTGTGCCAATGCGGGCAGTCGCCTGGGACCCACCACCAAAAGCAGCACCAGCACGATGACCAAAACTTCGCCAAAGCCCACGCCAAACAACATGCCCGAAATTCCTTTTGTAAACGCCTCACCGAGGCTGAATACGGCCGCTTTGATAAACGTCAGACCGCCAGCTTCACCTGAGACGCAAACTTTTTAAAAAGGAGAAGCCGTGATTCGAACCCTTACCACAATGGCTCTCGCCGGCGCGCTTTTGAGCGCCTGTGGAGATGAAGATTACGACGCCACCGCCCTTTACGAGGAGCTACAAGCCGCCAATTATCAAAAAAACTGGTCGCGACCGGCCAAATACAACAAGCTGACTGCGCTTTCGAAGAACTCCAATCACGGCGATCAAGGCATCATTTACTACAACGATGTCGTCTCTGATGCCCTACAAACCTCAGGGTTCACCAAATGGCCTGCGGGAAGTATCTTCGTGATCGATGGTTACCTGGAGGGCAAGCTCAATCAGACGGCTGTCATGGAGAAGCGTCCGAGCGGATGGTTCTTTGCGGCCTATGATGCTGAAGGTTATACAAAAATGAGCGGAGAAGATGCAGAGAATCTCTGCACCCAATGCCACGGCATGTACGAAGAGAACGACTACATCACGTCGGTTCCGCTGCCTTAACCCTCGTCTTCAGCCATCTGCCACAGCCACGCGGCCATCTGCCACAGCGCCTTCTCCGACAATCGATGCTGCATCGGCTCGCCTAAGCTGACTGCCTTCTGCAACTGCTCCCATGCGCGCTTGGCCTGCTCCACTTGTTGCAGGTTCAATTCCTGATGCAAAACCTCGGTGTCGTCGCTTTCAACCAACAATTCCTGCCGCTCGTCGTCGGTATACAGCAGCGACATCTGATCTTTCATCTTCAGCACCGAAATCACGCCTTGTTCGCTGATCTTCCACATGCCCTGCACGGGAGACGTCGCTGATTTGCGATGGAACAGCCAGAGCGCCAGCAACAGGCAAATGAAGCCTACTCCCGCGAGTCCCCCAGCGATTCCCTTCTTCAATGCAGAGCTCATTCCTTCCGAAGATCCCGCGGATTTCTGTTCCCGAGGGGCTACAACAGGCGGATTCTGGGCATTTTGCTGATCATCTGCAGCTGCAGGCGAGGGCTTCGGCGCGTCAGGTGCATCTTTACCTTCTGCATCGGCGGGCTTCGGTGCATCAGGCGCATCTTTACCTTCTGCATCGGCGGGCTTCGGTGCATCAGGCGCATCTTTGCCTTCTACATCGGCGGGTTTCGGTACTTCAGGCGCATCTTTTACGGCTACATCGCCGGGTTTCGGTGCGTCAGGTACATTTTGTACAGCTACATCGGCAGGTTTCGGTGCGTTAGGAGCAGTTTTTACGGCTACATCGGCAGCTTCCGGCGCGGAAGGCTTCTCGCTGCCAACGCTCGGCACATTGTTCTCAACGGCGGCAGGGGCCTGAGCTGCGACAGCGACCGGATTCTGAGCGGAGGCGCCTTCGACCGTCGGTATCCAGACGCGCATTCCTTCCGCCTGAGGCTCAAATTTGACGCCATCAATCAGCGCTTCGGTCAGCTTTTCGGTGTAACGCACGCGCAACACGCCGTCCCGCCACGCTTTTTTGGACGCCATCCAAAAAACGCGCTTGATGCCCGGTGCTTCGACTGTGACCCAATGATTCTTTTTCACCTGGGCATCCTTGAGATGCAGCAGCAGCACATCGGACTCCCGGCTGATCTCGAAACGCGAGCGCTCCAAAGATTCGCCTGTAAACGTGCAGTACATCCCCTCAGACGCGCTCTCACATTCCACATCCACCGCCAAAGCGCTCTGCAAACCCGCCAAAAAAGCAAAAATCCCAGCCAGCGACGCACGCATGGTCTCACTCCAACGCATTCAAACTCAAAGACAATCGGGGCAAACGCACCCGCCTCGCCAAAAACCCCGTCACGATACCATGGTTTTCTCACAAGTGATCATCAAATCCTGCAAAAAAAACGCGACGGCGCTCAATCGCCCATTTGAAAAGCGCGGAGGCTGCAAAATAGAGTTGCCTTTTGAGTCAGAGTTTGGCAACATACCGCGCCTATTGTTGAAACGGCCCGGCAGAAGGGCCACTGGGAGTGCAAGATGGCCAAGACCTGCATGATTGAAAAGAACAATCGCCGCAAGATGTTGGTGGCGAAGTTCGCTGAACGCCGCGCCGCGTTGATCAAGGTGATGAAGGATCCCAACGCGACCCTCGAAGAAAAATGGGAAGCCCAGCGCAAGATCGCCAAGATGCCCCGCGATGCTTCCAAGATCCGCATCCGCAACCGTTGCGCGTTGACCGGTCGTTCCCGCGGTTACTACCGCAAGTTCGATCTCTGCCGTATTCAGCTCCGCGAAGAAGGTCTGAAGGGCAATATCCCCGGTCTCGTCAAGTCGAGCTGGTAGTCTTTAGATGCGCGATCGCGGGATTTGACCCGCAAACATGAAATCCTCGCTGCGATTTCACCCCATCCGTTTGGGGCTGATGATCGTCGCGGGGATTTTTTTATGCCTTGCGTTCGCCCTTTTGCGCTGGCGTGGACGCTTTTGGCTGCTTCTGGGCGCATGCCTTTTCACCGCTGTCTTCTGCATTCGCTGGCTTTGGAAGAAAAGTCGTCAGCCCTCACGATCGAAGGCCCTCTCCTTTACGGGACGCGGCAAGATCATGGTGGGTCTGAGCCTGGCGGTGGGCTTCGCGGCCTTAAATACCGGGGCGAATCTCCTCTTTCTGGTGCTGGGCTTCTGCCTCTCTCTCATCCTCGCAAGCGGGTTCCTTTCGGAACGCAACCTGCGCCAGCTCTCGCTCTCCCGTAAAAAGCCCGACGCGTTTTATGCTGGTCGGGTTTCTTACATCACCCTCGAGATCCAAAATCCCAAAAAAGGCGCGAGCTATGGCGTGCAACTGTGCGACCATCTCACCTCATCCCGCAATCTGACTTTCGATCGGCGCTGCGCTTTTTTAAAGATTGCGGCTCAATCTTCGACCCATTCCGAATACGCCTTCGAGCCTCCACACCGGGGACTTTACCGACTGGGGCCCATCGAGCTCTCCACAAGGTTTCCGTTCTCGTTTTTTTTGAAGCTGATCCGGCGTCCCATTGAAGAAGAGATTCTGGTTTATCCGCGCGTCGAGCCGTCAGAGCTTCCCATTGCCGGGCGACCGGATCTCTTTGGGCAGGCCTCGGTTCATCAGATGGGGTCTGAGGGCGATTTTTATTCACTCCGCGATTATTTACCCGGCGATCCCTTAAAAGCGATCCATTGGAAACAGTTTGCAAGACAAGGGATCCTGTGCGTGCGGGAAAACGAGCGGCCCTCTTCGCCGGCTTACGCGCTGGTGCTGAACGACCGTCGGCAGACTGAAGATCTGGAAGCGGAAGATCGCCTGATCGATCGTTGCGCCTCACTCTGCGCCCTCCTTTGCAAGCAAGCCCGGGTCACCGTTACCTGCTCTCAGTTCTCGTGCGTCGTTGAGCCAGAGGGTGCGGGTTTAGAGCTTGTTTTGAGCCGGCTCGCCCTGCTCTCTTTTACTGAAGGATCGAGCTGGACGTACAGCGGACCGCCGGCCATGGGCTTAAGTCTGCCTCATCTTGAGTCCCTTGCATCAGGTCCGATCACCTGGGACAAGGCGCCATGAGGTTCATCCGCGTACATGAGTTTGCTCTTGCGGGCCTCCTGGGATCCGCTTTCTTAGCGCTCGCCTCTACAGGAGAGTTGCCCGCGTGGATCGTATGGCCAGCCCCAGCACTCATGATCGCTGGCTTTTTATTCCCGATCCGACGTCCGATCTCCAAAGCCTTCAATGCGGTGCTCCTGATTACGCTGGCGGCGTTCTTTGGCTTCTGCGCTTTTGCAACCGATATGGCGTTAGCAGTTGCAATGAGCGGCTTCGTGCTCTCGCTTACCGTGATCCGATTGTTTGAGAGACAGCATGCGCGACACACGGCGGAGCTTCAGCTGTTTTCGTTTCTGATCTGCCTTGCAGCCAGCGCGATGCATAACAGCTTAAGTTTTGGCCTTTGGTTTGCGTTTTACATCCTCTTTGCTGTTTGGAGCCTGATTCTTGCGCACCTGAGGCTTGAGGTTGAAGATTCTGATCGCCTTCGCTATCCACCGGATGAAGAAGAACACGCTGTAAGATCGGCTTCCGGGTTAAACGTTCCTGGGCTCATCAACCTTCGGTTCCTGTTTACGACCGGCATTTGTGCTTTGGTGATCGCTTTAGCGACGCTTGGCTCTTTCTTTTTGTTCCCGCGTATCGGCTTCGGACTCTTTGCCCAGAAGTCGCGACCATCGGTCTCAAGTGTTGGGTTCTCTGACAGCTTCGCCCTGGGGCAGTTTGGGCGCATTTTAGATGACCCCACCGTAGCCTTCCGGGTTGAGAGCTCAAAGGATCTGAGTGCGTATAAGCCGCTCTATTGGCGAGGGGTTGCCTTCGATCATTATGACGGGCGGAAATGGTCGCGCACCCAAAACAAATTGAGATCACTCAAACGGCGGAGCCCCTGGCAGGTCTTACGCTGTCTGACCCGTGATCAGCGCTGCTTTGATGGAAACTCCCTGCCTGAGAACGCGCTCACGCTCCAGATTTACCTGGAACCGATGGATGCTCACGTGCTCTTTGCTCTGGAAACCCCCTATGCCTTTCAGCTCGAATCCAACTTCTTTAACCGCCAGCAGATTCAAAAGGATCCTCTGAATGCGGTTCATTACACCCAGCAGCATGCGATCGCCTTTAAATACACCGCCGTCAGCATCCCCGAAGATCGCTCTTCCTCTTCAATCCCTCTCGAACGCCTGAAGCAGGATGCGCTCTTTAAGATGCAGCCCTACCTTCAGCTCCCCGAGCTCGATGCGCGCATTCCGGCCCTCGCAGCCTCATGGGTTCAGGATGCGGAGACTCTGGATGAAGCCTTAAGCCGCCTGAAACGCGGACTCCAGAAGGATCACCAATACAGCCTCGACATTGCACCCTTTGAAGGCGATCCGATCGTTCATTTTTTGTTCGAGGATCGAAAAGGCCATTGCGAATATTTTGCGACCGCTTCTGCCCTGCTCCTCAGAACCCAGGGGATCCCTGCACGGGTGGTCAACGGGTTCTTAGGGGGACAATGGAATGAACTTGGAGACTACCTGGCCGTTCGACAAGGCGACGCGCATGCCTGGGTTGAAGTCTGGAACGGCGAAGACTGGATCCTCTACGACACCACGCCTTCTTCCCCAAGGGAAGCCGCGACCGCAAACTTCGGCTTTCTGGCCCAATGGATCGACAACCTGCAGCTCTGGTGGATGCAAACGATCATCGAATATGATCTGGCCGAACAGCTCGCAGCCCTCCGCAGACTTTCAAACTGGTTTAAAGGCGCCTTTGGATCCGGTGATGAGACTCAAGAAAATGCCTCAAAGATCCGACATCTAAAGGTCCCTGCCCTGATTCTGGGGGTTACAGGCCTGCTTGCTGCAGTCTTCTTCTGGCTCTACCGCAGGAAGAAACGCGCAACCACCGAGCTTCACCCCGCGTCCGAGCTCTACGAAATGCTCCTTCGGTTTTATGAAAAGCAGGGGTTTTGCAAGCCCAAAACGATGACTGCGCGCCAGTTTTCAGAACTCCTGAAGGCCCGGAATGCGCCCTCATTTGACTTGGCCTGCGAGATTGCCGCATTTTATGAAGCGTCGCGATTTGAAGAGCAACCGATCGACCGAGCCGCCCTTCAGTCTCTCAAGCGGCGGTTGCAAAAGAGATAATCCTTGCAGCTCGCCAAAATCGGTGGCAGATCAGCTCTCGTTTTTGTGGAGTTGCTTTTTTCATTGTCTACCATGAGGTGTGCCATGCGTTTGATTCCCTTTGCAGCGTTGATCCTTGCCGCATCTGCGGCCCAGGCCGAAGAAACCCCCAAGGCGCCCGAAGCGAAGCCCGAAGCCGCTCAGCCGGCCGCCCCCGCAGCTGCACCCGCTGCTGCCGCCGACGCCAAGCCCGCAGCCGCTCAACCCTCCGAGGCGGACTGCAAAGCGGCGATCGAAAACCTGTTTAAGATCGAGTTCGCCAAAGATCCCGATTCCGCCAGCAAGATCGACGAATACATGGTCACGGCCCGGGGCACCGAAGAATACCAGGAAGCGCTTCAAAGCTGCGCCAAGGACTTCACGCCCGAACTCGCCAAATGCGTCATCGGCGCCAAGAACGCGGACGACGTCGCCAAATGCGACAAGGAAGCCGAAGCCAAGTAATCGCAACTGAAGGGCAAATCGCTCAACCGATGCGGCAGATGGGGTGCGCAAAGTGAAAATTGCATCGATCCTTTTGGCCACGCTCGCTCTGGTGAATGCGGCAAACGCTGAAGAGCCCACCGCGCCTGAAGCGCTCTGCAAGTCGGCGATCGACAACATGTATAAGGTGGAGTTCGCCAAAGATGCCGCAGGCGCCGAAAATCTGAAGGCCCTGATGGAAGCCGCGCGCGCGATGCCCGACTACAGCGATGCGATGGAAGAATGTAAGGCGTTTCCTTTCGCCTACGCGCAATGCCTGGTGGCGGCCAAATCCGAGAAGGACGTCCTGCTTTGCGACAAGAAGATCGAATGCGAAAGCGCCGTAAAGCAGATGATGGCCTTCCCCGCCCCGGAGCCTGAGCCTGCAGCGACGGGCAAGGCCGCAAAAAAGAAGAAGGCCGCCAAGGCCCCCAATCCCGTAGTGGTGCGCCAGAAGAAGCTCGAAGCCTGCCTGAAGATGAGCGACGCCCAAATCAAATGTTTTCAGGATGCCCAATCGGCGGAAGCTGTGCGGGCCTGTGAATCACAGCATTAACGAGCGCAGTTGGGATTTTCCCTGAAGCCTGCCTCCGAAGGAATGACCATGCGCCTTGCATTCTTGTTTGTCGCCGCTGCAGTCCTGACCGCATGCGGCCCCAAAGCCACCGAAGCGGATTGCCAACAGCTCGCCGATTACACCGTGAAGATGGGCTTGGCCGGCTCCAACACCGGCATCAGCGTCGAAGCTTTTAAGCAAAGTGAACCCGGTAAAAAAGCCATCCAATCGATCATGAAAGATTGCGTAGGCCAGATCAGCCAGTCCGATCTTCACAAGATGCTCGATTGCTTAAAACAGGCCGGCGACGACCCCGAAAAGATGGCTCAATGCGCCAAGTGATGCGGTGCATCCGGCCCCTGCAGAAAAGGATCAAGCCGCGCAATCCCTGTGATTTCGCGGTTTTTCTTTATTTACGATGATGAAAACACCCCTCTTTTGGCTCTTCGCCCTTTTATGCCCCGCCTGGACCGTTGCCCAGGAGGCGCCGTCCTGCACCAAAACCGTCGATCACCTGTTTCAGGCGGCCCTGAGCAAACGCGCGCCGAAGGGGAATCTTGAAGCGCTGATGGACCAGGCGAAGCAAAGCGACGCTTACAAAGAAGCGATGCAATTCTGCCAAAGCCACTGGAACGAAAGCGTGCAGAATGATCTGCTTGAAGCCGAAAGCCCTGAACAGCTGGACGCCTTGTTTGCGGATCAAGTCAGCGAAAAAGACGTGAAAAAAGCCGTGAGCGACTTCGATCAGCGCCTTTTTGCGAACATTCAGAAGCTGCTCAGCAAAGAAGATTTAAAATACCAGGTGGATGCGGAGCGCCAGCGCATCGAGCTCGGCTTCTCGGACGAGGGACGCAGTTTTCGTTATTCCATCCGCCTGGGCGGTGATGATCGCTTCCATCAGCTTGAAGTCTACGCCTTCTACCCCCAAAACATCGACGAAACACATCGCGGGCTGGTGGCGCAATATCTGACTTACCGCAACTTCAACTACCGCTTCGGCAGCTATGAGATGGATTTGCGCGATGGTGAGGTGGCTTTTAAGGTGAGCCTGCCCCTGGGAGATCGGCAGATGCCCAGCGACGACATGCTCCTCATGTTCCTTTTGCTGCCCTTTAAGATGATTCGCGACGATGCCGAAAAAATTGAAATGATCGTGAAAGGCGAACTTCTTCCTGCCGAAACCGTCGACTGAAACGCTGCGAGAAAGGCCTCAACATGCAGATGTTACCCGCAATGCTTTCTGGTTTACTGCTCGCCACCCTCGTTCACGAAGCCAGCGCTCAGGAAAAAGCCAGTCTGGGCGACTGCCAGGCCATGGCGACGGCATCCATCAATCTGAACGTGCGCTTAAGCCCCACCCCCACAAGCTACGAGCAAATCCTCGCCACGCGCGAAGGTCAGGCCGCTTACAACGAACTGATGAACAGCTGCCGGGGCTTCACCAAAACCCAGGCGCAGCAGATGGCCCAATGCGCCGATAACGCGAAGTCCCAGATCGCCTACAACAGCTGTATCGCCAGGCTCGCTCAGTCTCAGTCTCAGTCTCAGTCTCAGTCTCAGCCTCAGCCAGCCGCTCCAAAAGTCTCGCCCGAGCGCGAATCGCTCTGCCACCGCGCCATCGAGAAACAATTCATGTTTGCGATTCAGGACGATCCCGACATCGTCGATAAGAACAGCTTTATGAACGCCATGCGGCAATCTCCGGAATACAGCGAAACCCTCAGACTCTGCATGACCGAGCTTCCGGAAGACATCGCCCAATGCCTCGCAAACGCCAAATCCCCACAAGCCGCCGACGCCTGCACCGAAGAGGACGAACCCATCAACGCCATCAAAGCGAGCCGCGAGGAATGCAGCGTCGCCGTCGAGCGTCTCTTCAGACTGGAATTTATGGCGGATCCCGAAACCGCGCCCCAGGTGGAGATGTATCTGAAAGCAGCCAAATCCCTTAAAGACTATCGGGATGCCATAGACGACTGCACCAGACATCTGACCCCTGCCGCTGCCCGCTGCATCACCCAGGCCAAAACCGCCAAAGAAGCCGACCGCTGCACCGACTGATGGTCTGCTGCCCGCCCCACTCCCAAATGCGAACCGCAAGGAACGCAGATACACTACGAATCGCGCGGAAACAAAATGCGTTGGAATCTGACGCCTGACTTCTCCTACCCTCAGGCCCGTTCAATCTTTTTGAGGAAAAATGACCATGCGTTCGACGGGATTCATCACCGCTCTTTTGACTCTTTTTGCTGCGCAGGCTTTTGCAGAGGATCATGACCGCTCGGGGCTGCTCTTTGGCGCAAGCGCGGGCCTCTCGCAACATCTGCTCGACATGGAAGGTGATACTCACGACGGGTTTGCCTGGAACAATGGATTCAATGGCGCCCTTCGCGGTGGCTACGGGTTCTCAGGCCATCCCATCACGCTCGATTTCGAACTGGACTTCAACTACGACCGCTGGGACGGGCAGCACCGCTACCAATTCGCCCCCGTAGCAGGCGCCGATTACTTCTTTGGCGATTTCTATCTTCGCCTGGGCCTGGGCGCAAAATTCGAAATCCTTACGGGCAAAGAGCACCGGTACGGCGATCTCGAGTATGAGAATGGGTTAGACCTCTACCCCATCATGACATTGGGGGCAGGCTATGAATTCTTTGTCACTCCCCATCTCGCGATGGGCCTGAGGGCGGACCTCCAAAACGCCTTCTTCATCTTTCCGGATTTGGGCAGCATCCAGCTGACGATCAGTTGGTATTAAACCTCCATTTTGAGCGCGGTGAGGGGTACAAAACCGACCCCGGAAGCTCCAGACCTCCGTCGTGACCCCTACAAAACCGACCCC
>DBWM01000056.1:0-16910 GCA_002309015.1 Myxococcales bacterium UBA1238 | reverse complement strand
TGCAAAACCTACCCCGGAAGCTCCAGCCTGCTTTTGCACCCCTGCAAGACCTACCCCGGAAGCTCCAGGGCGGTTTTGCAGGGGTTGATCGCATCAAAACGAACGCGAGGGGTCAAAAAACGGCCGTCAGGGCTGACCGTTCCCGAGGCATCTGGGCATCGTCATCAGAGCGGGGCGAAAGCGTTAAAATCTCATTTGCATCACTTCCGGGAGCATGCTATTCTCACAACCAGCAACATTACCCATCGGGAGCTTCACATGAAATCTTTCATTCCCCTTTTTGCCTGCGCCTTTGCGCTCTCTGCCCTCACAAACTGCTCATCCATGCCCAATCTGGCCGATCTGCAGACGCTTTCAGAAATCGATGACGACGACGATGACAGCGAGAACGAAGTCCGCCTGACCAGCACCGCCCAGACGAGCGTCCGCAAGCATGCCAAAAAGAAGAAGGCCTCCCAAAAAGCCACGACCGGCGCCCCCGTCGAAGAATGCAAGGCGGCCATCGACAACCTGCACCGCATCGAAATGAAGGAAGACGGCGAAGCCAGCGACGAACAAGCGCTCGCCAAACGGCGCCAGACCGACGACTACAAGAGCGATCTCGACGAATGCACGCGCCTCTACCCGCCGAGCCTGATCACCTGCCTCATCCAGGCGAAGAGCGAGCGGCAAATCGAAGCCTGCGAGCAAAAAGCCGAATCGCGCCCCGCCGAAGATCGCCCGACCGACGAAGAATGCCAGCAAGCGATAGACAACCTGTTCTATTACGAGCTGAAGGACGATTTGGGCGCCAAGCAGGCCAAGCAGATGCTCAAGCAGGCGCGCGGCGGGTTTGAATACAAGGCCGCCATCAAAGAATGCAAAGACGAGCTCAACAAAACCGCCGTCCGCTGCATGATCAACGCCAAATCCGAAGACGAAGTCGACGCCTGCACCGACTGATTCCGGAAAGCGCGGCGGGCCAGGGACGCCTGAGGGGTTGCCCTCCCGGGCACAAGGGCGTATTTTGCGGGCCTTTTACACGGTAGGTAAACATGGCCGACGAACAAATCACTGAAGATTATGCGCCGCGCGAACTGAATCCGGTTCAAACGTTGCGTCACAGCGCCGCTCACCTGATGGCTTCGGCCGTCGCCGAACTCTTCCCTGGCACCCGTTTCGCCATCGGACCTCAAATCGAGAACGGCTTTTACTACGACATGGACATCCCCGGAGGCCTCTGCGCCGAGGATCTGCCGCGCATCGAAGAAAAAATGCGCGAGATCGCCAAGGGGAACTTCAAGTTTGAACGCTTCCTTTTGCCGCGCGACGAAGCGCTCGCCTGGGCCAAAGAAAACGGCCAGGACTTCAAAGCCGAGATGATCAACGACCTCGACGTCGACAAGATCAGCTTCTACAAGCACGGCAACTTCACCGACATGTGCGCGGGCCCGCACGTCGCCTATACCAAGAAGATCAAGTATTTCAAGCTGACCCACACCGCCGGGGCCTATTGGCGCGGGGACGAAAANNGACAAGAACAACAAGATGCTCACCCGCATCTACGGCGTCGCCTTTGAAACCAAAGAAGAGCTCGAAGCCCATCTCGCGCTGCTCGAAGAAGCCAAGAAGCGCGATCACCGCAAGCTCGGCAAGGATCTGGAGCTCTTCCGCATCACGCCCGAATACGGCGCAGGCCTCTGCATCTGGCTGCCCAACGGCGCCTTCATCCGCAAGCAAATCGAGGATCTCTGGCGCTCCGAGCACCTGAAGCGCGGCTACGAGCTCCTGTTCACGCCCCACACCGCGCCCCGCGGCCTTTGGGACACCAGCGGCCACGCCCAGCATTACCGCGACAGCATGTTCGCGCCGATGACCATCGACGACGAGGAATATTTCCTCAAGCCGATGAACTGCCCCTTCCACATCGGCGCCTACAACTTCCGTCAGCGCAGTTACCGCGAGCTGCCTTTGCGCTTCGCCGAGCTCGGCACCGTCTACCGCTACGAGCGATCCGGCGTCCTCCACGGTCTGATGCGCGTGCGCGGCTTTACCCAGGACGATGCGCATATCTTCTGCACCGAAGACACGCTCGAACAGGAGATCTCCAACTGCCTCGATGTGGCCCAGTTCTTCTACAAGACCTTCGGCTTCACCAAGTACAAGGTTGAGCTCTCCTGCCGCGACCCCAAGGACACCGAAAAATACATCGGCGCCGACTCGCTTTGGGAACTCTCCGAGAACACGCTCGCCAAGATCCTCGACAAGTACGGCTTCGAATATAAGCGGGTTGAGGGTGAAGCGGCGTTCTACGGCCCCAAGATCGATGTCAAGGTGGTGGATGCGATCGGACGTACCTGGCAGCTGACCACCGTACAGCTCGACTGGAACCTGCCTGAGCGCTTCGACCTCACTTATGTGGGCACCGACAACCAGCCTCACCGTCCCATCATGATCCACCGCGCCATGCTGGGCTCGCTCGAGCGCTTCTTCGGCATTCTGATCGAGCATTACGCCGGAAACTTCCCGGTTTGGCTGGCGCCGGTACAGGTTCGTCTGCTGCCCGTCAGCGCCAAGTTCCGCGACTATGCCGAGCAGGTTGCGCAGAAACTCCGCGACGCAGGCATCCGCGTCCAGATGGATTCGAGCGACGAGAAGCTTGGATACAAGATCCGCAAGGCTGAGCTCGACAAACTGCCCTATGCGGTTGTGCTCGGACAGAAGGAGATGGACGAGAATACCATCGGCGTCCGCCGCCGTCAGGAAGGCGATCTCGGCGCCATGACCCTCGACGCCTTCATCGCGCGCATCCAGGACGAAGTCACCACCCGCAAACTCTAATCCCATCCCACAACATGCGCCCGACCATCGCTCTCCTGCTCGCTCTGCCGGGGGTTGCCCTCGCAGAGCCCTCCCCTTGTGAGACGTTTGCAACGAAGCTCTCGCAATGCCACGCCCAAACCACCGGCTCAGATGAAGCGGCCCGCGCCGAAGATGAAGCGCTGATCCAAAAGGTTTGCAGCAACTTCGACGAAGCGACGGTGTCCGCCGCGCTCCAATGCCTCCAGTCCGCGCAGAACGATCTCGACGCAGCCCCCTGCATCCAGGCGCTCCCCAAAGCGGAAGAGGATCAATGCCGGTTCTTTGTGGAAGGTCAGTTTAAGATCAACCTGCAGAACCCCGAAGAGCTCGGGCAGTTACTGCAAAAGGAAGAGATCCAGCCGGCGATCAACGAGACGATCCAGCTCTGCACAGGGCATCTGGACCGCTTGTCGGCGGCGCGCGCGATCTTCTGCAGCGATCGCAGCCTCAATCAGATGGACTACAACCGCTGTCTCTACGGGGCCACGCAGCAGTTTGCATCGCATGAAGACTGCGAGAAGCTCGCTCAGACGATGTTTGAGCAGAAGCTTCAGGCGCAATCTTTAAGCCTCAGTCAATATCTGGAGAGCCCTGCCGGGCGTTCAGCCTTCGATCTCTTCGTGCATCAATGCGAAGGTCAGCTCTCAAAGCCCGCCGTCGAGCGCATCCTCCGCGAGGGTCTGCAGTCGCCCATCCCTCTCCCGGCGTCTCTGAACCCTGAGCCCAAGCCGGAAACCTCCGATCCCACCTCCGCTCCCAAAGCTGCTGAGCCCGAAAAAGCCACAGCAGAGCCGAGCCCAAAGCCCTAATCTGCTCATCTTCACCCAGATCGCAGTCATCCGAAAGCCGATCCTTCGGGTTCTGCTAGCGTATCCTGCGCCGTCAGGGAAATATGCTCTCACGGGAACTGCCCGATCCGAGCCGCTCTGAATCCTCTGTTCCGCATAGAGCACCCTCTTCCTATACGCTCCGAATACCCTGTTCTACGCTGACCACAATATTCCGACATGCTCCGAACCTGTTACTCCACGTTGAGCAGTCTGTTCCTGCGCACTCCGAACCTGTTGCTCTGAGCTGACTACCCTCTTCATACAGGCTCCGAACCTGCTGTTCCACGCTGACCATGTTCTTCCTACGCGCTCCGAATGGGGATCTACGGGCATAATACAGCCTTCCCACTGCATCGGAATGCAGTGTTTCGCTGTGAAACAGAATCTCGGAGGTGATCAGATCGGGACGGGGACGGTGGAGAGGAGTTCTTCGATGAGGGATTCGGGATCTTTTGCGCCTTGAACGCGGTGTACCCAGGCGAGCGGGATCAGTTGTTGCAGATCATCGGGCAGGACGTACGCGCGCCCATGCACCATCGCCCAGGATTGAGCAACCTTCAGCAGCGATTTTGCGGCCCTCGTGCTGATCTTCTTTAAAAACTGCGGCGATTTTCGCGTGTAATCGACCAGCGCAAGCAAATAATCGAGCAGCGCATCGGAGACTTTCACCTGATCCACCGCATCCTGAAGCGCCAGGATCTCTTCGGGCGAGCTCAGCACCGGCAACCGATCGAGTTGTTCCTGGCCCAGATGATCGCGCAGGATGAGCCGCTCGGTGTCGGGATCGGGGTATCCCATGCGCAGACGCAATGCGAAGCGGTCGAGCTGACCTTCGGGCAGCGGATAAGTGCCGTGGAAGTCGTGCGGATTCTCGGTTGCGATCACGAAGAAGGGTTTCGGCAGCGTGTGAATCGCGTTCTCCACCGAGACCTGCCCCTCCGCCATCGCTTCGAGCATCGCAGACTGGGTTTTGGGTGGCGTTCGGTTGAGCTCGTCGGCCAGAATGATCTGGTGAAACAGCGGTCCCGGTCGGAACTGAAACTCCCCTTTTTGCGGGACAAACACGCTCACACCGAGCAGATCGGACGGCAGCAGGTCGCTCGTAAACTGTATGCGCTGAAAGCTGCACCCCAGGATGCGCGAAAATGCGCGGGCGAGCGTCGTCTTACCCACCCCGGGCACGTCTTCAAGCAACAGGTGACCGCGCGAGAGCAGGCAGGCTACGGCGGCCGATACGGTCTCCTGCTTGCCCAGCACGCATTGTCCGATGGTCTCTACAAACTGCTGCGCCTTTTCATGGGCTTCTTCAAACTTCACTCTGCGGTTCCTCTCGCCTCAAAAACGGGATTTCGCTCCAAACCTGCCCCATCATACGCCGTCCGATCCCACAATTCGGCCCAAAGCAGATAAAAAAAACGCCACCGCAAGGGGTGGCGTCTCTCAAAAGAAGGCGGTTCGATTACTCGCCGTCTTTCTTCTCGCAGCAGCATTTCTTGCAGCAGGCGACCATGGGATACACGATGCCGGCGAGACCCGCACCGACCATCGGCGCCACGATGAACAACCAAACCTGCTTCAGGGCATCTCCGCCGACGAACAAGGCGGGTGCGATGGAACGCGCAGGGTTGACCGAGGTGTTGGTGACCGGGATGCTGATCAGGTGAATGAGGGTCAGGCAGAGACCGATCGCGATGGGCGCGAGACCTGCAGGCGCGCGGGCGTCGGTGGATCCCAGGATCACGAACAGGAAGATGAAGGTCAACACCGCCTCAACGATGAAGCAGGCGACGAGCGAGTAGGCCGTGCCGTAGACGTTGGCATCGTAGAAGTTGGTCGCAAAGGCGCCGGCGCCGGATCCCACCTTACCGACGATCACCATCAACAAAGCCGAAGCCGCGATGGCACCGATGCACTGCGAGATGATGTAGGGCACGAAGTCCTTGGCGGGCATGCGCTTGGCGACCAGGCAGCCGAGGGAGACTGCGGGGTTCAGGTGGCAGCCCGAGATGTGACCGATGGCGTAGGCCATGGTGAGGACGGTGAGACCGAATGCGAGCGAGACGCCCACGACGCCGGTCTTGTGAGAAGCGAGAACGGCCGTGCCGCAACCGCCAAAAACCAACCAGAAAGTGCCGATCAATTCGGCCACACATTTCTTAGCAATCGACATAAGCAACCTCCCAAGTGGGTGATGAAAAACAAAATGCAAACGCGCCTTCTGTTTTACCGTTTGTGTTGAGGACGTCAAGATCGAATATCGTTTTTCCAGGAAAGGGTGATCGCGCCGGATTCGGCTTCTGACCCCCGGCCCGGGGCCCTCGCGCACCCACGATCGCCCACAGAATCGCGGGTTACAGAAAGCACTGGACTCCCATCGTTCAACGTGCCATTGGATCGCGATCTTGTAAAACGGAAGCGTTATGCGCCAGCCCAGCCTTTCAGCTTATTTTCAAAACCGCCAGCCTTCCGCCATTCGCCTGGCCTCCATCCGCTACGCCGAGCGCAAAGATCGCGTAAAGGCGATCAACGTCGCGATCGGCAACGTCGTGCGCCCCATGTATCCCGCATTGCAGGAGCGATTGCGCCATCTGAGCGATCCCGAAAGCCCCTTTGCCCAGGGCGTGGTCTGCTACAGCTCGTCGGTCGGCATGGATGAATGCCGCGATGCTTTTGCCCATATCATCGAATCGAGCGGTTTCAGCACCGAAGGGCTCCATATTCAGATCACCGACGGCGCAAGTCAGGGCATGGAGCTGGTCGCTCTGGCCACCTGCGGCGATTCGGGCAGCTGCGATCGGCCCATCCTGCTCATCGATCCCGCGTACAGCAACTACCGCGCCTGCGCCTTCCGCACAGGACGCCGCACCGTATCGATCAGCCGTTACCTCCAGCAGGACGGGCAGTTCACCCTCCCCACGTTAAACGAGCTCGACCGGCTGATTGCCGCCGAAAGGCCCGGTGCATTGCTGGTCATCCCCTACGACAACCCGACGGGTCAGTTCTACGATCAGGCCTTCTTAAACGACCTCGGGCGGCTTTGCGTCGAGTACAACATCTGGCTCATCTCCGATGAGGCTTATCGCGAACTCGCGTACATCGATCGCCCCGTGTCGAGCGTGTGGGGGATCACCGAAAACGACGTTCCCGGCATCACCGGAAGGCGCATCGAGCTCGAGACCGCATCCAAAGTGTGGAACGCCTGCGGACTCCGCCTGGGTGCATTGGTCACCGACAACCTCGATCTGCACCGTAAGGCCGTTGCGGAGAACACCTTCAGCCTCTGCTCGAACACGATCGCGCAGTACATCTTTGGGGCCCTGGCGCACGAACCCTTCGATCGCATGCGGGCGTGGTACGGCGAGCAGCGGCGGTATTACAGCAAGCTGATGGGCGACTTCGTGCAGGCGATGCACCGCGAGGCACCGGAGGTGATCGTATCGCAGCCCGACACTTCGCTTTACTCGGTGGTCGACGTGCGCAACCTGGTGGACGAGCGCTTTAACGCCGATGAGTTCGCCGTGTGGTGCGCCGAGAAGGGCCAGGTTCCCTTGGATGGAGAGCCTTACACGCTGATCATCGCGCCCATGGGCGACTTCTACGGACCACCGACCGAGGATCTGACCCACGCGCATACGCCGGGACGCACCCAGATGCGGGTCGCCCACGTGAGGCCGCAGGAGGAGATGGCGCGCGTACCCGAGCTCTTTGCCAGACTTTTGGACGCCTACCTTGCGCAACTGAGCGCCTGATCCCCCCAAAATCCCCCAACCCCATTTGCAGAGGAAGCCGATGAACCGCCAACAGTTGCAAAACTTTTTACGCACGACCGATCCCGAGGCCCTCGAGCTTTTGTGGCTAACTGCGGACGGCATGCGGCGATGCGAGGTGGGCGATGCGATCCACCTCCGGGGCCTTTGCGAGATCTCGAGCATCTGCAGTCGCAGATGTCTCTACTGCGGTCTGCGCGCCGACCGGCAGATCAAGCGCGACCGCATGTCGATGTCTGAAATCCTGCGGGCAGCGGAGAAGGCGGTGGAACTCGGTTACGGGACCATCGTATTGCAGGCGGGCGAAGATCCGGCGCTCTCCCGGGAGTGGGTGGCGCAGGTGATCGAGCTGATCAAGGACTCCACGGACCTGGCGATCACGCTGAGCCTCGGTGAGCAGTCGAACGAGACGCTGCGGGAATGGCGGGATGCGGGGGCGGATCGCTATCTCCTGCGCTTCGAGACGAGCAATCCCGAGCTGTATCGGCGCATTCACCCCGACAGCAAGAAGGGTCGCAACCGCCTCGATCAGCTCTGGGCGATGCACGAGATGGGGTATCAGGTGGGCAGCGGCTTCATGATCGGCGTCCCGGGGCAGACCGAAAATGATCTCGTAAACGACTTGCTGGCCCTGCCGAGGCTTCCCCTAAAAATGATCGGCATCGGGCCCTACCTGCCGCATCCGGAGACCCCGTTGGGACAGCATCCCGAGCTTTATCTTGCGCCGCCTGAGGACCAGGTGGTCGCCACGCCGCTGCTCGTATGGAAGGTGATCGCGCTGGCAAGGCTTCAGGTGCCGAAGGCGAACATCCCGGCCACCACTGCGCTCGCGGTTCTGGACGAGCAGGAAGGCCGGAAGCTTGCGCTGCAACGCGGGGCCAACGTCGTGATGCCCAACATCACCCCCGCAGCACAGCGATCCCTTTACGACATTTATCCCTCTAAAGGCCGTGCAGAAGCGGCCGAGCAAACATCAGATGCCATGACCACATTCGATGATCAGTTAAAACGCGACATCGCATCCATTGGGCGCACCGTGGGTACTGGGCGAGGCGACGCGCTTTGGTCATGGAAGGAAAACTGAAACAGATGCGCCTGTAGGAGTGTTTACGATGACACGGCCCATTAACCGCGAAGACCGAAGCCAAAATGCGTGCGACTTCATCGACGAACAAGCCATCACGGCGGCGCTTTCGGGCAAAGCACCCGATCAGGCCGAGATCGACGCGATCTTAGCCAAGTCTCTCGACAAGCAACCGCTCAACATTCAGGAAGCGGGACGCCTGCTCACCCTGTCGAACCCCGATCAGCGCGAGCAGATTTTCGAGGCTGCACGCCAGTTAAAGCAGCGCGTGTACGGCAACCGCATCGTTTTATTTGCGCCACTCTACATCGGGAACCACTGCGTCAACGATTGCGAATATTGCGCGTTCCGTCGGTCGAACCACGAGCAGAGCCGGCAGACCCTGTCCGACGAAGAATTGCGGACGCAGGTGGGGGCGCTGGTGGATAAAGGCCACAAGCGGCTCATCTTAGTGTACGGTGAGAGCCCGATCTACGACGCCGATTACATCGCGGAGACGACGCGCACAACGTATTCCGTCAAGCGGGGGCATGGGGAAATCCGGCGCGTAAACATCAACGCCGCACCCTTTGACCACGAAGGCTACAAGATCATTAAGTCAGCGGGCATCGGGACCTTCCAGATCTTCCATGAGACCTATCACCACGCCACATACGAGCGCGTCCATCCCAAGGGCACATGGAAGCATGATTACCTCTGGCGCCTCGACGGGCCCGATCGCGCGATGGAGTCGGGCATCGACGACGTCGGGATCGGCGCGCTGATCGGGTTGTACGACTGGCGCTTCGACACTTTGGGCCTGGTTGCACACGCCAATCACCTGCGCGACAAGTACAACGTAGGGCCTCACACGATCAGTTTCCCCCGCCTGCAGCCGGCGCAGAACGCAGTCTGGCAGCAACCGAACCTCGTGTCGGACGAAGACTTTAAGTTCCTGATTGCAGTGCTGCGTCTGGCGGTGCCGTATACGGGGTTGATTTTAACGGCCCGCGAGCGCCCGGCTCTGAGGCGCGAGGTGATGGCGTTCGGAGTCTCCCAGATTGACGCCGGATCCCGCGTTGAGATCGGTGGATACACCATTGGGAACGAAAAGCAGGAAGCAGAGCGCGAGCAGTTCGAGCTCGGCGACATCCGGCCTCTGGACGTGGTCATCCGCGAACTCGTCTCCGACGGTTACCTGCCGAGCTTCTGCACCGCGTGTTACCGCCTCGGGCGCACGGGCGAGCATTTCATGGAGTTTGCGATCCCCGGATTCATCAAGCGGTTCTGCACACCGAACGCCCTCTGCACGCTCACCGAGTATTTAACGGACTACGCTTCCCCCGAGACGCGGGCCGCTGCGGCCAAGCAGATCGAGAAAGAGATCGCCGGACTCGAGGGCAAGATGAAGGCCGATGTGGAGGAGCGCCTGAAGCGCATCCAGACCACCGACGCCCGCGACCTCTACTTCTAATGTAAACGGTCCTGCCCGCCATTCCCTGCCCGCCATTCCCTGCCTGCCATCGCCCTTTTTGAAGGGGCGCCTCCTGAAAAGACCGTCATCAAAAGCCCCTGCGCTTCAAAAGCCAGGCGCTGATCTACACGATCATCTCCGGTGTCATAAAAAGGATCATCAAAAAGACGGGTATCCTTTACCCCTTACGCGATTTTTGCTATGCAATGCACAGCGATGAACTTCAGATTTTGGAATCTTCCATGATTCAGATTCAGCCTTACAGCCTGGCGGATGCCACCCATAACAGCGTCTACAGCGACTGCAACTTTGTAGCTCAGATCTTAAAAGAGCGCCTTCCCCCTGAGGAACAGTCCCTGGGGGAGCCCTTTATGACGGCATTGCAGGCCTATAAGACGGCCCTCGATGCGACCAAAGAGAGGGTTGGGGTCGATACAAAGGCCGCCGACAAGCAGACCGACAACATCTGGATTGCGCTCAATCACCTTTTGAAAGCGCATCTGCTGCATTTCGATCCTGAGATCCAGCTTGCAGCCCAGAAGGTCAACACGATTTTCCGCAGCTTTGAGATGCCCATTCGCCTCACATACAAGAAAGCATACGGGATCTACGACCGCATGGTGATGCTCATGCGCGCTCTCCCGCCTGAGATCCTCGAAAAGTCGGGGGCCGCCCCCTGGATCGACGAACTGGAACGCCGCATGCAGGCCTTCGTTACCTTAAAGCAATCGCATCTATCGCAGAAGAAGGAAGAGAAGACGGCGGTAACGCGCAATGCGCGCAAGGCCTTGTTGCAGGCTTACAGCGCGTTGGTCATGCAGCTCAACGCCAAGCTCGTGCTCACGCCCTCCGAAGAACTGGAGCAACTGGCACAAAGCTGGAACCGATTCATCGATCAGCAGCGTGCGATCGCCCGTTCGGCCGCCACAAGAAAGCGCAATGCAGCCCTGAAGGCTCAGGCTTCAGAATCCCAGGATCTGGAATCCACCCCTGATGCGAGCTCAGAGCGCTCAGCGAAACCCCAACAGCAGGGTGAGATCCCCGGATCCCAAATCACGGAAGGGTGAAATCAAAACGGATTCAACACAAACAGCCCCTCCGAAAATGCTGTTTCAAAAATGCAACTCGATTTACGGACCCCATGACCCTATTATTAAAAAAATGAAACTCACTTACGGAATACTGGATCGTGTAAAATCAAAACAGCAACCCGGCTTTCATGGGGTCCAAACGATCGATTTTAAAAGATCAACTCATCGATGGATGCTATACTCAACTCGATATTCATTTTGAAACCAGCTGTTCTTTGAAAAGTCATCGTCCAGGCATCGCCTCTATTCACCTTTTTGAAGCGATCGAGACCGCGATCGAACCTCTTCAGAGTAAACGCATTGATACAAAATAGAAAGATCGCAGGGCGCTTCATTTTCATTTGCATCATCTTTCAAAACGTCTATAGTTTCAAAGTCCGTTAACCGCTGCCCCAAAGGCGCCCTTTCAAAAAAGGAAATGGCTATGATTCAAATCCAGAACTACAACATCGCCGGTGAAACCAACGCCAACGTCTATAGTTATGGCGCATTCCTCTCTTCACTGCTGGTTGCGCGCTTGAGCGACGAGGAACAGCCCCTTGTAAAACCCTTTGCCGAAGCGGTCGCAGCCTTTAAAGCAGAGCTCGATCAGACCAACAATCTGTACGGACACCAGATCAAGACGGCGGATCGCTTCGTTGACCAGGGCTGGTTTGCCATGCACAGCCTGCTGAAGAGCAATGTGCTCCATTACGACCCCGAGATCCGTGCTGCAGCCCTCAAAGTCGACGAAGTTTTTCACAGCTTCGAATGCCCTACTCGCCTGCCCCACAAGAAGGCCTACGGCATTTACGACCGGATCATCTCCGCACTGAGGGAACTGCCCCGCGATCTCCTCGAGAAAGCGGGCCTTGCGGGCTGGGTGGAAGAGCTGGATCGCCGCGTAAAGGCCTTTTTGGCGCTCCAGCAGGCCAAGTTGAACGACAAGAACGACTCGCCCGCAGCCTCCAGTATAAAGGCCCGCGCCCTGGTGATCGCCCGTTACAGCGAGCTGGTCCTGCAGTTGAACGCCCGATTGGTGCTCATGCCCTCGACCACCCTCGAGGATGCAGCGGGTGAATGGAACCTTTACATCGACCATTTGCGCTCTCTCGCCAAGGCTGCCGCCACCCGCAAGAAGAAGGCCGCAAGCAAGCCCGATGCAAAGGCCACCGAGAAGGCCGAGGCGCCCGCAGAGATCGAGGATGAACCCGTCATCGACGTTCCCGAAGAGGCCGATCTCATCGATGAACTCCTCGCCGAGGATGAAGATTCTTCACGTTAACGGCCTGCATTCCCCGGCAGTTTGCCGATCACTCCCCCATTTCAACGCTCAAATGCCCCGCCTTTTTGGATCAGTACAGCCTTTCAGATCTGTTTCCCGGAACCTTTTTTTGAAACAGCCGCGTTCAAACCTTTGATCGCGGTATTGCGTCGTTGACGCAGACCATTTGCTGTATCAAACGCCCCGTTTTTTCTGCAAAAATCCTCATTCAAACGCCGTAACGCTTTGATTCAGACGCTTCAAAGCGATACCATGAAAACAGTCAACCCCACACGCGAGGTGAACCGTGCAATCCAACTCCAAATTCAAGATCTACGCCCTTGCAGCCCTCTGTTTCACCCTCCCCGCCTGCGACGACGACGACAACGACGACGATCGCGACAGCGAAACGGGCGACGCTAAAACCGATGCCACCCCAATCGACTCCGGAAAGAACGATAGCGGTGACGTGGGAGACGGCAGCACCAGCGATGCCGACGTCGATGCCAATGCAGACGGCGATACCGATACGGATACCGACAGCGACAGCGATACGGATACCGATACCGATACGGATACCGACAGCGATTGCGAAAATGACCCCGTTGAAGAAATGGATCCCGCCTTCAATCCGGACTTTGGCGAGGATTCCTTCACGGAAGAGGGCACCGGTTCGATGAGCGTCACCGTTTTGGGCGATCCGGGCCACAGACATTTTCATTTAAAGACGAATGTCCTTCAGCGGGAAAGTCGCTCAAACGAGAGAGACTTCGATGAAGATGCGCTCCATGTGGAAAGCAACTCCAAACTGTTCGATGCATTGTTTGCATTGGCTGTCCAGGAATCCCATGAGGACGAAGCCGATCATTTAAACAATACAGATTTTGGAGCAGGCGGCATCGACTGCGGAAAGGATCAGGGCGGCTGCTATAATACGGGCACCGGATGGAATTACGTCTGGACCCGCGACACGGCCTTCTCAGTCGATTTGGGATTGAGCATGCTCAATCCGACGATCTGCAAAAACTCTTTGGAGTTTAAGCTCGCTGGCCGAAAAGATGGCGTTGACGGTGAGCAGGTGGTCCAGGATACCGGCACAGGAGGCTCCTGGCCGATTTCAACGGACCGGGTCAGCTGGTTTTTGGGCGCTCACGAGCTGCTGAAATGGCTTCCCGACGACAAGAAGGCCGAATTTGAAGAGCGCACATACAAGGCGCTCATCAATACCATCGAACATGATCACGCAACGGTCTACGACGCGAGCGATGGACTCTATCGCGGCGAAGAATCGTTCATGGACTGGCGTGAAAACACTTATCCGGACTGGGTGACAAACCATCCCACAACCATTGCCGAATCCAAAGCGCTTTCAACCAACCTTCTGCATTGGCATGCCATCAAAATGGCGGCTGATCTCAGCGAAGCCAAAGGCAAGACCAGCGAACATGAAAAATATACAGGCTGGGCAAATGCTTTGAAGAAGGCCATCGAGGATCAGTTTAACCTTAAGAATGGGAAATGGAGCAGCCTTGTGATGACGCCCTTCGATTCCCATTCGCCTTCGCAGTTCGATGCGCTCGCGGTGAGCCTCGCTGTGCGCACGGGATTCCTGAATGAAAAGGATGCAAAGGAAGCCATCGCCGCTTATCCCATGCTGGGCAAAGGTGTACCCACCATGTTCCCGCAACAGAGGGAAGTCTTCATCTATCACAACCGCTCCACCTGGCCTTTTGTGACCGCTTACTTCCTGGATGCCGCCCGGATCGCGCAAAATGACAAGGTCGCCTATTTCAGCATCTGGTCTCTGATGCGCAGTGCCGCGCTCTATATTTCCAATCTCGAAAACCTTGAGCTCGAAAAGGGGTATGACTGTCGGATAGAAGACGGCGAGGAAGGAGACGGTTCATTTGACTGCTGGAATAACCATTCCGATAAGATGTCGGGCCCCAAAGTCAACTCCAGGCGCCAGCTCTGGAGCGTGGCCGGCTATCTTTCGATGGTGATCCATACGTTGTTTGGCGTTGAAGCCACCGATAACGGCATCAAAGTCCATCCCTTCATTCCGGTTGCCTTAAAGCAATCGCTCTTTAAGGATGACAGCGAAATCAAACTCCTGGGACTGAATTACAAAGGCAAGACCCTCAACATTGCCATCAAATTCCCTCAGGGGATCTCTTCTCACGCGGGCGTATTTCAGATCGATCACGTGATGATCAATGGCACCAGGGCGCTGCATGAAGAGTTGCTCTATCAAGATCTGAATCCTGTCAACGAGATCGAGGTGATCCTTTCGTCCTGTGCCACAAAGACGGCCGAATGGAACTACATTTCAGACAGCAAACTTGCAGGCAACGACCGCGTCTTCAATCTTTTTGCGCCCAGAGTGCCCGCCCAGCCGCAACTGAGCATATCCGGCAATCAGATCACGGTCTCTTTCGACACCAAAGAGGACAACAGCTTTAAAGGCAACCTCACCATCGACATCTTCCGCAACGGTGAACCCGTGAAAGAGGGCCTTTCGGGCTATGAAACCTCGTGGACAGATGAGACCGCCGATCTCAGCCGCACCAACTGCTACACCATCGAGACGCAATTCACTTCCTCAGGGAACCGCTCGATGCCTTCAGAAGCCAATTGCTACTGGAAGGGCAATCAGAGTAGAGAACAGATTCAGGAGATCACCCCTGCTCAGTTTAACACCCTCGACAGCAGCACGGGAACCGTTCAAAACAAGAACGGTGCGGACTGTTTTGATGCCGTAAGTTCGCCGACCACCTGGAAGGGCTTTGAATCCTCCTTTACAGCAGACTATACCGGCGAACATCTGGTGCAACTGTTCTGCGGAAATGCAGCCTGCCCCGTCAATACAGGCATCTCTTCCGGCGTGAAATATGTGCAAGTGACCGAGAAGAACAGCCAAACGGACGTCGGTCATGGCTACATCGCCTGCCCCTGCATCCAATACGATGAGGATCAGCCCAGGCAGGATGCATGGGATATTCAGCAAAAGAGTACGACCATCCGCGCCACACTCGAACAGGGCAAGGAATATCGGTTATACGTCGGTTCTGACGACGAAACGCCTTCCCGCTCGATCAATATGTCCACCTTTAACCATTTTAATACCTACAAGAGCGACAGTGATCGCATCAACATCTTCCGCGTCTATTCCGTGCATCTCCTGAACCTCGGGCCCAAGTCGAATTGATCGGCCCTTCCTCGCCCCAAACGCCCTCCCCCACGCCCTAACGCCGCTCGTTTCATCAGAAATCGCCCTTTCATCTTGACAGGGCGCAGCCTTACCTTACAAAATCGCGCCGGATTGCTGGCCCGCTTGGGCAGAAAGGCTTTTTGATGCGTCGATTCGTGGTTTGTATGGGGCTTCTCGCGCTCGGTTGTCAGTCTCAAGAGGAAGTTCAGACGCCTTCAGAGACAAAAATGCCGCCTCAGGCCGCCGATACGGCGAATGCCCCGGCCGAAGCGGCCACCCCTGACGTCAAAAGGGAAGATTTCGTCGCCTCATCTAAATGGTATTTCAAAGCAGCCGAGCGAGGCGACGCTAACGCGCAATATATTTTGGGCCAATGCTACCGTAACGGCGAAGGGGTTGTGGAAGACGACATCGAAGCCGAAAAATGGCTCACCAAAGCCGCCCTCCAGGGCCACGCCCAGGCCGAACGCGCGCTCGGGGAGCTCTATTCCGGCAGCTCGAGGATCGTTGAAAACTTTGTAGAGGCCGCCAACTGGTTCAAAAATGCCGCAGCCAAAGGCGACGCCAAGGCCGCCCTCCGACTGGGGGATTGCTATCTCAAAGGTGAAGGCGTCACCGAAGATCGCGAGATGGCGTTACAATGGTACGAGACCGCCCAAAAACTTGGGGCGGAGGAAGCCGGCGAGCGGCTGAAGGGGATGCAAGGCAAGTGAGGGGCGTTTTCAAGGTGGAGGTTCTGTAGCTGAAAGAAGCTGGGCAGGGGTTCTTTTTGAAATTGCTGCATCCCATTCCCCTCGAAATCTTTTTTGCAAAGAGGATGAGACACCCCCGCTTCCGCAGCGGGGGTTTCTCACCCTCTCTGCACTCTTCCCTCTTCCCCTGACGGCGGAGGGCTCGCGCCCTCCGGACCTCCCCAAAGGGCAACTACACGGCATCGGCGAGGGGGCGCCGATGCCTGCCTTTTTGCCTGCTTGGTACATTTTGAACGATGGGTGCATTGCGGCTGCAAGCCTGCTCCGCAGCCTTTCAACCGCAATGCCGAATCCCGGGTGGCGCAGGATTTGGGGTGCAATGGGGGATCTTTTGATCGCGCTGCGCCAATGGGGGATCTTTGGGTGACGTCTCGCGGCATATTGAGGTGATTGAGGGCGTTTTAGGTGATGTCTCGAGGCATCGGGAGGTGATCGAGGGCGTTTTACGTGACATCTCGTAGCTTCTGAAGATGCTCGAGGGATCTTGAGCTGATGCCTCGCAGCTTCCAAAGCCGATCGAAAACTCTCCACCCCCGACCGCAACCCAAAACCCCACAACTGCCCAGATGCCACTCCGGGGCCCAGCCCTTCGACCAAGCGCAGCGCGGTCGAATCTGGGCCCCTCAAACGATCTCCCT
>DBWM01000046.1 GCA_002309015.1 Myxococcales bacterium UBA1238 | reverse complement strand
ACATCACGCTCAGGATACCCCAACCAGCTCAACAACCTACGACCACTTCACGCCCTCACCCCCCAACGCCCTCATCCCCCAACGTCCTCACCCTCCGATGTCTTCACACCCCATCAAACACCACTACCATCTACCTCCACCACCTCTTTTCACTACATCCCTGCATCAGATCCTTTGCATCCCACGATGCCTTTCAACCCCATCGGGCATGCAGATCCACCACTTCCTGCATGCCTTTGATCCTCCTCACCGATGCCTCCACACCCCATACTTCCACCACATCGATCCCCATCATCGATGCCTTTATTCTACACCGCAGGATGCCTCCATACCCCACCCTGTACGTATTCATACCCCACCTCCTGGTGTCTTCACTCTGCATCCTCCTCAAGTTGCAGAGACCTGGGTGAGGGGATCATACCACTTGCGATGAGCTCTCCCAACTGGGCGTCCCATGCAGCCATCTGGCGCTCGTTCATGCGTTTGAAGAGCTCGCGCAGGAAGGGGATCCTCTGGTTCATGGGGAGATGCTTTAAATGCGAGATCACCTCGATCTGCAGGCGATCTGCGGAATCACCTGATTCGCCTTCTTTTCCCTCTGCCTCAGGAACCCCATTGTTCTGCTCTGCGCTGCGGTTCAGGACCCATGCGCGATGGAAGAGATCCTGCTCTTTTTGGTCGAAGATCTGCTCTACGCCCCGGTTCTGTACCCTCACCTCGTATATGGCCAGGGCCTCGGTGTTGCCTACGGACTCGGGTAAGGGGTGACCTTCAAGATTCCAGGCGATCAGGCTGCCGATGGCGGCGAGGTAGATCAGAAGCCCTGCTCCACCCAATACGGGTGAGAGCCTGTGGCGTGACGGATGCCCGTCTTCGGGTGGAAAGACTACGCAGAAGAGCATGCCCGCAAGCAAGCCGCCAAAATGGGCACCATGCGCGACACCCCCCATCAACAGGCCGAACACCGTAGTGTAAATCGTCCAGCGAAGCATCACGTTCCGGATCAGGATCCCCCTCGCATCACCGTCGAGATGTCCCCGCAGCAGGGCCATGCCGATGAGGCCAAAGATGGCGCCCGAGGATCCGACCGTGGGCGTAAGAGGATGCGATGCGAAGATCAATGAAGGTGCAAGGATGCCCAGAGCCCCGCACAAGACCCAGCAGAGCGCAAAGCGACCCGTCCCGAACCGCATCTCGACCAATGGGCCCACCTGGATCAGGGCAAAGGCGTTGAAGAGCAGATGCATGATCCCGCCGTGAAGCAACCCGTAGGTGACCATTCGCCAGGGCTGCACCAGGTTCAGGGCTCCAATCGAGGCACCGAGATCGTAGAACTCCGTCCAGTCTTTCGTAGGGCTGATCAGGTTTCCCTCACCCACAAAGAGCTGCACCAGATACCCGAGCATCATGGAGCTTAACGCGATCACCGTCCCTAAGGTGGCACTCGGCTGACGGAGTCCGATCACCTGCAGGAAGCGGTTGACACTCTCGGGGATCCATTGTTTTCGGCCACAACGGGGGCATTCCCTCTGCCCGGGCTTCAGGTGGAATCCACAGGCACAAAGGGTGCGCATCTGGGGCTTTTCGGCTTTCTTGCCCTCGCATCTCGCCCGCGCTTTCCATTCGGCCTGGGTTGGCGGATGACCTAAAAGGCGGTAGATCTTGGTCCAAAATTTAAACTTACGGGATTCGGGATCTTCCATTTATGCCCTCGACAAGGGTTCAAACGACCTGGAACAGGGCGATCGCAGACCAGCGCCAGGTCCATGCGCTCACGGGCGGAGCGCTCTGTATCAACAGCGCGCAAAGTGTGACAAGGCGCCGTGCCAATTTCTACACAGATTTCGTTGCCTCCAGAAGGCGCCGATCGCATATTCCGAAACACTGCCATTGGAGGTGACCATGGAAGTCCGCGACCGAGTCCCCAATGGGACCGAACCCCCAACCGAACGCCAGGCCGTAGCCTATGGCCGCATCTTTTTACCCCCAAATGTGCTCGACGCCTTAGGCAAAGACGAAGCGCTCAAGGGTGAGCTGCTCGCCTCCTCGAGGATCGCAGGCCTCTTTGCCGCAAAGCGCGCCGGTGACTTTGTGCCTCACGCCTTAAGCGCCCATCTCACGCAATGCGACATCGATCTGCAACTCTCTGAGCCTTCGAGCGAGATCCGCATCAACGTCACCCTCAAAGCCTTCGATCGCATCGGTATCGAGATCCACGCGATGACCGCTGTCTCCGCCGCCTGCCTCGCCGCTTACGATCTCCTGTGCAGCCTCGATCCCGGGGTGCGCATCGAGGTCATCGAGCTCATCGAGCGCCAGGGCGGACCTGAAGGCCTGTACCGCAGACCCCTGCGCGTGCAGCGATTAACCCCCACCACGAGGCCTCCCGCAGAGGTCGCCTTTACACCGATCACCCTCGCGCCCCTCACCCTGCCGCCCGCCACCATCAGCGAAGACGAGGAGGACGTCGATTTCGGATCCCTCGACTGCTCGCGATCGGTCATGAACGGCGAAGAGCGCATCACGTTAACCGACGACAGCGAAGGGCCCCACCGCGCCCAGAGATCCAAAGGCCGGCGCCGCTGCACCGAATCCGCCAAGCGGCTGATCAGCAAGGTGACCGACATCGCGCACGACGACGCGCGCCTTCTGGAGCTGCTCCGCGTCAACCCCGTCAACAGCGCCTTCATGCTGCGCGCCGTTCAGCAGGGATCCGACGAACACGCCCATTGGTATACGGTCTCGCCCGCGCATTCCGCCATCCGCAGCGCCCTCTTCATCAACGACGAGCTCGGTGCCCCCATGGTGATGACCACCGGCGATGCGGTCGAGGTGGAAGCGCTGTTTGCGGCCCTCTATAAATCCCTCCCCACCGCCTTCGACGTGCAGATCCCCCGCCACCACCAGTTCTCGATCGAAGGCTGCTACGAACTCCACAACATCGTCTCCATGTTCCGCATGGGCATGGCGCTCTCCTCCTGCGATCTTTCGGGCGACGTGGAAGGTGTGGAGCGCCTGGGTCACAAAGACACCGGCGAGATGATGCATCTGATGCAAAACTCAGCGTTCTTCGACCCCAGCATGATCGATCAGGGCCTCTATTGCGGCGTGCGCGTAGGCGGCGAACTCATTTGCACCGCAGGTGTGAGCGCCATCTGCGACGATTACGATGTAGCCGCCCTCGGTCGCGTGGTCACCCATCCCGACTATGACGCCAAAGAATACGCGGGCCGAAGCCTTCGATGGCTGCTCCGCGAGGTGCAAAAGCGCGTGGGCCGCATCGCGTTAAACATCGAGGCCGAGCATCAGGAAGCGATCGCGTTCTACCGCAGCTTCGGGTTCGAAAAGCGCTTCGAGTTCATCACCGCCCGCGCCACACTCCGGGGATCGCCGTTAAACGGACATATCGAGTAACCCCATCCTCCCGCCTGCAACCTCCCAAATGGCCTGAAGGCCTTGCGCCTCATATGCCCGGCTTGTGAGATGTTTTTTTATCAGAATCGTTTGCAACGAACTCCTCTTTTGGGTAATAAATAGGGTCTTTTTTGCATATGATGGAGTTTACGAAATGCAAAACAAGTCCTGGCTTCTGCTTTTAGCGCTCAGCGCACTGACCTTTGCCTGCGACGATGACGATGCCCCTGAAAGCGACGACGATGCCGCAGTCACCGCAGACAGCACCACCGATGCTTCTTCCAATGCGGATGCTTCTTCCAATGCGGATGCTTCAAACAACGATGCTTCAAATGCAGATGCTGCAAACGATGATGCTGCAAACAACGATGCTGCAAACAACGATGCTGAAGCAGACGCCGGCGACGCCGGTGGCGGTCAGTTAAACGAAGCCTGTGAAGAAACCTCCTGTATCGATGCGCTCACCTGTATCTCGGGCGTCTGTAAACGCTGGGTAAACGACGATTGCAGCGAACAAAATCCCTGCTCTGACGGGCTCGAATGCGTTGATGGCAAATGTCACTTTGAATGCGCGGAAGGGCTCTGCCAAAAGGATTCCGCCTATAACGCTCATTGCGCCTCGGCCGCTGGCAAAGACTGCTCGCAGGATCCCGGGATTTGCGGATACGGCACAGAATGCGCCGAAGGCACCTGCAAGCGAAAGCTCGGAACGAGTTGCAGCGACAGCTCCGAATGCGCTCAGGGCAGCTGCCAGAAATCTCTCTCCCAGAATGCCGATGACCTCTACTGCCTCCTCGCTCCCGGCGAAACAACCTCGGATAACGGAGAGTTCTGCGTCGTCGCATATCACACTTACATCGAAGACGCCTCGAAACATTGCGCTTATCCCGCAGGCAGCGATTGCTCGCAAAATCCCAATCTCTGCGGTGACCATGGCAAATGCGTCAGCGGTCTCTGCAAGCGCGCGCTCCAGGAAAGCTGTACGGAAAGCTCAGAATGCGCCGAAGGCTCCTGCCAGAAGCGGGATGGTGACGAACACAGCGCCTGCCTCCTCAATCCCGGAGATGCCACCGACAACCTTTCCGACTGTCTCATCCCGTCCCTCTACGAAGCGAGCGACGGCTCTCATCACTGCGTCCATCCTTACGGCAGCGACTGCTCACAGGATGCCCATCTTTGCGCAGGTGAATGCGTCAGCGGTCTCTGCAAGCGCGCGCTCGGTGAAAACTGTAAAGAGAGCACCGAATGCGCCAAAGGCTCCTGCTCTAAAGACGAAGGCGAGAGCGAAGGTCGCTGCCTGTTCAACCCCGGCGATGAAGTGGGGCCCACAGGGGAAGACGCTTACAATGCATGCGCCAACGATAATTTCTATTCTGACAACGGAACTTATCGATGCGCCTACCCCTACGGCAGTGATTGCTCACAGGATTCCAGGATTTGCGGACTCAAGGGCGAATGCGTAGAAGACATCTGCAAAAAAGCACTCCAGGAAACTTGCAGTGACAGTTCAGAATGCGGAAAGGGCAGCTGTCAAAAAGATGGAGACGTCGGTGTTTGCCTGCTCAATGCCGGCGAAGAGACGGACTCCAAACATGCCTGCTTAAGCGACGATGACTACCGCGAACAGGGCATCCAAAAATGCGCCTACAGTTTTGGTGGAGATTGTTCAAAGAATTCCAATATTTGCGGAGAAAAGAGTCAATGTACGGAAGGCGTCTGCAAGCGAAAGCTCGGTGAAAGATGCAACGCCAGCTCAGAATGCGCCGAAGGCCTCTGTGATGATGGAGTCTGTCACCTCCGCCCGGGCGAAAAAACGCTTTACGCCCGCGATTGCACAACCGACGCGACCTACGACGACAACGGCGAAGTCCGGTGCGCCTATCCCGCAGGCAGCGATTGCTCGCAAAATGCCAACATCTGCGCAGGCGAATGCGCCGACGGCATCTGCAAGCAAGCGCTCGGCCAGATCTGCTTCTAAGGCCCCGCTTCCCCACCCGCCTGCCGCACTCATCCACCCCATCCTCAACAGTTTTCTATTTCTGTTTTCTTCGGATCTCCTTATATAGGCGGGTCGTTTTTTGCACCTGATGGAGTTTAAAAATGCAACGCAAATCCTGGATTCTGTTTTTAGCGCTCGGCTTGATGACCTTTGCCTGATGACGATAACGGCGATGCCGCAATCACCGCAGACAGCAGCACCGACGCCTCAAACGCCGATGCTTCAAACAACGACGCTTCAAACAACGACGCCTCAAACGCCGATGCTTCAAACAACGATGCTTCAAACAACGACGCCTCAAACAACGACGGCGGAAGCCTCGAAGCGCACAGCACAACGTTGTCCGCGAAAAACAAGATCGACTTTTTGTTTGTGATCGATAACTCGGCTTCGATGTGCGAGGAGCAGGCGAATCTCGCGCAAGACTTCACGGCACTCTCAAAGTTCCTCTTCGATGATCTCGGGGCTTCTGCGGATTACCGAATCGCGGTGACCAGCACCGATATGAAGCCTTTCAATGGTGAAATGGGCGCGTTTTTAAAGAAGCCGGCGGAATACAAGCCGTCCCTCAGCTGCATCGATCCCGTGACGAATCAGCCATTGCCGCCGGACACGGAAGACTGCTTTGCCGCCGATTTTAAGCTGGATCAGGTGCTTCAGTCTTCGGGGGATGAGAAAAACATCGCATCGAAGGAAGATTTGGAAAAGAAATTCCGCTGTTTGGCGACCCTCGGAACCCAGGGCGACAGTTTTGAAAAGGGGCTTGAGGCGATGCGCGTCAGCCTTTCCTGCGCCCCCAGGGATTGTTTGGTGGCCTGCATGAACAGCGGAAGCGACGAACAACGATGCCGCAGCCAATGCTATGCGCCGAACTCCGCGCTCTTTGAACCCTGCTGCAACGATGACGGCACTTACAAACAGGATTGTCAAATTTCCGAAGGCCAGAAAGAGCCCGTGTTCCTGCGTCCGGACGCCCTGCTGGCTGTCATCTTTCTGAGCGACGAGGACGACTGCTCGGATCCGGATTCAAACCCGCGGGCATCAAAGCTCGCCATCTGCAAATACGGAACCGCCGACAACAACGGCGACGGCTTGCCCGACGGCTTTGCCGACCACAGCCTTTGCGGCCCGGATTCCCCCGCAGATTGTTTCAAAAAGGAATGCGACGGGTTAACGGCGGACGAATGCTACAGCAAGCGCTGCAGGATCGAGCGTGGAAGCAACGCAAACTGCGAATGGCATCGCGATGATCTGACGCCGGTGCGCGATTACTATGAATTCCTCACCGGTCTGAAGGGACAGCCCATCGGGCAGCTGATGGTGGCCACCCTCGTCGGCCAGCGCGCGTATGTTTCGGGGAAGGTCATCACTTATCAGGAAGGCCCGGTGAAAAATGAATGCCTGGCTGAAGATGCTGTGCATTCGCTCACAAGTGAAGCCTGCTGCCCGGATGACCAATGCTTTGGCCCCACGGCGCCTTCCTGCTCTTCGGAGGGGAACGGAGAGGCGTTTGCGGGCAAGCGCTACCTTGAGCTGTCCGATCTCTTTGAAAAAAACGGCGTCGGCTGCCCCACCGGTTCCGAGGGCAATCCGGACGCATGCGTGACGATTTGCCAGGATGACTTTAAAAAGCCCTTCGAGGAGATTCGCAAAGGCATCACCCAGGTGATGGGGACCTATTGCCTCGACAGAATGCCCGCCTGCCAGGTGGCCGCATCGCGCGATGAAGCCGGAAATGATCTGCCCGCCCGCGCCTGCGAGACCGCAGAAGAAAAGGCAGACGTGAAGAATTACCAGATTCAGGTACGGAAGGCCTGCCCGCGTTCGGTGCAGGAGGGAGGCCAATGCCAGGAGATCATGGCGCCGCGCGTCCTCTGCCCGGGCGAGAACTGCGAACCCTTAAAAGATGCCGAAGGCAACGTCATCGGGAAGGAATGGGAATTGGTGACGGGCGCCGAAGCCGCAGCCTGTAAGGGCAACGCGCTGATCCGCCTGCTCGGAACTTCCGAGGCCGGATCCGAAATCACCGTCGAATTCCAGGCCGCTTCGGAAAATCAGTGAGGCGATGCCATCCAGGACCCCCACCGCTGAACAGGGCTGACAGCTTTTGCAGGAAGCGCCCGGCCCAAGCAGCATCGCCCGCCAAAAAATTTCCCCCTTTATTTCCCTGATCGCACCAGCCTGAAGCCCATGTTGCTCAGTTGATCGAGGTAACCGTTATAAGAACGGTCGTACGCCGTGTAGTAAAAGTCGGGATTGCTGTCCCAGGCGGCGCCTCTGATGACGCGATCGCTCTTTAAATCGCCCATGTAAGGTTTTTCGTCCGCAGGTTGCCTGCCGTAGCCTTCGAGATAGCTGTCCTGCACCCATTCTGCGACGTTGCCGCCCATGTCGCAGAGGCCTTCGGGGGTTCGGTCGGCTTTGAACTGGCAGACGGGCGCGGTCCTTCCTTTGGGATGTCCGTAGTTGATGCGGCTGGGATCGGGCAGTGAATCCCCCCAGGNNGCCGGCGGAGGATCTTGCGGCGTATTCCCATTCCGCTTCTGAAGGCAGGCGGGCGCCCATCCATTCGGCAAAGACCATCGCCTGATTCCAATGGACGCAGTTGACGGGGTGATTTTCGTAGGCGCCGGGCGCGGGCATGTAATTGCATTCCGGATCCTGCGACGTCAGCTGTGGCGCGCTGCAGATGCCCGCTTCGACGCAAAGGCGGTATTGCGCGACGGTCACTTCGGTGCGGCTGATCTCAAAGCCGGGGACGCGGACGGCATGCATGGGGCGCGCATCTTTCTCGCCGTCGTTCGAACCCATCTGGAAGGTCCCGCCATTGATCTTTACATAATCGATGACCGGCTTTTGGCCCCCCGCTGAAGGCGCAGGCACCGAATCTGCAGGCGGTAATGCGTTCGCTTCGCTCTCCCGGCCGTAGCTTAAAAGCGCATCCTTGCGATGGATCAGCTCGGGCTCCTGGGATCGGACGTTCCATTCCTTGAGCGAACGGATCACATATTGGTGCGCTTCCTCGAGGGTCACCTGGCCATCTTTTTGCCCCGAAAGCTCGCCGTCGGCCCAACCGCGAAGGGCGCCCACGAGGGCGTAAGTGAAGGCGCCATGTTTGACGGGCTCCAAAACCCCCGAACGCTGTCCGAATTTGGCCGCCATCCAAAGGACGTTGCGGGATGCGGGTTGAACCGCGAGCGCGACGGGGGCTGCAAAGCGATCTCCGGTCTCTTCGGCGCAGGCATCGATCACAAAGATGGATTGTTTTGCGGAGGCGCGATCGGCGATCGCCTGCAGGTTTGAGAGCGCGATCATCCTGGGCGTCTGAAAGCGCGCATCTTTGGGCGTGTCGGCGGGCAAAAGCTGCTGATCGCGGGTCTTCGGATGCGCCGCGCCGTGGCCTGCAAAGTAAAACCAGAGCGTGTCGGAGGCCTCGGAAGCCGCTTTTTCAAAGGCCGCCTCGATCTCTTCCTTGGTCGATTTGCCCGGCAAACGGTGGATCTGCTTTGCGGGCACGCCGCGCGTATAAACCAAAAACTGCTCGAAGCTGTCGGCGTCGCGCGAAGCGTAGGGCACATGGAAGGTCTCGCCCAAAAACGGATAATCCTCAACCCCGATGACCACGGCCGCATCCGAAGGCGCCTTCTGTCCGGTGCGAAGCGGCGAATCGATGGAAGGCAGCGGTTTTGCAAAAGCGAAAAACGGAACGAAGAGCAACCCCCAAAGCAGATTTTTCATGGCGTTTTCTCCTTCACGCAAAACAAGGATCTGAAGTTTAAGGAAAAGCGGAGCAAAGGGTCAATGCGCATGCCCCAACTCCGCCTGGAACGGCGTCGCTTCCATTGACTCGCGCAAACGCTTTTTGAGAGAATGAGGCGTTTAAAAAGGAGGCTTTCGATGCATCAGCTCATTAAAACCGCGCTCTTCACCCTGTTGGCCTGCTTCACCGCAAGCGCCTGCAACATCGTCCTCGAAAAAAGCGGCGAAAAAGGCCCCTGCAAAGACTGCTACCGCTGCTCGCAGGACTGCTCCCGCTGCTCAGTCGAATGCTGGGACAACGAAGATTGCGGCGAAGGTCGGTTCTGCAATGACTCCGGCAAATGCGAAGCGCAGGGCACCGAATGCCGCACCGACGAAGATTGTGGCGGATACTACCAGCTGCCCTACCCTCAATGCGGCATCGTGGCCAACATCTGCAACCTCGGCCGCTGNNTACCAACTCCCCTACCCTCAATGCGGTTTGGTAGACGACTTCTGCTATCACGGCCGCTGCGAACAGATCATCTATTTTGGCTGCTCCTTCGAATGCTGGAAAGATGAAGATTGCGGCGAAGGTCGGTTCTG
>DBWM01000053.1:34415-63689 GCA_002309015.1 Myxococcales bacterium UBA1238 | reverse complement strand
GACTCAAAAGACCCGCTCGTCTATTTTGATTGCTCAATCTGCTTTTCAAAGAACCGATGTTCTGCTTCGCGGGAGCCGAAGCCCTGTGCCGCGGGGCGTCGGCGATTATACGCGCCTCGGTTTTCGGAGTCAAGAAGAATTTTTGGGGCGGCGATTTTTTGGGGAGACGGGAGTGGAAGAAAGGCGGTGATTTGCGTTGTGGGGTAAGGGGTTAGATGGCGTTTGATGCAGGGTATCTTCGGACGTGCTGTCGGAGGGTTTTACCTGAGCGAGGCCCTGAGGTATCGCTTCTGCTTCGCGGGATTGCGTTTTAAAAATTTCAGCAGCTTCAAAGCCCATTCGCAGCCGTTTTGATAACAATACACAGTCGCGCAGCTCCCTTTGGGCTTTTGCGTCCAGGGGCTTACGCCTTTGCTGCGCGATTCCGCATCGGGATAGATTTCCAGACGAGGGAGTGCACTGTTTGGCGTTTCGTCCTGGATCACAGCGACAAAGCAAGTCCGATCAAACGCCATGGACGGCCCGTCGATGCCGCCTTTCGAGCGATGAAAGATGCGAAATCCATCCAGATCGTCGTCTATGCGCAGGATCGTCCTGCGGTTCAGCCTCAGGCAGCGATCGAGGCGATCGGCGATGAAGGCGAGCATCGCCAGATTCATAAAAAGGATCGAAAAGAGGAATTTTCCTTCTATCTGCTTCGAATCGCGAAGGATGAGGCCTATCACGACATCCATGCCAAGCGTCAGCAGAACCAGCAGGACAAACATCAGGAGCTCGCCTGCTCGTCCGGGCTGAATCTCGAGCTCAGCTCCACCCTCCTGGCGTCGAAAATGTACCCCGTCGGGCAGCGGATGCGCTGAGAGATAGGCTTCGAGTCGCTCGATCATCACTTCTTCCCTGCATCCTTTAGAAGCGTTTTGATTTCCTCGCTCGTCGCAAGATCGAGGGCGGTTTTACCCTCGTTATCTTTTGCATTTACATCGGCACCGGCGGCGAGCAGAGCGCGCAGAACTGCGGTGTAATCATATTTTTTCGGGCGATCAGGCCGATTCAGTATTTCCATGGAAGCGTGCATCAGAGCGGTCCATCCCGCACGGCCCGCGAGGTTCACATCGGCGCCCGCAGCGAGCAGCCATTTGATGTGATCCAGATTCGCCTGGCCTGCGGCCATGATCAAAGCCGTATTGCCGGTCATGCCTTTTCTGTTGATATCGACGCCCGAAGCGAGCAGCAGCTTGATTACGGAGGGATTTTGGAGCGCTGCAGATTCCAGCAGCAGGGTTTCGTGATCCTGTGGATCTGTTTTTGAGAGCTCGTTTCTGATCTCGTCATTTCTGGCTAAGTCCAAAGCGGTCTTGCCGTTTTTGTCCTTGAGGCTCACATCAGCGCCTCTCGCGCGCAAAAAGCGGACCGCCTGGACATAGCCCAGGATGGAGGCCATCATCAACGCGGTCTGCCCCTGATTGTCCTGGGCATTCAGATCGGCCCCAAGCTCCACCAAAAATCTTGTTTGGTAAGTTAAGAATTTATTCTTTTCGACATTGTTCGCTACATCATCCCTCAATTCTATTCCAGTATGATCACTTCGGATCGAATGCATGAGCGCGGTGCGACCCTGAGCGTCTTTGGCATTCAAATCGGCGCCCGCATCGATCATCAGAGCCTGGGATTCAAAGCGATAATTCAGGGCCGAGTTGTACATCAAAGGCGTTCGCCCCTGGTCGTCTTTGGCGTTCAGATCGGCGCCCGCATCGATCAAAAGCTGGATCGATTCGGGATGAGTGGCATGCATCAACGCAGTTCGCCCCTGGTTGTCTTTGGCGTTCACATTCACGCCGGCCTTGAGCAAGCGCTTCAATAAATCCGGATACAGAAGGGCTCGCATCAAAGGCATCTTGAAGAAATCACGTCGTTCCTGATTAATGTTAGCCCCCGCATCGATCAGCATCTGAAGCACATCGGCGCAACCGTCTTTCCCATCGATGGCGCGCCCAATCAGCGGATTTTGAAAAGCACCCTCTTGATTCGCATCGGCCCCGGCAGCGAGCAAAGTTTTCACCTGCTCGGGCTGACAATTCTCGACGGCCTGCTCCAAATCTTTGTTGAGGCTGATCTTCCGCGCATAGAGACCGCCTGTAATGCCAGCCGCAGCGAGCAGGGCCACGGCAGCCAGGATGACGATTCGTTTTTTGGAACTCATGTTTGGCTCCTCTCAAGTTCGCAAAATGCGAATATAGGTAAATTTAAAGGTTAAAATGCCCCAACAAATTGAAAGGGTTTCGCGTATGGGTGGGGATGCTTCATGTGAAGCTTTACTCGGCGCCGGCCTTGCGGAGGATCGCTTTCACGTCATCGCTTTTGGCCAGATCGAGGGCTGTCTTGCCCTCCTTGTTTGCAGCCTTTGGGTTTGCACCGGCGGCGAGGAGCTTTTGAGTCGCATCGAGCGCATTTTCACTCACGGCGCGCATTAAGGCCGTCGTCCCTTCAGCATCGGCTGCGTTGACGTCGGCACCGGCGGCGATCAGGCGCTTCGCCAGGTCCACGTGACCTCGANNGACGTCGGCACCGGCGGCGAGCAGGGCGGCCACCATTTCTGCGTTGTTTGGAGCAGTCTGCTTTTCTTCCCTGAACATGCTTTGAGCATAGTCCGCCCGGATCAGCGCGGTTTGCCCATCGCTGGCTTTTGCGTTGACGTCGGCGCCCGCTTTGATGAGCGCCCTGGCCGCATCGATCGCGTCATAGCGGGCCGCATGCATCAGCGCCGTCTCGCCATCGCCGGCTTTTGCGTTCACATCCAGGCCTGAGGCGATCAAAAGCTGCAGATAAGACTGCTTTTGCGGATTTGTGAACGCCTCAATGGCCGGCCAAAGCAATGTTTGCTGGTCCTCCAGCCGCAAATGCACATCGGCCCCCGCAGCTAAGAGCGCCTTGAGGATCAAAGACCGATCGTGACCGCCCCGCAATGCGATCTCCAAAACCGGATCGCCATCCGTATCCCTGGCGTTGACGTCCGCGCCCGAAAGGATGAGCGGCAGAGCGAGCGCCGCCGGACTTTCACCCGCCGCCTGCATCAACAGATCGCTCGCCTCTTTGGGGGAGATCTTCATGCCCGCATCGAACAAAGCCTGAACCACCAGGGCATGATGCCCTGAGATCGCGTTCTTCAGGGCTTCCTTTTGCGCCTTTGCCTTCTCTTCTTCGGTCTTTTTGCCCTTCAGAACCAACGCCATCACGGCCGCCGGGAATCTGTTGTTCGCTGCGCGGATCAGCGCCGAATCCTCCGAGAAATCGAGCTCAGCTGCGGCTTTTTCGAGACTCGCCTCTACCGCCTTTAAATCTCCCCGATCGATGGCCAAAAACAGCGGGGAGAGCGCTTCCTTCTCTGAAGGATCGCCATGAACCTGGCTCAGCTGAGCCATTTGCTTTTCAAAATTGAACTCCTGAGCCGCTTCAACCCAGTCTTTGGGCGGATTGGGCACCGTCTTTGCCCCTGCCTGAAGCAAGAGCGCTGCGGCATCGAGCTGCAAAAAGCGGATTGCGCGCATCACCGCATTCCAGCCGTCCGCATCGGTGGCATTGACATCGGCCTTGGCTGCAATCAGCAACTTTAAAACCGGCAGGTTTTGCTCGGGTATTGTGGCGATCATCACCGCAGGCTGCTGCGAATGATCCTTTGCATTCACATTTGCCCCCGCATCGATCAGCATTTTTAACGCCTTCTCGTCACCTGCCCGCACAGCCATCACCAATGCGCTCTCACCCTGAGCGTTTGTGGCGTTGACATCGGCGCCCGCACTCAGCAACTGCCCGATCACTTTGAGCTGCCCTAACGCGGAGGCATAGATCAGCGCCGTGTTGCCCTCAGCATCTTTGGCGTTCACATGGGCCTGAGCCTCAAGCAGCGCCTTCGCAGTCTCGGTCTGTCCAAAAAACGAAGCTGCCATCAGCGCCGTAAGTCCCAAGGCATTTGGAGCATTGACATCGGCGCCCTTTTGAATGAGCGCTTTCAGCTCATCCAGATTTCCAAAAACGGCCGCCCTGACAAGCGCCTGCCCATCAGCCGCCTTGGGCGTCTCTTTTGCAGCTTTTACCTCTGTCTTTGTCTCGCTTGCCGGCTGAGCCTCGGTCTTGGGTGTTTCAGCCTTCTGACAAGCCACCGGGCCACCGATCAGGGCGCCCATCAACAGGATTTGAAGAGAACGATTCATGGAAAACTCCTTTGATTGACAAGGTTTCATGCACTCGCACCACCCGTTTTCAGGATGATACCCTTCCCGGTTTGGAACCGTTACTTATATCCATCGCGATATCGAGGCTTCATGGGATGCCTCGACGTCTCTCTGAGCTGCTTTAAAAGGGGCTCTGCGGATTCGCCTTTCTTGTTTTTAACCGAAGGATCGGCCTTTGACTGCAGCAGCAGATCGGTCAGCGCCTTTTGTTTCTTTTTTGCGGCCATCAAAAGCGTCGTATCGCCGTCTCCGTCCTGCGCGTTAACGTCAGCCCCCGCATCGATCAGCTGTTTTGCGACCGCAAGGCATTGCTTTTCGCTCGCTTTGCAATCCACAACGTGAGAGAGCGCCGTGCTCTCATGCCGATCCTTCGCGCTGACATCGGCGCCGGCCCTGATCAGCGCCTGCACGCCGCCCGGATAACCGTTGACGGTGGCCCACATCAGCGGCGTTTTGCCAAAAGAATCGGCATCGTTGGGCTTTGCACCATGCTTCAGCATCGATTGAATCATCTCTGAATGATCGGCCCATCTCTTCTCATCAGATTGGCTTGCGATGAGCAAAGGCGTAAACCCAGGCTGATTTCGGCGGTTCACCTGAGCGCCCGCCGAAAGCAAAGCCTCCACAATCTTTGGGTAATTCCTGGTCGCAGCGAGATCGATGGGCGTGATGTCCTTGCGATCCTTTGCGTTGACATCGGCGCCCGCTTTCAAAAGCCGTTGAACGACGGGCAGAGCGTCTGGTTCATTGGAAGTGATCTCTCCTCCATGGAACGTGAGATAGGCGCCTCCGCTGACCGCCTCAAACAAGGGCGTCCACCCGCGAGCATCCCGCGCATCGACCTCGGCACCTGCGGCCAAAAGCTGATCGACGATCTTTTCACGGAAGAAGAGTGCGGCCATATGAAGCGCCGTTTCGCCATCCTTGCCCCTGCGGTTGACCTCTGCCCCAGCCCTGAGCAGCGCCGGAACGCCTTGAAGAGCCCCCCATTGCGCAGCCTGCATCAAAAAAGTGAGCCCGGTCTCCTGAATCGCATTTAAATCTGCGCCCGACTGGATCCATTTTTGAACCTCCAAATCGGGATCGAGCCGATGCGCCGAAGCTTTGTTCAGGGATGGCAGTGTAAAGCAGCAAAAAATTGCCACAAAAAATGCAGCTTGAAGTTGGGAAAAGCAGCTCACCGACTAAACTCCTTACAAAAGACGCCCAAACTAAGCTCACATATAAGGAGGCATGCGCGCCGTTGCAAGTTTTTTTTGCGTTAGATGATAGTTTTTTCAAGGGATGGGTCGCGCAAAGTCAGAAAAGCGCTTTTTTTTGCAGAGAGCTATTCGATCACCGAAGCTTTACTCTTTGAATCCGTAGAACTCAAAGATGCTCCGGATCTGATCGTCCTTTGCTTTCATCAGAGCGGTCTTTCCAGAGTGATCTTTCAAAGTGGCGTCGGCTCCATATTCGATCAGCATCTTTGTCACATCGGGCAGGCCTTCCTCGCTCGCAAACATCAGCGCGGTCTCACCCCGATTGTTTCTGGCATTGACATCGATGACTTTTGGAATGATCGCCATGGAGAGCTCTGCGCCGTTATAGAAGATGGCCCGACCGTCAGGTGAGCTCGCATAGATCGCGTTCATCAGCACCGTCATGCCGTTTTTGTTCTTCGCGTTGAGATCAGCGCCCGAATCGATAAAAAATTGGGCCATCTCCCAGTTCTGCCTTTGAAAAGCGACCATCAAAGGCGTCCAGCCGTCATCATCTGCAATGTTTAAATCGGCCTTTGCTTCGATCAAAAGCTTTGCAATCTCAAATCTTCCGTCGCTTGCGGCCGCAATCAGAGGCGTCGTTCCCTCTCCTTCTCTCCTCAGAGCCGGAACTCTGATGTTCACATCGGCCCCGGCTGCGATCAAAGCGCGCACGCTCTCGAGATTTCCAAACATCACAGCATATCGCAAAGGCGACCAGCCGATTGCATCGTCGTGGACATTGGGGTTTGCGCCCGCATCCAAAAGAATCTGAACCAGCCTTGCGCTCCCCATCGACATGCAGAAGAGTTCGAGGGCGGTCATCCCCTCGTGATCTCTGGCGTTCACATCGGCGCCGGCTTCGATCAAAAGCTTTGCAATCTCAAAATGCGAATCCGAAAGCCTCATCAAAGCGGTCGCCTGGTGAGAATCGCGGGCGTTCACATCGGCACCGGACTTTAAAAGAAGCCTGACCGCATCGAGATGGCCCCTTGCAGCAGCGAGCATCAAAGGCGTATGGCGCGATTTGAGCAGCGGATCGCCCTCTTTGCTTCGCGCATCGACCGGCGTCCCTTTGGAAATCGCCGCAGTGATCGCGTTGAGATCACCTTCAAAGGCGGCCTTGAGCAACGCCTCCGCATCGGGATCATCTGCTTCCCAGGGTTTAACTTCCTTTCTCTGCGGCCTCTCTTCGGACTTTATCTTTTGCTGAATCTCTTCGGCCGACTCTCCCCGATTGTTTTTAAGTTTTGGATCGGCGCCCGCATCGGTCAGAAACTTTTGAAGCGCCTTCTGCCCGGTCTTCACCGCCAGAAGGAGCGCATAATCGCCCTCCTGATCCTGGAAATTGACGTCCGCTTTGGCCGCAATCAGGGCCTTTGCGATCTGAATCCGATCCTTTTCGCTGCCCTCTTTGCTCGTCATCGTCGTATTGAGCGGGGATGCGCCATATTGATCGACCAGATTGGGGTTTGCACCCGCTTTGAGCAGAAGCTTTACGATGCTCGTCCGCCCCATATAGGCGGCCAAAAGGAGCGCATTCTTTCCGCCCCGGCTCTGAGCGTTCACATCGGCGCCCGCCTTGATCAGGATCTTTAAAACATCCTCTTTGCCCTCGCCCGCAGCCATGATCAGCGCCGTATAACCCGATTTGTTTTGAGCGTTCACGTTTGCGCCCGATGCGATCAGTTCCTTTGCGATCGCCGCGCGCTCGGGCGAATGGCTCAAAGCGGTCACCATGATCGGCGTAAAGCCTTCATACTTAGAGGAATAATTGACATCGATGCCCGCTTTGATGAGCCCTTTGACGATCGGCAGCGTTTTGACCCGGGGTGGCTTTTTGTGATCGCTGTTTTGGAACGCATGACCGCCCCTGATCACATTGAAGAGGGCGTTTTCACCCGCTGCGTTGATCAGATTGACGTCGGCCCCCGCATCGATAAAAGCCTTTAAGATCGGCCATTGAAGGCCATCGGCCGCAGCATGGAGCGCAGGCATCATAAAACGATGTCTGGGATCCAGACCGGCCTTCAAAAGAGCCTTCACCCCCTTCAGGTTTCCGCGAAAAGCGGCCCTTTGAAGGGCGCCCATGCTGCCCGTGCGGTCGTCATTGATGTCTGCGCCCGCAGCGATCAGCTTTTCGATCTCCGCCTGAGCATCTTCTGTGACCGGCAGATCGAGCTTTGGCGGCGGCTCATCTGCTTTCTCAGCCTCGGCCCCATTCAGGAGCGCTTCCGCAGACACCCCCTGCTCATTTTTAAGCTTTGGGTTTGCGCCCGCATCGAGCAGAAGCTTCTGAATCGCCTTTTGTTGGGTCTTCACCGCGATCAAAAGCGCGTACTCGCCCTGCTCATCCTGAAAATCGAGATTCGTTTTTGCGGCAACCAGCGCCTTTACGATTTGAATCCGATCCTCTTCGGTCCCGTGATCGTCGTTTGAGATCACCGTCATCAGCGGTGTTTCTCCGTTTTGATCGACCGCATTGACATCCGCACCGGCTTCGATCAGCAGCTTTGCGGTCTTCGCCTGGCCCGTCAGCGCCGCTGTATGGAGCGCATTGTTTTGATGCCGGCCCCGGAAGCTCGCATTTGCCCCCGCCTTCAGGAGCGCCGAGACGACATCCTCACTTCCTTCGGCCGCTGCCATCATCAGGGGTGAAAAACCCGCCCTGTTTTGAACATTTGGATCTGCACCAGCCGCAATCAGCGCCTCGATGATCGAAACCCGCTCGGGTGACTTTGAGAGAGAAGCGACGATCAGCGGCGTGTCCTCCCGGTTTGACCTGTGATTGACATCTGCCTTGGCCGAAATCAGCGCCGAGACGACGGGCAAAGCCTTTTGGGTCGCCTTCCCGCTCTTTGCAAACTCGTAACCACCCGCTGCGGCGCCGAAAAGCGCCGTCTCGCCCTGGAAATTTGCTGCATTGACATCGGCCCCCGCAGAAATCAGCTGCCCGATGACCGAAAGATTGAGGAAATCCGCCGCAATCCGAAGCGCTGTCACGCCATTTTTGTTCTTCAGATCGACCTCTGCGCCGGCATTCAGAAGGAGTTTCACATCCTCCACCGCGCCTGTCAGGGCAGATTTCATCAGGAGCGTCATCCCGTCCTCGTCCTTTGCGTTCACATCCCTGCCCGATGCGAGGTAAGCCCTGAGATCGATCTTCTCCTCAGAAACGGTGTTTTCTGGCGGCGCCGCTTTGACCTCTGCAAAAAGCAGTCCTTCGCCCGCCAAAGAACCCTTCAAGAGCGCCAAAGCGAGCCCTGCCTGAATCCAGCACAACGATCGTTTCATTTCATCCACTCCTTACAAACGCGAGTCTCTCGTTGACGTGCATATCATCCCTCAAGCAGAGGTTCAAACCTTATCGCTCATATCATATAGTTTTTTTACATCAGATCGTATCTTCACCACCCGAAGCTCACAGGGGATTCATTTTAAATGCGACTTCTGCTAATCGATATTTTTGACAATCTGACGCGGAGGTACCATGAAACGATCCGACAAACTCAAAAAAGCTTTCCTCTTTTCGCTCTTTGCCCTGGCCCTTGCGGGCTGGCATCGGGAGGGGAATCCCGAAATCAACCAGGAGACGGCGGTTGCGCAGAAGGATCAGATCCCGGGAGCGCGATTTCTGCCCGAATGCGACGACTGGTTTGGCAGCTGGTGCATTTATCCCGTCCAAAAGATCAAAGCCGACATCAAGAGCGGCAAAAATGTGAATGAAATCAAAGAGGTTCCCCTCATCGCAGACTGGGTGACGGAGCCTGAAAAAATATCTGTATCGCCCATACTGGCGACCGCACTTCGCGGAGATACCGAAGGGGTCAAGGCCCTCAAAAAGGCCGGCGCGAATCTGGACGTCACCTTAAACCCCGGAAACGAGGATCAAAATCTCTTCCCTCTCTACCTGGCGATCGCGTTCAACGAGCCCGGAGCCGTAAAGGCATTAATCGAAGCCGGCGCCGACGTCAGAGGTTGTCCCGCCTCCCGGGAATGGCTGTATGAAAACAAGTCACCGCTCGCATTTGCGATCTCCAATCTGAATGACCGGTCATGCCGCACGAAGGCCACCCGAAAGCGAGCTCTCGAAACTGTCGTTTTTCTCCTCAAAAACGGCGGTGCCGATATCAAAAGCTGGGAGACCCAAAAGGAAAGCGAATCGGAGCTCTACAAAGAAAACCTGAAGGCTTTCTCGCAACTCATCAGCGAGATGGACGATGAATGGAGCTTCCAGATGGGCGGTGAAGCAGCGCTGAGCCTCTTTGTAAAGAAGTTTGAGCCCTTCGATTTTGAAGATGAAGAGGCCGCCCGCATGTTCAAACACGCCCTCTGGGGCAAATATCCCCTGGCCGTCAAACTGCTCCTGGAACATGGGAAAAACATCAAGGCACTGAACCGGCTCAACGATTCTGCAAGGGACATTTCGAAAGCTGCCGCAAGATATCCGGAGTTGGCCAAACTCTTTACAGAAAAGGGCATCTCCTTTGAAACGCAACAGCCGAAATCAAACGATGATCGCGAAGAGGCCGATGAAAGAGAGGATGCCAAGCTGGATTTGAGCGATCCGCCAGATGAAGAGACGCTCTTCTACGCTTTAAGCGCTTTGGCAGAGGCTCAGAAAGAAAAGCTCAACCTCAAAGAGGGCCCTCAAAGCGCCCAATCTGCGAGGAAAGCAGCCAGGCTCGACCAAAAAACCCTGCTCGATCAGATCAAGGTGATTCGCACAAAGGTTCCAAAGCTTTCAGACAGAGGGAGCGCAATTCTTTTATCGGAAGCGGTCCAAAAGCCTCAGCATGCGGAAATCCTGGAACTTTTGCTTCAAAACGGCGTGAACGCCAATGCGATGCATGAGCAGAGCGAGAGTATCCCGATGCTCATCGCCGCTTTGGTTCACAACTCAAAGGCCATGGATCTGCTGCTCGCTCACGGCCTCGATCTCAAGGCGCAGGCTCCCCTTTTGCTGATGGGCAATATGGCTTACGGTGATGAAGAATCCCTTGAGCTGCTCATTAAACGCGGCATCGATGTCAATACCCGCATCAGCATGTCCCGCTTCAGCAACGCAACGCCCCTGATGCTGACAGCCCGTATGAGTCCACAGCCAGGATTGAAAGCCCTCGTCCCCGGAACCTCGGGCGCCAAAGTTTTAAAGATGCTGCTCATGCTCCTCGAAGCCGGCGCCGATCTTCATGCGAAAGATGATGAAGGCCACGATGCGCTCTATTACGCAAAGCAAAATGCTCTCCCCCAGGTGGCCAAAATCATTCAAAAAGCTTTGGAGCTCGATGCAAAGAAGGCTCGCTAAAGCTCACCTCTTTACAATGAACCGCTCAACCTCAACGATCGGAATCAGGCTGAGAGATAGCGCCCGCTTCGAGCAAAGCCTTCACCACATCTGAATGTTCATGACCTTTGGCTTCCATCAACGCTGTCTTGCCCTTCCGATCGACCGCATTCACGTCCGCCCCCGCTTCGATCAAAGCCTTCACGGTCTCCAGCATTCCAACCCGGGAGGCATTCATCAAGGCTGTCTGACCGCTCTCATTTGCGGCATTCACATTCGCACCAGCTTTGATCAGCAACTTTGAAACTTCTGGCTGAGACATAGCGGCGTTGCTCAAAGCGGTGTCACCATTCCTGGCAGCCAGATTCACATTCGCCCCTGCTTTGATCAGCATCTGCGCAATCTCTTTGTTCACTTCTCTGGGCTCACTGTAGAGTGAGGCATACATCAAAGCTGTATAGCCGCATGAGTTTTGAGCATTCACATCAGCACCGGCATCGATCAGCATCTTCACAATCTCGATCATGTCTTGCACTGTGCCTTCTAACCAGGCCATTTTCATCAATGGCGTCTTCCCACAATCACGCTCATAGGAGTAAGTTTGATTCACATCCGCACCGGCATCGATCAACAGCCTGACCGTCTGAGGTTGCAACTCGCTGACCGCATACATGAGAGGCTCCTTCTCCTGAGTATAATCAGGTCCCTTTGATTTCAAATGGATATCCGCGCCAGACTCGACCAGGAGCTTTGCAAACCGGGGGCTTTCTTTTGCAGCATAGGTCAGTAAAGTATCTCCGTCTTCCAGATATGCATTCACATCGGCGCCCGCTTCGATCAGCACCCTGGCCGTATCAAGGCATTGGTCGATCCTCTCAGTTGCGTATAATTTTTCTTTGATCTCGACGGAGATCCGTTGCCAGACATTTGACGCGTTGACATCTGCACCCAAAGCGATGAGCAGCCTGACGGACTGCGGTGAACAATCGCTGACAGCCTTAAGGAAAAGGCTGGAGCTGTGACCTGCCCAGATTGCCCCACCAATCAAAATCGCTGTGAGCAGCAAAGCTGCCGTTAAAATGATTCGTTTCTTTGATTTCATCAGGAATTCCTTTCACGGATTTGAGTCTCATGCACCAGCGATCGTCCAATCGCATCCAGCAGCATATCGAAGTTCGAGCTGGAAGGAGTATGACCGATATTTTTAAAATAGGCAAATCATTTTAATATTTGCAACTGAAATCGCCCCTGCGTTGGCCGCAATCCCCTCCTCAACAGCATTCACCCTTCCAGAAAGTCCATCTCTCTCTGATGCAGAAGCGCGATCATATTACCAATGCATGTTCTTCATATGGCCATAGGCGCATTGATCCCGTGAATACGCGTCACAACCCTTCGCGATGCGCATTCACAGAGACAAATCCGCTTCAACTCCTCGCTCGAAGCGGATCCGAGGAAGACGAATTCGCTTCAACTCCTCGCTCGGAGCGGATCGAAGGAGTCGAATCCGCTTCAACTCCTCGCTCGGAGCGGATCCTACTTCGTGAATACGCGTCACAACCCTTCGCGATGTGCATTCATGAATGAAATACGCTTCAACATCCTGTGCGATGCGCATTCACAGAGATGAATAGGCGTCAACTCCTCGTGCGGAGGCTTCTCGACGCGATCGATGAATTGAGCCTGATGTGAGTTGCATGGAATGACGCTTCACTCTGGAAAGCGCCGAAGCATCGCTTGCGAAAATCTTTGGAGGAAAAGGCGCTGACGGATGGCTGCAATCAGAGATCCGTCACGCGGCCCATGAACAGGATGGTGCCGGTCGAACCTTCGGTGATCACAAAGAGGAATGGGTGATCGACCTTGAAATCGTATGAGGGAGGGCCTATCGCGTTGTCGGCTACGATTGAGGTTGCTGCGGCAGCTTCGCCGCCTTCTTCGTCGATTTCGATAAAAGCCTTATGAAGCACATCGCTGATCTTCAAATCCGATGCCGCCGGCTTCGACGCGGGATCCAACATCGCACCGAACTCCGCATCGCTCGTAAACGCTTTCTTCATGCCCAACTGCTGCAGGGTCTCTTTGAGAGACATCATGCCGGGCTGAAGCTTAAAGCGGGGCAGCGAAAGATGAACGTCGTAAAATGCGGGTTCACATTTCATATGCAGGGCGAGATCGAGCTGCTTCTCGGTCGCTTCGAGTTGTTTCATCCGATCCGCCATCGGATGCGATTCGTCGACGTGAGGCAATAGGATGGCCAGCGCATAATGGCCCGTGCCCTTGTGGTCATCCTCTTTTTGAGTCTGAAAGGTCAGCCAATAGACCGCATAATCTCCCTTAACACAGAGACGCCCCGAATGCAGATCGGTCCGATGCATCATCTTTGCTTTGGTGACACCGGAGGCACCGTAGAAGTCTTCCTCTGTTGTGGCGTGCTTCTTAAAGGCATCCGCCCATTTGGCCTTAAAATAGACCGAGTTGGTCAGAACCAGGCGCGTATCCTGTTTGATCGAGCCTTCTGAAAGCAGATCCCTGATGCGCTCATGGGTGCTTTGGGCGACCGTCTGATTGATCGTCGCCCGCGCTTTTTCGGGATCTGCGGCATAATCGAGGGCTGTGGCATCGGTTTTGTAAGCCGCAGAGAGGCGCGAAACAAAGTCACCTGACAAGTTCAAAGATCGATCGGGCCAGAGATGGTTTTCAATCTCAAGAAATGTCTGAGCGTTGACCGCTTTCAGCGCTTCTTCGACCCGAAGCCCCGTCATGCCAAGACGCTTTGCGTTGGGCATCTCCAAAGCGGAAAGCATCTCGCTTGCCGTCTCACCGCAGGCGCCTTCAAGGGCCATCCCCAGCGCGCGCTCGATCGCATAGGGCGAAAAAACCGCATTACCCTTTGTGGTCTGCAACAGCTTGAAGCCAAATTCATTGCTTTGAGCCGGCCAGGTTGGATCCGCCCGGCCGCTTGGTACTTCTCTGTTGTTCGCCGGCATCTCATCCGTCATGCCAGGCCTGCAGCTCTCTGCGATCTCCACATATGCTTTGGGCGCAGCTTCTGGCGCAGCTTTGGGGGCGGCTTCCGGCGCAGCTTTCACCTCAGATGCAGCTTCTGGCGCGGCTTTGGGGGCGGGCGTTGTCTGAGCCTGCTCCGTCTTTTGACCGCAGGCCGATAACATTAAAAAGAGAGAAAATGGGATGAGTGATTTCATGTTTCGATCCGATCAGGGCTTTGCGCCCGCAGCTTTGAGCATCGCTTTGATCTCTTCTGTTTTGGCCACATCGAGGGCGGTCTTCTGTTTCATGGGGCCACTCTCAGCCTTCGCGGTCACGTCGGCCTTCGCATCGAGCAGCAGTCTGACGATCTCGGAATTGCCGTTGGAAGCCGCGATCATCAGCGAGGTGATGCCGAAATGATCCTTTGCGTTGACGTTTGCCTTCGCATCGATCAGCAGCTTCGTCGTCTCCGGAATGCCCTTCGCGACCGCCTGCATCAGCGCGGTCCTGCCCTCGTCGCCCACCAATTCAGGATTTGCGCCCGCATCGATCAGGACTTTGAGGGTTTCGGCCAGGTTGGGTTTCAGTTCTTCGATGATTCTGAACAAGACTTTGTCGCCGCTGTAAACGGGCTCTTTGGAGTAGTCCTGCTTCGCCACTTCGAGGAGAGCTGAATCTTCAGAGCAGCTGTTTTGCGCGTTGAGTTCCGCGCCCGCCGCGAGCAAAACCCTGACGGCTTCGGGATTTTGGCTTCGGGCCGCGATCATCAGCGGGGTTTCGCCGCAAGCCGTCTTCGCATCGACTTCCGCGCCCGCTTCGAGCAGGGCCTTGATGACCTCCACTTCGCCTCCCTGGCTGGCCCAGGTCAGCGCGGTCCAGTTCATTTGATCTCTCGCCCTGACGTCCGCCTTCGCTTTGAGCAGTTCCTCCACAATCTCGATCCGATGGATCAACGGCCGTTTATGTCNNCGGGCGAGCCATTCTTCTCGTTCCGACGCAACCCATCCTGTATTCCACCAGCCAGTAAGGCTCTTGGCCGCAAGCATCAGCGCTGTAATGCCTTTTGGGTTCTTCTCGTCGATCGTCGCGCCCGCTTTGAGCAATGTTTGAACGACCGCAAGAGGGGCCAGGTTGGCTGCAATCATCAGCGGCGTAAATCCCTCCTCATCCTTTACATTGACGTCGGCGCCCGCTTCGAGCAAAGCCTTTACAGAGCTTTCGCTGTCGAGCATTGCGACGTCGATCCCCGCAGCCTGGATCAGCGTGTTGTTGATCGCTGTCGGATTGTTCTTCGCGCCCGCCTCGAGGAGTATTTTGATGAGCTCAGGAAAACCTGCCGCGTATTCCAACGCCGTCCAGCCCCTGTGATCCTTCACGTTGACGTCCGCCTTCGCATCGAGCAGCAGTTTCACGAACTCTGTTTGACTCTCTTCGGCGGCCATCATCAGCACGGTCCGTTCGCCATATTCGTCTTTGTTCCGGGCGTTGAGATTGCAGCCGGCATCGATCAGCGCTTTGATGAAATCAATCTTGACCTCATGGAGCATGTAAGCGACGAATGCCCAATACAAAATCGTATTGCTCCCCGGATCATCGGCTTCGAGACTGGCGCCCGCTTTGATCCATTTCTTGAGATCTTTTACGGTCTTAAGCTTGCCATCGTTCAGCAGCTCAATGAGGTTTGGAACCTTTTGTTTGGCTGTTTTCGCCTGTTTGACCGTTTTCGCCGAAGCTTGGGTCGCCGGCTCTTCCGCCGAGGCCGTCACAGAGCCGAACGCCAGTCCTGCAATCAATGCTGTCTGAATCCATTTCAAATTTTTTATCATTCCCGTTCCTCAACGATCATGCAAATGGTTGAGACTCCCCCCAATAAATGTATATTCAATCCTTTTGAACGCAATGAAAACCCGCAGGCCGTCTTGCCCCGAAGACGACGAACGATTCTCCTGGCGATCGCTCAAAACCGGGTCACGCTCCCTGCGAGTCGATGCTTCAAAACTCACGACAAACCAGTCTGAACCTCCGGATCTTCAAATCCGACAGTCGCACGCTCCCCCAAAAACGGATGCTTGCAAAAAGGATCACGATTTTGGAATCTAGCCCGCGCTCAAAGTCGCAGACGGGGTTGAAAATGCGCGAAACCAGGAGCTCATCGGGAATGCTGATGCCCGCAAAGAAAGCCGCTTGCAGGAAAACTCACCCATCTGCACATCAAAATTCTCGAAAGTTTTGTCAGCCGGTTCGCGCAATTCCATGCACAACAATCCAGGGAATGAGAGATTCCATATGACTCCTCCTCCGAAAGTCATTGGCTATACCGCAGGTGTGTACGATCTGTTTCACATCGGGCATCTGAATCTTTTAAAGAATGCCAAAGGCATGTGCGATTACCTCGTCGTGGGCGTAACGGTCGATGAACTCGTCGCCTACAAAGGCAAGCGGCCGATGATCCCGTTTGAAGACAGAATTGAAATCGTGCGCTCCTGCAAATATGTGGATGCCGCGATCCCCCAATACGACATGGACAAACTGACCGCCTGTAAAAAACTCGGCGCCACCATGCTTTTTGTGGGTGATGACTGGTATGGCACAGATAAATGGCAGGAATATGAAAAAGCGATGAGTGCTGAAGGCATTCACATCGTTTACTTCCCCTATACCAAAGGGATCTCATCCACCAAAATTGCCAGAGTTTTGCAGCAGTTCCGCGGATGGACCGATGAATCTGCTCAACGCGCATTACATTTAAACGAGACAGAAAATGGCTGACAAAAACTATTGCATGAGTTCGTACCTTGCATTCCGATACATCGAGGATGATCTCAAAGACTTTTACGAAGGCATGCATCATCAAAACATCCCGTCCATTCCCGACCATGCCCGGACGCCGGTCAAAACCGCAGACGAAATCGGTGAGGCCATCGCGGCCCAAATGAAGCAATTTGAAGGCAAAAAAAAGGGGATCCTGCTTTCGGGTGGCATGGACAGCGCGATCGTCGCCTCTTATATGGGCTGCGGCGAGGCTTATACTTTTCGCTTTTTGGGTGGAGCATTTCAGAAAGAGGAGCTCGCACGCGCCGAGTATTATGCAAAATATTACAACCTCACACTACACAAGGTCGACATCTCGTGGGACACGGTTTTGAACTATACCGACCCCTGTATGAAAGCCAAATGCGCGCCCGTTCATTCAATAGAGCCTCAAATCCTTCAGGCTGCCCTGCAGGCCAAAAACGACGGCGTGGAAATCATGTTTGTGGGCGAAAGCAGCGATCTGGTCTTTGGCGGAATGGATAAACTGTTGGCTAAGGACTGGAAATTCAACGAATTTATGAACCGTTACATCTTCACCCAACCCCAAGATGTGTTAAAGCATCCGGTCGATCTGTCATCGGTGTTTGAGCGTTATCGCCAGGGTGAAGGCATCGATTTTCTCAGATTTATGGACGAGATTTTTGCCATCGAAAGCTCGGGTTCCTACTGGAATGCGTTTGCCGTTGCGGCCATGCCCTATTACGACCCTTACGCTCATTTAAAGATGGCAGAGCCGCTCGACTTACACCGCATTCGCAACGGCGAACCCAAATATCTCATCCGCGAACTGATGGCCAAACGCTATCCCGAAATGCCTGTACCCAATAAGAACCCCATGCCCCGACCGGTGGATCAGTATTTTATGAACTGGACAGGGCCTTCACGATCTGAATTTATAAAAGATCTTGATCTCTCCGGGTTGACCGGTAATCAGAAATGGCAGCTCTGGTGCCTGGAACGCTGGCTCGATCTGAATGAGGGCGATGATGGACAAAAGTCAACCGAGCAAAATTGAGAAAATTCGCCGTTTTGTTCACCAAAAGACCAAGAATTTATTTTTATTCGCGTTAAAGAGCGGCCTTTCACCGCAACAATACGCAAAAATGAGCTATATCTTCGATTATTTTTTTGAACGAAAGGAGATCTCGCTCACCCGCAAGTATATTGCCCGCATTTCGGCCAGGCCCAGGAAAAACAGGATCACCGTCGCCTTTATGGTCGTCAATCCCGCAACCTGGAACTCTTTGCGCGCGGTATATGAAACGATGGCCTCAAATCCCCTCTTCCAGGTCTACCTGGTCGCGCAGCCTGACCTCCGCGATCCGGAAGGCAGGAATCCAGCCTATGCGCTTTTGTCCTCACTCTACAGCGCCGTCATCAATGCGTTCGAGCATCAAAAATGGTTTGATATCACTGCAGTTAGCCCGGATTATGTATTCTACTCATACCCCTATGAACATGCCTATTATGAAGCTTACAAAGCCAGAGAAATGCGCAAATATGCAAAGATCTGTCTGATTCAGTATGGTTATAACTTCGAGCAGGATGCCACCTTTTACATCTCTCACAACTTCAATTTTCTTAAGAATGTAGCCCTCTTCTTTGCGGCGAATGAAACCATTCAGCAATGCCTTAAGCCTTTGTTCCGGAGCCTCACCTCCCCATATCCCAGGCTGCTCCATCTCGGCTATCCGCTGTTCGACTGGGATCCACCCGCCTCCCAGACTTCAGATCGCCCCTGCATTCTCTGGACCCCGCGCTGGACCTCTTCAGCCCAAAAAGGCAATAAACAGAGCCATTTTATAGATTATTACCGTTCTTTTTTGTCCTTTGCCCGTCAGCATCCCGAAGTGACGCTCATCATCCGCCCTCACCCGCTCATGTTTTCAAACTTTTTGGAAACCGGCGTGATGACACAGGATCAGATCGACGCCTTTAAAGCGCAATGCCGGGAAAGCCCCAACATCGAGCTCGATGAGCAGGCCGATTATTTTCCAGGTATCAGCAGGGCCAGCGCGATCGTCTCGGATTTTTCTGCACTTTTGGCGGAGTATTTTGTGCTGAATAAACCGGTCATCTATTGCGATGGTCATCGCGGTTTTTCAAAAGAAGCGCTCATCATGGATGCATCGCTCTATCATGCCCGCTCATGGGAAGAAATCGAGCGCCGGCTTTTGCAATTGCTTTCGGGCCACGATGAAATGAAGGAAAAACGGCTTCAGGCCTTAAAACAGTTTTTACCGGAAGGCAGGGGCAGCATCGCAGAACGCATTGTAGAATCCATCAAAGAAGATCATTACGGAGCATAGCACCGTGACGGAAGAGGTTTCGCTCAAAAGGAAGACATTCACCAATCTTCTTTGGCGCTTTTTTGAACGAACAGGCGCGCAGGCGATCACCTTCGTCGTTTCGATCATCCTCGCCCGGATCCTTTCGCCCGATCACTATGGCTTAATCGCGCTCGTAACCGTCATCATCAATCTGCTGAATGTCTTTGTAGACAGCGGACTTGCAAGCGCATTGATTCAAAAGCAGGACGCCGATGAGACCGATTTTTCGACCGTCTTTTACATCAATCTGATCACTTGCTCCATTTTCTATCTTTTGCTCTTGCTGGCAGCACCGGCGATCGCCCGATTTTATCAAAATGAAGAGCTCACGCCGGTCATCCGCGTGCTCGGTCTGATACTCATCATCGCAGGGCTCAAGAATGTGCAGCATGCTTACGTATCGAAGCATCTGATATTTCGGAAGTTCTTTTTTTCAACCCTGGCAGGCACCATCACGGCGGCCATCGCGGGCATTCTGCTCGCTTTAAACGGATGGGGTGTATGGGCATTGGTGACACAATACCTGCTCAATGCGACCATCGATACCTGCGTGCTCTGGCTGACAGTCCCCTGGAGACCCAAATGGATCTTTTCGTTTGCGCGATTGAAAACTTTATTCTCTTATGGCTGGAAGTTATTGGCTTCGAGTCTGTTGCATACTTTTTACATTGAACTCCGGCAGCTCATCATCGGCCGCGTTTATACCCCTGCAGATCTGGCTTATTACAACCGGGGTCAGCGCTTCCCGCAGTTCATCTCATCCAATGTACTGACATCCATCAACAGTGTGTTGTTTCCTGTGATGGCCGGAATCCAGAATGATATTCCCGGGGTGAGAGCGATGACACGCCGCGCGATGACGCTTTCAAGCTATATCATGTGGCCTATGCTGCTGGGCATTGCGGGCACAAGTCAGAACCTGGTCTTGCTGTTGCTCTCTCATAAATGGCTGCCCTGTGTCCCCTATCTCATGCTTGCCTGCTTCTGTTTTGGACTGGAACCCATTCAAACCGCCAACCTGAATGCCATTAAGGCGATCGGCCGAAGCGACCTGATCCTCAGGCTGGAAATCATAAAAAAAGCGCTCAGCATCACCATTCTCCTATGCTCCATGCCCTTTGGCGTACTCGCCATCGCGATCGGTGCAGCTCTGTATGCCGTCATTGCCACTGTATGTAACAGTTTTCCCAACAAAAAGCTTTTGCATTACGCATACTTCGATCAATTAAAAGACATCTTGCCCTCATTCCTGGTGGCTCTCTGTATGGCTGTCCTGATCTACATGCTTCCTCTTTCCGCATTCGCGGTTGGCTGGCGTCTGTTGATACAGGTGATCACCGGAGCCCTCTTTTACATCTTCGTCACAGGATTATTGCGATTCGAAAGTTTCTGCTTCTTATGGCAGGCAGGCATGGAATGGATGCAGAAGCAGCGGCAGCCCAGATCGTAAAACAGAACGCATCACATGGCGCGCATCAGACTATCTGCCGAACACCTGGGAGCGAAGCTTTTCAATATCCATCTTCCTGATGATCCGGGGCAGATTCCAAAAGATGCGGTGATGGCCAAATTGCTCTCCGAGCATTTCATGCAAGGCTTCTTCCTTGCTCCAGTTTTGGAAGACGATCCTGTAGAGGGCAACGATGAGACCTGTACGGTCGGAACCGTGGCGACAATGCACCAATACGGGCTTGGGAGAGGTGTGAATCATGCGAAGGGCTGCCACGATGGCGCGCTCATCAACAAACCAGGTCACGATGGGCACATGGATGGTGTTCAACGCTGTCGCTTCCTTGCGGTTCAATGCCCGATCGAGTTCCGTCTCACGAAGCGAGATGACGGTTTTGATACCCAGATCCCTGGCTGAAGTCATGCCCCCTTTCTTGGGCTGAGCAGAGCGATAGAGATCGTTGCTGACCCGATAAAGGTTTGAAAGTCCATGGGCCGTAAGGGGAATGGCATCCTGTTTATCTGTGGCATCCGCGTTCGGCTGGGGAACAGCGACCGGCAATTCCCGCGCAACCGAAGGCATCGGTGCAAAGAAGGCCGTCAGGCAAAGCAGCCAGCAGGTGAGCAAAATTTGAGTCGACTTGAGGATCATGAGGGCTCCTTAAAGCGCCTGTTTCACAAACTTCACGCATCGTATCTTACAAAAGATTGCATTGATTTCAATCATAAGACCGATCTTTTTTGCAAAAGGCCCGTTTTTTACAAGAAAGGGGCTCGCTCCATGATGCCCGCAGGCAGAGGGCTCGTACAGGGAGGCAGGCTTTTCTGACGCCGGCATCGTCCATTCCGGTCGTGCAGAGGTATCATGCCAACAAGCTTTTATGGATTCTGAGCTCGATTCCGGCGTTCCCTGTCCAGCTGTGAAAGCTTATCTTTAGCCTTTGTATCGCCTGCAAGAGAGGCCTTTTGAAAATAAAACCGGGCTCTTTCCTCATCCGGCTGACCCAGTTTTGAGCTCTCATAGAGACATCCCAATTGATAGGTGGCAGAAATATCGCCCATTCCATCGAGCTTTAAATCCGCCTGCTCCACTCTCTTCCAGTCACAAAAGATGAGATGATTTCCACCACCATAGGCTTTTGCATAGATTTCAAGGCTTTTACGATCCTCTGTGCTGTAAAGATGTTCGAGCATGGAAGCGCAGAATGCCCGGTAAGCTTCTTTGAATTCATCCCCAGGCTCCTGTCGTTTCAGCCATCTCAGAAATCCATGCTGATAAGATGGGGGGATCATCGATACATCAAAACGCTCTCCGTCCGATTGAAGGAATAAATGCCATAATCGCCTTAAATCCTCCGCAGATTCCGGATTCAGCTCTTCCAAAAAGAACTCGTCCCACAGACATTCCCAAAGGAACCGGAACAGGATCAACGAATGAGCACCCGAGAGCTGAAAGGAGAGCTGAACCCCATTGTAAGTTAAAAAGAGGCCTTCCCAGGCATCACAGGAAGAGAGCGGAAGATTGGGAAGCCGTTCAAAAAACAGGGAAAGCTCGTCCTCCGTAAGCTCGATCCGCGATGACCGGCAAACGACCTCATCGTCATCGTTTGCAAAGAGGGTTGTGGGATCATCATCCAGTAAAAAACAACGCTTGAGCGCCTCATTTGTGGGTTTATAGATCGCCATGCACACCATCCGCTGCACCAGACAAAATCATTACAGCATGCTTACATCGACAGATCAAACTCTGCCCCGGCCATCGGTTTTTGATGCCTGGCTCACCAAAGCACGGGTTCCCGACAGATATCCATCTCATCAAAACAGGCATTCTGTAAAATGAATCGACTGTATTCTTTTCATCAATCCTGTAAAATACGTCCCCGCCATTCACGCCTGATGGCCTTCAGTTTAAAGGAGCTGTTTTGGGCGTTCAAATTCAAACCGCGCTGATTGTGGCGGTCATCTTATGTGCGCAGATCATCAACCTCGCTTCAGCCGATCGCAGGCTTGAGCACCGTGCAGCGTTCATCTGGCTGCTTTCAAGCTTTGTGCTCTACAACGCAGCGCTCTTCTATTTTGGAGTCAGCGGTGAAGGCCGGCATTTCATGCTCCTCTCAGGGCTCCTTGCCGCCTGGGCCATCCAGAACTTTTTTGCTCATTACCTGCATCACAGTTCATTAAGGCTGCTCAGCGGACTGGTCCTGGTCTCGCTCTCAACCCTTCTGCTCCTGCCCACCAGCGTTGCGGAAGGTCCGGCCTTGCCGATCTTTGTGGCGATGACAACGCTTGGGACCTACAGCTTCTCGATCTGGCAGCTCTACCGAAAGGCATTGCAGTCGCCTTCCAAGACAGCAAAGCAGCGGCTGATGTATCTGGTTGTGGGCGGTGTCCTCTCCATCGTGCTCTTAGGCGTGGATCTGCTCTCGCTCCAGGGATTCTCACTGCCCTGCATCGGACAGCTCTTTAACGCACTCTACCTGTTTGTGTGGCTGCAGGCCATCCAGAGCGAGCGCCTTCTCGATCTCAAGGAGTTCCTGGTGCGCATGCTCTGCCTCTGCATCCTGGTGCTCTGTTTAAGCCTGATCATGGCCGGTCTCGTGATCTGGGCGCGCGACAGCCTGGGATGGTTTGTCTACAACCTCCTGCTGGCCGGTCTCGTGATCGCCGTCGTCTTCCAGCCCATCCAGCAGTTCATCGAAAAAACCATCGGACCGATCCTTTTCAGGGAGCGCTTTGAACTTGGACTTCACATGGAGCAACTCCAGCGCAACCTGACCCATACCCTCGATCTCAACGACATGGGGCATCGTGTTCTCGGCTTTCTGGAAGAATCTCACCGCTTTACCCATGCCAGTCTCTTTCTTTTAGACCTGAGTGGCCAATTCACAGCGCATCACATCATGGGACCGATCGAACAAAATCCCCTCAATCAGCTTCAGGGGCGCGAGTTTCTCGATCTGCTCCGCAAGGAAAGAGTGGTGAAGTTCAACGTCATCGAACGCGAATGCGAGCATCTGAACCATCAGACCCTCAGCGGTGAACTGCTCACACAAAAGACCCATCTGATCCAGATCCGCGAGACGATGAAACTGCTATCGGCCCAGGTCACCATCGGTCTGCTCGACGGCGATCGCCTGCTCGGCTTCTTAAACCTCAAGGATGACAGACCCGGTGGATTCATTTCGCGCAACGAACTGAACCTGTTCCTCGAACTCTGCGCTCAACTGACCGCCATTGTCAGGAACTCCGAGATCCAGCGACAGCTCAATGAGCAAAAGCGGCTCTCGATGATCGGCGAGATGGCGACGGGCATGGCGCACGAGATCCGCAATCCCCTGGGCGCCATCAAGGCCGCAGCGGAGCTCATCGCCTCATCCCCCGACGAGACTTCACCCGTTGAATCCGAAGAAGGCAACGATGAACGCAAAGAGATGATCGAGGTCATCATCGAAGAGAGCGACCGCCTCAACCTCGTCTTAAACCAATTCCTGGACTACGCCCGACCCTTCAGGGGCAGCTTTGAAGCGACGGATTTGAACCAGATCGCCGATCGCGTAGCCAGGATGACCCAGACGTCGCGCGGCATTCACGTCGAGCTCTGCCTGCAGAAGAACCTGCCCCTCGTGATGGCCGACGGATCCCAGATCCACCAGGTCTGCCTCAACCTCGCCCAAAACGCCTGCGATGCCCTGAGCGAACGCTATGGAGACGATCTGGAGAACGCGCCCGATGCGAAACTTACGATCACCACCTCGCTCACCACAACCGTCGATGCCAACGCCAACGAGACGCAGCGCGCCCGATTGACCCTCTCCGATAACGGCAACGGGATCCCGGATGAGGTGCAAAAAAACCTGTTCGTCCCCTTCTTTACCACCAAGCGCAAAGGCACCGGACTGGGACTGGCCGTCAGCCAAAAGCTCCTTCAGCAACATCAAAGCACCCTTCGCCTCACCTCCGAGCCTGGAAAAGGCACATCCTTCTTCTTCACCCTGCCCCTCTATGAGGACGAAGTCCGGATCACCCAGCCCGAAAAGGCGATCGCTCAGGAAAAATGAGCGCCCGGTAGCAGGCATCCCTTCCCGCATTCAAAGCTTCAGCTTCCTGTACCCAACCGATCAGCTTGCGCCCATCGATGATTCATCAAACGGAGATGAAGACATGAATGCGCTTTACCCATAGATCCTGTTCCGTGAATTCAATCGATCCCCTCAAAGAGCAGGAGCGTTCATATGGAGGAGGTGATCGGATCAGTTGCCCAAGGTGATCGGATCAGTTGCCCAAGGTGATCGGTTGAATTCTCCCTGTTGAAACCTTCCAGTGATCGACTTAAAAATTCTCTCACTGAGCTGAATCACTCCCATCAACCTCAATTCTTCGTTCCCATGTCGCCCTCGATGGACTCAAAAACGTTGCCAACGGCTTCGCGCCCGCCTAAAAGGCGTTTTTTGCCTGGCGCCACAATCGCCCATAACTCAAGGAGAATCTTATGGATTCCGTCACAGCCCTGTTTGGTGAAAACGTTTTTAATGAAACGGTGATGCGCGAGCGGTTGCCGAAAGAGACCTTCAAGCAGCTGATGAAGACGATCGCCGAGGGCGAGAAGCTCGATTTGTCGGTGGCCAACATCGTCGCAAACGCGATGAAGGACTGGGCCATCGAGAAGGGCGCGACGCATTTCACCCATTGGTTCCAGCCATTAACCTCGGTCACCGCCGAAAAGCACGACAGCTTCATCCAGCCTGCGGGCGAAGGCAAAATCACGATGGAGTTCAGCGGCAAGGAGCTCGTTCAGGGCGAGCCGGACGCTTCGAGCTTTCCAAGCGGCGGACTCAGGGCGACCTTCGAGGCGCGGGGCTATACGGCCTGGGATCCCACAAGTTACGCATTCATCAAAGAAAAAACCCTCTGCATCCCCACCGCGTTTTGTTCCTATACGGGCGAGGCGCTCGATAAAAAGACGCCGCTCTTGCGCTCGATGCAGGCGGTCTCCAAGCAGGCGCTGCGGGTTTTGCGGCTGTTCGATGGCAACGAAGCGGTCAAGGCGGTCCGAACGACCGTAGGCCCCGAGCAGGAATATTTCCTGATCGACAAAACCCTTTACGATCAGCGCGAGGATCTGATCTTTACGGGACGCACGCTGTTTGGCGCCAAACCGCCCAAGGGTCAGGAGCTCGAAGATCATTATTTTGGGATGATCAAGCCGCGCGTTCAGGCCTTCATGCAGGATTTAAACCGCGCGCTCTGGCAGCTCGGCATCCTCGCCAAGACGGAGCATAACGAGGTCGCCCCTTCCCAGCATGAGCTGGCCCCCATCTTCAGCACCACCAACATCGCCTGCGATCACAACCAGCTGACCATGGAACTGATGCGGAAGATTGCCGCAAAGCACCATCTCGTCTGCCTGCTTCACGAAAAGCCGTTCGTGGGCGTCAACGGCAGCGGCAAGCACAACAACTGGTCGCTCTGCACCGATACCGGCCAGAACCTGCTCGATCCGGGCGCCACACCTGAAAGCAACGCGCAGTTCCTGCTCTTCCTTTGCGCCGTCATTCAGGCTGTAGATAACCATCAGGATTTATTACGGATTTCCGTTGCAACGGCGGGCAACGATCTGCGGCTCGGAGCCAACGAAGCGCCTCCCGCCATCATCTCGATCTTTTTGGGCGACGAGCTGACGCAAATCCTCGATTGCCTGGAATCGGGCAGGCCTTACGGCAAGCACGAAAAAGAAAAGCTTCAAATCGGCGTCAACGTGCTGCCCGATTTCAACAAAGACATGACCGATCGCAACCGCACCTCTCCCTTTGCGTTTACGGGCAACAAATTTGAATTCCGTTCCCTCGGTTCGAGCGATTCGATCGCCTGCGCCAACATCATGCTGAACACGGCTGTAGCCGACGCGCTCTGCAGCTTTGCCGACGAACTGGAAGGCGCCAAAGATTTTCAAAAAGCCCTCCACGCGCTGATCTTAAAGACGATCAAGGCGCATAAACGCATCATCTTTAACGGCAACGGATACGAGGAATCCTGGATCAGGGAAGCCAAGAGGCGCGGGCTCTTCCATTTGCGAACCACGCCCGAAGCCCTGCTGCAGCTGAAGAGCACCAAGAATCGCAGCCTCTTTAAGCGTCACGGCGTTTTCAGCGACAACGAGATCGATTCGCGCTTCGAGATTCAGAACGAGACCTACGCGAAGACCGTGCGCATCGAAGCGCTCACCATGATCGATATGGCGCAGAAGCTTTACCTGCCCGCAGGGAGCGCCTATTGCAAAGCGCTGGCCGATATTCTGACCGCAAAGAAGGCGCTCGGCCTCGATTTGCCCGACGATTTTGAAGCCGAAGAGTTAAAGCAGGTCAGCAGCCTCTGTGCCGGGATCTATCGCTTCACCCGCGCCCTTCAATCCGCCGTCGACGAATCCCAGGCCCTCACGGATGCCTCAGAGCTCGCCCTTTTCTGCAAAGATCGCGTGCGCACCGCGATGGAACCCCTCCGCGAACAGGTGGACGCCCTCGAAAGCGTGATGCCCAAAGACCGCTGGCCGGTACCCAGTTACGGTGAATTGTTGTTCAGCGTCCGCTGACGGCCCCAAATCCCCAAAAATCGAGATACCAAACGACACAAGCAAGCTTGCTTTTACGCTGCAAAACGCGGTGACTTTAAACGGTAAACGGCTATACTGAGCGCGTTTTGACTGTTTGGAGCTTCGCCATGCGCCTTGACCGCCCAAGCATCTGCCTGCTGGCCCTTTCGCTTGCCGCCTGCGAGATGATCGACGATGCAGATCTCGATACCCGCGAACAAGCCATCAAATCCGCCGTATGCACCGCCAAAGTGGGCGCCAGCCTCGAGACCGCTGTCGATGTCGACGTCGAAAACGATTACCTGCCCCACGTGGTTCAATGTGAGAACGGCGCCGCTGACTATGAGGCCCTCCGCGCCCAGGCCGTGGCCGCCCGTTCTTATCTGTACTACGTCATGGGCCGCAATCACTTCGTCCAGGATGGTCAGTCCGATCAGGTTTACAGCTGTGGCAAGACGCCGCGCGAGGAACACATCAACGCGGTCCGGAGTACATCGGGCGAAATCCTGACCTACAACAACACGCAGGTCTGCGCCTTCTACGTCGCCGGTGCCGTGCCCTCCAACGAAGACTGCGTCGCCGTCCCGGGCGACAACGACTATTCCACCACCGAGCATTACGTCACCTATAACGAGGGTCTTTCGGGCAGCGACATTGAGCAAACCTCGCTCGGCTGGCGAAACGCCGGCAATTACGCCAACCGGGGCTGCAAATCTCAGAACGGGGCCAACTGTCTGAGCCGGCATGGCTACAATTATCGCGACATCCTTCGCTTTTATTACGGAGAAGACATCGTTTTCGAGCAGGCATCGGGCAGTTGCGTTCTGCCTCTTGAAGAAGATGGCGGTCTGGAGACCGATTCCGGCCCGCAGGATTCCGGTTTTCAGGATGCGGTTACAGAAGATGGATCCCTTATGGACGCAATCGTTGAAGATGCTGCAGATTCCGGCGATGCCTTTATGGAAGACAGCGATCTTTCCGACGCATCCGGCGATGCAAATCTCACCGATGGCGGATCAGAAATCACCGACGGCAGCACAGACGCCTCTGATGGCGGTGTCATCATCCTCGATGGCAGTTCACCTCTCGCAGACAGCGAAACGCCCCCCACAGACAGCGGTTCAGACGCCACGGACAGCGAATGGGGCGCCGCAGATGGTAGCGCAGATGCCACAGATGGCGCCTGGTGGACCCCAGATGGCAGTACGGATGCCGCAGATGGCGATTCAACCGCCGTAAATGACGGATCATCGGCCAATGATGGCGGATCACCCACCACAAACGATGGATCAACCGCCCAAAATGATGATGCCAATACAGATGACGATGAAGAGGACGACGATGTGGACGGCGGTCTCAGGCGCCGCCCCTACAGCGCTTCGATCGCCGGTTGCAGCAGCATCCCGTCGCAGCCCCACAATGCCCTCTGGCTTTGGTCCCTGCTCGCTTTAGGACTGGGGTTCCGCCAAAATCCGTTTGCATCCCGCAAAAATTCTCAAACCAAGCACCATTCCGCGAACGGTCGAAGCTCTTTATGATGCGCCGTTTCTTATTGATCGCCTCGCTTTGCTGCCAAACGGCCCTCGCACAGCCGCCACAGGGCGAACGGCAGACCAAAGCTTATCAATATTACAACGATGGCAAGGAGGCCTTTAAGGCCAACCGCTTTGAGGAGGCGCTGAAGCTCTTCGAGCAGGCCAACGTCCTCGATCCCTCGCCCGTCCTCGTTTACAACATCGCGCGCACTTACGAAGAGATGGGGCGTGCCGAAGATGCCTGCAGATATTACGGCCTCTACCTGGATCTCGAACCGCAGGCGCCCGACAAAAACGACGTGGAACGGCGCATTCGCGTGATGACCGCCATCCAGCAGCGCAACGAACAGGACGCCGAACGCATTCAGTTGAAGCCCTGGGCCATCACCACTTCGGTTGTAGGCGGGGCTGCCCTGCTGACGGGGGCCGCCTTTGGCATCGCCATGCATCATTTTGAAAGTGAGCAGCGCGACTCGACCAATCCCGAGAGCAAGGGCGACTATGCGGACAAGGCCAAACATGCCGCCACCGTAGCCAACGTCGGATGGATTGCCGGCGGAATCCTTCTCGGCACCGGCGCCACCCTTTTTGCCCTCGACTATTTCAATCGCAAAGAGGACGCCACCAAGCTGACCCTCACCCCCACCGGTCTCTTCCTGCAGGGCCGCTTTTAGGCCCAGTCCCCAAAGCGCGTTTCCGGTCCGATCACCGCTTCGGGTGCCACCCGAACCCCCAATCCCCCATCGATCGTAGCTTCGGGTGCCACCCGAACCCTTAAAACAACCTCGATCGCTGCTTCGGGTGCCACCCGA
>DBWM01000053.1:0-34333 GCA_002309015.1 Myxococcales bacterium UBA1238 | reverse complement strand
ATCCACAACTTCGGGTGCCGCCCGAAGCGATCCCAAAGTTTCTTTAAGCTCACCCGGATACAAAAAAAGCGGCCCTGATCGCTCAAAGGCCGCTCCTGCGCTCAACCGGTTTTCTGCCCGAAGTTTTATCGCCTCTCCTGCAGCTTCAAAAACAGCCCGATCACCGGCCCATCTTTCTTCGGATGCGGCCGTAAATGAGCAGCCAGAGGCAAATGCCGAAGCAGGTCCAGGGAAACACGTCGCCGATCTGGCTGTAGACGGTCTGGGACTGGAGCAAAGGTGCGTCCCACATCATCGTCTCGGGATCGGTGGGCTTCGTCATCTGCAAAAGGCGGCCGTTGGCGTCTACGATGGCGCTCACCCCGGTTAAAGTCGATCGCACGAGGCCCAATCGGAGCTCGATGGCGCGTGGAATGGCCAGCGCGAGATGTAAGTAGCGCTCCGCAGTGCGTCCAAACCAGTCATCGTTGGTTTGGTTAATCAGCAAATGAGGTCGCTGCTCGGCAAACTGGCGCATGAAGCCCGCCATAATCCCTTCGTAGCAGACGTTGACGCCCAGTCGGACCTCCCCCTTGCCCCAGAGATCGGCTTTCATCACTTCGACCTTCTCCCCGTGATCCACCCGGCCCAAAGCGGGGATCAGTTTATAGATCCAGGGGATATATTCGCCGAAGGGCATGTATTCTCCGAAGACCAGAAGGTAGTTTTTATCGTAGCGCCCCACAAGTCGCCCCTCGGAATCGAGTAAAAACGACGTGTTGAACTCTCTGAAGTTGTCCCCTTCAAATCGCGGCTCTTTTCTCGGCTCTATGCTCGTGGCCACAAATAACACCGGCGTCTTGAACCCGCGCTGGGGCGCCGCCCGATCGGCTGGCGAAACGCCTTTCTTCACATCTTCAGCCGCATTTTCATTTAACGGGACCTTCGACACCAAAAATTGCTTCTGGTCGCGCGGTAACATGCGGCGGCGATAAGCGCTCTCGGCCCACACCAGCAGCTCAGCGCCCTGGCGTTCCAGTTCGGCCGACAACTTTTGATGAATCACCAGATGGTTTTGCCTGCGCTCGGGGGGCTCGGCCTCAAAGATGCCGATATCGGCCTCCACCACCCCCACCTTGAGCTTAGGCGCCTCGTTCATGCGCTCGTCGAACTGCCCGATGCGCACGACGCCGTAAATCAGGCAGGCCGCGAGCATCCCTAAGGTCACGATGCAAATCTTCCAGGGCTTCGGTCGCTGATCCACGATCGCGCGGAGCAGCAAATAGATCGTCGCGTTGACGCGGTAGAGCAGAAAGGTGACCGCCGTAATCCCCAGCACGTCGCAAATCTGCATAACGGGCAAAAACGGGAACTGGCTGTTGCCCATGTAGGCCGGAAACACGCGCGGTAAGGCAATTTCGATCGCCACCATCGCAAGAGGGGCGCTCCATTCGACCCCCACCCGGGTCAGGTTGGTCACGCGGTTCATGATCCAGGCCCAAAGACCCCAGATGAGGCCCAGATAGAGGCCGTGCAGGACCATTATCCCGTAAGAAAAGATCCAATGGAGATGCCCGAAGTTGATCAGCAGGGTCCCGATCCAGTAATAGCCGCCGACGTTGATCACCGTTCCGGTGAAGAGGCCCCAAAAGAAGGCCTGTTTGGGCGATTTATCGCGCAGGACCCAAAGAATCGGTACGTGGGAGATCCAGAGGAGCGGCCAGAAGCTGTAATCGGGCGCGAGCGCTGTGGGGAAGGCGCCGAAGGTGGCAAAACCGCAAATCAGGCAGAGCAAAAGATCGGCCAGCGGATGGCGTTTGGGTTGAAAATCGGTATTCATGGCATGCAGTCACAGCAAAAATCAGAGGTCTTTCCCCCGGATTTGAGGCAAAAAACACCAGGCCGCAGAATCGAGCAACGGCGGCATTGAGCGCGCCAATTGACGCAATTCTCTGTTCCAAAGCAAGTCAAAAACGCAGCATAAAGGCATCAAAAAATTGAACCTGCGGCCATTCAAGCGTATGCCCTCTTTTCCAGGCACGGAGGCGCCCCATGACCGATCACCCCGAAGAACTCGAAAACGAAGGCGACGAGACGATCATCGCAAGTCAGCCCGAACTCTATTTAGCCGCATTGGAAGATCGCAACAAAGAAGCACCGCCTTTCAATCGCGGTGTGGATGTTTCGGCGGACGAGATGCCCGAAGAGACCGCAGAGATCCTGGATGAGGAAGACGCCGAGGAGGAGAGCGAGGACGACTGCACGATCATCGCCGAGATGCCCTTTGACGGCCGCGTGGGGCAGTTGGTAGCCGGTCGCTACACGATCATGCGCATCGTGGGCGAGGGTGGCATGGCCATGGTCTACGAAGCGGAGGAGCTCGGGACTAAGCGCATGTGCGCCTTAAAGGTCCTCAAACCCCACAGCGCGCAGGGTCAGTGGCGCAAGCGATTTGAACGCGAAGTCCGCATCGCAGCGATGATGAAAAGCCCCTACATCGTGGAACAGTTCGATGCGGGCGTATTGCCCGATAACCGCCCATACCTGGTCCAGGAGCTGCTCTACGGTGAAACATTGGCCGACAAGCTCGGAGAGGGGCCCATCGATACCCGCACCGCCGTCAGCTATACCCTGGGCATACTGGAAGCATTGAGGATCGCTCACGGGCATGGGATCATCCATCGCGACATCAAGCCCGAAAACATCTTTTTAGCCAAGACTCCAAGTGGGATCATTCCCAAGGTGCTGGATTTTGGTTTTGCCTTCGATCTCGAGGAAGAGACGGACCATCGTCTGACGGCGGTGGGCATGGCGGTGGGCACCCCTCGCTATATGGCGCCGGAGCAGTTCGTCAGTCTGGCCACCGTGAGCGCGCGGACCGATCTTTATGCTGTGGGTCTGATGCTGCATGAGATGCTGCGAGGCGAGCCTACGTTCAGCGGTGAAGAGGAGATGATCCCACCGAAGATTAAAGGCATCTCGTACGGCCCGAGGTTAGGGTGGGTCCATATGCATTGCCCGCCGCCACCGATTCCGGGGATTCCCCCAAGGCTTGCGGCGCTGATAGCGGGTCTGCTCGAGAAGGATCCCGAGAAGCGCATTCAAACGGCGGAGGAAGCGGAGAGCCTGCTGCAACATGTGTTCGATCCCGGTCCGGAGGAGCCTGTGATAGAGTTGCGCAATGCGATCTCAACGGGTCAGCAGAGGGCGATCCTCAATCAGACTCAGCCGCCGATGCAGAGGGGGTATGCGACCACCATGCCCACGATGCAGCGCCAGGCGGTTTACCGAACGATGCAGCAGCCCATCACCCATCCTTATCCTGCGGTCAGCCAGGTGCCGAGCAACCAGAGGCGGTTGTTTGGACTTCAGAAGACGGATTGGATCCTGCTCATCATCGCAGCGATCACCATCACGATCGTGACCGTGGCCCTCATCTGGTCCTTCCGCTGATCCCGGTTGAACGCTGCCTAAAACTCAATTCTGCCCTGCCCTTTTCTGCGATCCCCAAAGATCGCCTCTCCCATCCACTCAACGCCCGCCATCGATCGCTGAAGCACCGCCGGCCGTTCACCCTTTTTGCACCGGCGTCAGAGCTTTGCCCTTAGAGTGTTGATCCTTCGCCTGCCGGCATCTCACCGTCGTTCTGAATGCGCTGGTAGATGAAGAGCTTTTGGCCGGGGTGAAGGATCGACTTCTCGGTCAGATGGTTCCATTTGAGGAGATCGTCCACGGTGACATGGTGCTTCCTTGCCAGGCTGCCCAGGATATCGCCGGACTGGATGGTGATCTCAAAGCGGCCATAGCGGCGGATCTCCATCTCGCGTTCCAGCTTTGAGAGCGCTTCATCGTCCCACAAAAGCCCGAGCAATCTTGAAAGGCTCGCGTGAAAGCGCACGTGGATATGGTTGTAATGGCCTTTGGCATGTTTCACCAGACCCGATCCTTCGCTTTTGCCCTTGGTATAGGAGAGGACGGCAGAGAGCTTCTCTTCGGGAACGCGATCCTTCATCGCATTGTAAATCATCTTCTGAAGCTTCTTATCCATCAGGACAACTGCGGCTAAGCGTGTATCGTAGAAATGCTCAAGGAGGGCCCATTCCCGCTCAAAGTCGATGTTTTCTGCGCCAGGGTACACGTATGGGTAAGCCCCGGTCTCATCGACCTGTTCAAAGCCATGCTGGAAGAGGCGCAAATCGACGTCCCTTCCGTGCTGATGGGAATGGTGAGGCTTTAACTTGCCGCCCTGCTCCTTTGAAATATCGCCCACTACGAATTCAAAACCGCCGGGGTGCTGCAGGGCAATCTTCCACCCTGCGGTCTTCAGCGCCCACCAGAGTTCGAGGGTTCCATAGGATTCGTTGGGGTTACGGGTATGCAGAAAGCCGGGCTCTTTCTCGAGATGGAATCCAAAATGGAGATGGCCGTTGTGGGCTTCGCCGCTCGCAATCGAGGGCATGAATGCTTCAAGGCCCGTCTCTGCTGCAATGAAGGGCGCATGGAGTCCAATGGTGCATCCGATTTCGGCGATCCCTCCAAGAAGATCGAAGGGAGCGGCTACGGGGCAGGCGGCCTTTTTGGCGAAGGCGGGATTGAACAAAGACGAAAGCTGGATCGCACAAAGCAGAGCGAGAGAGAGACCAAATGCGCGCATAGAACAGATCCTTCAAACAGGAGAGCGGGATCAAGCGGAATGCTGAGAGCAATCCTTTCAAAAAAAATGTATCAGAAAGCTTCTGGTAAGGCATCCCAAAGGCGCAGGATGACCTGGTTTAAAATGAGGCGGCCCTGATCGGTGGTTTTGACAAGGCCGAGCTCTTCATCGCAAACGAGCAATCCATCCTGAACCATCTGCATCATCCTGGGTTTCAGTAAGTTGAACCAGGGTTTGGGCAGAGTAAAGCCCTTTTTGAGCCGCAGACCCACCATGATCGATTCCTTGAGGTACGAAAGCGCGTCGATCTCCTGCAGAGTCTCGCCCTTTAAGCCATCGTTGACGAACTGCGCGTAGGCTTCCGGCGTCTTTGGATTCTCGGTGCGAACGCCGCAGTAGATCTCTTCGGGTGAGGTCCCGTGAATAAAGCCGCAGGCTCCGGCCCCCAGGCCCAGATAATGGCCCATCTCCCAATAGAGGGCATTATGGACGGAATGGTATCCCGGTTTGGCTGCGTTCGAGACTTCGTAGGGGTTAAAGCGATGCTTGGTTAACTCTTTTTGAATCAGAGCGTCCATTTGAATGCGCGTCTCTTCATCGACCTGAAGCGTTTCGCCCTGCTTTGCTCTTTGCCCAAAGGGTGTATTTTCTTCAATGGAGAGCTCGTAGGTAGAAACATGGGTCACCGCAGGATGCGAGCAGGCCGTTCTGAGATCATATGAGAGTCCATCCAGGGTTTCGCCAGCCATGCCCCAAATCAGATCTACGTTGACGTCTGTGTAGCCCACATCGAGAACGGCATCCAGACAGAATCGATTCATCTTTGCGTCATGGTGGCGACCCAATGCCGAAAGGGCTTTGTCTCTGAACGACTGGGTACCGAGAGAGAGTCGATTGACTCCTACGAGTAAAAAGGAAAAGAGCAGGTCTTTCCGGGTATCCTCCGGATTGAATTCAAGGGTAACCTCGGCATCTTTGGGTAATCCCAGTCTCCTTTTAATTCCAAGGACGATGAAAAAGATTGCGACGGGATCCCAGAGTCCGGGAGAGCCTCCTCCAAAATAAATGCTTACGGGAGACTGATCCACGCCATAGCGCTTTAAAAGCGGCATCCTCAGATCGAGCTCTTTTAAAATGAGCTTGCAGTATTCAGCATGAGGGATCGTCTCTCGCCTGTAGACGTTAAAATCACAGTAAGGGCATCGCCGCCTGCAGAATGGAAAATGGACATAGATACCCAGATCTTTGGATGTAGGCCAGCGTTTCATGGAGCAATGATGTTCGGGTTAAGGGTCAACAAATCTGAAGCTTTCGTTCGTTCTTCTTTTTTAAAGGAGCAGGTTTGTTTTAAACAGAGTCTATCCCTGTTTAAAGCATTGTTGATCGATTTTTCAACAGAGATGATCTTTTTATTCATCTCAGATGAATGATTTTAAAAAATCGGATCGACTCTTCACCAAAAAGCGATCTTCTTTTGCAGATGGCGGTTCATCGATTCCATTTTCATCGGGATTCAATTCAAAAAACAGAGACTGTTCTTGTCTGAATCACCGACATTCCATCGTTTAATCATGATCGATCCATGTTTTGAATATGGATCCTCTATGGCCGATGGCAGTCGAGCTGTATTTTCAGGAAAAATCTATTCCGCCCGCCCCCGGGCAAACTTTGCATTGTTTCAGAACGTCTCACAGGCGCTCTTGAACGTTCTGTTCAAAAATTTGCGTTCCATCAAAAGCTTTGGCAAGTTAGGCCGCGTTATGGTTTTACTTGTACTTTGTTTACTTCTTGCCGGATCCACTTTATGGACTTCGTCCTTATATGCTGCGGAGCCCATGGATCCGACCATGATCGATGTTGAAGAGCTTTACGCGGATCGGCAATATTTTGACCGCAACGGAGAACCCTGGATTACCATAGGCCTCATGAGCAAGGTCAAACGAGTGGTGATCTCTGCGGACGGGCCCATCGAACTTTTAGGCGATCATCAGCGGATGGAAGTGCCGCCGAACACCGAGATTGCGATCACCCTGAGCTCATTCAGGCCCCAAAAATCCCGGTTTTTTGTTCAATTAGGGTATTTCGGTGCCCAAAACCTGGATCGGGCCATCTCGGTTCTGGAATTCACCAAGCAAAAAACACCCGATGCCCGTATTTTTGAGGCCGGTGCCTTAATCGGTTTTGCCGGTTACGCCTTCGACGCAAGGTCTTATACCTTAGTCACGGGAGAGAGCAAGACCCGCGCGCAGGCAGAGCGAAAGGCGATCAAACGCTTTGGCACCAAGGATCACGTTTACGAAGACGTTCAAAAGCACCCCGGCGGCATCATCACAGCGCAGAGTACGACCGGCGATTTGACTTTCTCGGTTCAGGATTTGCTCACAGTCCGGGCATTGGATCTGGAGACCCTGATCAAGGTGAAGGGAGACAAGCGCGATGAGCGCTACGACCGTGGAGATTTGCTGTTCCTCAGTGGACCTACGGGCCAGCTTGAGGTGGTCAATCAAATCAGCGCAGAGCTTCTCATTGCGGGTGTAGTTCCTTCCGAGATTTATCCGGACGCACCCCTGGAGGCGCTCAAGGCCCAGGCGGTTGCGGCACGCGGTCTGCTCATCTCGAAGATGGGGACACGCCACAGAGGCGAGCCCTATTCCCTTTGTGCAACGGCCCATTGCCAGGTTTACAACGGTCAGAACACTGGTTCGCCGCTCATCGATCGGGCGGTTCGCGAAACCCGTGGCGAGGTGTTGTTTCAAAAGTCAGGGCCTACAAACACCGTGTACCATTCATCCTGCGGTGGCCAACTGGAGAGCTCGCTTTCATTGTGGAAGATTGGCGACAGCGCGCTGCAATCGATTCCCGATGGCGGTCTGGGGGCCGCTGTGGGCGTTGGGATGATGCTTGCGCATAAGACGGGCGCATATTGCGCAAAGAGTGGAATGCGCTTTGGGGATTATCGCTGGGAGAAGTCGATTTCGGCCGATCAGCTGCTGCAGAACCTCAAACGGGCTCTGCCTAAGGAAGCTTCGAAGCTCTCGACAGTGACCCAGATTCAGGTGGCGCACAGAACCCAAAGCGGCCGGGTCGATCAGGCGCGCTACGTAGGCCCCGAAGGTCAGGTCACCGCAGAGGGACAGACTCTCAACCAAAGGATCCTGGGGCGTTTAAAGAGCAGTCTCTGGCAGGTCAAGCAGCAGGGACCCCAGTTCGTGATTCAAGGCGGCGGTTTTGGGCACGGAGTCGGACTCTGTCAGCATGGCGCCATCGGCATGGCTCAGGCCGGATTCACCTATCGCCAGATTCTGAGCCATTATTACCAGGGCACCACCCTCCGAAAGCTTTGGTAAGGTTTCACAAAGCCTTTAAAAAAGGGCAACCCTCCTTTAAAAAAGACTCTGGTCAAACGCGCCAAACTCGCTCATAAAGGCGCAAACGAAGCAGCTTTAAGCTGAAGATGGCCGGGGAGTCAAAATGGAATTCACCACCTATAAATTAAAAGACGTCTGCAAGCGCCTGGTTCAGGGCGATCCCATCGAAGAGGAAGAGATCGAGAATGAGGGTCCTTACCCTGTTTTAAACGCGCGCGGCATTTCGGGTTACTGCAAGCGTAAGAACTTCGAAGGCAAATGCTGCCTCATCAACGGTCGCCCGATGCCCAGCGACAACGCCGTGCTATACGAGGGCGCAGCTTACGTGACCGAGCATCTCTTCATCGCCGAGACCAACGAGCTGGCCGATCCTCTGTATCTCGCACAGCAGCTCTCGAAGATGGATTTTAAGACCATCGCTACGGGTAAGATCCTGCCAAGGGTACGCCTTGAAGCGCTTGAGCCCGTCGAAGTCTCGCTCCCGCCGCTGGAGGATCAAATCCGCCTTGCCAAAGAGGAGGCTGAGCGGATCGCCGCAGAAAAGGCGGCCAAAAGTGAAGAGAAAGAGGCCTAAGCACCCTCATCAGAAATCCCTCAAGCAAATGGGGCCCCACCGCATGTGGATTCGCATGTAAGGGGCCCTTTTTTTTGCCTCTATCGCCCCACCCTGCTCCGCCAGGCCGATACCTTGTCAAAAACAAAGCCCGACTTTTTTGTATAAAGTTTGTACCAACTTGCCGTCACAGATGCTCTTTTGTAAGAGAAAGTATAACTTTGATCCAAACTGGGTACAACTCTGTCCCGGACAGGGTGCAACTTTGGCGCGGTAACGAAGAGCGATGGAGAAACGAGAGAGGAACTTTAAGCGGCGAGGGCCAGAGGCAGGCAAAAACAGGCAGTAAGGGTCTCACTCTTTGGGAAGATCGATATCGACGTCTTCGAGATCTTCTTCCTTGCCCTTCTTGCGCTGATTGATCGACATGAACTGGACGATGGGCTTCATGCGGCCGGAGATGTTGGGATCATGGACGCCCATGGCATTCAAAACGCCGTAATAATCCAGGAAGGCCTGCCAGGCTTCGGAGTTGGCAAGGGAGATCGTATCGTTTGAAAGGGTTGAAAGACCCTTTAAACGCTGGTTGATGACGGTCAGGCCTTGCTGCAACTGTACGTCGGTCATCAGTCCATCGATGGGATGCATCTTAAGATCGACGTTGGATTCACGGGCGATCGCCAGGAGCATAACGAGGTACTTCTCGAACCCCTTGCGCGCTTTGGGCAATTTAATGCGTTCTTCGGATGAAAGGGCTTTGCCCTTGGCTACCAGAATGGAAGAGATGCGGTCTAAATAACCCGTAATCTCTTCAATCTCTTCAGGCGTCAGGCTATCGTTCAGCTGATCCGGCATAAGGAGATCCTTTCGACAAGCGGGGTAAAGGACGAGGTTGCGCAATGTTCAAGCCAACGTAAAACTTTGCACAACCCAACGTAAAACTTTGAAAAGTTTACTCCAGGCCCATAGCAAAGACAAGAACGAAGCATGAAAAAAACCTGCATGATCTTCTCTTTTCTTTGGACCCATTCCTGCCGATTTTTGAGTCGCCTATGCCCCAAAAAACGTTCAGCTTTTCGCCATGCAAAGTTGATCCATGGATAAAGCAAAGACAGCCGCTCTTTCATCCAAAGTTTGTCTGTGATTCAAACTCGAACAGTCTGTTTTTCAAAGAACCTTTGCCTGTGTTTGCACAACAGGCGATCAAAGATTTTCAATCAGGTGATCCATGTTCAAATCATGGATCACCCATGTTTTTTACTCAGAAAACCGATGCCGCAATCACGGATTTTTCATGATTCCTTTTCGGATCCGCCGATTCAAAATCATTGTTCCCGCTTTCATGGCTCATAGAACGAGCATGTCGAGGCGCCAAGTTGCCATTGCGGGTTCATCGATCGTCCTTGTCTTCATCAAAGCCGGTTAGGGCTTAATCATGCGCCCCACCAAAATCGGGGTTTGCAGCTTTTCTGACCAAAGGCAATAAAAGAATGGATGATCGATCGAAAGGCTCTGCGCATTTTTCAGATCGCGCTTCTGCGCCTTTTGATCCGTTCCAGACGAATGCTCAGCTGAACCGCCTGCACCCCATTCATTAACCGTGATCTCGAACTTTTGCATCAGGTCGCGCAATTGCACGTTCTTTGCTTCGGCAGAGTCGGTCTCTTTCTGCTCACCGGTCATGGCCTGAAAATTTAAGGGCTGATCGAGCAGGCGGTTTCCAAAGATCGTGTTCATGCCTAATTTGCGCAAAGGCGACATCAGCGACAAGCTGGATGCGGCTCGCAGTTTGGGCATCCATAAATCCAGGTTCACCTTTTTGGCGTTCTTCAGCTCACCTAAATTTTGCCTTGAAATCACCTGTCCGATGCGCCTGAGCATCGATTCGCCGTCCTCCCCCTTCTTCAGTTTGGGCAAAACCAGAATGAAGGCGTAATCATCGGCCAGCGGTAACCGAATCAACGTTGTCTCATCGATTTCGAGCTGCTGAACCGGCCCCAGAAGATGCATCATCGATACAAGCGTTGGGCCTTTGGGCGTCTCAAATGGGCGTTCTTCGGACTCAAAAAATTGCACGTCCTCTGCCCATGGTGCCGAAAAATGAAGGGTATCGATGAGCAGAGCCGAGGTTTCAGGTTCGATTGGCCCAAGCAGCTCAGAGACATGCCCTTGCGTGATCTGAGAGGCCTCATGGTTGATGCGCTGTAACACCGTTTGCGCTTCATCCCTAAAGGATGCCCGATAAATGGGTTGCCCAAATCGCTGTTCAAATTGCTCTATAAACTGTAAGCGCAGATCGATGTGGTCTGATACCCATAACTGATGCATCGTCTTCAGGGGACTCTCCTGCGCCTGAACCTGAAGAGCCTCCTCCATCTTTTGACCCAAGGTTAAAAGATTGCCCAGCACAGGCATCTGCATGGCCTGACAGATTTCGGTATAGAGCGAACCGCAGGTCCCTATCAGTACCCTCTCCATCGCCTGTTCGGCAGACCAGGGTGAAAACGCAGCGTTGCCGGGCAAAAGAGAGAGCAGACGCATGCCCAGGCGGAAGTTCCCTTCTGCCCAGTCACCGGTCGATCCCTGCTCCGACGGCCGTTCACAGATGACATCCTCGAAGATCACCCGGGAAGTTGTGGTATCCAGCTTTTTGAGCGTGAAAGCCGGATCCTCTTTGGGCGAGGCCTTAACCTTGACACCAGAGGCCTGATCCTTTGCGTCTGAAGGTGAGACCGACGCTTTTTCATCGGGTGATGGTCTTTTTGACTCAGATGCGGGATTCGGCGTGCAGGCCCAAAGCATGAGCCCCGCTCCCCATATCCCCCATTTTTTGATGATCTGCTTCATCTCTTTTACCGGTTCGCCTCTTTCTGCATCCTCCTTTTACCCTGCCTCAGTCTTTCTCCTTCGGAGGCTCCATATATTGTCCGGTAAAGAGCGCCAGGCGGCTCGGCATATAGACGATGCTGTAGAGGAATGGGTGATCCAGGGTGATGGTGAGCGACTTTTCCCGTTCGATCGGGGCGGCCATTTTGCGCATCGCTATCGCGGTGGCAGCGGCAGCCTCTGCGCCCTTCTCATCGATGCTGACGTAGGTTCGCTGCACCGCGTCGCCGAGTACGATCTTGTCTTCTGCGGCGATGTTCACCTTTGAAAGATCCCCGGTCAGCCGGTCGAAGCGCAGAGGTGATCCATCGTTGGGTCCCGTCCAGACCGAGGTCATGCCCAGCTGCGTCATTAACGGCTTCAGATCCAGACTGCTCTCGACCTTCCATTTGGGCATGGTGAGGATGACCTTCTTCATACGCATCGCCTGAATCTGATCGATCGCATCGTCCGGTAAGCTGTTCTTCAGGCGTTCGAGCGCCGCATCGCCCTTCTCACCTTCAGCAAGCTTCGGCAACCAGCCCACGAACACAAAATCGTCCTTCATCGGAAGCCCAAACATGACGTAGCTGTCGGTTTCGCGCGCTGGGATCTTGTGCGTCATATGCATCATCTTTGTTTTGACTTCACCCGATGCTGCATAAAAAGGCTCTTCCTTTGTGGCCGATTCTTTGAAGGCCTTTTCCCAGTCCGACTTGAAATAAAGGGCGTTGGTCAGTGCGATCCGGGTCTTTGGATTGAGGGAGTCGAGGATGACAGGGATCTTCCCATGGGTCGCCTTGTTGACGGTCTCATTGATCGTACGAAGGATCTTTTGCGTATCTTTGACGAAGTTTACGCGCTCGATGGAGACCCCATAGTTCGCTTTGACCGCATCGTTGTAGCTTTGCTCAAGCGGCAAAGTCTCGTGATACCAGATCCGGTTATCGACTTCGAGCTGACTCTGCGAAAGATTCGACAGCATCTGATCGGTCATCTGATGCCCCAACTGGCTCAGATTGTTCGCCTGAGGCATCTTTAAGGCCGCTTGCATCTCGTCAAAGGTTTCACCGCAGGCGCCCTCCAAGACCATCCCAAACGCGCGTTCGGCCGAGTAAGCCGAAACGGCGATGTTCCTCTTAAACGGCTTGAGCAGTGCTAAGCCCAAAGCATTGCTCGCTGAAACCCATTCCTCAGCCTTGGCCTCACCTGAAGGCAGTCCACAGGGCTTTAAGGCATTGTTCTTTGCTGTCGATTCATTGCCGGCCTTTAACTTCGCCTTCGCTGTATTCAAGGCTTCATTCTCTCCACCCTTAACCGCTTCACCGTTCACGTCTGCCTTCTTTTCGGGTGAAGCCTGACAACTGACCGCAAAAGCCAAAAGCGAGGTTAGGAAAAGTTTTAAAGTCGTCTTCATCATTCTTACTCCCGTTCATGGGTTAATCGTTCTTTAAACTGCGTTCGTTTATGATTTTACCTTCAACGATCCATATCACGATCATGGATCGTCGATCTTTTCATCATGGTCAGACTCTGCTTTTCAGTTCGTTCATCCATCGCGCATTCATGATCAACGGATGATTTTATTTTCGCTGTTCCATGATTTAACAAAAGATGCGCCCTCATTTCATCATCGTTCAGCGCTGTTGAAAGCAGAGTTTGTCTTTTTTCTTTCGCCGATCGTCCTTTTTTAAATCATCCTTACACTGTGATTTTAATAAAGGTTCACGCTCGCAGGCCAACGATCAGCGTTGTCTCAGTATCGGATCTTGTCTGGTTGAGCCATGGCCGTTTTGGGATCGACGTATCGGCCGAGCATGAGCAAAATGCCCGTATGCCAATGCATGATCCCATATACGAAGGGGTGATCGAACCGGTACTCTGCCCTATCCTCTACCCCCTGCCTGTCTGCGTCATCGTAGATCGAAAACAACGCCCCGGTCTGAGCCTCCGGCCGATCGGACTCGATCTCGAATCGGGTCTCCTGAATCATGACGCCCAATGTGATCGCCTTTTGTTCCGCAGTGGCAGTCCTTGTGGAGACACCGTTGATCCCTGAGAAATCGACGGTCTCACCCTGATTGGAACCAGCCCAGACATTGTACAGCGATAACTCCTGCGATGCGCGATCGATGGTCTGACGGCCCCGCATTTTAAACTTAGGCATCACAACCTTCAGAGGCACCGATTCGCTCGCCATCAGCTGCTTCAGATCATCGCCCGAAATCTCTGTTTCGATGTGCTGCAATGCCCGGTTTTCGGTCTCACCCGGCTTCACTTTAGGCAACCATCCCACCCATAAGGATGAATATTTCAACGGTAAGCCCACCACCACGTAATCATCCTTTTCAAGCACATAGCCCTTGCCCTCAACGGTCCACAACTCCACATCCGCATCACCCATACCGGTCTTAAACGTTCCGTTCCCGATGCCCACATGCTGAATCGCCTTAACGAATGCCGCCTTCAGGCTCATCTCGTTGCTGAGGATGGCTGCCCTTGGCAAATCAGGCTTCGTCAACACATATTGGACCTGCCCTCCCGTCGCCTTCCTTACTCTCTGATTCGCATGCAGCACCACCCATTTGCCCTCGCGATCGAACGCTCCCTGCATCACATCCGGTCTCAGCCCCATTCTCATCCGATCGATGTAATCCTGTAGGATCGTACTTGTGCGATCGAACCAGATCTGTGTCGCCATCACAAAGCGATCGAGCTTCAGATTGCGAACGATTCTGACTTCTGCCTGTACCCCCAGGTCCCAGAGATTGTTCGCCCGTGGCATTTTCATGGCGGATCTCAGCGCTTCGTACGTTTCACCGCAGGCGCCCTCCAGGAGCATCCCCAGCATGCGCTCCAACCCTACAGGTGAAATCAGCCGATCATCCTTTAACCGCCTGAGCCATGTAAATCCCAATTGATTGCTGGCTTCAACCCAGTCCTCAAATGAGGCCTGCTCTTCTATCGATTGACAGGAGATGCTCTTATGGATCACCTGGGGTTCAAAATAAACCTTCGCTTCTTCAAACTTCGAGAGATCCTTTGGCGCCTGCGCTCCATCCATGCCCGAAGCAGGGTTCGTTAAAGCCTGTCCCTGGGTGCCTGCTTTCGCATCCTTCCCCTGATCGCCCGATCCACATCCCCAGATCGCGATCATCAACCCGATCGATCCCCATATTTCTTTCATTGCGCGCATCTTTTTCTCTCATCCTTGTATCGATCTCTCTTCACCGATCGCTGACCATCTGTCCCTGCGCCTGTTTGTGAGTAAACGCCTCCCTCAATGCAGATGCAAGGGTTCAATGCAGCGATCGCAGTCCATTTATGGATCGCAAAAACGCCCACCCAACGCCCTGTAAACCCGATCAAAGCCTGAAATAACGTGAATCCCTGTGCACATCGTTTTATCGCCTTGCCTTTGCCTCGACAATGCTTTAATTTTTAAGATTGCGTGCAACTGCGCATAAGGATTGAACGGAGCTGCGCTCATGAACCGAACCTTTGTTGCTCTTCTCGGACTCTCGATCACCTTAGGATCAGGCGCCTGCGTCGCTCAGGATCACCCCAATCCTCAGAATGCCCCAGTCAATGCCGCCAATGCCCCCATTCATGCCGGGAAAGGATCCGACGCTGTGAAAACCGTAGCCGCAGATCGCGACGCCTTTGGTTACGAGACCGACGTCTTTTACACGAAGTCTCAAAAAAAGGTCGTCTTTCATACCCTGCAACATTCAAGCATCCGCATCGAATATGACGGCCTCGAATTTGAAATCGATCCCGTACTGAAACTCGGTCAGAAAGCGATCAACTACGCTGCATTCCCCAAGGCTGATTACATCCTGGTCACACATGAGCATTTCGACCATCTCGATGCCCAGGCCATAAAGACCCTCCAAAAGAATGGAACGGTGATCCTTTTAAATCCCTCGAGCCAGGCAAAGCTGAAACAGGGTGAAGCCCTATCGAACGGCGATCAGAGGAAGCTGCGCGAAGACATCACCCTTCAGGCGATACCGGCCTACAATACGACGCCCTCCCATGCACAGTTTCACCCCAAAGGTCGCGATAACGGCTACATATTGTCCCTCGATGGCTTCAGAATCTACATCGCAGGCGACACCGAAGATATTCCCGAGATGAAACAGGCTGAAGGCGCCGATGTGGCATTCTTACCCTGCAATCAGCCTTACACGATGACTGTCGCGCAGCTCGCCAATGCGGCCCGGACCGTTAAACCGACTGTGCTCTTCCCTTACCACTACAGTGAAACTCCCATCGATCAGGCCAAAGATGCCTTAAAAGACAGCGGCATTGACCTGAGAATCCGCAACTACCAGTAAAGAAGGATCATTTCCATGAACCTCGTCGAACAAATGCTCGATGCCACCCGATCCATCTGGACCGCATACAACGATCACCCCTTCGTTTTGGGGATTCAAAATGGCGATCTCGATCGATCCAAGTTCCGCTATTACATCCTCCAGGATTACCTTTACCTCGAAGAATACGCCAAAATCTTCGCCATCGCCGTCGCCAAGGCCAAGAGCCGCGAGACCGCCCTGCTGTTCTCCAAATATATTTCGGTCATCAACGGCGAGCTCAACGTGCATAAAGGCTACATGGGCCTCTTCAACATCACCGAAGACGAAGTGCTCCACGCGCCGCGCGCCCTCGACAATCTCTCTTACACCTCCTACATGCTCCGCGTCGCCTACGAAGAGGGCGAAGCCGAAATTCTCGCGGCCATCCTGTCCTGCGCTTACAGCTACGAAGTCATCTCAAAGAAAATCCTGCAAAACAAGCCCGAATCGGCCAGCGATGCATTTTACGGCCTCTGGATTCAGGGTTACAGCTCCGATCTGTACGCCTCCGGGAACCAAATCCTCATCTCGACGCTGCTCAAGCTGACCGAGCATTACACCGAAGCCCAGAAGAAGCATCTGCTCGACATCTTCATCGCCTGCTCCCGCTATGAACTCGCCTTCTGGGACATGTCGTGGGAGATGAAGGACTGATCCCCTCCGCGCCCTCCAATCCTGCTTTCCTGCTTTTCAAAAATCCGCTTCCCTGATACCCGCTTTTGAGGTTCGCAAAGGAACACGCCCGGCGAAGGCCGCCGGAAACAATTCACATTTCCCTCGCTTTTTCTCCAGAGTCTCCTTAGAACATTATCAATATTCTTTTAACCTGACGCTGGAGTCGAAAGTTGAAAACGCCCTCACCCTTCAAAACCCCGATGCGCCCTGTGCTGACGCATGCCCTGCTGATGGCCCTCCTCTTTTCGGCGGGATGCCAGCAGAATCCACAAAAACCGGTTTCAGAGCCTGCGCCCGCAAACGAAGCTGCAAAAGCGCCCGCAAGCGAAGCTGCAAAGCCTAAAGACGGGACGCCCAAAACCTGCGGTCCCACGACGCTGGATGCCACTGATGCCGAAAAATGGGACTGCCTCTCCAGCATCGGCTATTTCTGCGCCCGCCCGGAAGGCTGTCCCGTCCAGGGCAACCTGGTCGACCGGGGCAAGGCCCTCGCCCAGACGCTCCCTCTCCCCAAAGGCCAGAGCTATCGCTACAAGCTCGAAGCCTACAGCGAAGGCTGGATCTGCACGGAATCTGCAGGTTGCCTTTGCGGCAGCGGCAAGGTGAAAGAAGGCGGCCAATGCTTTGAGGATCAATTCCCCGCAGGCGATGCTCTGGGCGGTTCATGCAATCCCGAAAACTGCCACGCCCATTGCCAGGGCGATCGCTGCGTCTGCGGCCAGCTGCCCATCGAAGAGAACCTCCGCAAAGAGTACGACTGCCATGTGGAGCGGAAGCGCGGTTCATCCCTCGGCCGCATGGTCATGCAGAATCAATCCCGCGAGTTGTTCAAACCCGAGCTCGACTTCTTACTGCAATGCGACAGCGACTCCGGATGCAGCTGCGGCGAGGCCAGCTGCGAGAAAAACAGGATCTGCGATCCCAAAGAAAGCCGCTGTTTTTATGAAGACGGCAGCCCCGCTGAAGAAGAAGAATACTGCATGGAAGAAAGCTGCCCCTGCGGATCGGGCAAATGTCCCAAAGAATTCTTCTGCAAAAATGAGCGCTGCGTCTTAAAGAAGACTTCCTTCGACATCGCCCGTTCCCCCAACATCGCTCGTTCCGACGATGCCGCCCGTTCCGACGATGACCCCCATTTCGACGATGACCCCCATTTCGACGATGACCCCCATTTCGACGGTGAGACCCACGAAGTCAGCCTCCATCAGGATGAACTGTTCTACTGCGATCAGCCCGAAGGCTGCAGCTGCGGATCCAGCGTTTGCGCCCAGGGTGCCCTCTGCCTCACCACCAAGAGCGCGCTTGCGGATTTCACGTACGAATACGCCTTCCAATGTTTCAGAAGCCCTCAGATCAAGAGCGCCAAAGACTTCTATGACTTTGTCAAAGCTCGCCCGCAGCAGCGCATCACAAAATCCACCGATCCCCGCTGGGCGGGCCTCGATTACGTCAGCTCGCGCACCTACATCCCCGATACGTCTGCGCCCTACTTCCTGGATGTGCTCTTCGACGAGCATTACGCCCGGCTGGAAGATGTGAAAGACCGCGTCCATTACTGGGAGAAGAAGGATCGCATCGAGCGGTACGTCCTCTGCGAGCAGCCCGGATGCGACTGCAACGGCACCCCGCTTCAGGAAGGTTACATTTGCGTCCAGCAGCCCGTGATTTTAGGTCAGGCGAGCCTCGACGAATGGCCGACCCGGCATTTTGGCACCTGCCGCATCCCCTTTGAACCCGGCCCCCGCGGATGCGAGCTCAAAGAAGAAGTCATAGAGCAGATCTGCAACGATCCCAAAGGCTGCACCTGCGGATCGGGCAGGATTCCCAAAGGCGACGTCTGCAAAGAGGGCAAGGGACAATGCAGCAGCCAGAATCCGCGCGAATCCTGCCTCTGCGGCGATCGGATCCTCTCAAAAGACCTGAGCCGCGAATATGCCTGCAGGCAGGGTCAGCCGATTTGCCAGCAAAAGGACTGCGCATCCGACAAGGGCACCCTCCATACCGGAGATCTCTGGCTCAAGGATCGCATCCTCTGCGGCGAGGATTCCACCACCCCAGGCTGCATCTGCGGTGAAAAGCCGCTCCAAAAAGACTACCGCTGTTTTGAAAAAGCGCAGATTTGCGACTGCAAACCCGCACCCGCCGGCTACCGGCCCTGCAACTGTGCCTGCGGCGATCAATACCTCAAGGCCGGCGCCATTTGCGGCGATCAAAAGAACGCCGAAGATAAAGTCAGCATCAAGTTTATCGAAAAAGAGCAGGCCTTTTTGCTCACCCGCAAAGATCAAGAGCTCACAAGAAAGGCCCCCAAAACATCCGATCCCTATCCGCTTAACATCGCCAACTGGTCGATCTCCCTCAACAAATGGAAGAAGGGATCCGTCGATCGCATCGATGGATCCGATCTGATGACCTGCGGAACCGGCCAGCCCGACCCAGGCGAAGGTTACGAATGTGCCTACAGCACCGCCGATGTCGATGCCAAAAGAGCGTCGATCGTCCTTTCTGGCTATCAATGCATCAAACCTGAAGGCTGTGTTTGCGGCGAAAGCAGCTGCAAAACCGGCGATCTCTGCGAAATCGAAGAAGACGGCTCGAAGCATTGCCGCCATTGGGATCTGACGCTCACCCGCTGCGGGCAAGCGCTTTTGCCCAGCGAATACGCCTGCCCCATCCGGCCCTGACGCCTGCCCGCCGCCTCCCCGCTTTTCATTTGCAAATCCTTTGAACAAATCGCGCGCCACCGCGTATAAGGCCGCGTTTTTTGAGAGGAGTCCTGAATGAGATCGCATCTTTTACTCACCGCTTTGTTCGCCCTCGCGGGCTGCCGTTCCACCGAGCCGGATCAAACGAACCCAAACACAACGAAAGCCGGGCAACCTGAAACCTCAAAGCCAGCAGCGCCGACGGAAAAAGAGGAGGAAGAGGAGAAGCTCTGCGACGATGCGCTGCTGACGGATGAAGAAAAACAACAATGGGAATGCGTACCCGTCTCGGGTTACTGGTGCACGCATCCCGATGGCTGCACGGTGCGCGGCAACCGGGCCGGGTTGGGGACGCGGCTGAACTCCACCTTTCCCCTGCCCAAAGGCGAAGGCTACAGGCTCTCTCCCGATGCCCAGCTCGGATTCGGCGAACGCTGGCATTGCGATCGAAAAGAGGGCTGCCTTTGCGGGACTGAAAAGATTGCGCAGGACGCCATCTGTTATGAAGGCGAGATTTATGATGCGCTCGATGCGCTGAGCGGCCCCTGCAATCGCGAAACCTGCGGCGCATTTTGTCACAAGGGTCAATGCATCTGCGGCAGCGAGACGGACGAAGACGGAAACGCGTTCGATTTGCCCTACGCGCAATTTAAGGATTTTGTCTGCCATGCGGACCTCTTCCTCAACTTTGAAGGCAACCACGAAGAAAGGGCCGATCGCTTTCAGAACCAAAGTTTCTATACGCCGTACGCTCAGTTCTACCTCAAATGTGAAGAGGGAGAGGGCTGCCAATGCGGCAAAGAAAAATGTGAAGAGGGCCATTACTGCATGTATCTGAGCGGGGAATCTTCCTGCGAAGATCTCGAACATCTCGCCACGCGCATGGAGGAGGAAGAGGAAACAGAGGAAGAAGCGGATTCAGACTCCGAGGACGCCGAACGCAGCGCATCCCCTAAAGGCCGCCCAGGCAGAACTTTCGCCAGGAGGCCATACCGCAACACACCGGATGTCTGCATGGTCCCTGAGGGCTGCAAATGCGGATCCCAGACCTGCGCCCAGGGGCAATCCTGCAAAAACAACTTCTGCGTCGTTTATGTCAGCAACAACAACAACGACTATCAATGTGAATCCAAAAAAGGCTGCAACTGCGGCGAGCAAACCTGCGCCAAAGGCGAGATCTGTAAAAAGGAGATGTATTGCTTCTATCGAAAGAATTCGAGCGAATCTCTGGAAGAAGCGTTTACCTGCCCTCGCCCACAGGGCTGCGACTGCGGATCCCAAGCCTGCCCCAAAGGCGCGGTCTGCCGCAAAGTCGTTGCCAATGACGACTCGGTTCAGATGGCATGCGTCAAAAAAGGCAAGGCCCTCTGGCGCGAAGCATATTTGAGCAGCCACGATCTCGCAGAGAAGCAAAATTATTACCTCCGCGACGGCGATGACCGGACGCCCGATCCGTTCGTCCTCTGCTCCACCCCCGGATGCGATTGCGGCGGCGTTCCCCTGAAGGCGCAGTATCTTTGCATCGAGCAGCATCACGTCTTCGATCAGGATCGCTCCGGCGAACTGTACAGCTACAAAGCCTATCGCTCATGCCATTGGCCTTACGAAGCTTACAGCAAGTACCCGCCCGCCTCTCAGGCGCCCTGCGAACTCGCCCAAAACGTGATCGAACAGATCTGCGCGGATCCCCAAGGCTGCCCCTGCGGATCCGGGCGCATCCCCAAAGGCGATCTCTGCATCGATGAGAGAGCGCAATGCAGCAGCCAGAATCCCCGGCCGGGCTGCCTTTGCGGCGATCAAAAGCTCGAAAAAAACTACGGCTGCTTTGAGGGCAACCCCATTTGCGCGTCCGATCGCTGCCTTTGCGGCAAAAAGACAATCCAGCGCGGAGACCTCTGCACCCAAGAGGGCGTCCTCTGCGGCCCCGGTTCGACCACCCCTGGCTGCATCTGCGGTCAAAAACCCCTGAGGGAAGGCTACCGATGCCTCTCCGGCGAGCAGCATTGCGCCTGCAAGGGCAAGGGCGAATGCAGCTGCAAATGCGGCGAAGAACAGATCCCCAAAAACGATGTCTGCACCGACGCCGACCGCCACGAAGCGATCACCGACGCGCCCTACAGCTATGAAGGCGAACTCATCGTTCGCGACGGCCATCTCTTATGGCAGAGCAACCCCGAAGACAGGGCCTTCTATGAAACCTGCGGGACGGGGATGCCTTCACCCGGAAAAGACTACGGCTGCGCCTTTAAAGCCTCAAAGCTTTGCAGCGAATCAGAGCAATCGGAGGCTTACGAACTTGCGGGCCATCTCTGCCTGAATTTTGAAGGCTGCAAATGCGGCGAAGAAACCTGCGAGCCCGGCATGCTTTGCGAGCGCAACAAAGAAGGCCTGGAGACCTGCGAAAAACCCAACCCCAACCTGCCGAAACCAAACCCGTTTGATGGCCGATGCGACGACCATGTCCTTCCGGCGGCGCTCGTCGGGCGCGAAGGCTACGGCTGTTATGAAGGCGAGCTGAATGTGGGCGGCTGGTACTGCAACCGCGACGAAGGCTGCAAATGCGGCGATCAAACCTGCGATCGCTGGCAAATCTGCCTGATCCCCGGCCAATGCGGCCGCCACCCCCTCCTGCCCGAAGCGCGATCCGATCTCAAGGAAGTAAAAATCGATCGCGTCCGGTGAGGTTAATCCTCATCCCCCTCCCCGGGCTTCTTTCGCGTCACGATCGCGTTCGCTTTATTGATCTCAATCTCACATTGCGCCGCGAACGCCTTGTAGGCTTCGGCTTTTGCAAGGCCCGTCAGGTAAGGCACGATCTCTTCGTTGACCGCGGCGAGGAGCGGCTTCTTGATCCTGAACGCCGAATCGGCCTTGTTCGTGGTGAGCAGATTGGCGTTTACGCTCTCTTTCTTAAAGTGATCCTGCGCTTTTCGGAGCTCTGCGATCAGCTGGCCTACGCCGTCGAGGGCTGCGATGTCCGCTGCGAGGGCCTCGGCTCCCAAATCTTCCAGCATCGACTCGATGAGCGCGCTCTCGTTGCCGTAATTTTCGCCCGCGATCCCCTTGTATTTTGAGGTCACCGCCAAAAGCCGCTCGGCTGAAGCCTGCTTTTCCTCAAAGGGCATCGCCGCATAACCCGCCAGCACCGTAAAAATCCGGCTCAAAAGCTTGTCGCGCGCCGCGTCGGCCTCCTCCAGACTGCGCGAAACCTTGTCGCGCCTGATCGCCGTCGTGATCTCCGCCGAAAGCGCCTTCAGCTTCTCCATCATCGCCGCAAGATTCAGATCTTTGGCGAGGATCCCCTCGGGATCCTGCGCGACCGCTTCCTTATAAAGGGTCACAAGCATGTCAGAAACCGTGCTCGCCTGGGTCACGCGAATGTCTTTTCTGAGCTTTTTCATCGCTGTCTCCATAAAAAACTGCTGTTTTGATACCCGATTTTTGAGGGATCGCAAAGAAAAATGCTCAGCGGAGCCCGACCCAAAATGGGCAGGACCTCCCCCGGGCTCAGCGGAGCGTTTCCCAAAATAGGTGGAGCTTCCTTTTGCAACCGGCTGCAATTACCAAAAATGGGTAGAGCTTCCTTTTGCAACCGGCTGCAAGATCCCAAATGGGTGGAGCTTCCTTTTGCAACCGGCTGCAATTACCCAAAACGGGTGAGGCTTCCTTTTGCAGCGGTCCGCAAAAATGCCATTTTTCCCCCATCCCTTCCGTACATTTCCCTCGATTTTTCGCCCGACTGCTCTTAAAAATCGCTAAAAGCGCAACCTCTGGAGACCGCAAGATGGGCTTTTATCTGAATCCAAGCACCGCGAACATGCGGCAAAACTTGAACAACCGCTATTACGTCGACAAATCGATGATCCTCGCGGAGCTCAACCAACTCGTCAACTCCGATCAAAAGTTCGTCTGCATCTCCCGCGCGCGACGTTTTGGAAAGACGATGGCCGGCAACATGATCGCGGCCTATTATTCAAAGACCGCCGAATCGAAGGATCTGTTTTCAAAGCTCCAGATCTCTGGAGATCCCTCTTTTGAAACCTATTTAAACAAGTTCAATGTCATCCAGCTCGATATCAACGGCATTTTGAGCACGCTCAGAGGTGACAGCGTCGTCTCGGAGATCAACAGTCTTCTGCTCGAAGAGTTCACAGAGCAATTCCCTCAAATCTCCTTCAGGGAGAACGACGAGCTCCCGCAAATGATGGCCAGAGTCTCCAAGGCGACAGGCGAAACCTTCGTTCTGATTATGGACGAATATGACGTCATGGTGCGCGACCCGGCGGTCAGCGGGGAGCAGTTTGCGGAATACTTAAAGTTTTTGAACGGCCTCTTTAAGAATACAGCGCTCTCCCCCTGCATCTCGCTCGCCTATTTAACCGGCATTTTGCCGATCATCCGCGACCGCGTGCAGTCAAAGCTCAATGTCTTTAAAGAATACTCGATGGTCGATGCGGCCCAGTTTTCAAAGTTCGTCGGCTTTACAAAGGAAGAAGTCAGGGCGCTCTGCGATGCCCATCAGATGAACTTTGACCAGATGACCCATTTTTATAACGGCTATCACATGATCGATGGCACCCGGATTTACAATCCGAAGTCTGTCGTCGAAGCGATGGAACGCCGACGCATCGCCAGTTACTGGACTCAGACGGGGCATTTTGGGGTTCTGGCCGATTACATCCGGATGGATTTTGAGGGGCTTCACGAAGATGTCAACCGCATGATGGCCGGCGAAAAGATCCCTGTCACGATCCTGGGATATCTCAACACCATCAAGAATTTTTCCCGTCGCGACGATGTGTTGGCCTGCCTCATCCATCTCGGTTATCTGACCTATGAGGCGCTCGATGACGACGATGGCCTCTGCTGGATCCCCAATCAGGAAATCCTGCGCCAATGGGTGACCGCGCTCGACGTCTCGCCGGGCTTTGAAGAGGTCGTCAAAATCGTCAAGGCCTCGAAGCAACTGGTCGAAGACACCCTCGCGATGAAGGCCGACGCGGTCGCAGCAGCCCTCGACAAAGCCCATCGCTTTGTGGCCAGCAATTACAATTATGACAACGAAATGGCTTTACAGAGCGCCCTCTGCCTCGCCTATTTCTATGCGATCGATCGCTTCATCGTCTTAAAGGAGCCCGAACTCGGAAACGGCCGCGCCGACGTCGTCCTGCTCCCGATCCCCGGCAAAAGCACAGGTCTCCCCGCCGTCATCATTGAGTTAAAGAAAGACAAGTCCGTCGACTCCGCATTGGATCAGATCAGGGAAAAGAAATATTACGAAAGCCTCGAGCATTACAGCGGCGATCTCATCTTCGTGGGCATCAGCTACGACGCCAAAGACAAAACCCACAGCTGCAAGATCGAGAAACTGGTTAAGTAAAGCCTCCCAAAAGGAAACCGCGCCCGTGATTCAGAAAGCTTCCCTCGCGCTTTTGCGCCTGCTTCCGGAGCGAAGCGATACCGACCGGACTTTGAGAGAAACCTCGCGCGCTGCTCCATCCTTCTGACCATGTATAGAATCTGCTCTCTTCTGATATTTTTCTCAGCGCAAATCTGCTTCGCCGACGTCACCGGGATCCCCGGCGAGCCGGAGCATGCGCAAAAGAACCAGCCGCAGGAAAATGGGATCCCCAAAGAAGCCTCGCCCGCTGCCGATGACGACGCCGGCGCCCCCGAAGCGCTCTCCCCTGCACCCGATGACGACGCCTCCCCTGAAGAAGAGACATCTCCCGCATCGAATCAGCATTGCAAGGAGCGGGAGACCTTTGAAATCCTGTCGTTTTACGTGAGCACGGCGCTGACGGGGGCGGATTTGGGGGTTTACGCGACTTCTCTCTTCAGCAACCAGGCTGCCGAAGGCATTCTCCCCAAACTGGTGGGGGGCCTTGCGGGTGCCGGTCTCGTGGCTTATCTCGATCTCTGGGACGAACCGATGCGCTATGGGCTTCCGAGTGCTGTTTCGATGGGGACGAGCGTTGGATTGCTGCTTTCCTACCCTCAGTTGCTCCTGATCGATACTCTCAAAAAAGACGGCAGCATTACGGTTTCAGAGCGGAGCGGGATTCTGCTTTCGGGCCTGGCTCTGGGGGGCGCAACCGGATATTTTTTGGGCAAGAGCGCAGATTTGTCACCGGGCCAGAGCACCGCCATCCATGTGGGCGCCATCTGGGGCTTCGGCCTGAGCGCTTTTTCGAGCCTTCTCTTCGAAGTTTACCGCATCACCGATCCTGATTTCATCGAAAACGACCATGCGATGTACCTCTATTGGGGTCTTTTGAGCGCGGGCACCCTTGGGGGCGCGATCGGGGGCTATTATCTGGGGCATTACACGGAGCCGTCATCGACCCGGTTATGGGTCACGACGGGGGGAGGTCTCCTCGGGTTTGGCGTAGGCCTCATCAGCTTTTATGAGATGTCAGAGATCGGGGTCGGACATTCGCTGGGGCTTCTGGCAGCGAATGTGGGGGTTGGAGCACTTGGGGGGCTGGCGCTGACGTGGTATTTGACGAAAGACTTTGAGCCTGACAGGCCTTCCTGCTCGGTGGGGTTGCTGCCCACAGAAAAGGGCGGGGCGATGTTAGGGCTTTTCGGGCGGTTCTGAGGGCGGATCTTACGCTTCTGCGGGCTTATCGAGGGTGGAGAGGGCGTCATCGGCATCCGGGCTGATCTCCGGATCCGCCGCATCTTCCTTATCCTGATCCTCGCCTTCGTCTTCGTCGGAGGAGCCGCTCTTACGGAGCACCCAGTTCTTGTAGTAATCGATGTCGGCGTTCAGAACGTCGATCAGCTCGTCGTAGGGGGAGCGCCCATCGGCCCAGGTGGTGATCGCGTAGGCATTGAGCAGCAGGACGAAGTCTGCATAGGCCGCGTCGGTCTCTTTTCGGGCCTTATTCATCGCCTGATTGTCGATTTGCGAGCGTTCGGCATTGCGCGCATTGACCAAACGGCGGCATTCCTCGTTCTGGGCCTTAAGAAGCGCCATCTGATTGGTCAATCCACAGGTCTGGAGGGCGTCCCGCAAGTCGTCGCGCGCTTCGATGTCGCTGCAGACCTGAGACAGCTTGATGCCCTGATCCTCGTAAGAGTCTGCGGACTTGACCTTGTAAAGATCGAAGATGCGCTGAATCTTCGGGGCGGCGATCTTTTGATCATCGCTGCCGATTTTGGAGAGCGCGTCGAGCATGCCGCGAACACCGCTCAATGTGTTGTCTCTGGAGAGATCCGCATCCTTTAACTGAGCGGTAAAGTCGCTTCCGCGCTGCGCCTTGAAGGCTTCATTCTCGCGGTTGAAGGCCTGGGTAAAGATCACCGCGCGTGCCCGAAGGTTTTCGGGACATCCGGTCCCCCCGCTGAGGCTCAGATGTTGCTTTGAGCGCTCTACGGTACGCTCCATAAACGCCAGATGACGGCGGTGCATGAGCTTGGCGATCTCCCCTAAAAAGCCGCTGACCTGTTTGACTTCCATGGTCCGATCCCTTTCATGAGGTTTTGGGCTCGTTCGGGCTCCGGTTGCCACCCGAAGGGCTGAATGGCCCAAATTTTGAACTCCGGGTGCCACCCGAAGCGTTGTTCCTTACAAAATGGAGCTCCGGTTGCCACCCGAAGCCCTGTTTGAACCTGTTTTGGGGTTTCGGGCGCCACCCGAAGCAGCGTTTGAACCTGTTTGAGGCCTTCGGGTGCCACCCGAAGCTTTGTTCCTCACAAAAAATCACTCCGGTTGTCACCCGAAGCGCTGTTTGCTTCTTTTTAGAGCATTCTTTTCGAAAAAGGAAACAAGTTTTTTGGATTTTAAAAACTTTTGAAGCGGAAAAAAATCTGTAACGGCAGGAAAACGAGGCGGAGGCAGCGGGGCAAGGTGGGGATCGCGTCAGAGGCGCAGGTTTTGAGGGCTCACAGACGGCCGTCAGCGAGGCTTCGATCGAGTACGCCCTTGACGTCGAAGACGACGCTCTGGGGTTTCAGCAACGAGGCGAGATCCAAACCTTCAAAACAGCTGTGAGCGACGGCCAGGATCACCGCATCGAAGGGGCCGGCGGGCAAATCAGAGGTTACCCTGACACCATATTCCCTGAAAGCGGCCTCAGCATTGGCCCAGGGGTCGTAAATTTCGAGCCCGAGCTCGTATTCAGAAAGAGCGCGCACGATATCGCAGACCTTGCTGTTGCGAACATCGGTGCAGTTCTCCTTAAAAGTGAAGCCCAGGATCAAAATGCGGGAATGGAGGACCTGAATCCCCTTCTTCAGCATCAATCGAAGGGTTTGCTGGGCTACATAAGCGCCCATGCTGTCGTTGAGACGTCTTCCGGCGAGGATAATTTCGGGGTTGTAGCCGTGGCGGAGCGCGCATTGGGCCAAATAGTACGGATCGACGCCGATGCAGTGCCCTCCGACCAGCCCGGGCTTAAAGTTTAAGAAATTCCATTTGGTTGCGGCGGCCGAAAGGACGTCCTGGGTGTCGATTCCCATCTTTGCGAAGATCATGGAGAGCTCGTTGATGAACGCGATGTTGATGTCGCGCTGCGCATTTTCCATGACCTTGGCCGCTTCAGCGACTTTGATGCTCGGAGCGAGGTAGATCCCCGCCCTGATCACCGATCCGTACACCTCCCGAACATAGGCTGCGGTCTCATCGTTCGATCCGGAGACGATCTTTAAAATCGTTTCGACCGTATGCAGCTTGTCTCCGGGGTTGATGCGCTCCGGCGAATAGCCCACGAAAAACTCTTCGTTGAACCGAAGACCCGATGCGCGCTCGATGATCGGTACGCATTCCTCCTCGGTGACTCCCGGATAAACGGTGGACTCGTAGACGACGGTATCGCCCTTTGAAAGGGCGCGGCCCACGGTTTCGCTCGCCTTGTAGAGCAACGTCAGATCGGGATGCTTGTCTTCGTCGATGGGCGTGGGGACCGCCACGACGTAAAAGTTGCAATCGCGAATCTCCGCAGGATCGCAGGTGCATCTGAGCCCGGCATCGAGGGCCGCCCGAAGCGCTTCCGATGAAACTTCGAGGGTCACGTCCTCGCCCCGCATCAATGCCGCAACCCTCGCGGGGTTCATGTCGAAGCCGATGGTTTCAAAACGCGTCGAAAATAAGCGCGCCAGCGGCAACCCCACATAGCCCAGACCGATGACGCAGATTCTGGTGGTCTTCAAAACCCTTGCCTCACTCTTCCTTGACTTCGGGGTAATCCGCCAAAGCCTTGCGACGCTTCTTCCAATCGGGCATGCAGGTCTGAACCAGCTCGTAGAAATGCTCGTTATGGTAAGGTTCCACAAGATGACAGAGCTCGTGGACGATGACATATTCCAGGCAGTCAGGATGATACTTGGCAAGCTCGCTGTTTAAACGAATCGAGCCGCTGTAAGTGTTGCAGCTGCCCCACTGAGTCCTCATCATCTGTATAAAAAGCCTGGGCTCGAGCAGATTAAGGTTGTCGCTCCATTCCTTAATGATGGGCGTAGCCTTGCGGCGGAGCTCTTCGCGCATCATCCGTTTGAGGAGCTCCTGCCTCTGTTCGGTCGTGGTCCCGGGACGCATTTGAAGCACCACCACCTCATCGGCAATGTAGTAACGTCCTGCCCCGGACCTCCAGTCGACTTTGAGGTCGCGCTTTTTGCCCCAAAGGACCACGTGCTCCATATCGTTTGACTGCGCAAGGGTTATACAATCGTGCGCCGTGTATTTTTTCATGGTCGCCCGCAGCCACGGAAGCTGGGTCTGAGCCCATTCCATCGCCTGCTTGACTGTCATGGTGTTCGGCACGATCATGACAATCTTCCGCTCGCGTCTCACGATCGAAAGACGCAACCGGCGGACCACCTTAACCTGAACGCGGATGAGAAACTCACCCAGGGGGAGAACCTGATCGCTGATGATTTTGGATCGAGCCATTTGGTCACCTTGCGCTCATAAGCGCCTGTTCAATTCAAACCTCAGGGAACGCCCCCAAACGACTGCAAAAAACGCTGCAGCCCTTTTGACGGCATACCCCCGCTTCATCCAACCCATTTGAGCCTTGTTTGTAAAGGCCAAAAATGCCCTGATGCCCGAAAAAAACGCCGGGCGGCCCCCGAAATGCCGTCAGTCTTCCAAAGAAAGCTGCTTCAGGGTCGCCTTTTCGCCCTCATCGAAGAGCGCTTCGGGCGCAGACTGCAAACGTTCCAACAGCCATTGCAGCCGATCTCTTTGATGCTGTCCCTTTGCAAAAACCGCCCATTCGAGCTCGGCTCTGGCCACGAGTTTTGAAAACTGATCGCGCAGCCGGTCGCAGAGGGTCTGCAAATCTTCCGTATCCTCTGCGGTTCCCCCCTCGGGTGAAAGGATGCGCGCCAAACGCCACGCGATCCGCTCGAAGGCCTGAAACACCAGGCGCGGCTCGGCCTGCTTTAAAAAGATCAGGCGCCGCCCGAAATGCGCGATCGCCCCCCTGCAGGCCAAAAGATCCGCACGGGTCTGCTGCGAAAGGTTCGACTGCCACCGCAGGTTCTGCCCGATCACCGGCCGATAGGCCTCCAAAAGCTCCGCCACCTCGCCGAACCGCTCAAAATCGCAAAGGCGCCCAAAATCTTCGATGTCCCACTCGCGGTTTTCGTTCAACGCCGCCTTCGCTCGCAACACCGACGCCCGCACCGCCTGCGGCATGTCTTCCTGCCTCTGCATCACTCCCCCCGCTTCCCGTTCCGGGACTTCTCTTCGGATCCCTTCTGATGCACGCGCTTGATCCTCGAAACTTTGCGCTCGACTTTGGGTCGCACGATGGTTTTCTCGTTCGGGACAAACTTGAGTTCCATTGTCAGCTGTAACGACAGGCTCGTGAGTGCCCTCTGAAGCTCTCGACCGACGTCGATGTGATCGAAGAACCGGTGCAATTCGTCCCGCAGGAGCTGCGTCACGTCTCCCTTAAAGTCATCGAGCTTCGACCAGAGGCGTTCGAGAAATTCTTTCGACCCCGGCCATTCCCCCAACCATTTGCGCAGGGAATCTTCCGTGAAATCGACCATTTCTCCGCCCTTCGACAACGCTTTTTTGAGCGTCTCGAGCAATGCTTTATCGCCCGTCAGCCTCTCGGCCGCGTTCGGACCCACCGCCTTCTTCAGCTTTTCAAACAGGGCGCCGTCCAGAATGCGCTTGCGCCACCCGTCCTGAGATTCTTCGCGATCCTCAGCCATCTCAGCCTCCGATTTGACAAAATTCCAGGCAACAGAGCCCGTAAGGCAGCTGCGCCGTGCCTGTATCGAACAACTCTCGCCCTAAAATGATGTTGCCCAAAATGCTGGTCCCCTCCCCCAGATTCAAAAGCGAGCCCCGCAGGCGAACGCGCCCCGACGGAAGACACCAAACCTCGCCGTTCTCGGTCATCTGACCCCACCGCACCGTCGCCTGAAACATGCCCGGATCATCGGAGGACACCGCGATATCGCTCACTTCAAAAAGCACGAAGGCGCCATCGAACGCATTGATCAATTCGCTGATCTGCAGCTCTCCGGGCTCGATGAAAAGAGGTCCGTAGCCCACTTCCAGCGCGGGTTGCAGGGGCTTATGCGCCATCAGCTCCGCCACCGCCGCTCTTCTTCGCCAACAGGCTTTCAACGGCTCCACGCATTGCACCGGTCGCCCCCCCACCACCAGTAAACTGCGCTCCAGCGGCATTCCGCGATCGTCGAACGCCTGTGAATTGACCATAAAATCGCGCCAGGGATCCTCGATGATCGTTAAATTCTTGGAAAAGTGAAACAGATCACCGGGCGCAATGGGGCAAGTCTCGCGCGCGAACTGCATGCAGCGGGGCAAAAGCCTTCGAATGAGGCGCTCCAGCAATCGGGGATGCAGCACCACCGGCATCGACGTCCATTTATTCAGTAACTCGGGCAACTCCCGCATCTTCGGCAGATTGCGCCAGGTTCGGGCCGCCAGCATCGCCGTGGGCAACAACGAATCGGGCGCCCGGACCACGTGACAAGACTCGCCAAAGCACCGGTTTAACTCCACCCGCGCCCTCAACTCCCCGTGAAGCGCCGATACGACGCCCTCCCGGCGACCGATCACCGTCTCGCGCACGCTGTAACACAAATAGCCGTCGAACTTCTGAAGCCCCTCCGTCCGCTCCGCTTCGTGGCAGAGGTTATCGAAAAACGCGCTCGCGACGTGGGACATGCGGCGACCCGAACTGAGCTCATCGTTCAGATCGCAGTCGAAGGTGCAGGGCTCCACGTGGTAATCCTCCGGCGGCTCTTCGGGTCGCTCGAAAGGCTTCAACGACGCCAGGGCGCGCTCCGCCGCCTGAACCCAGCTCTCGTGCGGCATCACCCACGCCTCCCCGCAACAACCGTCGCGATACGCGAGAATCAGCGTCTGATCGGCCGGATGCCCGTTCATCGCATGCTGGCGTTTCTCGTCTGCCCAAAGCCCCCGCTGCCGCGTCCGCCGCCACCAGACCTCGAACTCCCCCTCCAAAGGCAGCGTCGAAAGAAAAGCATCCACCTGGCCCTGCAACTGTTCCAGATCCGCCAGGCAATCCAGCGCCGATAAGCCTTCACAAACGACGTCCGGTCTCGGCTGAAACCGCGTTCCGCTCAACGAAGGCAACGGCAGGGTATCGCTCAAGTGGTGGAAGCTTCCTCAAACTGGTGCAACAGGTCGATTTGCTTTTCGGTCAGCTTCTTGGGGATTTCGACCTGCACGCGTAAATGTAATCGCCCACGCTGGGTTTCTCCCACTTCGGGCAGCCCCTCTCCGGGGATCTCGATTAACTCTCCCGGCTGAACCCCGGGCTTTAAGGTGAGATCGCGCTTGCCATCCAATGTGTCAACCTCAATTTTTCCACCCAGGCAGGCTTTCACCAGATCGAGCTTCAATTCGCCCAAAAGTTCGGTACCTTCGCGCATAAAACGCGGGTGTTCTTCCACATGCACCACCACGTAAAGATCGCCTGCGGGCGTGTTGGCGGGCCCCTCTTCACCCTTACCCTGCAGGCGCAGCTTCATGCCGTTGTCGATGCCTGCGGGCACATTGACCGTGACCTTGCTGATCTGGCGCGTAAGCCCGGTGCCCTTGCATTTTTTGCAGGGATTCTTGATGACTTTGCCCTGCCCGCCGCATCGCGGACAAGTGGTGGTCATCGAAATAAACCCGCGCGAGACCGCAACCTGGCCCCGGCCGTGGCAAGCGTCGCAGGTGACCGGCTCCGAGCCGTCCGCAGTGCCCTTCCCTTTACAGCTGTCGCATTTGATGGCGTGGGGGACATCCACCGTCTTTTTGACGCCATGTAAGCAATCTTCAAGGGAAATCACCAGATCGACGCGCAAATCGGCGCCCTGCTGAGGCCGCCTCCGACCACCGCCGCCAAATCCAAAGATATCGCCAAAGATGTCGCCAAAATGGCTGAAAATATCGCCCACTCCGCTAAAGCCGCTGAATCCCTGTCCCTTTAACCCCTCGTGGCCAAAGCGATCATATGTTTCGCGCTTTTCGGGATTGGAGAGCACTTCGTACGCTTCGCTGACCGCCTTAAAGCGCTCTTCGGCAGCGGCATCGCCGGGATTGCGATCGGGATGCAGCTCCATGGCCAGTTTGCGGTAAGCTTTTTTAATTTCTTGCGGGCTCGCAGTCCGTTCAACACCTAAAAGTTCATAATAATCAGCAGGCATTTCAACCTCCAAAGGCGCAAGCCCATAAACACGGCCCGGTTTTTGTCAAGGCATCCCTCGCGCCATTGGCATTTTGGTTTTAAATCTGCTAACTTGAAGTTTATGAAAAAGCAAGCCACCACGCCTATTTTTCCTCTCGCTTTGCTCCTCGCAATGTTCTCTTGCAGCGATCCCGTCGAAGAGATCGAAACAGAGGATGCTGAGCAGTCCACAAACACCGATTGGGATGTCTATATCCCTCGCGATACAGAGGTCACCGAAGCCGACGTCGAAGCCGACGCCAGTAGTCCCCAAAAAGCGGGATATCGGGAGCCTTGCGAGCGTAAAGAAGACTGCCAATCGGGACAATGCATCGACGACGGCTCCGGTGCGCACAGCATTTGCACCAAAAACTGTGACAGCGTAGATGACTGCGGCGATGGTTTCACCTGCACGATCATGGGCAACGCGGGCCCCGATCGCACGCTGCGCTGCATGCCCGAACAGATCCTCTGCACCCCTTGCTCGCAGGATGACGATTGCGGTCACGAGTACGATCTTTGTGTGCCCGTAGGCCCCGACACCTATTGTGCCAGAGACTGCACCTACAGCAACTGTCCCAAGGAATTTACCTGCACCGATATCGACCGTGACGGCGTGAATTATCGGCAATGTTTGCCCGATTCCATGAACTGCACGGACTGCACAGGCACCTGCCTCAACCTGGGCGTTTGCGCCGAGCGCGGCAAAGAATCCTGCAACCACGGCGTCTGGAACTGCGGCTACCCCGAAACCTATGAGGAAGGCGAAGAGCAAAGCTGCGACTATCTCGACAACAATTGCGACGGCTTCACAGACGAAAATTTTGATTTGCAAACCGACCCGCTCAACTGCGGTCGTTGCGGTAAAAAATGCCAATACAACAACGCCGTCGGCCAATGCGATGAAGGGCTTTGTTCCATCAAAAGATGCGCCTATGGCTGGGTTGATTTAAATGAAAATCCAGCAGACGGCTGCGAATACGAATGCACCTGGCAAAACGATTTCGATTACCCCGACTTAGACAATCAGGACGCCAACTGCGATGGCCTTGACGGCGACATCACGCGCGCAGTGTTCGTAGATGGCCGAAACGGCAGCGACAGCACCGGCGACGGCTCGCGGGAAAAGCCTTATCAAACCATCAACACCGGCATCTTAGCGGCTTCCGGCCGGGGGCACGACGTTTACATTTCGTACGGCGTATACCGGGAAGAAATCGATTTGATTCAGGGCGTCAGTCTCTTTGGCGGCTACGATGCCGATCAAAACTTTAAGCGCCCCCCAACCGCCGAAACCAAAGTGATCACGAACAAAGGCCTCCGCGCCATCGGCATCGACGCCGACCATCCCACCGAAATCCAGCGACTTGTGATTGAGGGCATCGATCAAACCACAGCCAGCCAAAACAGCTACGCTCTTTACGTCAAAAACGCCCCTGGTCTGATCGTGCGCGACTGCACCATCTCTTCAAAAAACGGCGGCACCGGCCTCGACGGCACCAA
>DBWM01000024.1:18968-25841 GCA_002309015.1 Myxococcales bacterium UBA1238 | reverse complement strand
AGCCTCGCAGAAGAGACGCCGGCGCCTCAGGCGGAGCAGATGAGCATTCCTGCGGCCTTGAAAAAGGCGATCTGGGATTCGGATGTCAAGCTCTCAAAAGCGATGATCGAGGCGGGTATCGATGTGAAATCCCGTGCGGTTCACGAAGCGAACGCCCTCAAGATCTTGAAATCGCTCATCGCATCGGGCGCTGATGTCAACGCGAAGGATGAAGACGGAGAGACGGCGCTTCACATGGCCGTCAGCCATACGGATCTGAAAATGATCAAGGTGTTGCTCAAAGCGGGTGCTGATGTGAACATCGTGGATTCCGAGAATCAGACCGCGATGATGATCGCGATGGCATATGGCATACCTGGAGAAAAGGCCGGTGAAGATGTCGCGATCGCGCTGATCGATGCGGGCGCCGATTTGAAGACGAAACGGAGGGATGGCGAGCCGCTCCTGGTTTGGGCTGCCTCCATGGGTTACAACCGGCTGGCTCAAAAGCTGCTCGCGGCGGGCAGCGATGTGAATGAGCAGGGCAAAGCAGGCTTCACCGCTCTCATGTATGCGACGGTGAGTCCAACGCAGGAAAAGCAGTCTCAGGCGCTCGTGCAAATCCTCCTTCAGGCAGGTGCCGATGTGCATGCGCGGGATCAGGAAGGCATCACCGCGCTCATGTGCAGCCGCTATCCCTCGTCAACAAAGCTGCTCCTCAAAGCGGGCGCCGATTTGAATGCTCAGGACAACAAAGGTTGGACGGCGCTTCACATGGCCGCCAGCAATGGACATGGGGATGTCGTGAAGGCATTGCTCAAAGCGGGCGCGGATCCGAACGTCAGGGATCGCGAAGGCCGGACCGCGCTGTTCGATGCGATTCAAAACGATGTGGGCGATGAGGAATGGGCCGAAATGGAACCCAGGGCGCGCGCCGAGCTTGAAGCGATCGCCCTCGACATTGCCAAACAGCTCATCACCGCAGGGGCCGATCCAAACGCAAAGAATGCTGAAGGTCAGACCCCGCTCATGCAGAAGACGTACGGCGTCAACATCACGAAGGCCCTGATCAAGGCGGGTGCAGACGTCAACGCAAAGGATGCTCAGGGGCTGACAGCGCTCATGATCGCCTCGAGGGATGCGGATTTGGACGTGATGAAGGCCCTGATCCAGGCCGGCGCAGACGTCGGCGCGAAGGACAACGAAGGCAAGACTGCCCTCGACCGGGCCCGGAACGGCGAAGTCAAAGCGCTCCTCCAATCGGTTTTAAAGGCAGGTGAACGGTGACAGACGAGAAATCCTCGATCGAATCCTTTTTAAGATCCTATCCTTTGCCCGACTGGGTGCAGTGTGAATTCAAGATGGACCGGATCAACGTCGTCATGAGCGGCCAGATCCTCATGGCCATCCTCTATGCGCTCCTCTGTTTGCTGATCGCCCTTGTGGTGGATATCGCCCTCAAAGATGAGATCTTCAAACAGGGTCAGCCCGACATGGCCATGATCCTGATCATTTCCCTGTTCAATGCTGCCCTGATCGCCTTCGCGATCTATTGCTTAAAAGCGGAGAAGAAGCCGACTGTCCTCTGCATCGATTTGCATCCGGCCTTTGGAGCCTCTCTAACCGCTCGAAAAACGGCCTGGAAGAGCCTGCAAAAGCGTTTCGCCCGGAGTCGCTGCTCCCCAGACTGGAGTCCGACCCGAAGTCACCCGGATACCGCCTTGAACTCCATTACGAGCCGAGCTCTTCAGCAGAAAAGCCGGATTCATCAGAGAGGCAGGGCTCATGTCCGAGCTTCTGTACAACCCGCCCCGCTTTACGATCACCAACATGAGCCGGACGCGCTGCGAATGGGTCAAAGATTTTCTGCTGAAGCTGCAGGACGCGTCGCTTCAAAGCGCCGGATCGCAGGATCCGATGTGACGCCGACGAATCCCCCATCCGCACGCCGCATCCCCCAAAAACCGGGCCCGCAAAACGCCAGACGCCGCTGATCAAACGCGCCCGCCCCGCCCTCCATCCCGCGCCTCCGCCGGGCTCCCCTTCCATTCACGGCCTGTCAGGCCTTGCAAACGCCCTGCTGCCCTCCTCTTGACGATTGTGATTGCACTTTTTCGCAGTCATTCATAAAAGACACATCGTTTAATCTTGCGGAGTGCACGATGATCCATTTCCCTTTTAAAAAAGGTGGCGCCCCGGCAGCAGGCTCGCTTTCCCTCTCCTTCCTGCTTGCGGCCTTCCTGTTTGCACCAGGCTGCGACGATGCGGATGACGCCCCAATCGGTGACGCTACCCTGCCCCAGGATGCCGCCGAATCTTCGGACGCCGAATCTTCTGACGCATCGACCGATGCCAACGCCGACGCCTCCACCGACAGCGACGCTGAAAGCGATGCCTCTACGGACAGCGACGCGACCCTCGATGCCTCTACGGAGACCGACGCCTCCACCGACGCATCTACCGATACCGACGCCTCTACCGACGCCTCGACGGAGACCGACGCCTCTGGTGATGCCTCGACCGACATCGATGCCGAAAGCGATGCCTCCACCGATACCGACGCCTCTACCGACGGTGCCACCGGTTGTCCTGAAAACACATACGGCTCCGACTGCAAGCCCTGCGAATGCGATCACGGCGTTTGCTTTGCCGGACCCGGGGGCAACGGCAAATGCACCGAATGCGAATCGGGCTACTATGGTGAATATTGCGATCAGGCGGTCGACTGCGAGCACGGTACAGCCAACGAAGGGATCGCCGGCAACGGCAAATGCTCCAAATGCGACGATGCCCATTATTTCGGCGAATACTGCAGGCCGGTTTCCTGCGTTCACGGCCTGCCCAAGGGCGGGATCAACGGCGATGGCAAATGCAGCTTCTGCAACGATGCGAACTATTTTGGTGAAAACTGCGACCAGCAGAAGACCTGCGTCAACGGTCTGACCAATGGCGGCATCAACGGCGATGGCCGATGCATCTCGTGCAACAGCGCAAACGATTTTGGTGAAAACTGCGATCAGGAGATCTCCTGCGTCTACGGTACCCCCCATTCGGGGATCCACGGCGATGGCAAATGCCTCCCCGACAGCTGCCAAGATGGCTGGGCTGGGGTTAACTGCAACCAATGCGCAACGGAAGCCTGCCAGGCCTGTACCCGACCCTTCGGCGTCCTCAATGCAGAAGCCTCCCACTGCTCGCTGACCGAAAAGCGCGACGGGCAAACCGAGACCTACCAGATCGTTCAAATCGGCGATCAGACCTGGATGGCTGAAAACTACCGCCGCAAACTCCCCGACGGATCCTCTTATGTCAACGGCAGCTCTGCGAACGACCCGAAATACGGTCTGCTGTACGATTCTTACGCAGTGAATGCCGAAGATTTTTGCCCCGAAGGCTGGCATCTGCCCTCAGAGGAAGAATGGTCCACGCTCTTTGATGCGACTCTGGAACCGTTTATCTCGATTACAGCGTGGAATCACACTGAAACGATCCTGGACAAATCCTGTACCCGATACAACAGCGAAGAACCTTTTGGGACCAACGAATCGGGTTTTGGAGCGCTCTATTCAGGCAGCTACGATCTGTTGACCGCGCAGTATCAGATGTTTCCGAAAGATCCGGATACGCCTGCAGCGTTTTACTGGACCGCAGACAACACACTGGTCCATATCAATTATACTCAAGCGAAATTCATCAACCCGCGCAATTTAGAGCCCTATACACTCCATTACTCCCTGACCGGTGCTGTGCGCTGCCTGAAGGATTACGAATGCCCGGCCGATCGCTTTGGCAAGCAATGTAAACTCTGCACCTGCCAGAACGGCAGCTGCGATGACGGTCTCGACGGCACCGGAACCTGCACCGAACCCTGCGACGCCAATCATTTCGGCCCCAACTGTGAACCCTGCACCTGCAATACGGAGCACGGCATCTGCAACGACAGGCTCACCGGCAATGGCACTTGCTTCGCATGCCTGACTTCAGGTTGGGCAATCCCCAACTGCGATTTCTGCAGCGATATGTATTATGGACCGAGCTGCACAAGTGAATATGGCCTGTTCGAGGATCCCAGAGATCATTCCGTCTACAGGACAGTCCAAATCGGTGATCAGACCTGGATGGCTGAGAACCTCCATTTCAAAGACAGGGTCTCGTATTATCACTCCTACGGCGATGCCGCGAACGACGCAGTCTTCGGCTTGCTCTATGACGACGACACCGTCCTCGAAACAGCCCTTTGCCCCCCTGGCTGGCATATCCCTTCAAAAGCGGAATTTGAAACACTCACGAACTACATCGATCAAAACCGATCGATGAGTGAGAACAACTTCCTGAACCTGATCGCCGATTCTGGCGAATGGAAGTATTTCAACAGACAGGGAACCGATGAATTTGGTTTTAGAGCGCTCCCTGCAGGTTACTATTACCTTCGGAGTCACAAATATCGCGAAACAGGCGAAGAAGCCAGATTCTGGACCTCCACAACTTCAAGAAACGCTCTCTATATCCTCACACTCAACGGGCAATCTTCCCAGCAGACGGGCAGCGCCACAGTCTCTATCCGATCGGACTATGATGTAGCCCAATCTGTCCGTTGCCTCCAGGGCGAATCCACCGAACCGCAAGTCGAACGTGAAACCTGTCTGGAGCATTACGGCCCCGACTGCACAGAAGACTACGAAACCTTCGAGGATCCAAGGGATCACAAGATCTACAAGAAGATCAGAATCGGCAATCAAATCTGGATGGCCGAGAATCTTCGATACAAGCAGGAAGGGGATTATGTTCATGTGAATGACGAGCGCAGCAATGATGCCATCTATGGTTTGCTCTATAAGGGCGAGTCTATCAGGAACGGGAACCTTTGTCCCCCGGGCTGGACGCTTCCCTCGCGCACCGCTTTTGCAACACTCCAGGAATATGTGAGTCAAAACAAGACGGAGAACGAAAGCGACTTTTTGGCCCTCATCGCACGGACCAAAAAATGGACCACCGCCTCAGAGCAAGGCGTCAATGAATTTGGTTTTAATGCGCTTCCGTCGGGGACCTATAAAGCGAACCAAGAAATGAGTAGATTTATAGGTTTCGGCAGATCCTCCGTCTTCTGGACATCGACCGGGACCGGGAACCACAACTCGGTTTGGGCATACGTGCTGGAAGGTGACGATTTAAAAACCAAGGGTTATAACCTCACAGAAGACTATATTGCCATTCGATGTATCCAACGATAGCGCTCTCACCCACTGAAACAGCTTGAAAAGCCCTTTGCATGGAGAGATTCATGAATCATTCCTTCCACAAGCGGCGCTCCGATGCCCCTTTGCCTCTCTTCCTCTTCACGGCGCTCCTGGCTCTGGGCTGTGACGATTCGGGAGAGGATCCCATATCCGACGCTGCTCCTTCCTCCGATGCCTCTTCCGCAGATGCGGCCATCGATTCCGACGCGGCCTCTTCCGCAGATACATCGGTCGACCATGATTCGGCGGTTGAACCCGATGCTGTCGTCGATCCCGACGCTGTGACTGATCCTGATGCTGTGGTCGATCCCGATGCTGTGGTCGATCCCGACGCTGTGGTCGATCCCGATGCTGTCATCGACCCCGATGCGGTGGTCGATCCAGATGCTGTGATCGACCCCGATGCGGTGGTCGATCCAGATGCTGTGATCGACCCCGATGCTGTCGTCTGTCCGGCCAACACATTTGGATCCGAATGCAAGCCCTGTGAATGTCAGCATGGCCTCTGCGATGACGGCCCGAGCGGCAGCGGCAAATGCAAATCCTGCGAAACGAACTATTTTGGTGAGAACTGCGAAAGCAACAATGTCACCTGCGTTCACGGTGAAACGAGCCTCGGTATAACCGGTAACGGCCAATGCGTTGAGGGCAGCTGCGAAGCGCTTTTTGACGGCGTCAACTGCGATACCTGCAAAAACGGCGGTTTTGGGGCAACCTGCGCGATCTGCACGCGACCGGGCGGGCAATATGATCAGGCGAACGCCTCGGACTGCCAGATCACCGATGCGCGCGACGGGCAGATCTATCAGGTAGTCAGGATTGGCGATCAGACCTGGATGGCCGAAAACTTCCGCCGCAACGTGGGCCAGAACTTCCACGTAGGCTTTGAGGATGACACCGCCTCGCCCGAGCAGGATCAAATCTACGGACTGCGCTACGACTACGCGACCGCCTCAGATAAAGATTTTTGTCCCGCAGGCTGGCATTTGCCCTCACAGCTGGAGTTTCAGCAGCTCCTCGACTACGTGGAGCGATTCCGGACGAGCGATTCTGCGTTCCAGGCGCTGATCGCCCAATCCTCCCTTTGGAAATATCTCCCCGATCAGGGCAAGGATGAGTTTGGCTTTGGCGCGATGCCGGCCGGCTGGAATCAGCTCTACTATAACATCGGAACGTCCGACAGTTACGGTTCACAAGCCATCTTCTGGACCTCGACGGAGAGATCCCTCTTCGGTGGTCATGAGATCACTGAACTCTATCTGGGGGACGGCCAGCATTACCTGAGGGCCCTCAATATTGGTGAGGATTCCTTTTTCTCGGTGCGTTGCCTCATGGATTACGCCTGCGCCGATGGGCAATTTGGCAAATCCTGCGAGCCTTGCAGCTGCGCACACGGCGTTTGCAACGAAGGCCAAAGCGGTGACGGTCAATGCGCCTCCTGCGAGCCGGGATGGTCTGGCCTGGACTGCGATCAGGAAGTGATCTGCAGCGGTCATGGAACCCCCAGTGAAGGCCCCGAAGGCAACGGGCATTGCGCATCCTGTGAGTCGGGATGGTTTGGCCCGAACTGCGATCAGGAAACATCCTGCAGCGTTCACGGTACCCCCAGTGAAGGCCCCGAAGGCAGCGGTCATTGCGCATCCTGTGAGTCGGGATG
>DBWM01000024.1:12193-18879 GCA_002309015.1 Myxococcales bacterium UBA1238 | reverse complement strand
CCCCGATGGCAACGGTCATTGCAAATTATGTGAGTCGGGATGGTCTGGCCTGAGCTGCGATCAGGAAACAACCTGCAGCGTTCACGGTACACCCAGCCAGGATCCCGAAGATGAAGGACATTGCAGCTTCTGCGAGTCGGGATGGTTTGGCCCTGAATGCGATCAGGAAACGTACTGCGGCGTTCACGGTGTACCCGACGAGGGCCCCGATGGCAACGGTCATTGCAAATCCTGCTACAAGGGATGGTTTGGCCAGGACTGCAAGCAGGAAGTGACCTGCAGCGTTCACGGTGTAGCCAGAGGTGGCATTAGAGGGGACGGTCACTGCAGTATCTGTGACAAGGGTTACTACGGTGAGGACTGCGACAGCGGCACGGTGACCGACCAGGAGGGCAACGTCTACCGCACGGTGATGATCGGCGGCAAGGCCTGGATGGCCGAGAATTACCGCCGCAAACCCAGCGGCACCTATGTTGATGCCAATGAAGACAATGCCAACCGACAGGATTACGGGTTGCTTTACAGTCAATCCCATGCACACAAAGCAGACTTCTGCCCCGCAGGCTGGCATCTGCCGAGCAGGGATGAATTTCAGATACTCATCGACTACGCAAACACCCATCGCAAGAGCGATACGGTTAACAAGGCGCTCCTCAAAGATCAGGGAGATGACTTCTTTTTTGCTGCGCGACTTGCAGGCTATGCAAAAACCTCGCCGCTGCACGCTGAAGGCTTCGGAGAATACGCCTACTTCTGGACTTCAACCCAGGATGACAACAACGATTACTTCGCGATGTCGATCGAACCATCGTCCGACACGCCCCAATTCGTCGAGGGATCCCTGTCTAGATATTATTCGATCCGCTGCGTCCGCGATGAAGAATGCCCCGACGGCTACTACGGCCCCTATTGCGAACGCTGTCCCTGCGAACATGGGACCTGCGACAGCGGCGTAGAGGGCAGCGGCCATTGCCTCTCCTGCGAAGAGGGATCCCCTTACTACGGGCCTGACTGCTCAATCCTCGCCGGGGAGCTGAATTGCGTTCACGGTCATGTCAGCGTCGGCGTGGAGGGAACGGGGCTTTGCGCCTGTGATGAAGGCTTTGGCGATCCCCTGTGCGACCGGTGTCATGGCGGCTTCTATGGTGAAAACTGTGACATCTTCTGCAGCCGCCCTGGGGGTCACTATGATCAGGCCAGCGCTGAGGCATGTACGCTCACCGAGACCTGGGGCGATCAGACAGAGACCTACCAGCTGGTCAGCATCGGCAGCCAGCTCTGGATGGCAGAGAACTACCGCCGGGAGACCGATGACTATGCGCATTGCTACGGTTACGACGAGGAGCTGCAGGATTACGTCACGCTGAATGCGACTTACGGCCTGCGTTACAACCGGGAGACCATATTGGCCGATGGTTTTTGCCCCGAAGGCTGGCATTTGCCCTCGAAGGAAGAGATGGAAATGCTCCTTGCCTACGTGGAGGAACACCGGCAGAGCGAAAGCGTTCAGGCAGCGCTCGCCAGTCAAAGCGAAGGCTGGCAGGCGTTACAGGGCACCGATGAGTTCGGATTTGGAGCGCTCCCTGCAAGCTTCAGCGGGATCGACGATACAGGCTTTTACCTGAGCACCGATGAGCTTTACCTCTGGTCGTCCGATGTCGAGGCCTCTCCCTGGGGCGATCGGAATGACGTGCTGAACATCGGCGCGCAGTCGACCGGCATCTTTGCGGAGGGCAACGAAGTCATCGCCTATTCGGTGCGCTGCCTGAAAGATGCGGGCTGTGAACATGGGCGGTATGGCAAGACCTGCAGACTCTGCAGCTGCGCGCACGGCGTTTGCGATGATGGTCTGACAGGCAGCGGCCAATGCCTCTCCTGCAAAGAGGGATGGAAGGGTGACAACTGCGATCAATGCACCGAAGGCCGCTATGGCCAGCAATGCATGCTCTACGGCAAGATGCTGGATATCAGTGGCAACGACTACAGGACCGTGCAGATCGGTGATCAGACCTGGATGGCAGACAACCTCAGGATCAGCATCTACCATGAAACTCCGACCTACGGTTACACGTTGGGTGAACCGCCACCGTACAACGCCAGTGCTTCTGACGATGGCCGGCTCTATCCGAATCAGAACTTAACGCAATACCCAAACCTCTGTCCTCCCGGATGGCGTCTACCCAGCGTATACGACTTCCAGAAGCTCAGCTGGTACGTGGAAAGCCACACCACCGAAAGCGAACTCCTGCTTGCATACATCGCCCCCGACAGGTTGTGGACCTCCCATCAGAATCAGGGGAAGGATGAATTCGGCTTCGACGCCCGCCCTGTCGGCTCATGCTGGCAGTCAGGAAATACTTTGAGCACCAACAATGCAAGGTATGAAGACTACGGTGAGAAGGCCTATTTCTGGACCAGTGACACCAATAACGACGATGTGCACTATTACGTAGAATTGTCCGATGCCGGAATCTTTGAAAGCAAGCTCAGCGAAGACTACATGCATTACTCCATCCGGTGCATCCAGGACGAGTAACCCTGAGTCTCTCCCCTGCTCTCCTGCCCTTTCAGGCCTGCCAAAGGCTGTCGATGCCCCGGAAACCCTGCCCGACGATGACGTTCAATGAGCGCTGCGGGCAGGAAATCGCGCATTTCAGTCAAGAAATTTGCGATCGCAAGCAGGAGATCAAGCCTATATACCCCATACAACCGCGATCAGTTGACTGCTGATCGCAATTTTCTGAGATGAAATGCGCGATCGCAGTCAAGAGATCGAATCCGTATAGGGTATACAGACTCGATCTGTTAACCGGAGATCGAGTCTGTACACCCTGTACAGAGGCGATCACCTGCCAGCTGATCGCAGATTTCACTCCTGCAGAGAAACGTTGTTCAACAGTTGATCGAAAATTTCCGATCAGAAAATGCCCGTCAGCGGAGATTATTGAGAGCATTTTGCTTGCAAGATCGCTTTTGATCGGGCAGCATTCGCTCAAACCTCAATGGAGAATGGACCATGACCGTTAGAATTCCTACCCTTTCCCTCGCCCACACCAAAACCGCCTCGATCGTCGACTACATGAAAGAGGTGACCGACGAGATCGAAGAATCGGGCGCAGAGGACGGCAGCGCGTTAAAGGCGGCCTTCGAGGCGTATCGCGACAGCTGCCGCAAGAAGACGTCGCTTTACGGTGCGACCACCCGCGAGATCGATCAGAACGCCGACCATTTCTGGCGCGGCACCCGCTCGCAGCTCAAGCTGAGCGCCACCCATCCCGAAGAGGAAACCCGCACCGCCGCCCTCGAAATCCTTGAAACCTTCGATCAGACCCCGGATCCGACGCGGCTCAAATATCAGGAGCAATACGGTGCCCTCGAAATTCTGCTGCCCAAACTGGAGGCGATCAGTGAGCAAAAGCTGCGCGCCGCCTTTGTATGGGGCTGGATCAAGGCGCTCCGGGGCGCGTACGAGGCGTTCCGCGAGATGTCTGCCAATAAAACCCAGGCTGCCATCGACACCGAACTGGGCCGCACCCAGAGGCTCCGCGACGAACTGCTCGCCCTTTACGCCGACTTCGTCGAGCATCTGAACGCGAAGAACCTGCTCACCCCTACTCCCGAACGCGAAGAGCTCGCGCGCCGCATCAATGCCCTGATCGCGCGCTTCCGACTGAGCGCCAAAGCGGGTGGAAAGAAGAAGAACGACGAAGAGGAACCCATCTGACGCTGCGCTGAGCGGCTTTAAAAAAGGAGACTTGCATGACATCCGCGATGCTGCAAACCCTGACCCGATGCGCTTTTTTAGGAGGCCTTGCAATGATGGGCTGGAACCACCCGGCAAACGCGACGCCTGATCCCGCAACGACGGATTCCGCAGCGCCGGATCCTGCAAAGAGCGATACTGCAAAGAGCGATCCTGCAACGCCCGAGCTTCTGCCGGGCGAACCGGACGTTCAGGGGATGGCGCTGACGCCGCTCATGAATGCGGTGCTGCAGAACTCAAAGGATGAGGTTGCAAGGCTGATCGCGGCCGGTGCTGACGTCAACGCGACAGGCATCTTCCACTACCATCAGGGCGTGACGCCGCTCATGATCGCTGCGTATCTCTGGAACGACGAGATCGCCAAGCTGCTGATCGAGGCTGGCGCCGATCCAAACGCGATGTCCGGCCCCAACCTCTACCCCAAATGGAGCACAGATCTCCAAAATGAGACGGCGCTCTATTTTGCGGAAAAGGCAAGCGAGTATTTTGGAAGCATCGGAGGTAACCCGGCGCTGACGGAGCCTTCGGTTCTGCCCCTGGTCAAGCGCCTGATTGCGGCCGGCGCTGCGCCCAGTGTCAAGACGAGAATGGGAGAAACGCCGTTGATGCTGGCTGCATCGAACCTGCATCTTCAGGTCGCCGATGCGCTGATCAAAGCCGGCGCCAACGTCAACTCAGAGGATCTCGGGCATGCCACGCCGCTGATCCACGCCGCAAGGGCGTCGGACAAGCCGGGCTTTGAAAAGATGGTCGAGCTTTTGCTCTTTGCGGGCGCCAAGAGAACTGTGGTGTCGCATGGGGAGACGCCGCTGCTCGCTGCGCTCTCCCACCAAGGGGCAGTGCCGGATCCGTCGGAGGCCGTCAAACTGCTGCTTTCGATCGGGATCACGCCCAATCAAGCCTCCCCCAATGGCACCACGCCTCTCATGCTGGCGGCGGGCACCGGATATCTCGAAAGCGTCAAAGCCCTGCTCGATGCGGGCGCGGATGCCATGAGAGCCAGCAACAATGGAGATACGCCGCTCAGCTTTTTGGCCGTAAGCCGGAGAGATGCGGAGAGCGTTCCCATCGCAAAGCTTTTGATCGATGCGGGCGTCAACGTGAATGCCCAGGATAACGAGGGCGATTACGCGCTCCTGATCGCGGCGCTGCTCGAAAAAAAGGATCTGGTCCAGTTCCTGCTCGCTTCGGGCGCAAATCCTCAACTGCAGAATCAATATGGCCTCTCGGCTGAACAGATCATGAAGAAGCATTGCGGCGAGTCCTACCGCAAAGAAGCGGATTCCCCCAGTGCCGACGAGGAGCAGCTCTTTTATGCGGCCTTCTCGGGAAACGCGGATCAGATTCGCGCGCTGGTCAAAAAGGGCGTCCCGCTCGATTCGAAGACGCGCACAGGCGAACAGTTAAGGATTTATCCCAATCGTTCGATTGAGCTGACCTCTGACCAGCTCGGGCATTGTACGCGCAAAGATCATACCCTCAGCGATTCGTCCAAATGGAACAATGTCGTGGTGTATCCGAGCTATGGGAATTCGCGCGACGGATATACCACCTGGGCCCTGGAGCGAGCGGCACAAAACGTAAAGGTCAATTATTACGACTATGTCTTTGGATATACCCCCTTTATGATGGCGGCCGAGCAGCATCGTTCAAACGCGGTGCAGGCGATCATCGATCTTCTGGGAACTCAGACGAAGTCAAAGGACGAGTACTACGGCAGGCTCAGCAAGCTGCTTTTGCTTGCCATAAGCGCAGGCTACGAAGACAGCGCAGAACTGCTCATCAAAGCAGGGGCTGCGGTCAATCCAACCGACCGAACGCAATCGACCCCGCTGATGGCGGCCCTCGCAGGGGAACAATGGAAGATTGCGAGACGCCTGATCGCAGCCGGCGCCCAGGTGGAAGTCACGCGAGAGTCTCTGGACGGCCCCTTTCACGGGCCGAAAGAATGGACCGAACATCGGGAATCCATGCTCTTACTGGCCATCAACAAGCTCACCTCTTCGAGGAACGGTGTTTCAAAGGAAACTCAGGAGCTCATCAAAGACATAATCGCCGCCGGCGCCGACGTCAACGTAAAGGATCACTGGGAAAACACGCCTCTGACGCTCGCCGCGCGTTACACCCTGACCGAAGTCGCCCGGATTCTGCTTTCTGCGGGCGCCGATCCCAACCTCAAAGACAGCTATGGAAAGACAGCCCTCGAGCTGGTTGGAATCAATCGCAATCAGAATCAAGATGACGACCATCCCGCCGATCCCGAAGAGCTGAAAGCCCTCCTGCGCGAGGCGGGCGCAAAGTCAGGCGCACAGGTGCAGGAAGCACCCCGCGATACAAAGGAACATGTATCACCCGATGTGAAAATGCCCAACCGCAACGACGATACTCCGCAAATCAAGAAAAAGCGGAGAGTGATCCACTGAAACCATCCCCGCCTTCACCGCTCGCAGACCCCCAAGGATTCCGATGAAACTGCTGTGGAAAAACCTGAGATCGCGGTTTTCGCAATTTTTCTCTCAAATTGTTGAATGATCCAGACCGCATCTCGTCAGGGGCCGCTTGCTGAACCGGAGATCCCGATGAAACTGCCGCTCAAATCCCTCGCCCTCGCAAGCCTCGCCTTCGCCCTGCCCTGCCTCGCCAATGCCAGAATCCCGGATGCGGAAAACATCCATACCATGAGTCCGCCCCCGAGCCCGGTTTGGAAGAGCTGGTGGGGAACTTCGCAGCATGAAAAGATTTTAAAGGCCGCTTATGAGGGCGATCTGGCCGTTGTGAAAGCGTTTTTGGCCAAAGGAGGCAAGCCCGATACCGTCAGAAACCATCGAGGAAGGACGCTGCTCTGTCTGGCGGTCGAGCAAGGCCACATGGCGATCATCAAGTTGCTGCTTAAGGCGGGCGCCGACGTCAACGCCAGGAGTTC
>DBWM01000024.1:10221-12031 GCA_002309015.1 Myxococcales bacterium UBA1238 | reverse complement strand
GCCAGGAGTTCTTCGGGAGTGACGCCATTGATGTGGAATTGTTTAAAACCTCACTCGACCGAAGAAGGGTTCAACCTGCTCCTCGAGGCGGGCGCTGATCTCCATGCCCGGACTGAAAGCGGCCACTCGATCCTCCATTTTTGTGCCAGGGGCCATTATTCACAGATCAGGCAGCTGATAGATGCCGGCGCCGATGTAAATCAACGCAATCAAGAGGGAAAGACCGCCCTTCATTACGTGCTGACCAAAGGCTGGTGGAACAATATTGATGAAGTTCACGAATCACAGGAACGCTTAGAACCCAAAGAAACCTTAAAAGAGACCGTGCAGGCGCTGATTGCGGCGGGCGCAGATGTCAACGCCAAAACGAATGAAGGGGAAACGCCGCTGACGGATGTCGTCATGATCGATCAGACGATGTTGGCGAATGACGTGACGATCGATCTGACGGAAATTGCGGAAATGCTGCTCGCCGCCGGCGCCGATGTGAATCTTCCAGGCGAAGAGGGCAAAACTCCGCTTTTGATCGCATTAAACAAAAACAAGCTCGGGATGGTTCAGACGCTGCTCAAAGCCGGCGCCGATTCGAAAATCAAGGACGAAGAGGGTCGAACAGCGCTCATGTTCGCCAGCAAAAGCGGGAATCTGGAGTTCGTGCAGTCGCTGCTCAATGCCGGCGCCGATGTGAATCAACGCGATAAAGAGGGATATACAGCCCTTCATTACGCGCTTTTTGAAGGGAGCAGGCTCAACCGGGAACGCTTAAGAGAGACCGTGCAGACGCTGCTCATCGCCGGCGCAGATGTGAACGCCCAAAGTCATATAGGGGAAACGCCGCTGATGGAATTCGCGATGGACGATCTGACGGAAGTCGCGGACATGCTGCTCTCTGCAGGGGCTGATGTGAATCTCGCAATCAAAGAGGGCCAAACTGCGCTTTGGTTCGCGATAAAAAAGAAACAGCCCCGGATGGCTCAGTTGCTGCTCGATGCCGGCGCCGAGGCAAAGTGGGTGGACAAATGGGGGCAAACAGCCCTCATGCTCGCAAGTCAAAACGGACTTTCGGAACTCGTGCAGCCGCTGATCGCCGCCGGCGCCGATCTCAACGCCAAAGACGACGAAGGGCAAACCGCCCTTTTGCTTGCGGTCGGCGAGATAAAAAAATACGGGCCAATCATGGAAAGTGACCCGAGCCCGACCGAGTTGCCCGAAACCGTTCAGGCGCTGCTCGATGCCGGCGCCGATCCCAACACGAGAAACAAGGATGGCAAAACCGTCCTCATGCTCGCCAGCCGAAATGGGTTTTCAAAGAACGTGCAGGCATTGCTCAAAGCCGGCGCCAGCACAAAAGGCGACGAAGGCATCTTCGCTTTGTCGTCTGCTGCATACAGAGGGGATCTGGAAAGCGTGAAAGCGCTGCTCCAGCTCGGCATCGATCCGAAGGTAAAGGACGAATGGGGCCAAACGGCACTCATATGCGCCAGCCAAGGCAGGCAAACGGAAATCGTGAAAACGCTGATCGCCGCCGGCGCAGATGTCGACGCAAAAGACAACGCAGGCATGACCGCCTTAATGCACGTTTCAAGTGTAGGGATGGTTCAGAAAGGGGCGAAGACTGTGGAAGTCGTTAAAACGCTGATCGCCGCCGGCGCCGACGTCNNCAAAAGACAACGCAGGCAAAACCGCCTTGATGCACGTTTTAAATCACAGCATTGTGACATTTTTAAATAACAGATGGGTGTACGATCTTGTGGAAGGAGCGAAGCCTGTGGAAACCGTGAAAGCGCTGATCGCCGCCGGCGCCGACGTC
>DBWM01000024.1:0-10202 GCA_002309015.1 Myxococcales bacterium UBA1238 | reverse complement strand
CAAAAGACAACGCAGGCAAAACCGCCCTCGATCTGACGCAATCGGATGAAACCAAAGTGATCCACCTGGAGGGGATCCTGGGCTTGCCTAACCGGCCTGCGCGGACCGCCCTCTATAGGGCACAAATGGATGAAATCAGAGCGATCCTTCGCAAGGCCTCCAAGAAGGGAGCAAAGAAATGAAAATGCTGCTTAAAACCCTAGCCCTCGCAACCTTTGCTCTACCCTGCCTCACGAATGCCAGAATCCCGGAAGTTGTGGAAAACGTTCACACCCGGCAGCCGCCCCAAGGCTGGGAGAGCGAGGATCCGCAGCACGAAAGGGTTTTAAAGACCGCCTATGATGGCGATCTGACCGCTTTGAAATTTTTTGTTCAAGGAAGCCACCCGGATGCGATCAGAAGCGATCAAGGTTGGACGCCGCTTGCTCTGGCTGCCGGGCAAAATCGCATTGAGGTCATGAAGGCGCTGCTTCAGGCGGGCGCAGATGTCAACGCGAAAAACAATGACTGGACCGCCTTGATGGTCGCTGTGAAAGAGGGCTATCCGGAAGCGGTCAACCTTCTGCTCCAGGCCGGCGCAAAAGAGTGACCCCCCATACGGAGATGAAAGAGATGTCTCAGAATTCAAAACATCGTTTGTTCAAGAACCCTCTGCGCACGCTCGCCAGCGCTTTTCTGGCCTTTGGGCTCACCATCGGTTCAGTCAACGCGAGGCTCGTTTTTCCGGGTGAAGACGAATCTTCCTCTCAATCCAAGTGCCAAAACCTGTGGGAAGCGGCCCAGCAGGGTCGGCTCGATGTGCTGAAACAGCTCATCGCACAGGGCGCCGATGTCAATGCCAAAGATGAGAACAACATGACGCCGCTCATGTGGGCCGCAGAACAGGGCAACATCGCGATAGCCAAGGCGCTCATCGCCGCAGGAGCCGACGTCAATGCCAAAGGTAAGCATGGAGACACGGCATTCATCCTCGCCGTTTTCCTCGGAGCAGAAGAGATGGTGAAGCTCCTCCTCGATGCCGGCGCCAACGCCAACGACAAGCTCCAGGGTGGCGTCACAGTGCTCCTCATCGCCATCAGCCGCGATTATGAAGCGCTCGTAAAGCTCCTCCTCGCTTCGGGAGCGAAAGTTGATCAGAACGCCCCATACGGATTCACGCCGCTGGAGACGGCCATCATCAGGGGCAACGAAGCGATCGTGAAGGCGCTCATCGATGCCAAAGCGAACGTCAATCGCCCAGGTGAAATGGGCTTCACACCGCTCATGAGAGCCTCAGAGAATGGCAAGGTCGAGATTGTGAAACTCCTCATCGCCGCCGGAGCCAACGTCAATGCCCAAGATGAGATTGGCGTAACGCCGCTCATGCGAGGCGTCCAAAGTGACTCCGAAGCCGTGGTGAATGCGCTTCTCGAGGCTGGGGCTGACGTCCATATCAAAAACCAACTTGACACGCCACTGCTCCATTGGGCCAAGAGCGAAGCTGTGAAGAAACTCCTGCGCGCAGCCGGCGCAAAAGAGAAATGATGAACGGCGCACATCTATCCGCGAAAGGCTCGAACATGAAAAAGAAACAGCCCGAAATCGTGAAAGCGCTGCTCAAAGCCGGTGCGGATGTCCATCTTCGGGATCATCAGGAGAACACCGCGCTTCATCTGGCGCGTCATCCGAAAATCGTCAGGCTTTTGATTGAAGCCGGCGCCGATGTGAACGCCAAAGACCGGAATGGAAATGGCGCATTGCTCTATCAGGAGGATCCGGAAGCGGTGAAAGTGCTGATCAAAGCCGGTGCAAATCCTGAAGATCGGAACTCTGAAGGCCGAACCGCGTTTTTGATTGCAGCCCGGGCGGGGCGGCTCGATGTGATGAAGGCTTTGATCGAAGCCGGCGCCGATCTTAACGCTAAGGATCGATATGGCCGGACGGCCTTGCATTCTGCGGTTGACCCAAAAGTGGTGAAAATGCTGATCGAAGCCGGTGCGGATCTGAACGCGCGCGATCAGGATGGAAAGACCGCTTTGATGCTGACCTCCGTCCCTCATTTTCTTGAAAAATTCCGGCTTCTGATCGCCGCCAAAGCCGATGTGAACGCAAAGGACCATGAGGGCGAGACGGCTTTGTTTGCTGTGAGGTTTCGCGAAGAGGTGAAAGCGTTGCTCGAAGCCGGTGCGGAGGTCAATGTCAGGAACAACAAGGGCCAAACCGCTCTGATCAGTGCGGCTCGTCATCAAAACTTTAATCTGGTCCCTCTGTTGCTCGAAGCCGGCGCCGAAGTCAATGCGCGGGACAAAGAAGGAAAGACCGCGCTTTTTGAAGCGATTCAAGTGGTCGTGTGGGACGAGGAAGGCGTCAAAGCGTTGATCGATGCCAAAGCGGATCTGAATCTTCGTTACGCGCAGGGGGAGACGGCGCTTTTAAAGGCGCTCCAATGGGATCCAAAGCCTCTCACTGATGCAAAAATTGCTCGCAATTACGCTCTGAATGCGATCGCCCTCGCTTTGATTGCGGCTGGTGCCGATGTGAACGCTCAGAATGATCGGGGTGAGACCGCTCTGATCCTTGCTGTTCGGGATCAGCTTCCACTGGAAATGGTCCAGGCGCTCTTAAAGGCTGGTGCAGATTGGAAAGCGAAGGATCGTGAAGGCCGGTCTGCGATGTTTTGGGCCCTGAAGAAGGGCCATCTGGCGCCGGTTGAGGCTTTGATCGAGGCGGGAGAGGAGGTCAATCAAAGGGATGACGAGGGCAGGACGCCTTTGATGATCCTCTCTCAGGACTGGAGATCTGATCATGTTGCGCCTTTGATCGCAAAGGGAGCCGATGTGAACGCCAAAGATCGCGAAGGAAAGACCGCATTGATGTACGCGGGCTCTGAGTTTGCTGTGAAAGCGCTCCTTTCGGCCGGTGCTGACGTCAACGCGAGGAGTTTGAAAGGCCGAACGCCGTTGATGTTTGCGCAGGATGGTCGCGTCGCTGAGGCTTTGATTCAGGCCGGAGCTGATCTGAAGGCGAAGGATTTGGATGGGAACAGCGCATTGAAGCTTGCGCTGAACGAAGATCGCCGGGATGTGATGGTCGCGCTGATCAAAGCAGGCGAAGATGTCAACCAAAGGGGGGATCGAGGTCAAACCGCGCTGATGAGCCTGGCTCGTGGCGGGGAGTTTGAAGATTTTAAGTTGCTCCTGGATCGGGGGGCAGATGTGAATGTTGCGAATCAGGATGGGGTGACTGCGTTGATGTATGCCGCGCGGGATCAGAGTGGGGAGCGGGTGAAGCTTCTGGTGGAGAGGGGGGCGGAGGTTCATGCGAGGGATCGGGAGGGTTGGACGGCCCTGATGTATGCGGTGGAGGGGCCGGGTCATGATGGCCAGGGCGAAGTTCCGGTTGCAAAGATGCTGCTCGAAGCGGGTTCGGACGTGAACGCAAAGAACAAAGAGGGAGAGACAGCGCTTCATCTCGCCGCGGATCGATGGAATCTTCCGATGATGGAGGCTTTGGTCAGGGCCGGTGCGGATGTGAGTGCGGAGGATCGCGCGGGGAAGACCGTCTGGGATTTGATTGAGGCGGATGAAGAGGATTCGGATGAGGAACTGTTGGAGCAGGCCCGGAAAATTCTCAGTGGCAATCAGTAAATCCCTAAGCAAATGAAAGAAGATGCCCGTTTTTAGGAACCACCCCCCCGCGTTTAAGAGACCCCTTAAACGCGGGGGGCCTTAGGCGTTTTTTGGGGCAGAGCTCCAGCAGCCGGGGTTTGCGATGGAAGCGCATCAGGGATGGAATGAGCGGCTTTTCGCGGCGGTGTCCGGGGATGACTGCGCGGAGGTTCGGCGTCTGCTCAAAGAAGGGGCCGATCCGAACGCGAGAAAACCGGGGGGTCGCAGTCCGCTGATGCTCGCCGCAAGGAATGGATCTGCGGATCTGCTGAGACTGCTGGTCGATGCAGGCGCTGATTTAAATGCCCGCGATGAAGAGGGAGAAACCGCGCTCGATTTTGCAGCGTTTGCGGCATCGAATGAAAAGGTGAAGCTCCTGCTCATGGCGGGGGCAGACGCTTCGGGGAGCGGGCAGGCGCTCTGTTTTGCAGCCCGTACTGGGCATCGGGCGCTTTTGGAGGCGCTGTTAAAGGCCGGCGCGGATGTGAACGGGCGGGACTCTGAGGGGAAAACCGCGTTGTTCTCTGCGGTGAGCCGGGATGATCCGGAGCTCGTAAAAACCCTGCTCGATGCCGGCGCGGATCCCAATCTCAGGGATCAGTCGGATCAAACCGCTCTGTTCCTGACCTCCGATCTCGATTTGGTGAAAGCGCTGCTCGATGCGGGCGCGGACGTCAATGCCGGGCTCGATGTGGGCTGGACGGCCCTGACCGAAGCGGCGCGAAAGGGGGATCTCGCGTTGGCGAAGGCTTTGATCGCAGCGGGGGCCGATCTGAACGGCACGCCTGCGCTGATTCAGGCTGCGTGGATTGCCAAAAGCCTGGAGATGGTTCGGTTGCTCCTCTCTTCGGGGGCCGATGTCAACGCGAGGGACAGGAAGCGCGGCAAGACCGCCTTGATGCGGCTTTTAAGCGAGAAAGCATTCGATCAGCGCATTGTGGAGGCTCTGCTTGCGGCACCGGGCATCGACGTCAATCTGAAGGACTGCGAAGGCAGGACGGCCCTGTTTGATGCGCTTCGCGGACCTTTAAGCCTCGTCAGAGCATTGATTGCTGCAGGTGCGGACGTCAACGCAACGGACGGCGAGGGCAAAACCGCTTTGATGCGGCTGATGATGCGGGTGGATCCGCCCCAAAACGACGAGGGCCTCGACGAATGGGGTGAGGTGCTGGAGGCCTGGAATGAGCATGAAGCGATCAGGGAGGAGGACGCTGAAGCATTGCTTCAGGTTCTGCTCGATTCAGGCGCCAGGCTCGACGCAAAGGATCAGGAGGGCCGGACCGCGTTGATGCAGGCGACCCTCTTTTGCAGACCGAAAGCCATCCGAATGCTGCTCGCCGCCGGCGCCGATCCGGATCAGAAAACCAGCGTTGAATAAATCCGCCCGCTTTTCGTTAGAGCGTTTTTCGACTGCTGCTCCGAAAAGGAACGATACCGATGCTGCTCAAACCCCTCGCCTTGGCCCTCGCCCTCGCTCTGCCCTGCCTTGCAAATGCCAGAATCCCGGATGCTGAGGAAAACGTTCACACCCGCAGACCGCCCCTACCCGAGTTATGGGAGAGCGATAATCCGCGGCATGAACCGATTCTCAAGGCCGTTACCGAGGGCGATCTGGCCACTGTGAAAGTATTCCTGGCCCAGGGCGGCAAGCCCGATGAGGTTAAAAACCATGAAGGGATGACGCTGCTCGGTCTCGCTCTCTACCAAAAAAACATCGAGATCGTCCGGGCATTGCTGCAGGGCGGCGCAAACGTCAATGCCACAGCGGACGGGGATCTCACGCCGCTTGCGATTGCCGCAAAGCTCAACGACATCCCCGTCATGACGTTGCTGCTGAAGTCCGGCGCCCGTGTCAACACCGCGGATTCCATGGGGCGGACGCCCCTGATGCTGAGTTGTGAAAACACGCGATCGACCGAGGAAGGGTTCAATCTCCTCCTCAAAGCCGGCGCGAATCTCAAGGCCCAGGACAATGACGGTAAAACGATCCTCCATTTCTGCGCTCAGGGCCGTCATCCACAGATCAAAAAACTGCTCGCATCAAAACTGGACGTGAATCAACGCGACCGACATGGAAATACCGCCCTTCATTACGTGCTGTCCTTAGGCTGGTTTAGCAGTCTCGGCGGAAGCCTTGAAACCCGTGAACAAGAGGAGCGCTTAAAAGAGACCGTGCAGGTGCTGATCAAGGCCAAAGCCGATGTCAACGCAAAAGGTGATGGAGGCAGAACGCCGCTGACGGCATACGCGAGCATTCACCTGCCGGGGATTGCTGAACTGCTGCTCAAAGCCGGCGCCGATGTCAATCTCGCAGGCTGGGAGGGCAAGACCGCGCTCTTGCACGCGCTGGAAATGAGAAAACCCGAGCTGGTTCAGACGCTCCTCAACGCCGGTGCCGATACGCAGCTCCAGAGCGAAAGCGGTCAGACGGCCCTCATGTTCGCCAGCCAAAGCGGATTTGTGGAGCTCGTGCAGTCGCTGCTCAAAGCCGGCGCCGATGTGAATCAGACCGACAACGAAGGAAATACAGCCCTCCATTACGCGCTCAATGAGGGGCGCTGGCTCAAAGACCATTATGAACCACAGGAACGCCCAAAAGCGCGGGAACGCTTAAAAGAGACCGTGCAGACGCTGATGGCCGCCGGAGCTGATGTGAATGCCAAAGGATCTCTCGGAAGAACGCCGCTGTCGGCGATCGCGACGAGCGACCTGACGGAGATCGCGGAACTGCTGCTCAAAGTCGGCGCCGATGTCAATCTCGCAGACCGGTATAACCAGACTCCGCTCATGTACGCAGTCAAAGAGAAACAGTTCGGGATGGCTCAGCTGCTGATCAAAGCCGGCGCCGATGTCAGATGGAGGGACCGGGAGGATCGGACTGCGCTCATGATTGCCTGCCAAAGCGGTGCTGAGCCGCTCGTGCAGCCGCTGATCGCCGCCGGCGCCGATGTTTTCGCAACTGACAGCGAAGGCCGCACCGCGCTTCTGTTCGCGGTCAACAAGTTAGACTACAAGAGGTCAAGGGAAGATCCACCGCCCCGGACCGAGCAGCCCGAAGCCGTTCAGGCCTTGCTCAGCGCCAGCGCCGATCTGAACGCGAGAGACGGCCAAGGCAACACCGCCCTCATCCTCGCTAGCCGCAACGGATTTACGAAGACCGTGCAGATGCTGCTCGAGGCCGGCATCGATCCAAACGCCAAAAACCACGAAGGCCGAACCGCCCTCTATTGGGCCAGCAACGATGCCATCATAGAGCTCCTTCGCAAGGCGGGCGCCCGGTAACGTCTCACGGCCGTCGCTCCCTACTTTCCTAAATGCTTTAAATGGGCTTACCCTTCGCTGAACTGCTGCTCCGAAAAGGAACGATACCGATGCTGCTCAAAACCCTCGCCCTCGCCCTCAGCCTCCCCTGCCTTGCGCAGGCCGAACTCCCAGATTCTCTGGAAAACGTTCATACAAGACGCCCTCCCATCATCAAACACCCTCCCATACGTGGGGATTGGGAGAGCGGGAATGCGGATGAAGTGATTTTAAAGGCCGCGTACGATGGCAATCTGGCCAGAGTGAAAGCGTTTTTGGACCAGGGCGGTAAGCCGGATGCGGTCAAAAACTATCAGGGGAAGACGCTGCTCGGCCTGGCGATCGAGCGAAACCGCATCGAGATCATCCAGGCGCTGCTCAAGGGGGGCGCAAATGTCAACGGCAAAGATGGCCACTCTCAATCGCCGCTTGCGATCGCCGCAAAGAAAAACAACATCCCCGTCATGAAGTTGCTGCTTGCGGCGGGCGCGGATGTCAACGCCAAGGATTCTGCGGGGGTGACGCCGTTGATGGGGAACTGCGCAAACCCGCAATCGACCGAAGAAGGGTTCAACCTCCTCCTCAAAGCCGGCGCGGATCTCGGAGCATTGGCGGCGAACGGCGGATCGATCCTCCATTTTTGTGCCAAGGGCCGTCATTCAGAGATCCAGCAGTTGCTCACATCCAACATGGACGTCAATCGACGCGATAAAGAGGGCAATACCGCCCTTCATGTCGTGCTGGGCGAAGGCTGGTGGCACAGCGTCGGTGAAGAGCGAGAGCGGCGGGCCCGCTTAAAAGCGACCGTGCAGACGCTGATCAGAGCCGGCGCCGATGTCAACGCCAGGGGTAAAGAAGGCAGAACGCCGCTGACAGAGATCGCGGGGACCCACCTGACGGAGATTGCGGAACTGCTGATCCAGGCCGGCGCCGATGTGAATCTCGCAGATCAGGAGGGCAACCATCCGCTTTTGATCGCGTTACGTGAGAAAAAACTCGGGATGGTGCAGACGCTGCTCGCGGCGGGTGCCGATACGAAGGTCAGGAACAAAGAGGGCCAAACGACCCTCATGCTCGCCAGTCAAAGCGGAGTTGTGGAACTCGTGCAGGCCCTGCTCAAAGCCGGCGCTGATGTGAATCAGACCGACAGAGATGGAAATACCGCCCTCCATTTTGTGCTTTTCCAGGGGTACTGGCTCAAAGACGACTATCAACCCCAGGAACGCGTAAAAGCGCAAAAGCGCTTAAAAGAGACCGCAAAGTTGCTGATTGCGGCCGGCGCTGATGTCAACGCCCAAAATGAGGATGGGAGAACGCCGCTCATGGCGATCGCGACGAGCGAGCTCACGGAGATCGCGGAAATGCTGCTCGCCGCAGGGGCCGATTTGAATCGCGCAGACCGGGAGGGCCAAACGGCGCTCATGCGCGCCTTAGAAGCGAAGCAACCCAAAATGGCGCAGGCCCTGCTCAAAGCCAAAGCCGATGCAAAGCCGAAGGACAGCGAAGGTCGAACAGCGCTCATGATCGCCTGCCAATACGGCGTTGAAAAGCTCGTGCAGCCGCTGATCCAGGCCGGCGCCAACCCCAACGCCAAAGACGACGAAGGCCAAACCGCGCTCATCTTCGCGGTCAACAAGAGAGACTACGATGGGCGAATGGGAGATTCACCGCGCCCGATCGAGTTGCCCGAAGCCGTTCAGGCCCTGATCAAAGCCGGCGCCAATCCCAACGTTAAAGACCAGGAAGGCAACACCGCCCTCATCCTCGCCAGCCGAAACAGATTTTTGAAGACCATGCAGGCGCTGCTCAAAGCCGGCGCCGATCCCAACGCGAGAGACGATGAAGGCAACACCGCTCTCATCCTCATCAGTTGGGGCGATCTGAAAAGCGTTCAGGCGCTGCTCAAAGCCGGCGCCGATCCCAACGCCCAAAACCGCAATGGCGAGACCGCTTTGATGGCCGCTTCTGATGCTGGAAATCCGGAAGTCGTAAAAGCGCTCCTCAAAGCCGGCGCCAATCCCAATGCTGTCGACAAGGAAGGCCAAACCGCTTTGATGGCAGCGGCTCTTTCAGATGCTGCCCGCGAGGGCGAACAGGCAGAATGCCTGGAGGTCGTGAAAGCGCTCCTCAAAGCCGGCGCCCAAGTCAACGCCCGAAACGCCTCCGGCAGCAGCGCCCTCGATTTGGCCGACGACGAGGCCGTCAAAGCACTCCTTCGCAAGGCGGGCGCCCGGTAACATCTGACGGGCATACTCCCCCACTTTCCTGAATGCGTTGAATGGGCTTACCCTTCGTTGAGCCGCTGCCCCGAAAAGGAACGATGAAGATGCTGCTCAAATCCCTCGCCCTCGCCTTCGCTCTCGCTTTGCCCTGCCTTGCGCTTCTCCTAGACCCGGATTGGAAGAGCTCAAATCCGCGATATGAAAAGGTTTTAAAGGCCGCTTACGATGGCGATCTGGCCGTCGTGAAAGCGTTTTTGGCCAAGGGTGGCAAGCCTGATGCGGTCAGAAGCGATAAGGAGAGGACGCTGCTCGGCCTGGCAGTCGAACAAAGTCGCATCGAGATCATCCAGGCGCTGCTCAAGGCCGGTGCAAACGTCAACCTCAAAGATAATGGAGAGCCGCCGCTTTTTTTGGCCGCCGAGAAAAATGACATCCCCGTCATGAAGTTGCTGCTGAAAGCCGGCGCCCGCGTCAACTCCAGGGGATTTAGAGGACGGACCCCCTTGATGCTGAATTGCGCCAACCCTCAATCGACCGAAGAAGGGTTCAATCTGCTCCTCGAAGCCGGCGCCGATCTCAAAGCCCGGACGGATAACGGCGAAATGCTCCTCCATTATTGCGCCAGGGGCCGTCATTCACAGGTGAAGTCGCTGCTCGCATCCAATCTGGATGTGAATCAACTCGATGTCGATAGCAATACACCCCTTCATTACGTGCTGACCGAAGGCTGGTGGCACAGTACCGGCGAAGACCGTGAACGACGGGAAAGCTTGAAAGAGACCGTGCAGGCGCTGATTGCGGCCGGCGCCGATGTGAACATCAAAGGCCATTGGGGCCTCACGCCGCTGACGGCGAGCGCGGAGACCGAGCTGACGGAGATTGCGGAACTGCTGCTCGCCGCAGGGGCCAATGTGAATCTCGCAGGCGAAAGAGGCAACACCGCGCTTTTGATCGCGTTACACAAGGAAAAACCCGGGATGGTTCAGACACTGCTCTCCGCCGGCGCCGATGTGAACGCGAAGAACCAAAAGGG
>DBWM01000020.1:136822-138338 GCA_002309015.1 Myxococcales bacterium UBA1238 | reverse complement strand
TTGGGCTGTTGCTGGGAGAGGCTCGTCGAGAAGGTGAGGCCTCCGGGCGAAATCTGGTTTAAGACGGGCAAAATTTCGTCGGTCAAAAAGAGATCGATGCGGTCGAACCCAAGGGCGTCTTTGGCGTCGATGCGGACTTTGGCGAACTCATCGGTTGCGCAGACGAGGCTCGGGGGATTTAAGAATTCGGGCTCCGACTGCCCCAGGATGATCTTTTGGGCATAGAGGCCGGGGCCGTATTCGCCGTCGGGGATCCGGTGGACGACGGCCCAGGTTTCGGCGGGTCGGGAGCGATCCAGGGGCGCTTTGCAGTACCAGGCGTGGCGCTTTTCGACGATCTCGGTCTTGCAGTCCTCGCTGTCGAAAGTTTCGTTCTGGCCGTCGTAATGATAGCGCTGATCCCCCACGCGAAACTCGATCGCGTCCGGCGGCCATTCTTCGGTCGATTCTTCAAAGCCGACCCAAATCTGATCGTCCTCTTCGCGCAGCAAAAATCGGGTGTTGAGGGAGGATTTTTTGCTGGCCATCTGGCGCGAGGCTTCGTTGATCTCCAGATTTTCGTTGTCGTGCCATTTTAAGATGGGGGCCCTCGGCAGACCTTCAAAGGCATCCTTGGGCGCATCGAGGAGCGATAAGATCGTGGGGGTGATGTCGGTCATCTCGATGGGGAGCGTTCGCAGCGCGACCTCGGTCTTCTGCGAAAGGGCGCGGCTCGCCACCAAAAAGGGCACGGTGGTCGTCTCGAGATCGAGGTTGCCCTGCATCGCGTAGGGGAGGGGCTTTTGGGCGTCGTCCACGAAATACCAGGGGCTGGCCACAAAGAGCAGCGCGTCGGCGCCCGCCTGCGGGGTGGTGCCGATCATCGAGGGCGAGGCGATGAGCTTCATCTTTTCGAGGAGGCGCTGCTTCTGCGAAGGCTTTAAGCTCTTTTGAAACTGCGGATCGAGGGTCGCCTGATAGCTGACGTCGAAGTTTTGCGAGGCGATCCTCCAGGCTGCACCCGAGATCGCGGGCTCCTGGGCGGCGAGCTGCTCGGCTGCGTGGGCGAGGCAGCTTTGCCATTTGTTTTGCAGATGCTTTTGTCCGTAGGGCATCTCGCGCACGTAGAGCTGCGCAAAGCCTTCCTGCATCGCGATCCCCAGAAATCCCTGCTGCAGGGGCTCATTTAAGTTGCATTCCTCGGGCAGATAGCGGTTCAGCATGGCCATCAGCTCGTCGGTCGGGATCTTATGCTGGCGATCCACCGACTGACCCTTGGTGCGGCCCGACAATCCGGCGGGGCTCACGAGCAAAACGGTGGTGTTCTTAAAGCTGTTCGGGTGGTTCGACTCGTAGGTCTTAAAGATCCGCCACATTTCGCCGTCGATCTTCTGCAGGGCCTGAAGCTGGAGCTCGTTTAACTGGCCCACCTGACCCGTGCAGACGGCGTCCTTCTGAAAACAGCCGCCGCTCTGCGCGCCCAAAAAATCCATCACGAATAAATCTTCGAGATCCTTGGCCGTGAGGGCGTGGATCG
>DBWM01000020.1:114368-136817 GCA_002309015.1 Myxococcales bacterium UBA1238 | reverse complement strand
GGGATCCACTTCGGGCACCCTCGAAGCCCCCGATCCCAGAGGCAACGAGGCGGCGGTGGTGGTCAGCGGCTTGTCGGGCAGATAGTTCACCGCGCCCCGGGCGAAGGGGGTCAAAAGCGAGACGGATCGCCCTGTTTTTTGAAGGCGCTCGTAGAGCGTGGGGGTGACGATCAGGTCCTGGCCCAGGATGTTCTGCGGATTTTCGGTGATCCGAAGGCCCGGTTCGTAAACCAGGCGGCTCGCGTCGAGGGGGCGCTCAAAATCGTAGGCAAACATCGCCTGTCCCTCGGCCTGCGTGTAGAACTGCGAGGCGGGGAACTGGTGCGTAGAGGGATACTGGCCCGTCAGAATGGAGGCCATCGACGCCATGGTGAGGGCGGGGACCGGTGCTTCGGCCTGCCTCGCCTGCGCCAGACGGAACCCGTGAGCGCCCAGGAAAGCGATCCCTGACGGCCAGCTCGGCGTGTAGTCGTCTTCTTTCAGCTGCTTTAAATATTGGGCAAAGACGTCCGATCGCAGGCCGGGCATCATGATCAGGATGACCCTGCGCTTCGTTTTTGGGGGCGGATCGTCCACATTCTGGGCGATATCCACTGACGGCGCTTCCTGATCTTCGGTTTTTTGGGGTTCGGGCAGATCGATGCGTTGATAGCGGAGCGGGCTACAGCCCAGCGCGAGCAAAATCGAAAGAGGGATAAGGGTTTTCACTGGACCTCGGAATGGGCAACCTTGCGCAGGTTCCCGAAGGCGGAGAGGGTCTTGACGTTGCAGCCCCTGCTCGAAAAGGCACCGATTGTAAGGCTTGATGGGCCAGAGTGAAAGCAGCGCGGCGGCTGAAGGCACAAAAAAACCCCGTCGAACTGAATCGGCGGGGTGAGAGGCGACGAGCGGATTTGAACCGCTGAGTGGAGGTTTTGCAGACCTCTGCCTTACCACTTGGCTACGTCGCCGTAGCGCCAGGCCCTTTTAAAGGAGGCCGTTTTGGATGTCAATCATTTTTTTTAAAGGCAGAGGCGATTTTTAAAAAAACGTTACGGTACAAAGGGATAGAGCGTCTCAATATAGAGGAGCCCCACCGTCATGACCGCCAGTCCGAGGGTGCCTTTGACGGCGTTCATCCATTTTCCGCTTCGGGGCATCCGCTTGAGCAGCCCGCTCGCACAGCCGAGCACGAAAAACAGGAGCCCCATCCCCAGAGCGTAGGTGAGCAACAGGAAGAACCCCTGAAATCGGTTCCCCGACTGCGCCACATAGGCGAGCACCGCAATCAGCGGAGGCCCCACGCAGGGCGCAGCCACGAGCCCCGCCATCAGACCGGTCAGCATCGGCGCAAAAAAGGCGTTGGTCTTCTTTGAAGAGATGTGACCCAGCCGATTCTGAATCCCCTGAGGCCAGCGCAGGGTAAAGGCCCCGAGCATCGAAGCCCCCATCGCCAGAAAAATGGCCGCCACAAACAAAACGACGACGGGCGACTGCAAAAGGCTGCCAAACAACCCGCCCGTAGAGGCCGCGATCACCCCCAACGTAGAGTAGGTGAGCGCCAATCCCAGAACAAATAGCAGCGATCTGAGAAGGCTCATGTAAAATCCGGAATGACTCTCCGCTTTTTGCTGAAGACTCGGCTTTGTTGAAGAGGCGCCTTGTTCGTTTTTTGCAGAGGCTTCAGTCTTGCTTTCTGAAAGATCGCCTGATTTTTGAGGATTCTCCTCTATTTTTTGAAGCGGATCGCCTGATTTTTGAAGATCTTCTGCTGCCGGCACTGAATGATCCTCAGTTTTTGCAGAAGGTTTCTTTGTCTTTTGGGATCGCTTTCTTTCGGGCGCCTGCATCTTGCCGGTCAGCACCCGAAGGGTGATCGGGATCATGGGATACACGCAGGGCGAAAGCGAAGCGATGATGCCCGCAAGGAAAACGAGGAGGTAAACCTCAATCCCGCCCGTCTGAAGCGATGCGCCCATCTGCGAAAAGAACGCATCCTCCGGCTCAAAAGGATCCTGCCGGCCCGAGACTGCGTAGTCGATGCGCTTTAAAAAGGCCTTGGGCCCCTCAAATTCATTGAGCCTCACCTGCGCGATCTCTTTGCCCGACGCTTCCTTAAAGATCACCGAGGGCAGACCCAATACGTTCTCCCGCTTTTGCCAGAGGCTCGTCTGTTCCTGCTCCTGGGTCAAATCGATTTGCACGAGCACAAAGGGTTTTAAGGCCTCGGCCACCTCTTTGTTCGAAAAGACCTCGGATTCGAGCTTCCTGCAGGACTTGCACCAGTCGGCCCTGAAGTCGATGAGCAGGGGCCTTTGCTGTTCTTTGGCGAGTTTCTCTGCGGCTTCCAGATCGTTTAAAAAGGGCAGGCTGGCCTTCTCTTCGGGGCCGATTACGTTGAAGGCGCGCAGAAGCAGCAGGATGCCCATACAGCAGGCGACTACAGAGATCGCTTTTACGATCGTTCTTTTTGAACATTGCTCGGCGGGCGGATCAAAAAGATGCCCAAATCGGAACGCTGCGATCACCAGCGCGAGGCCCCAGGCGAGCCTCAATCCAAAAGCGACGCTCACGGCTGCTGATTCCTTTTTGGACGGATGGCGCTCAAAAGCATTTTTTCGTCAAAGCCCCCATAAATTTTGCCCCCGATGTCAAACATCGGCACCCCGCTCGCATCGATGCCCTGTTTCGCCGCCTTCTCGGCGATCTCTCTCGCTGCCCCGGGATCCTTCTCCACGTCTTTTTCGGTAAAGGCGATGCCCTGCGCTTTCAGGAATGCGCGCGCTTTGCGACAGACCCCACACCACGAGGCTGCATATAAGGTCACCGGCAACTGGGGCAAAGGCGCCGCTGCCCGCTCCGCCGAAAAAAGCTCCGATTCGAGCTCCGCCCGGGGCACCTTCCTGCCCGCGTAGGTTCCATCCTCTCTTTTTTGCCGCAGATCGAAGATTTGCACCTCTGCATTGGCGCCCCGCGCTTCCGGTGAAAGCGAAAGATCGATCACCTGCACTTTGGCGCGCGCCTCTTCGGGGATTTCTGAAATTTGGGTCGCCGATTTTAAGTTGTGATCCTCGTCCAGATAGCGAAACAGCAGGTCAGACCGGGTATCGTCCACGCGACTCAGCTGCGTCTCGACGATTTTTTGAGGTGGATCCTCATTTTTTGAAGATTTTTGGCAGGATGTCAGGCCCGCTAAAAACAAAAACCCGCAAAGCAAGCCTTCTCGGCGGATGCGCATGATGCTTCTCCTACAAAAAAAGACCAAACCCTGTAACCCGTGAACCTTAAAACAGATTCCCTTGTTTTCAAGGCCTCGGACCCCGTGCGTCTGGGGTGACTTTCGGCCTGAATGACCTTATGATTTGCGCTTTTCAAAGGAGTTCTGTTGTGAAAGTTAAAGCTTATAAACTGGCCGCAGAATTGGGACTCTCGGAAGACGTGATCCTTTTGTGGCTCAAAAAAAACGGTTACCCGAACGCCAAGCGCGCAGACATGATTCGCGAGGATGTGGTCCGCGCCGCACATAAAGCTTTCGCCGCGCAAGCCAAGCAATCCATCGCAACGATTCGCGCTCAGGCCCAGGCCTTAACCCCGAAAGCTTCGCCCCAGAATCAGGCCCAGACGAGGCTCTCGGGTTTTGATCCCAAAAGCCTGCGGGCAGCGGCCAAAGGCCTCGATCCCAAGGATACTGCACCGATTCTCGAACCTGCAGCCCCGGCTTCTGCGCCCGATGTGAAGACGGCCCCCAACGCAGGCGAAGCCCGCCCGGCAACGAGCGCACAACCCGCAAAAGAAAAGGAAACTCCTGCCCCCGCACTGGATCTGCGCGCCCAAGAAGGCGACTTTAAAGCGCAGATCGGGATGCTCAAAGCGCAGGCGGGCGATGCTCTTTTGAAATCAGGCGATCGGGCCCTGGAATCCCGCATTCCGAAAGCGGCGATGAGCGCTTCGTTTGCCGAAATGCTCGAGGCGCATCTGCCTTCAAACGCGGGTGACATGCAACCCAAAAATGCGCGCAAACTTTCGGTGACCGAGGAGCTGCTGCAACGCCGCCTTCAGGAAGCCGAAGCCGCAAGGGACCGATACCGCGCCGAGGCGGATCAGGGGATTGCGGGCATGGCCGAACTGCGCAGGCAGATTCAGCAGCTGCAGATGGAGGTTCAGGAACTGCGGCCCTACCAGGCCAAAGCGGCGGCCCTCTTTGATGAAACGGCGGAATTGCAGCTCGATCGCACGGCGCTCAAGCGGCGCCTGCAGGCGACCTCGGACGAACTGGCGACTTTGGAGCAGACCTGCGGTGAATTGCAGGAAGAATTGCGGGTGACCCACGAGCAGCTGGAGCATCTCGAAAACGACAGCCATTCGGGGCAGATGCTCGAAGAGCTCGAAAACGCGACCCAACGCGAGATGGCCTGGAGAGCGCGGGCGCTGGAACTCGAACGGGCGACGCATCTGGGCGCCAATCTGCCGGCACTGCTTCAAAGTCTGGGGCTGATCGACTCGAGACAGCAGGCGCAGGTGCTCGCGGCTCTGTTGCAAAACCGCGATACGGCGCTGCCTCTGCTGCGCGCGATCCGCCAGGTGGATCACGCGGTGGTGGAACAGCTCGTGACCCAAAGGATCCGCCGAACCTGCGCGCATCCCGTCTGCGAACAGGTGACCGCCCAGGATGATCGCGTGGCCCTCCGCGTCGACGACGATTCCGAATGCGAAGTCTGCCACGGCAGCGCCGAACGCCGCTGGTTTACCCGCATGGTGCAGGAATGCGGCTGGGCGGGCGTCAAAAGGCTTCTCGTCATCGGAGGCACCCCCGAATCCCACGACAAATTGCGCGCCTTATCGCAGGGACAGCCCATCGAAATTCGCCTGGTGCCCGCCGACGAACCGGTGCAGCCCGCCCGCGTGGAGGGGAGGGTTGAAGGCTGCGACCTGCTGATCCTCTGGAGCCGGCAGGTGGTGGACGAAGCGGTCAGCGAATCCTACGCTCAGTTTGCGCGCGCCAGCGGCCGACTGGTGGTGCCCGTTCTCGGCGTTCAGAGCCGCGTCGACAATCTCGCCCGGGCCGTCTGCAATCGCCTCGCCCGAAACCACGTCCTCAATGCCGATTAATCTTCACGTCTTTCTTTCCAAAAATGAATCTTGCTTTTAAGCTCTGCAAAGTGCGCTTGCGCGGCGTGCGGTTGCTCTTTGCAGCGTTTTTTCTTTGCGGATCTGCCGGGCCTGTCTATTCTGGCTGGCTTGCAGGGCCGCTTTTCGGTTGAAGGATGGATCGATGCGCAAACTGGGGTTGACGATTTTGGGCGTGATGATGGCGTGCTCGCTTTTTTGTGGATGCAATCGCGCGCGGAATCTTTCGATCGAAAAAATGAATCAGGGCATCCGGCAGACGCGCGACAAGCAGTTTCGCAGCGCGCTCGAGTCCTTTGCGGAAGCGGCGGCCCTCGATCCCTCGCATTCGAAGCCGCTCTATTACCGGGGCATGGTGGAATTCCAAAAGCTGGATCACGTGGATCAGGCGGAGGTCGATTTGCGCAAAGCGGTGCAGCTCGATCCCGATGAAGGCGAATACCATTACCTTTTAGGACAGGTTTTAGAGCGCAAGGACGATCATACCGGGGCTGTGGTGGAGTTTACGGAGGCGTCCAAATGCTCGCCCGATCACGGCGAAAGCCAGCTGCGTCTGGGCATGTCACTCGAAAAAATCGGGCGCATCGACGACGCGCAGGCGGCCTACCGGCAGGCGATCCTGGTCAATCCCTATCTGCCGGAAGCGTACAACATGCTGGGCAATTTATATGCGCGGTACGAAAAGAACGATCACGCCGCTCAGGTGCTCGAGCAGGGCATCAAGCATAATGGATCGTTTGCCGCAAATTACCGCGAACTCGGCATGGTGTATCAGACCCAAAAGCGATACGGCGAGGCGGCGCAGCAGTTCGAAAAGGCGATCCTCCTCGATCCCAGCCATCCGGGCGATTTCTTTAACCTCGGCATGACTTACGCCAGCAACAACGATGCGCCGAATGCGATCAAGAATCTCAGGTTGTTCCTCCAGCGCGGCAATACCCCCGAGAACCTGATGCGCCTGCAGATCGCGCAGGACACCATCGACAAGCTGGAAGGCAAAAAACGCCCGCAGTGAGGGCGTTGCTGTCTGCAAACGGTTCGCAGAGTTTTGAAGAGCGGAATTTTTGTTTCAATCTCTTGCGGCTCTGCGCTTTTGAATGTGATAAGTGAACCGCTGCTGAGTCCGTGGTGGGACAGCGGCGATCGGTGGCCTTCGCAGAGACGGCCCCTTTTTGACAAGGTCAGATAAGAGAGAGAGGCGACGTTCATGAGCGATCGGATGCGCGAGCTCTTTGATGTAGTGAGCCAAGATCCCCATAACGCGGAGGCGTCCCAAGAGCTCGAGCAACTCTTGAGGGCCGAGGCATCCTGGAGCGAACTTTGTAGCTTGTACGAGTTCCTCGCGAAGAACGCCGACGATCCAGAGCTCGCGGCGGCTTATTTTACGGAGGCTGCCTCGCTTGCAAAGGATGAGCTGGGCGATAAGGGCAAGGCGCTCGAGCTTTACAGCGCGGCGTTGGAAGGCGCGGGCGATGAGAGCTATGCCGTCCTCGATCAAATGCGCAACATTTTGGTCGAAGAGGAAGCCTACGAGGATGCCCTGCAAGTGATGAGCGCGATGCGTGAGCGCACGGAGGATCTGTCGGCGCGCAGTCAGTTGGCGTACGAGATGGGCCGCATCGCAGAGGAGCAACTGAATGACCACGAGCAGGCCGTCAGCTGCTACCAGACCGCCTGGGAAGAGGGCAATCTCATCGAGGCGCTGCAGGCCAACATTCGCATTTACCGCGCTTACGAGAATTACGAGACGGTCGCTCAGCTGCTCGATTTGGAGTTGCAGCATAACGAAGATCCCGCTCGCCGTTTTGAAATCTACAAGGATCTCGGCGCGATCCTGCGCGATCATCTGGGCGATAACGATCAGGCCCGCCTTTGCTTCGATCAGGCCTGGCAATTGAATCCCGATGACGACGAAGTGGCCGACGCTTTGGAGCAGTTGGGCGGACCGATCGACGGGGCTGCTGGCGCATCTGCAAACGAAGACGAATGGAACGCGGTTGCGGGCGGTGATGCGGAAGCCTCCGCGCCGGTGGCCGAAGAAAAAGCCGGAGAATCTGCGGCTGAAGAAGCGCCTGCTGCTGCAGATGTTGACGAATCTGCAAAAGTTGAAGAGGCGGCTGCTGCGGAATCTTCTGAATCAGAGAAAGTTGAAGAGGCGGCTGCTGCGGAAGCAAACGACGAAAACGAATCTGACGAAGCGGCTGCTGCGGAAGCAAGCGAGTCAAATCCGGTTGAAGAGGCGGCTGCAGCTGAAGCAAGCGAATCAAATCCGGTTGAAGAGCCTGCAAACGCTGAAGCAAGCGCGTCTGAAGAAGTTGAAGAGCCTGCAAACGAGGCTGCTGACGAGGCTCCGGCTGAAGAAGCCCCTGTTTCCGACGAGGCCGCTGAGTTCGAGCGCCTGGCAGAGCTTGCGGTGGGCGAAGAGCGCCAGCTTTATTTGTCTCAAGCGGCGGCAGCGGCGAAGGGCAGCGAGGCGGTCCGGCTTTATCTCGAAGCGGTGAAAGAAGACGCCCTGTCTTTGGTGCCCTACGTCAAATGCGGCGCCAAGATGGAAGCGGATGCCGAAACTTACGCGGCGATCGCGGCGGGACTCGATGCGCTCATTGCCGAAGACTACGATGCTGCAACGGGCCCATTGACCGCTCACAGAATTTTATTCGGTGCCGCACATCTCGATGAAGCGAAGACGGCCGATTTTAAGTTGCGGGAGCTGCAGAAGAAGCACAGCGACGAAGCGACGATGAACTGGCAGATCCAGCGGCTGATCGAGACCAACAAGTGGAACAACATTCGTCAGCTGTTGACCGACCGTATGGGCGGCGATCCCAACGCGACCCGCGTGCCCGTATTGCGCGAGATGGCGGTTTTAGCAGAGGAACGCGCGGGTGATACGGTCAAGGCCGCCGATTCCTGGCGCCAGGTTTTGCAGGCAGAGAAGGGTGATCCCGACGCGATCCTGGCGTTGGTGCGCTTGTACAAGCAGCTCGAAAAATGGCCGCAATACGCCGACGTGCTGAAGCAGAAGGTCGATACCCTTGACGGCGACGATGTTCAGACGCGGCTCGACGATCTGCACGAACTGGTTCACCTGTATACGAATTACGTCAAGCAGGATGCCCAGCTGACGGCCCTGTATTCCGAGATCCTGGCGATCGATCCCGATGACCCCGAGGTGAACGCGGCGGTGATCGAGAAATACGAATCGATGCGCAAATGGCCTGAGCTGATCGCCGTCCTTCAACATCAGGCTGAAAACGCGATCGGCGACGATCGCATCGCCTTGTTGCTCCGCATCGCCAACATCTATCTCGACAAGCAGCACAATCAAAATGATGCGGTGACCGCGTTCGAGCTGGTGCTGTCTGAGGATCCCAATTGCAAGGACGCCCTCTCGGCTTTGGACGGCATTTACGAAAAGCGCCGCGAGTTTGACAAGCTGGTGGAAGTCCGCCGTCAGCTCGCCGACATGGCCGACACTGAGGAAGATCGCTTCAAGGCCTACAAAGCCCTCGCCGAATACGCCGCGAGCAAGATCAAGCAGCCGCAAATCTGCCGCGAACTCTGGGAAGAGGTCCTAAGCCAGAACCCCGACGACGTGGACGCCCTGAAGGCGCTGGTCACCGTTTACGATCAGGCGAAGGATTTCGAGAGCTTAACGAGCACCATCGAGCGTTTGGTCGATCTGATCGACGACAATGCCCAGCGCATCGATCTTTTGCAGAGAGCCGCCACCACCCTGCAGGACCGCATGGGCGACACCGCGAGATCCGTCGAATTCTGGCAGAAGCTGCTCGAAATCGATCCGGAGCACCGCCGCGCGGGCGACAGCCTGAAGAAAGCCCTTCTGGAGCTCGGGGACTGGGATGCGCTGACCGAATTCTTTGCTGCCCGCGACCGCTACGACGAGCTGGTCCGCCTTCTCGAAGGTCAGGTGGGCGTGCAGAAGGAAGATGACGTCCGCATCGATCTCTTGTTCCGGTCGGCTGCCATCTATCGCGACCAGTTAAATCAGCAGGATCGCGTGCAGCGCGCCTTTGAGCGGGTTCTGCAATTCGACGCGAGAAACCAGGGTGCCGCTGAGGCGCTTCGTCCCATTTATGAGGAGCAGAAGGATTACCGAAAGCTCGCTTCCGTGCTCGAAATCCTGCTCGATCACGTGACGGAGCCCGAAGAGCGCCGCAATTTGTTCATGCAGCTCGCTCAGATCTCCGAGACTTCGCTGCGCAACGTTGAAGGTGCTTTCGATTGGGTCCGCCACGCTCTGCAGGAAGTCCCGGGTGACAAACAGGCGAGATCCGAACTCGAACGCCTGGGCGGCATCGTCCATCAATGGCCTACGGTTCACGACGATCTGGTGGACGCCCTGGCCCGCGTGGATGACGACGATTCGCAAAAAGACATCCTGCTGTGCCTGGCGCGGATCCTCGACGTTCAGATGAACGATCTCGAAGGCTCCCTTGCGCGCTACATCGACGCGCTCTCGATCGATCCCGAATGCCGCGAAGCGCTCGACGCCGAAGAAGATTTGTTTACCCGCATGGAGCGCTGGAACGATCTCCTTCAGGTTTTGGACCGCAAGCTCGAGCTCGCGTCGGAGCTTTCAGAAAAGAAGGCGCTGCTCTCCAAGCAGGGTGAGATTTACGAAAACAAGCTCGAAGATCCGATCTCTGCGATCGATCGCTATCGCGCGATTCTGGAAGAGGATGAAAACGACAGGGACGCCCTGGCTGCGCTCCACCGCCTGTATGCTGCGGGCGAAGCCTACGACGATCTGCACGAAATCCTGGAGCGCGAACTCAAGCTCGCCTCCGGAAACGTGACCGACGATGCGCCTGAAGGCGAGGCCGCCTTTGGTGAAGAAGCCGTCGAGCTGCGCATGGCGATCGGTCTCGTCGAACTCGAGCATCTCGGGCAAACCGACGAGGCGATCAGCTGCTTTGAGTCGATCCTCCACGCGATCCCGAACCACGAAGGCGCTCGCGCGGCTTTGGAAGCCCTGCTCGAAGACACCGATCACCGCAAGCAGGTCTCTTTAATCCTCGAACCCATCTACCGCGACTTCGAGAATTACGAATCCCTGGTCGTCTGCCTCGAGATTCAGGTGGAAGAAACCTCGGATATCGAGGAGCGCGTCGCGCTGTACGAGCGCATCGGGCTTTTGCACATCGAGCATACGGGTGATGTGGCCCGCGCCTTCGATGCGTTCGCCCGGCTTTTGCGCGAGCAACCCGAAAACGCCACGGCGCTTCGCCATTTGAACGAGCTTGCAGCTTCTGCCGACGGCTACGAACTGCTGGCCGATCTTCTGGAAGAGGTCGTCCCCTCGGTTTCGGATGAAGATCTCGCCAAATCCCTGCTCGCGAGACTCGCTGAAATCTACGAACAAAACCTGGGCCAGGTCGATCGCGCCATCGACGCGCATTGCCGCATCCTCGAGATCGACCCCGAAAACAGCGCATCGATCGAAGCGCTCGAACGCCTCTACTCGCTGAGCGAACAATGGCCCGAACTGCTCTCGATCGAACGCCGCAAACTCGAGCTGACCGAGGATCCTGCGGCGAAGGAAGCCCTTCAGTTCGAGATCGCCCGCCTGCTCGAAGAAAAGCTCGAGCGTCCCGCCGAAGCGATCGGCGTCTACAACGAGATCCTCGAGCATGACGAGCAAAACCTGCAGGCGCTCATCGCGTTGCAGCGCTTGTATCAGCACGAAGAACAATGGACCGAGCTCGCAGAAACCATCGAGCGACAGCTTGCGCTGACCGAATCGGTGGAGGAGCAGATCGCTCTCCGCAAGCGCCTGGGCCAGCTTCACGTGGTGGCGCTCGGCAATACGGCGCAGGCCATCGAAGCCTACCGTCAGATCCTCGAGCAGAATCCCGACGACGAAGAAGCGCTCACTGCGCTCGAAGAATTAATGGCGGAGCCCGACTTCCGCGCGACCATTGCAGACATCCTCGAGCCGATCCACGTCAAGCACGACGATTGGCAAAAGCTCATCGAAGTTTGCGAGATCCAGCGCGAAGAAGCCTCGGAAGCCGGACGCAAGGTGGCTCTGCTGCACCGCATCGCGGATCTCTATCAAAATCGCGGCGATGCGCCCGACAAAGCGTTTGAATGCTACGCCCGCGCCTTTGCGGTCGATCCCTCCGACGAGAAGACCCTCTCCGAACTGCACCGGCTGGCCGAATCCCTGGGACTCTGGGAAGATTTGGTGCGCATCTACGAGGAGCAGGTCCTCAACATCGACGATCCCGTCGTGGCGACGGCCGTGCATAAGCGCGTGGCGGCGGTCCTTCTGGAGCGCCTGGGCGATGTTGAAAACGCGCGCAGCCATTACGAAGCCGCATACGAACATGACGACAGCGATCTCGAAGTCATCTCGGCCCTGGAACTCATCTACAACCACACCGAGCAATGGGCCGAACTGGTCGCCGTCTCGCTGCGCCGCTGCGAGCTGACCGAAGAAATCGATGAGAAGAAGGCGCTCTACTTCAGGGTGAGCGAACTCTACGAAGAGAAGCTCGGCGATCCGGAGCGGGCGGTCGAAATTTACCAGCAGATCCTCGAGCTCGACGAAAAGGATCGCGGCGCCATCGACGCCCTGGAGCGCATCTTCCTGCATCTGGAACGCTTCGAAGATTTGATCGACGTGCTCCAGAAGAAGGCCGCGCTCACCGAAAATCTGGAGGACCGCAAGGCGATCTATTACGTCATCGGCGCCACTTACGAGAGCGAGCTCGACGATTTGCAGCGCGCCGTCGACGTCTACCTCGAGGTGCTCAACTGGGATGAAAACGATCTCACCGCGCTTCAAAGCCTCGATCGCCTCAATGTTCGCCTCGAGCATTGGGATGACCTCCTCGGCATCCTGGAACGCGAGGTCGCCCTTTGCGAAGACGACGCCGAGCGCCTGAGTCTGCGGTTCCGCGTCGCGAATCTGCACGAGCTGTATCTCGATCACATCGACACGGCGATCGACGGATACGCGTCGATCCTCGCGGATTGCCCCACTCACGAGCCCACCTGCCAGGCCCTCGAAGGTTTGGTCCGCGAAGATAAAGAAGCTTTGCGTGCGTCTCAGGTGCTGGAACCCGTCTTCCAGGCGCAGGAAGCCTGGCCTCGCATGATCGAGACCTGGCGCGCGCTGCTCGAAGTGACGGACGATCTCGAAGCCCGCACCAAACTCCGTCTGCGCATCGGTCAGGCCTACGAAGACAAGCTCTCTTCACCCGCAGATGCGTTTACTGTTTACGGCGAAGCCTTCCGCGAAGATCCCACAAACGGCGACGTTCATGAATCTCTGGAGCGCGTTGCGCAGGCGACGGGCAGCTTTGAGCCTCTGGTCCAGCTCATCGAGGAAGAGATCGGCAATCTTTCGAGCGAGTTCGTCGAGCGCGATCTCTTGCTGCGCACGGCCCGCATTCTGGAAGAGGAGCTCGGTCTCAACGCGGAAGCGATCGAACGCTATCGCCGCGTCATGGAAATCGATCCCGATCACGAAGGCGCGATCCTGGCGCTCGATCGGCTCTACCAGAAGGAAGGTCGCTTCGAAGAGCTGGCCGAGATCCTGAAGATCGAGGTCGAGCGCGCAGAGGAGTCGGCCCGCATTCCGCTGTTGCTGCGCCTGGGCAACCTGTACGAGACCGCGCTTGCGGACGAAATCCCGCAGGCGCTCGAAGCGTATCGCCAGATCCTCGCGCTTCAGGCCCAGAACCCCGATGCCGTCTCGAGCCTGGAACGCTTGTTTGAAGCGGGCCAGGAGCAGCCGGCGATCGCCGAAATCCTTGAGCCGATCTACCTTGAAAACGAAGACTGGCCCCGACTGCACGCGCTCCTGCAAGCCTTGCTCGCTCACGAGATGCCCGGCGAAGATCGCATGCGCGGGATGCACCGTCTGGCAGAGCTCGCGCTCGATAAGCTGGGCGATCAAAACCTCGCGTTCGATTGGTACGGCGCCGCGTTTAAGGAAGTCCCCGACAACGTCGAGTCCCGCGAAGCGTTGCAGCGCCTGGCCGCGCAGACCGGTCGCTACGCCGATTTGGTTCAGATTTACACCGACGGCACCGCAGGCTCGAACGACTTCGATCTGAAGCGCTCGATCAACCACGAGATCGCTCAGATCGAGCGCGAAAAGCTCGAGATGGACGATGCAGCCGAGGCCGTTTACAAGAGCGTCCTCGATGAGATCGATCCCAACGACGTGGAATCGCTGAAGGGATTGGACGAACTCTACGTGGCGCAGGGCCGCTGGGCAGAATTGGCGGAGATCCTGCAGCGCGAGACCGACAGCGTTTACGAGCCTGAAGCCCAGATCGCGTTCATGTACCGCAAGGGCAACCTGTACGAGCAATATCTCGAAGACATCCCCAAGGCGGTCGAACAATATTGCGCGATCCTCGAGCAGGAACCCCTTCACAAAGACACCCTCGACCGCCTGGAAGCGATCTACAGCGCCAACGAGCAATGGGAACCGCTGTTCGACATCTTTGGCCGCAAAGCCGAGATCGCGCCCGACGAAGAGAGCAAGATCGTTCTGCTCGCGCATCAGGCCAATCTGGCGAGCGACTTCCTGGATCGCGTGGATGATTCCATCGGTCTGTGGAACCAGATCCTCGAGATCGCGCCCGACAACGTGGACGCGCTGGTGGCCCTCGAGATCCTCTATCAGGGTCAGGAGAGCTGGCGCGAGCTGGTGGAAGTCTGCGAACGTCAGCTGCAGCTTTGCGGCGACGATCCGAAGCGCACCGAAGAGCTTCACGCCAAGCTGGGCCGCATCCTGGGTGATTACCTGAACCTGGAGCAGAGCGCGCTCGACAACTGGAACAAGGTGCTCGAGCAGGAGCCTCAAAACGAGGAGGCGCTTTGGGCGGTGCGCGAGCTCTATCAGCGGATCGAGGATCTCGAATCCGTGGCGCAAATCGACGAGCGCCTGCTGGGCGTGCTGCCGGAGGACGCGACAGATCAGCGCATCGAGCTCTATCGCCAGCAGGGCGAGATCTATCAGGATGCGTTGAGCGAACCTCAGAAGGCGATCGCCGCCTGGACCGCGCTGATGGGGCTTTTGCCTCAGGATTCGCAGGCCATCGAAGCCCTCGAAACCCTGTATACGGGCGAGGAAGACTGGAGCCACTGCGTCGAAATCCTGAACCGCAAGATGGAGATCACCGAGGATCAGTTCGGCAGGCTCGATTTGCTGTTCCGCATCGCCGAGATGTACGAAGAAAAGCTCGACGACGCCAACGGTGCCAAGCAAGCCTACCAGCAGGTGGCCGCCATCCAGCCCGACAACATCGACGCCTTCCAGAAGCTCGAGCATCTCTACGAAGCCGGCAGCGAATGGGACAGCCTGGCGGACTTGTTGATCGGTCGCCTCGAGTACACGCAGGATCCTTACGAGCGCCAGGAGATCTATCTCAAGGTCGCCAAGATCTTTGAAGAAAACCTGGGGGCCACCGAAAACGCGTTCACCGTGGTCTGCAGCGCGTTTGAAGAGAGCCGCGACGACGAGCGCTTTGGCGACGAACTGGAGCGCCTGGCCGAAAAGAGCGACAAGTGGTCCGATCTGGTGGGCGTGATCGAAGGCGTCCTCGAAGCGATGGGTCCTGTGCCCGAAAGCGTGGCGCTGCATCTGCGGGTGGCGCGCATTTACGATCAGCGCCTGGGCGATATGCCGAATGCCGGCAACCACTACATGACGATCGTCAGCCAGATCGAGCCCGATAACCTGGCGGCCCTCACCGCATTGGAAGAGCTGCTGGAGCGGGTGCAGAACTGGGGCAAGGTGGTCGAGGTCCTGCGTCAGAAGGTGGCGTTGCTGAGCGATCCCGAGGAGCGCAAGGCGAGCTTCGTCAAGATGGCGCGCATCCTCGAAGGTCAGCTGCAGGAGAACGATCAGGCCATCGAAGCCTACCGCGAAGTGCTGGCGATCGATCCCAGCGATCTGAGCGTGCTGCAGGCGTTGGAGAACCTGTACCTCCTGAACCAGAACTGGAGCGATTTGGTCGAGATCCTGTCGCTCGAGGCTTCTGCCGAAGAGAACCCCACGGCGCAGATCGATTTCTACCTGCGCATCGGCGAACTCTGGGAGCATCAGCTGCACGATCCCGATCGCGCCATCGACGCCTACAACCAGGCGATCGCCATCGACGAGCATTGCCTCGACGCATTGCAGGCGCTCGAAGGACTCTACAAGAGCAAGGCGCGCTGGTTCGATTTGCTGGGCGTCTACGAGATGATGCTCGCGGCGCAGCATGATCCGGCAGTTCAGCTGCAGATTTACGGCCGTCAGGCTGTGGTGCAGGAAGAGAAGCTGCAGGATCTGCAGAGCGCCATCGATCTCTATCGCCGCATGGTCGATTTGGTGCCCTCGGATCCCACCGCCGTCAAGGCGCTCGATCGCATCTATCGCCAGGAAGATCGCAACGAAGAGCTCTGCGAAGTTTACGTACAGCATCTGGCCGCGCTGACCGATCCCGACGAGCAGCTGCGCGTCCGCATGGTGATGGGCGAGCTTTATCGAAAGCAGGAAGAGCCCGCGAAGGCGATTGAAGTTTTGGAGCCTGTGCTCGGGATCGATCCGCAAAACCGCACGGCGCTGCATACGTTGGGCGAGTTGTACCGCGAGGTCGAAAACTGGCCTGCCTGCATCGAGATGCTGAGCCGCGAAGCCGATCTGATGACCGATCGCGCCGAAAACATCGAGCAGCATCACCAAATCGGTTTGGTTTACAGCGAGAAGCTCAGCGATTACGACAACGCCGAAGCCCAGTTCCAAATCGCGCTCAAGACCGATCCCACCAATCTGACGGTGCTTTCGTCGATGGAGCAGATGTACGAGAAGAAGGGCGCCTGGCACGACGTGATCCGCACGCTGCAAAGCATGGCCGAGGCCGAGCGCAGCCTGAGCCAAAAGAGCGCCGATCTCTTCCGCATCGGTCAGGTTTATGTCAATCAGCTGAACGATCGCCTGAGCGGCTACGATTATTACGAGCAGGCCCGCGAAGCGGATCCCGAGAACCCGGCGCCGGCGTTCCCGCTGGTGGAAGCGTACTGGCAGGAGAAGGACTGGCCGCGCGCTGAGCCGTTCTTCGATTTGCTGGTCGCCAAGCATGATCCCGAGATGGACGTGCACGATCTCCAGCAGCTGTTCTTCCGGGCGGCCTATTGCAGCGAGCAGCTCTACAAGGACGAGAAGGCGTTCGATCTCTATCATCAGGCCTACGCCCTCGACTCCACGCATCTGCCCACGTTGCAGGGCCTTGCGGGCCTCTATTACAAGCGCGAAGAGTGGGACAACGCCTACAAGATCTACCAGGCCATCCTGGTGCATCACCGCGACAGCCTTTCGGATGCCGAGGTGGTCGAGATCTTCAACCGCGAGGGTCTCTTAAAGAAGCGCGCCAACGATCCGCGCATGGCGCTCGATTACTTCCGCCGCGCCCTGAACGTCGATCCCAAGAACCGCGCATCCCTCGAAGCGTTGGTGGATTTGCAGACGGAGCAAGGGGTTTACGAGGATGCGGTCGCCTATCGTCAGCAGCTGCTCCCGCTTTTGCAGGACGACACCGAGCGCTTCAAGCAATATGTGGCCATCGGCGATCTCTTCTTTGAGAAGCTGAACCGCAACAAGTACGCCGTAGACGCTTACCTGCACGCATCCGAGTTGCAGCCTGCGTCCAAGTACGTGCTTTCCAAGTTGTTTGCCATCTTTGAAGCGAGCCAGGACTGGGAGAACGCCGCAGAGATTCTGCTCAAGCTTTCCGATCTGGAGCAGGATCCGGTGCGCAAGGCCAAGTACCATTGCGCCGTGGCGAAGTTGCAGCGCGATTACATCCACGACAGCTTCATGGCCGTCCGTTCCTTCGACAAGGCGCTGGACGCGCAGCCCGACAACCTCGAACCCTTCCTGGAGATCGACAAGATCCTCACTCAGGAGAAGGATTACGAGCGTCAGGACCGCTACTACCGCAAGATGCTGAAGCGCGCCACGGAGCATAAGATGGGCGAGAAGCTGATCTTCTCTCTGGCCAAGAACCTGGGTGAAATCAACCGTTCCCGACTCAAGCGCTACGAAGAGGCGATCAAGGCGTACAAGATCGCCCTCAGCCAGCGGCCCGACGACCTGCAGACCATGCAGATCATGGCGGAGTTGTACGAGCTCAACAGTCAGCCCGATCTCGCGATCGCGCAGCATTACAAGATCATCAACAGCAAGCCCGATAACTACGAGAGCTATCAGCAGCTTTGCCGTTTGTTCATGGATGCCCAGCGCTACGACGAGGCCTGGTGTGTCTGCCAGGTGCTCTGCTTCTTCAACAAGGCGAGCGACGAGGAGCGTCAGTTCTTCGAAAAGTACCGTTCGCGCACGTTGGTGCAGGCGCGCAAGCAGCTCGATCCCCAGCATTGGAGTGTGATCAACGATAAAGACAAGAGTCAGCTCCTCGACCGTCTGTGGATGTGCCTCTACCGCTACATCGCGATGGTGATGACCACGGAGCCCAAGAGACTGGGTCTGAACAGGAAGAAGAACCTGGTGGATCCCAACCAGGATACGCCGTTCAACAAGGTGTTCAGTTACGTGGCCAACGAGACGCGACTCCAGCGGCTGGACTGCTATCAGTCACCGCAAGGGGTTCCGGGTGTGCGCGCGCTCAACCTGAATCCCCCCGCGATGATGGTGGGACCCGATCTCTTGTCGGGTGCCAGGATGCAGGAGATCGCGTTTGCATGCGTCAAGCAGCTCTACCTGATGGGTCAGCAGCATTTTGTGGCGACCATCGACGAGACCTACGACAACCGCAAGGCACGTCTCTTCACGGTCATCTACACCCTGACGCACCTGGTCAACCCCCAGGCCAATATACCTGCGACGCATTTCAGCGAGGATCTCTACAAGGAGTTCCAGAAGATCCCGCAGGTAGAGCTGGCCGAGATGGCAGGTCTGATCCAGAAGATGGGCGCCAACCCGCAACAGCATCTCGATGTCTCCAAGTGGCTTGAGGCGACCGAGAAGTCAGCCAACCGCCTGGGTCTGTTGATTTGCAACGACTTGCAGAGTGCAGTCCACGTGCTGCAGAACGAAGCTTTCCAGTTCAGCCATACGAAGACCCCCGATCGCGTAAGGGAACTGGTTCGCTTTGCGGTGTCTGAGGATTACTTCAGGTTGCGTAGAGACCTGGGCCTCGCCATCGGTGAGTGATCGCAAGCGCGTTTAAAGACGTAAGCCCCTGAGTTTCTCGGGGGCTTTTTTGTATCTGCAGTTCCTCCCGCCAGAGTTTCCAGCCATTCCCGCCCGCCGTTTTAAGGCATGCCGGTTTCAGATCCCTTTGGGGTTGCAGCGGGATCGATTCGTTCGCTACAGTCCCGTTACAACCACGTCAACGAAAGAGAGGTGCAGGATGAAGCGAGGCGATCACCCTACAGTATGTCCCCGGTTTTGCAGGGCATTGGGGTTCTTATGGGTGCTTTTGGGGGGGCTTTGGGTTGCGGCCTGTTCGGGTGGGGGGAGCGGCGGTGCGTCGATCTCCCAGGGCGATGCCGATCAGCAGGCGTATAACCGGAGTGCAAAGGAGACGCGCGAGCATGCGGAAGCCTTTACGCAGGCGATCCTGGGGGAGGGCGGACTGGTTGAGAAGGGGCTCCTGGCGGCGGGCGAAGGCATCGGTAAGCGCAAGGCATTGCAAACCGAACCGAGCGATCTGAAGGCGATCAACGCCTATGTAGACCAGCTCGAAGCGGTGCAGCAGCATTCGGCGAGGATGCTGGTGTCGTCGCTTACGGGGCTTGAGGCGCTGGTGCGGTTCTCGGAGAGGGCTGAGCGCGACTTCGAGGGGGAGGACGAGACGCAGGATGCAGGCGTGGGGCAGGTCCAGAAGATGCGTCGAAAGGGGGTTGTGCTGGCCTCGCTGGTGGCGATCGGGGTGGCCTACACCATCTATTCGGCCTTCAAGTCGGTGGATGAGGCGGTGCGCGACTCGCAGAAGATCGTCCACGAGTCCATAGCGGCAGATCCTGCCTATGCAGAGAAGGTGAAGTCGGAGTTGCAGGATCGCGGGGTGCAGGTGCCCGACAACATCGATGCGGCAGGTCTTTCGAAGCTGTTTAACGAGCAGGGCCGGGAGGTGCGGCGTCAGATCACCAATGAAGTGCGAGCTCTGAACATCGAGCGCATGGGGAATTCGCAGCAGCAGAGCGATGTGGACGGTCTGCTTGCGGAAAGCGATCGTCAGAACATCAAGGAGACTTCGGTCAAGCTCGGCAAGGTCGCGGTGAAGCAGGTGGTTGCAGGTTCGCAGGCTGCAACCGGTGGGGTAGGTGAGCTGCTCGGTGGCAAGGAACTCGGTGCGGGCGTGGAGCTCACATTAACGCTGACCGAAACAGATCCCATGTCGCTCGTAGAGAAGCATGTTGAGGCGCGGGTGGAGTCGCAGTCGAAGCAGCCTGTGGATCTCTCGTACGGTGGGGAAGAGGTGGTGTCCAAAGGGGATGAGACCCTGGTGCTCACGCAGTTGTCTGAGGGGCGCGATGCAGGCAGTCTATGGGCGGCGGGTCATGCGGCCTACTTGCGCATGTATCAGCTCATCGAGCGCTATAAGAAGGCGATTGCAAACGCGGGTCAGATCGACCTGATGCCCGAAAAACTGGTCTTCGCCTCGGGGGATCTGAACGAGAAGCCGAGCGCTACGGGAGATGGCTACGATTACGAGCTCACCCTGACGGTACCGGGATTTGATGAGTCTGAGCCGTATGAGGTCGAGATCTTGAGCGAGGGCCATCTGCATGAGGATCATACGGAATCTTTGAGCGGCAACGCGACGATCCCGCTTCAGCATATACCGCTTCTGGGAACGATTGCGGTGACGACTGTGATGGGGGATTACACGGCAGAGGATCATACGAGTCAGGCCTATACGGCCGAGGTCTCGATCAGCAAGGTGCCCGATGCGGTGCAGGTGCTTTCGACCATCGAAAACGGTACGGTGACGCCCAGAACCAAAGAGGTGGGCGCATCGGGTCAGTTGACGCTGACGGGCGAGATCATGGGCGACGCACAGCTGGTGGTGAGGCGTTACGATACGGGTGAAAGCTACTTAAAGACCATGAGCCTGGGCGAGGCGGATGAGGAAGATACCCCGCAGGGAGGTGGAGGCGGTATCGATCCCGCCCTGCTTGGACGCTGGACCTATGTAGATGACGACAACAACCATTATCACTGGACCTTCAGCGCCGATGGGACCGCAAAGCAACAGGTGAAGATGAACGGTGAGCTGACCACCCATAACTGGGAATGGACGGCCGACGGATCGACCCTCACGCTCTCCTATAACGGAGGCTCGGCTGCTGTGCATCAATATAAAGTTGTGGGCAACAAGCTCTACATCTCAACCGGAAGCGATGGGGCTTACGGAGAACCCTTTACCCATGACTGATCCCTCATATCCTCATCGCGCATGCAGGATCACCCCGTGAGTAGACCTGTTCGATCTGCATCGGCCACCCGTTATAAAGAGGTGAAGGATGCAGATCGAAGCGCTGCGCCATGCATCGGATCGCGGTGTAGGAGGTATTTGAAAGAGATTCGGGATGCAGATCGAACAGGTACAGCGATGGGGATCGAAGGGGTCGTGGATGGGGTAGAGAGGCATCAGCGATGGGGTCGAACTGCATCGCTTAGTGTAGATCGATCGGGTGCCTGATGTAGATCCTCTGCATGTGGTGATGTAGATAGGGAAAGGCTTGGAGCCTTTTTTGAGACAAAACGACATCAGGTGAAGAAAGTTCTGGTATCGATCGAAACAGATGTGATACCTTACGCATGGACTTTGAATGAGGAGTTTCAAGATGGAAAACAGGCTGACGAGAGCGATGACCGAGGAAGAAAACCGGGATATCGATCAGGATTTGAACCAATGCGAGACCACCCTGCGACAGGTGGGCAAGGTGTTGAGTGAAGAAGAGCGCCGTAAGCTGCACCGCCCGCGCAAGGGGAGTGAACAGTTCATCCAGCTCATTCTGACCGCTGCAAAAGAGATGAACCTTGACCTGCCCGCCCACCCCATGGCCGATGTCGAAAGCGATCTCAAGCTGCAGTTCCAGATGACGCAACTGGTACACCGCATCAGTTCACTGAATACCCTGGCCACAGACAGCTACAACATCGCCCGCAGCGAGGTATGGGGCGCATTCCTCGACTACTACAACGTGTTGAGTGCGATGGCCGATCGCAACCCCGCGCTTGCCGATCGCATCCGTCCTGTCACTGAGTTCATGTCGGTCCGCAAAGCCCGTGCAGCCGCAGCTCAGAAGGATGAAGAGCCGTAAGATCGAGGCCCGGGCCATGCAGATCGTTCTGCCCGGCCCAGTAGATGATTCAACTGAACGATGAGGAGATACGTGAGATGCAAGCCCATGAAATGAAGTCGTTGCTGACTCAGCTCTGCCACAATGCGGCGGTTCCTCTGACGGCGTTAGGCCTTGCGGTGACCATGACCGCCTGTTATGCAGCCCCGCCGCTGCCCGATAAAGAGGTTGCGAATGCACAGCAGAACCTCGCCATCGATTGCAGCGACAACGTCGACAACAACCAGAATGGTCTCACCGACTGCCTGGATCCCGCCTGCGCCGCAGCACCCAACTGCCAGGCGAAGGTCGAAGATGCGGTGAAGTCTGCAGAGTAAAAGGCCTGAAGCCTTGCAGGCAAAAGCCTCATGCGGGGGAGTCGAGGGCTTCCCTGATGGGGCTTTTCCCATTTATGGGGCATGAACTGAGGCCGTAGGAGGGCAGATGAAGAGCCTTTTTGGGGTATTGTGGCTGCTTTTGGCACCTCATGTGGTGCAGACCGACTGGGGGAAGATCGACTACGACGCCAAAGAAGTGAGCGCTGTCGGTGTGGCAACCCCCACCATCTTCTCGCCTACAGGAGGCCTCAGCCAGGGGGATCCCGATCGCGCGGCGATGGAAGATGCAAAGCGCCGCCTGAAGATGCTGGTGGCGTCGATCCCTGTCCGGGCAGATGGGGGTGGGGATGCGGGGGCATCTGAAAAGAAGTTTGTTGAGGTTTACGGCGAGGCCGCAGTCGATCGCGCTGTGCAGCAGGCTACATTCAGTATGCGGCATTTTACGGACGGGACCGTCCATGTTACGGCGACGGTACCACTGCCGGAGGCTGCATGGAAGGATGGGGGGGATGTGAGGTAGGGGGTGGTTGGTGGAGAGATTGGTGGTGGGGGGGGTGTTAGCTTAAGGTAGTGGGTTGCTGGCCTGTTAGAGGGATTTTGAGCGTGAGGTGGTTGTAGGCTGACTGCCTGCTCGATGCATGACTTGTTTTTACAAGATCATGTTGAG
>DBWM01000020.1:97746-114343 GCA_002309015.1 Myxococcales bacterium UBA1238 | reverse complement strand
CCCCATCCCGGCCGCCCAGGGGGCTCCTGGCGTGGGTGGTTGGTAGAGGCATCGGATGTCGCCCCCTGGACCCGAGGGAGTGGGTGAGTGGTAGGGGCCTGCAGGATCCACCATCGTGAGAGGGCCCAGATTCGCCCTCGCTGCGCTCAGGCGAAGGGCTGGGCCCTTATGGGGCATCCCTTTTGGAGGGAGTTGTATGGGCATCGACGTGGCAGATAGACTTGGTCATATCGTTGAAGCCGTCCCCACTGGGGAGAATCACCTCGCCCTCGCTGCGCTCGGTCGAAGGGCTGGGCCCTGGAGGGGCATCCCTTTTTAAGGGAGATTGAACTTCAACCGATGCCGCGATCAGGCCCCTCGATCACCCAAAAAGTCCTCGAGACATCCCCACAGATCCCCCATCGGCGCAGCAGATACACGCGATCCCCCATGCAGAAGGGATCCTGCGCCCCAGGGATCCGGTTGCACGACTGAAGGGTCGCGAAGCGGGCCTGCAAGCGTGCAACACCCATCGTTCATGAGGTCGCGAGAGGAGAGAAAGGTAGGCAGTGGCGCCCCCTCGCCACTGCCGTGTAGTTGCCCTATGGGGAGGTCCGGAGGGCGCGAGCCCTCCGCCGTCAGGGGAAGAGGGAAGAGTGCAGAGAGGGTGAGAAACCCCCGCTGCGGAAGCGGGGGTGTCTCATCCTCTTTGCAGAAGAGGATCGAGAGGATGGGGATGGTGGTTGTAGCGTGGTTTACGGGTGGTTGTGGCCAGGTTTGCGGGGGGTTGTAGCCGGGGTTCCTGTTCGTTGCTCCACCTGTTTTTACAAGATCATCTTGAACAGGGAGATAGGGGAACCCCGCTTGCGACGCGGGTTTCCCCTTTCTCCCTGCACCCTCAACCCCATCCCGGCCGCCCAGGGGGCTCTTGGCGTGGGTAGGTGGTAGCGGCATCGGATGTCGCCCCCTGGACCCGAGGGAGTGGGTGAGCAGTTGGGGGCTTGTGGATCCACCATCGCGAGAGGGCCCAGATTCGCCCTCGCTGCGCTCGGTCGAAGGGCTGGGCCCTGGAGGGGCATCCCTATTGGAGTGGGTTTTGGTGAGATGTGCGTTGCATGGTGAGCGCGGTTGCGGGGTCTTTGATTGCACGCGCAGTTCGTGTTGTTTGATGTGCAAGAGGTGAGTGATCTGGTTTCCGAAGCGCGATCAATTGCAACTGATGCCGCGATCTGACCCCTCGATTACCCAAAAAGTCCTCGAGACATCCCCACAGATCCCCCATCGGCGCAGCAGATACACGCGATCCCCCATGTAGAAGGGATCCTGCGCCCCAGGGATCCGGTTGCGCGCTTGCGGGGTCGCGGAGCGGGCCTGCAGGCGTGCAACACCCATCGTTCACGAAGTAGCGAGAGGATGAAAAGGCAGGCAGTGGCGCCCCCTCGCCACTGCAGTGTAGTTGCCCTATGGGGAGGTCCGGAGGGCGCGAGCCCTCCGCCGTCAGGGGAAGAGGGAAGAGTGCAGAGAGGGTGAGAAACCCCCGCCCCGGAAGCGGGGGTGTCTCATCCTCTTTGCAAATGAGGATCGAGGAGATAAGGGGAATGTGGGAGAGGGAAGCGAGGGGGCCTCGATCCTCTTTGCAAAGGAAGATCGAAGAGATCAGGATGGCTTAGGAGAGGAAAAGCCCAGGTCGATCATCTGCTATAAAGATGGGGATCTTCTGCATATTATGATCTGTAGGATCTACATCACAAATTATCTCTAGGTTATTTAAATAATTCTACAACCGCACCGCCACAAGCGCAAAAATCCCCCACATCTCCCCCACAAGCGACAGCGCCCCTTTAAAAACGATCGCCTTCGTAGGTGTAATCGAGCACGTTCCTCCAGTCGCTCGCATCTTTTCGCATGGCTTCGATGATGTCGCTGTGGTCGCGGTGAACATCTTTTTCCTGAGCCATGTCGCTGGTGCTGTAAAGCTGGGGGGCTTCGTCTTCAATAAAGATGCTTTGGTAGCGATCGTCGATGTAAGCGAAGTTGCCCGAGATGCAGTTGAGGGCAGTGTTTTGGGCTGCGCTCAGCAGCGAATGGCCTGCGTAGCTGTTGTCGTCGCAGATGCCGGCCATCTCCATGAGGGTGGGGGCAATGTCGGCATGTGAGGCGATGACCGACTGGCGTCCGCGGGGAATCCAGTCATAGGGCGAGATGATGACCATGGGAAGCCAGATAATGTTGGCTCTGAGCGCGTTGTAGCCGGTCTCGCTGTGCTCAGGGTTTTGGTATTCGCCAAAGTCGTAGCCGTGATCGCCGGTAATCAGAAAGATGGTGTCGGAGAGGGCGCCGGCTTTGTCGAGACGGTCGAAGAATGCGGCGAATTCGCGATCGTCGTAGGTGATAACCTTTCGGGAACGATCCGCAAGGGGCATGTCTTCGGGCAAAGCCGGCTCCGTTTCGGGCAGATTGAAGGGTACGTGGTTGCTGACCATTTCGAGGGTCAGCATAAAGGGGCGGTCGTCTTTGCGATGCTCGATGATCTGATCGGAGAGGCGCGTAAGTGAGATGCGATCCTCCCAGGTAAAGAGATCGACGTAATGGTCGTACCAGCGATTCATCCAGATTTCCTTGCTGTCGAAGCTGCCGCTGATCGAATCGATGTAGCCTGTGTAATAGTTGTGGGCGCGCAGGGCCGTAATCATCGAAGGTGTGGAGCGGTTGTGGAGGAACTGTCCGCTGACATTGTGATAAGAATGCGGAGGGAGGCCGGTGTGGATCGCAAGGAGCGCATCTATGGTCGGCTGCCCGTTGGTGAAGTAGCGATCGTAAACGGTGCTGTGCAGACCGTTGGCGTTCATGACGGCATTCTCGCCGGTCACCACGCTGTGAAGCCAGGGCATGATCTGAGTCTCGGCTTTGGGGTTAAAATCCTGAAGGAAGGTGCTGTGTAAGGATTCGACCAGGATCAGAACGATGTTGGGCTGTTTTTCACGCTTCACACATTCGCCCTTATAGGTTTTGAGGAGGGGACGATCGTGCGAGGTAAAGACCCAGTTTGGATCGCTGCTGCCCTGTTTCCAGAGGGTTTGCACGCGGTCGATTTGGGCGTCGATCTGACTGTAATCTCTTGAGCCGGCCTTTAAGAAGCTGCGGATGTCACTCAAAAGGGCGATGGGCAGAGGGGAGACCTTCAGTTGGGGACGCGAGAGACCGAGATAATGGGTGCCGTAGGTGCGGTCGGTTTTCACGAAGTCGAGGCAGCTTAAGAGGGGGAAGAGGATCGAAATGCCGGCCATGAGCGCGCAGGCGATCTTTTGTTTGCGCGGACTCCATTCGATTTTGATCGCAGCGATCTTGTTTAAGATTCGGCGTCTGAAGGTAAGCCCCAATGTGAGCCAGGCGATGGGGAATAGGATCAGGATGAACGCGGAATAGGCGCCGCGCTGGTCGTGACCGATGGTGTCTACAATAAAGGTGGAGCTGTCTGCGCCGGTAACCGTGTAGGTGGTCATCATGGTGAGCGAGTAATGGTTGCCCATGAAGCGGATCAGCTCGCGATCGGCGTGGTTGATGAAGAGATACAAAAAGAAGACGATCATCTGGGCGACGTAGATGCGCGAATCCTTCAGTTTTTTGAAACAGGAGAGGCCGATGAAGGGCCAGGACAAAAAGAAGAGCACGATGGCCGAATAGAAGAGGGCCTGAATATAGGAACTGCCCGCATTGCTGATGTAGGGCGAGCCGTAAGGGTTGATGGCAAAGTAAATAAAGAGTTGCATGATGGACTCAACCAAAAAGGCTGAGACGGTAATCAAAAGAGGATAGAGCAAATGCATGGGGTTTCGATCCTGTTCGGTTTCAATGCGGTCCGAATCCTTCGGAATCTTTGCAACAAGGCGGCCGATGTTGCGCGAATTGTGGAGGATTTGGGCGCTGTTCGGTTTTAAAACGTTTAAATCCTTTGGAATGAGCTCTCGGTTTTAAATGAATGTGCGCTCAATCTGTAGAGTTTGAAACGGCGCAATTTTGAGTCTGTAAAAATCACGAAGATTTTGCGCGATCTCGTTTTAAGCTGTGTGGCAATCCCTGGCATTTTGCGCGCATTCGGTTTTGTTTCTGCGGGAATCCTTCGGAGTTCAGTTTTGAAGCGCCATCATGATGATCGGAGCGAGCTGTTTCTTTCGGGAGACGACGCCGGGCAGGTGGATAATCCCGTCGATCTTCTCGATGTGATCGTCGTCGAGGTGGAAAGCGTTCGAGATCAGCTGCTCTGCGCCCTGACCTAAGCATAAAAGCTCCGTCGATTCGGTCAGAATGTTGGTGAGCATGAAGAACATCATGTTGGTATGGTGATAAGCCTGGGCCTTTTCGCTGTAAGCCTGCATTCTGGGCTTTAACTCTTCGAGCTCGTCGGCGTTAAGCGAAGTGATTTGGCCGATACCAAACGTATATTTGCCGGCAGTGAAGCGTTTGAAATCCTGATAGAAGATGTCCTGGTCGGATTTGCCCTTTAAGTCCGACGCAGCCGAAAGCATATGTTTGGCATAGCTGTCGATTTCGATCCCTGCAATCTGGGCGAGTTCCAAAGCCGTCTTTTTATCGACCGGCGTGCAGGTGGGCGAGCGGAAATAGAGCGTGTCTGAAATGATCGCGCTGCAGAGCAGGCCCGCAATCCTGGGAGTCACCTCAACATGGGATTCGAGGTACATCTGATAGATGATGGTCGCCGTACAACCGAGCGGCTGGCAGCGGAAATAGACCGGTTGTAAAGTTTCGATGGTGCCGAGCCTGTGGTGATCGATGATTTCTCTGATGTCGGCGGTTTCCATTCCGGGGACAGCCTGAGATTTTTCGTTGTGGTCGACTAAGATGACGCGCTTACCCTTGGCACCTAATAAATTCCGGCGGGAGAGCATGCCTACATAATGGCCATCTCCGTCGGTGACGGGAAAGTCCCTGTGGCGTTTGCTCGCCATAATGTCGTGAATCTCGTCGAGATAGTCGTCTTCCGTAAAGGTAATCAGATTCTCGCGCGTCATAAAATGGCTGATCGGCATCGATTGGGTGATGAGGCGCGCGGTCGTGTAGGTATCGTAAGGGGTTGTTAAAACCGTGCAGTTGTGTTCGGTGGCAAGCTTGCGGATGGTCAGCGAAACGTTTGCGCCGTCGCAGACAATGATGCAGCCGGCTTCCATTTCGATGGCGCAGAGTTGGGATTCGTAGCGGTTTCCCAGAATGACGAGATCGTTCTTCTCGATATAGTTTTCCATCATATCGGGATTGGCCGCAGCGATGAGCACTTTACCCGAAGTAAAAAAGGCTTCGGGATCGCCTACGATCAAAGTCGCCTCAAGCGTCTCGATGATGTTGGCGTATTTGGTGCATGCCTGGGAGATGATGCTGCTGTCGTAAAGATTCATATACGACTTCGTGATATCGCCGATGGTGATGACGCCTTCGAGCAGAGATGCGTCGTTTACCACCGGAAGCGTGACCACATTGTTTTCCTGCATCAGGCGCCACGCATTCTTTAAAGAGAATCCGCGCGAAACTCCCGGAGTTTTTCTGAAGTCGATGTCCTTTACCTGCGTACGCACATTGTCTACGCACGAAGGCTCTTCGATGCCGAAGTAATTCAAAACATATTCGGTTTCAGGGTTGAGGCTTCCGCCGCGACAAGGCAGATATTCGCCCGCATTCAAAGCGCTCTTGAGCCAGGCGTAACAGATTGCCGAGCAAACGGAATCGGTGTCGGGGTTACGGTGACCGATAACGAGCGTCGTCTCTTTCTTTTCGTTCAAATCCTGGGCGTTTGCTTCCATGGTTTCTTCCTTCTTGCTCAAATCTCTGGCATTGCGCCCATTTTTTGATGCAAAGGCGCGCTGACTGCAGGGGATTCGAGGGGGTGTTCCGGTTTCAGGGGGTTTTCAGCAGAGGATCAGGGCGCAGTCGCTTCGGGCTTGGGATCCGCTTCCTGCATTGGGCGCAGATCGCGTTTGGCCTGCGCTTCAAATGCTTTGCGCGGGCAGGCCTTATAGGCCAAAAGGTACGCATCCCGCGCTTTTTCGAACGCCTGATTTTGCTCGTAGGCCATACCCAGAGCTTCCTGCGCGAGGGCCTGCTCGATGGGGCTCAAATCCTTGTGGTTTTGCAATAGGGTCTGCAAGGTGGCCTGCGCCATCCCGGGCTGTTGCTGCAGACGGATCTGCAGGCGTGAAAGCAATATCTGCTCTGGCTGATGCTCCATGGGATTCTGTGCGATCAGCTGCTGCAACAACATCATCGCTTCCGGATCCTGCGCTTCAGCTGCCAGGAATGCCGCATAACGCGCGAGTGAACGGTCATCTTTTGCCAGGGATGCCGCCTTCTTCGCCCATAGCTGCGCTTCCTTTAAATGGCCTTCACGCTCGGCCAGCCGCGCTTTGAGCGCGATCATGTCAGGTAAATCCGCCGTCTCTTTGGGCAGCGCCTGCAAATAAACCTCTGCCTGATGGAGCTCGCCCGAATCGATCTGAAGCAGCAGGTGACTGTACGTGGCGTCCAGCATCGGTGCGTCTTTTGGCAGCTGTTCGATCTGCTGATCGCAATAGATCGCGCGCATCTCGGCGCGTATGCGCATGTTGAGCGCCGTCTGATCGGCATAAAGCGCCTTTAACCCCCGGTTCCCAAAGAAGCGCGCCGTACGATCGCCCATCTGCGCCCAGAAACCGGGCTGGTTTTCGGAAGACTCGAGGATTTGCAACGCTTCTTTGTGCCCCGCGTAGCGACCCGTCTGAAAAGCTGCGCGCGCCTTTGAGGTCTGCTGGGCAATGCTCAGGCGTGCGCGATAAAGGCTTAAGCCGCAGATCAAAATGGTGAAGACAAACAACGCAACGGCTGCGAGCAGGACGTAAATCTTCAGGTTAGAGCGCGACTTTTGCTTCTTTGCGGCGGAAATCCGGGTATTGTTTTTTAAGAGCGGATTGAAGACCGAAGGCTCCTGGGATTGGGGACGCCTCCCTTCGCATACGGGCAGCGATCCCACAGACTGCGGCGGCAGATTCGTTTGAACGCGCGGCAATCCCGCAGACTGCGGCGGCAGATTCGTTTGAACGCGCGGCAAACCCGTAGGCTGCTTCGGCAGCTGGTTGAGCGTTTGCGGCAAACCCGTAGGCTGCTTCGGCAGCTGGTTGAGCGTTTGCGGCAATCCCGGGGTAGGCGGCGGCATTTGATTCAGATTGGGCGGCAATCCCGTAGAGGGTCGCGGCAATTGATTTAAGGTTTGCGGCAATCCGGGCAGCTTCCCGCTTGCTTTCCGGTCCGGATGCGCCGAAGGCTCGGGATTCGTCTGAAAGATCGATGGATTCGGCCCAAATTCGCTGGGATTGAGCGGCTCTTCGAGCAATTGTGCCTGAGCCTGCAGGAGTTTCTGCGCTTTGGGCAGGGTCTGGAGCGCAAGCCCGGGCGTTTGCGGCAAAGGCTGACCCAACGATGAGTCGAGCGTCGAGCCTGTCGTATCCTCCATCGAAAGGGTGTTGACAGAAGCGGTGGTATCGAGCTCGTCCGGCGTAGCGAGCGCTTCAAACCGGGGGACTGGCTGCTCTGTTCCCGCGTCTTTGGACTTTAATGTGACGGTTTCGTCATCCTGCAGGACCGATCCGTCACCCAGCTGCAGATCTTCAGGCAAATTGGCGATCGTCTCGTCCAGATCCTCTTCGTCTACGGAATCGCTTTCGAGGGATGCGGTCGCAGATGTTTCCATGGACTGCGTCATCGCCTGCACATCGATCGTCTTATCGTCGTCGTGATGGCTTTCGGGCAGATGAGGCAGATTGTGAGCGATGGGCATCGCCGCGGGATTCTGGCTGACCCGCATCTGAATCTGCGCATTGCTGATGTTTTGATGAATGCCGAGATCGATTTCCTGCCCGGTATAGGGATCGGCGGCGAGCTTCTGGAGCAAAGTCCCGAGATCGTAAGCGGGCGGATCGGGATTTGCGGCCTCAATCTGCTGAACCCAGGCGCGGTGATACGCGTTGTTGCAGAGATCCCTCGCTTTTTGCGCCGTAAGGAGCGCGTCTGCGGGCTTGCTCGATGCCCATAACTGCTTCGAGAGCAGTAAGTAAGTTTCAACGGCAAAGGGATAAGGATCGCATTGCAGCAGAGCGCGGGCAGCTGTGCGGATAGACTGCGCCGAAAGCCCTAAGTTTGCGTAAGCCCGGGCGAGCAACAGCCGCATCTCGGGCGGCAGGGGCGTTAATGTCTGGGTTAAGATCGCGACCGTCTGGCTGTAATCGCCCGAATGAAAAGCCTGGGACGCATTGGAGAACGGATCGCTGGGATCCATTTGAACGGTCTCATCGTCGACGCTCACGTCGGCCGTATCGTCTTCGGTGCTGAGCGTGGCTTCAAAGGGCGAGATGGGGTTTTGAGGCGCTTGCGGCATTGGACGGCTCTCATTTTTGGAAGCGCGCAGACTAGCAAAACCTGAACGCAAACGCCATTGTCATTGATTGATGTTTCAAATCCGTGCATTCTAGCGGCATGGAATACCCAAAACCTTCACTGACAGCGGACGTGGTCGCCTTCCGTTATTCCGGCGGGCATTTGCAATTGCTTTTGATCGAGCGCGGAAATGATCCGTTTAAGGGCCATTACGCGCTGCCGGGTGGATTTGTTGAGAAGGATGAGCCGCCCGAGCAGGCGGCGTTGCGCGAACTCAACGAAGAGACCACGCTTCCACCGATCCCCCTGTTTGAAATCGGCACATTTGGCGATCCGGGTCGCGATCCCCGGGGCTGGACGGCGACGGCTGCGTTCGTGGGCCTCTGCCCGCCCGATGCGGTTGCGAAGGCTGGCGACGACGCTGCAAACCTCGCGTGGTTTAACGTGAACGATTTGCCCCCGCTGGCCTTCGACCATGCGAAAATCATTTCGGCTGCGCGCCAGAGATTGCGGGATTTAACGCAAATTTCTACGGCTCCATTGCAACTTTTGCCTTCACCCTTTAGAACAGCACAAGCAAGGCATTTATATAACCAAATCTGGGATGCGCTCATCTTGCCCACCGCATTCAAGGCCTGGTTGCGCCGGCGCCAGGCGGTCCGATCCGCTGGTATCGGCCGCTTTGTAGCCAACGAAAAGCTGCGCGAAGACTGGTTACGCTGAATTTTCTCTCTCAAAAATGAAGGCGACCTGAGGAAAGTCGCCTTTTTTTGTGCGCAGCGAGGCCTTGCTTTCGGTTAAGGGTGCTTCAAACGGATGGGATCCTGCATGATCCGGCGGTGATGGCAGGAACTTTTGAAAAAGAGATGACCTTAACCGATGGTGATGGATACAGATTGTTGAAAAGAAAGGCCCATGTTGGGCGGTGAATGCCGCTTTTAAACCATTGGAAGCGGTGTTCATCTCTTAAACTGTGCGATCGGATTCAGGAAAGACGCAGTCAACGGTTGAAACCGAAGCTTCTTTTTAAAAAGAAGTGACCATGAATGCAGAATGAGAGGGATTCTTTTTTAAAAGTTCTGGCCATAACCGGCCAGGCGGAGCGTTGAAATCCATTTGAAGCCTGCACAACGGAGGAAATGATGCGGCGCATGGTGTTTGATCTGGATTGCACCCTGGAATCACCCCACGTTCTCAAGAACGACTACGAGCGGTTTAAGCGGTGTTATCGGGATCATTTTGGACCCAAGCGCGGTCAACAGATGGTTCTCGAATGGATTTACAAAGAAAATCTCTACTGCTTCTTTGCGTACCCCGGGGCCTTCGAGTTGCTTCAATGGGTTCACAGCCAGAACATCGCGATCGATTTCTTCAGCAGCGCTCTCCACGAGCGGAATCTGGCGGTTTCTGCGTGGCTGATGCAGAGTGCCTTTGGAGATGACGCGCCGGCTTACCGGGTTTTTTCGGGTAAGGAGCACGGTTGCGATACGCGCACAGCCGAAGGAAGATGCAAGTACATCGGGTTCTTTTACGGTCTGATGAAAAAGAAGCTGGAAGGTGTAGTGGTGAAGGCGGGTGATTTGCCGGATTGTCTGCTTGTAGATGATGATCGGTCCTATTCCGCCAAAGGGGAAGAGGCGAATCTGGTGACAGCACCCTTCTCCGGACTGGAGGGAAGGGACTATCTCTGCCGGAAACTTACTGATCGGGACGATGAGAACGGGGATGGACTGGAGTTGTACCACTGTTTTTATTATGCGGGACTCCTGGATGAACTGTTGCAAAGGGCCGATGACAAAAAGATCCCGCTCCGTGAAGCGGCGATAGAGGTTCAATATTGGGATGAAGGTCTTAAGTTTCCGCCCAATCCTTCGGATCGCCGCCCTGCGCCGTTCCCCCATTCAAAGGATGCCCGATATTATTTAAGCGGACTTAAGCTGCTGCAACGCTTTAACCCTGCGCTCAGTTTTTTGTATGGTATCGAGGATTCATGGTGGACAAAGGATGGTATCGATCGGGAACGCTATGAACTCGCGAAAAGATGGGGTTCGCTGTAAAAAAATGGAGCTTTAAAGGAGGAAACGATGAGAAGATTTGTATTCGATCTGGATGCCACCTTAGAAACCCCATTCGTGATGCATTGGCAGATTGCCCCCATTTACAAGGTGATCAGGGAACGCTACGGTGAAGACGAGATCGATCGGCTGGTGTACCTTTGGGATCGCGGTGGCGTTCCCTATTATTTTGTTGCGTACCCCGGCGCCATCGAACTTTTACAATGGGTACACAGCCAAAATGTCGCGATCGATTTCTTCAGCAGCGCGACGGTTGAGCGAAACGAGTGGTTTTGCCGCGAGATGATGCGCACCGCTTTTGGTGAAACCGTGCCTTCTTACCGCATCTTTTCAGCGGGTCACTTAAAAAAGCTGGAAACCCCCGAAGATGAAGCGTTCTATTTGGGCTGTTATGCGGGCAAATATAAGAAAAGATTGCAGGGTGTTGTCGTGGAGGAGGCCGATCTGCCCGATTGTTTGCTCATCGATAATGAGAACAACTATGCAGCCAAAGGCGAGGAAGGGCATCTTGTTCACGCGGGGTTCCATGGTACAGAGTTTAAGACCTACTTTGCACGGAAGGAGGAGAACGAGCCCTATGGAGCCATGCTCGAAGGTTTGGAGCTTCATCACTGCTTCTATCTGGCGGGCGTGCTGGATCAAATCCTGAAGAGGGCCGATGAAAAGCAGATCTCGCTCAGGGATGCGGCGGTAGAGGTCCAGTATCTGGATGAAGACATCGCGTTTCCGCCCGTTATGGACGCATCGGGTCATCAGCCAACTGCCCATTACAAGGATGCAAAATACTATCTGAGCGGTCTGAAGCTGCTTCAACGGTTCAAACCCGAGCTCGGTTTTTGGTATGGCATAGAGCCTACCTGGTGGGATGAGCAGGGGATATGCGTCGATCGCGTCAGCAACAAGCCTGCAACGTAGCTTCTTTTGAAGGTTTTCTCATCTGATCCGATGGTGATGGTTGCATCGCACCGCGTCTTTTAGACCATCACCGCCTGTGACCCCTTCAACTTCTGGATGCGTTCTTTCCTTTTCCAAGGTGCAAGATGCGTCGATTTGTGTTTGATTTTGACTGTACCTTAGAAAACCCCTACATCTCGCCGCGCCTTTATAAGGCTGCCCGGGAGTTCATCTGCGAACGCTGGGGTGAGGCGCAGGCAGAACGGATGATCTTCCCCTGGGAATTTCACGGGCATACCTTCTATTTCATCGCTTATCCCGGGACCTTCGAGCTCTTAAAATGGGTTCACAGCCAAAACATCGCGATCGATTTCTTCAGCGGTGCCATTGTCGAGCGAAACGTGGATCTGGCCAGAATGCTGATGCACCGTGTCTTTGGCGATGAGCCCGTTCCTTACCGCGTGTTTACCACCTCACTCCACAGTCCCACCGAGGACTTACCGAATTACAGCGACCTCTACGTCGGGTATTTTAAGGGTCCGCAAAAAAAGAAGCTGGAAGATGTGGTGGTACCGCCCGATCAAATGGCCGACTGCCTCCTCATAGAGGACGATCCCTCCTTTTCGGCCAAAGGGGAAGAGGGCAATCTGGTCTATGCCTATTTCTTAGGATCGGAGCATAAGCAGTATTTTGAACGAAAGAGGCGCCATCCCGAAGCAAAGGATGACTACGAAGGCCTCGAGTTACACCATATCTTTTACTATGCAGGCCTCCTTCAACGGATAGTAGAGCTCGCTGACACCGAAAAAATGTCGCTCCGCGATGCGGCGATCCGGGCTCAGTATCTGGATGAAGGCATCGATTTCCCCTTCAAAGTCGCTTCCAACGGATCCGTTCCCAGGCCCTACTTTGAAAATGCCCGCTACTATTACAAAGGCCTCGAACTCCTCCGCCGTTACAACCCCGATCTCGACTTCTGGTACGGCGTAGAAGAAGGCTGGTGGGACGATCTCGGCCGAAACCCCAGGCGCATGAACGAAGAAGCGATCGAACGCTGCCTTTTGCAGAAGATCCAACCCTCGTTCGATGCCGAAGGTGATAGAAAAGAAGGGGCGTGATCGGGTGGATCCAGCCGTCCCCGCAGGTGTTGGTGGCGCCGCAGTCGCTGGAAGGGGAGGTGGGTTACAAAGTAAGGCTGCGTGGATCGGGCGGTGGGGCATACAAACTTTAAAGAAGACCAAAGCGGATCTGTCGATCAAACGCGGATCCCCCACAAGAAAAATCACCCGATCGCACCATGGATGATGGATCTTGAGTAGGAAAACATATATTTAAAACAGGAACCTTTCAAACTGGAGTTTGAACTCATGCCTCCTACAAACCTTTACAGAAGCCTTTTTCTCTTTTCCTCCTTCGCCTTCTTCGGTTGTTCCAAACCCGCAGAGCCTGCAAAGGAGCTGCCTCCTTCGACGACGGTCTCTGAGGCGCAGCCGAAGGCGGCTGATCCGGCAGTGGATGCTGCTTCTGCGCCGGCGCATGTGCACGATCCCTCGAATCCACCCATCGACTGCCCGTTGCGAAAGGCGGGGATCGATCCGACAAAGATGAAACCTTTTGAGCAGATCGAGCAGTACATTCAGTTCCTGGAGCGGGAAGATCGCGCGGTTTGGCAGAAACCGGACGAGGTGGTCGCAGCCCTCGCGTTGCAACCGGGCGAAACCGTCGTCGATCTGGGGGCCGGATCGGGCTATTTTGCCTTCCGCATGGCGTCAAAGCTCGATTCCGGCAAAGTGATCGCGGGTGATGTGGAGGCAGAGATGATTCGCCACGTGCACCACAACGCGATGTTGAAAGGTATACAGAATGTCGAAGTGACGCTGATCGACAAGGACAAGCCGCAGGTGCCGTCCCAAACCGATCGCCTGTTCGTCTGCGACGTGTTGCACCATGTTGCCAATCTTGGGGACTGGCTGAAACATGTGAGCAACCAGGTCAAACCCGGCTGCAAATTCGACGTGATCGAGTTTAAAGAAGGCGAAATCCCCGACGGACCGCCCGAAAACATGCGGATCAAGCGCGATGCGCTGGAAAAAGCGATGGCTGAAGCGGGCTTTGAGGTCAAAAAAGATCTCTCAGAACTGCTGCCCTACCAATATTTCCTCGAGTTCGAAAAGAAGTGATGGGGTGAGATCGGGCGGATCCAGCCGTCCCCGTAGGTGTTGGTGGCCGCGCAGCGGCCGGAAGGGGAGGTGGGTTACAAAGTAAGGCTTCGTGGATCGGGCGGTTGTGGGCAGTTTCAGCCGTCAAGAAGTCTCCCTTTGATTTGCGAGTCCCCTTCCGTCACGCGCTGTGCGCGTGCCACCAACACCTACGGGGACAACTTTGATCCTGCGGGATTGGGGGATCGGGATGTATCGGGGGCTTCTGATGGAAAAGAAATGGGCACCTTTACCGGTGGGGGTGGCTTCCCCTCACAGCTTACTCGCCCTGATCGAATTTGCGGAGGGCTTCTGCGGCGTCGCTGTCGCCGAGATCGGCGGCTTGCTGGAGGAGGGCGCGGGCGAGGATGGGGTCTTTTTGGGTGTCATCGCCTCTTAAATAGATGTCGAGGAGGGCATCGATGGCGAGGAGGTCGTTTTGTTTGGCGGCCATGGTCCACCATTCGATGGCTTTGGCGGGATCCTTTGTGGTGCCGAGGCCCATTGCATAGGCGTTGCCTAATAATCTTTGGGCGCGGGCATGGGAACCCTGGACGGCATAGGTGAGGCATTGGAAGGCGAGGGGCGCGGTGATCGACTGTGGCTGTGACTCCTGAAGCTTTTCGGCCACGACCAACAGATGGACGGGGTCGCAGGCTGCGAGATTTTCGCGGAGGAGTTCGGCCGCAGACTCGCGATCTTCGAGCAGGGAATCGTCGTCCACGATCGAATCGACCAGGATCATAACGGCGTCGAACTGGCCTGCACGGACGGCTTTCTCGAAATAATCGTCGGCTAAATCGTCGTCTTCGGCTGTGCCTTCACCGTTGGCGTACGCGAGAAAGAGGGCATACAGAGCGTTGGGCTCATTTTTTTCGGCGGCCTTCTTCCAGTATTCGACGGCTTTGGCCTGATCCTTTTCTACACCATTGCCCTCATCGAACCGACAACCGAGCTCGTAGAGCGCTTCTCTGCTGCCCTGATCGGCCGATCGCTGAAGATCTTTCAAAGAGAATGCCTTCACTTTTTGCAGAGGCGTCTCTTCTGACCTTTTGAGATTGTCCTGAACCGTAAAACGATCTGCCATTTTTTTGAAACCTTATGCAGGGATCGGGTGATCAGGCCTCGGCGGCTTCTTCGGCCAGGGCCTCTTCCACCAGGTTCTCGCTCTCATCTTCCACGTCGGAAGCCTCGGCGTTGGCCTTCTTCTTCTTGGCGCGGGTGTCGCGACCGCGGATCAACGCGTCGAGCTTGCCCAGGAACTGGTTCAGAAGGTCGATGGTGCTCTGGTTGCCACCGAGTTCGTCGGCGTTTTCTTTGGCTTCAATGTAGGAGGCGAGCTGGGTCCAGGCGACGCTGCATTCGGCTACGGCCTGATCGATGGTGATCGTGTCGTTGTTTTTCTCCTGTGCCAGCTGATCCTGCTTGGTTTGCACGAAATCTTTCACGCTTGCACTGAGCGCATCGTAGTGAGGCGCGAGGAGGGCAGTGGTGAACAAGGCCGGATCGAGGCCGTTCAAACCGTCGAGAAGGCCCAGCAACGCGCCGTACTCGCGATCATAATTGAGCGCGGTGGGGCGCTTTACCTTGTCGAACACCTTGGCGATCTGGTTGGCTGCATCGGCCACCTCGGGATAAGGGTGCTCCTGAGAGGCGTGAACCTGCATGTAGAAGGCGTGCCAGTTCTTGTCGACCACGGCATCCTTCTCATAAAGGCCGGTGGACTTGCGTTGCAACTTCTTCTTACGCATCGCCTTCAGCGCTTCACTCTTGGCTTTAAACTCGGCAAAGGGCTTGCCTGCGTCGCAACCACTCCTTTGGATGCAGTCGATGACGGCATCATTGAAGCTGAACTGCTCATCGCGGCGAAGGCGACGATAGGTAATGCGCGTGATCTGCTTGGCCATTTGAAAAACTCCTGTACTCTGCGAACGGTGAAGGGGCAATGCTCTAACGGATTTTAGGGCTATGCCGAATGTAAACTCTGCTTCAGATTCAATGGAACCGAACTGATCGACGAAAACGGGCGCTTCAGATTCAAAAAATCGGCCCATCACGGCTCAAAAGATCGGATCCTCTTTTCAAAAATCGGATCTGCATCGAACAGGATGCGGGATCTTTTGAAAAACTCTGGCCCTATACCGCTGGTGGACGCTGCTTTTTTTTCATGAGAAGCGGCCTTCACCACAAAAATGACCGGGGCTTTTTTAAAAGATCGACCCATATTCAGCAGATCGGGTGGGTTCTGACCGAAAACTTTGAACGGTTTACACCGTCAAGGCCCTTTCAGAATCCTTTGAACCTCAAGCTTCATCGGTGGTGGCAGTTTCAGATTCAAAAGATCGACTCTGATCTGGCCGTCAACCCATGCTCGAAGCGAACGACTTCAAAACCTAACCGTGAGGCTTGAGCGTTCCAATGGGGATATTGAAGGCGGTTTTGTTGGATTGCAAGGATTTTTTTGAGGGGAATCGGGTCAAACGATAAAAAAAAGGCCGTTCCCAAAACGGGAGCGGCCAGTGGTTGAAGGCTGGATCCCCGATCCCCTGGATCATACCCCGGGGGATCGGGCGGGTAAGGGTCACAGGATTTGAATTTGACCGTCCTTTGCATCGATGCGCAGGGTCTCTCCAGGGCCAAAACGACCCGCCAACAGCTCGCGGGCGATCGGGTTTTCGAGGGACTGCTGCACTGCACGCTTCATGGGTCGCGCACCGAACTGCGGATCGTAGCCCTGATCGATCAGCAACTTGCGGGCCGCCGGGCTCAAATCGAGGGTGACGTTCCGTTCCTTTAAGCGGCTGGCGAAGCGGGCCACCTGCAAATCGAGGATCTTCTCGAGTTCGGGCCGCTCGAGGCGGTGGAACAGGATGGTCTCGTCGATTCGGTTCAAAAACTCCGGCTTGAACTGGGCGCGCAAGGCCGCTTCCACGCGGGTCCAAGCCTCCTTGGGATCCGAAACCTCCAGAAGATCGGCGGATCCCAGGTTGCTGGTCATGATGATCACGGTGTTCTTGAAGTCCACGGTGCGCCCCT